>NZ_CP084254.1:0-74900 GCF_023170545.1 Caballeronia sp. Sq4a | reverse complement strand
CACGAAGACGAAGAGGGCCCGTTCCGACGAAAGGCAACCATGACACTAGACGACAGAGCACCCTACTGTTGTCTCCAGCCTGACGAACGCTGGCCGGACTACTCCGTCGCCGCCTACGGCGGCTTCGACATCGCGCGACTGCGCGTCGCCGAGGGCGGTCAACCCCCCTATTGTCTAAACTCGGGCGTGCGTCCGACGCGTATTGGCGTCTGGTCTCAGGACATCGGCAAGCCACCGAACTAAAGCGACGCTCAGCGCTGACGTTAGTCTATGCACAACGCATGCTGGCCATAGCGGATCACATATCGGCGCGGCGTATCCGCTCACGCTCAGGAAGGTCGCCTCACGACGCTCGCGCGCAGGCGCAATGCGGTACGGGGAGAAAGATTGTTTTTGAGGTTCTTAAGAGAGGCCTTGAACTGCAATGCTCGAACGCCGTCGATTAATCGCTAGAGCACAATGAGCGTCTGAACGGCTCAGAAAGTCGGGCGGCCGTAACTGACGCTTCTTCAAAAGTAATGGACTTAAAAAGGGGCGAAGCAAAGCCTACTAACTCCGGCGTCTTAACTGGGCTCCACGCAACGTCCCGCAATAGTTCGGCCCCAGCTCCGGCCGCGCTTTTTCCCCTTTGCGCACCGTCACTACGCGATGGTATCGACGTACGTGCGGCGTCCGATCCCAGATCTCTAGCCGTTGCTGCGCGTAGACCTGGCAAAGAGGCCTGATACGCGCTCAGGTAGTCGTCCTCGGGCCGCCTCGCCTGCGTTTGATCCAGCAAAGGGGAGGCTTGCCTCCAAGAGGAGGCTTGCCCGATGGCCGCAATCGCGTCGTCGTTGGAGCAGACACCGCTGCGGGCGCAACAATTTCATGAAACCAATAACCGCGGCGCGCTGTCGAGATGGCTCGCCATTGCGCGTGACATTACGATTGGACTGCATGACCGAGAGGTCATCAGTCGGGCAGCGACAATTGGCGCCCAAAGCGGCAACGTTGTGCGTGATGTGATGCTCACAGCTAGAGAACGACAATTATCTTGGCCGGCGCATTGACTCGGGTTTTTTGTTACCGAGCTAGGCTCGTTGCCTCAAGTATTTTGCAACCTGTAAGACGGCTGGCGGGGGCGACTTATGACGAGGCGGCTCAGCATGACAACAAGACGGGAATTGACCGAGGCAGTTGGAGAGCGGCACCGCCGCTCCGACCGGAACGACAAGCGTCAGATCTTGGACGAATTCGTTGAGTTGACGGGCTATCATCGTAAGCACGCCATCCGTGTGCTGTGCCGGGAGCCGCAGCCGTCGAGGGCGAAGCCCGGTCCGCAGCGACGCTACGATGACGAGGTGCGGGCCGCGTTGATCACGCTGTGGGAAGCTGCCGACCGGATCTGCGGCAAGCGCCTGAAGGCGCTCATTCCGACGCTGATCGACTCCATGACACGGCACGGTCACCTGACGCTACCGAGGCGGGTTCGCCAACGGCTAAACCAGATCAGTGCCGCCACCATTGACCGACTGCTGCGGGACGTGCGCGAGCAAGCCTTCAGCGGTCAACGCCGGCGGGCTGGCGGAGTCGGCAATGCAATCCGGCGTGCGGTGCCGATCCGCACGTTCTGTGACTGGAACGATCCGTTGCCCGGCTATTTCGAGGTGGATTTCGTCGAGCACTGTGGTGGCACCAAGATCGACGGCGACTTCGTGCACAGCTTCGTGATGACCGATATCGCGACCGGCTGGACCGAATGCCTGGCGATGCCGTATCGCAGCGGGGCGTTCGTTCTGGAGCACATCGAGAGTGTTAGCCGTGCCCTGCCGTTTCCACTGCGTGGTCTGGATTGCGATAATGATACTGCCTTCATGAACGAGGCCGTATTCGACTTCTGCAAGGCAACGGGCATCGAGCTGACACGCTCACGTGCATACAAGAAAAACGACCAGGCGTGGGTCGAGCAGAAGAACGGATCAGTCGTGCGCCGCCTCGTCGGGTATGGCCGGTTACGCGGCCTCGAAGCCACGCAAACACTTGCCGCCCTTTACGAGGTTTCGCGGCTGTACATCAACTTCTTCCAGCCGTCGTTCAAGCTGAAATCAAAGACACGTCACGGCGCCAAGGTGACGAAGCGCTATGAAGCGCCTTTAACGCCGCTTGAGCGCGTGCTGCGTTCGCCTTCTGTGCCGGAGTCAACTAAACGTCGACTGCGTACCCGGTTCAGGGCACTCGACCCACTGGACCTATTGCGTCGAATGCGAGAAGCCCAACAGCGCGTCGCCGAATGCAGCGTTTCGGGCGTGGCGCAGAAGGAGGCTACAACACCTGATCAAATCCCACTCGCGGATTTTCTGGCAAGTCTTGGAACAGCGTGGCAGGCCGGCGAGGTTCGGCCGACGCATCACCGAAAAGCGCGCGTCCCACATGACTGGCGCACCCGGGAAGATCCATTCGAGCATACCTGGCCGAAGATACAGCAGTGGCTCGAGACAGAGCCCGGCATCACGGCACAAAAGCTCCATGAGCGTCTCACTGCAATGGCTCCCGCAATGTATTCGAGCGCACAACTGCGCACCTTGCAGCGCCGCGTGAAGGCATGGCGATCGAACCGTGCCAGAGAGCTGGTGACGCGGATACTCGGCGACGGCGACGCGATGAAGTCTGGCGCCGCTACGCAGCGCCAGACTTCATCCCTAAACGGCGGGACCGTGACAACTACCCGGGAGTAACATTATTCCGTGAGGCAACACGGGCGGCCATCGTAATTGACAATCTACACACAGCGGTCGAGCAACGCTTCGACACGGCTCAGGCAAACTCAACCATTGAATGGCTCTCGGGCAACGGCTCCGCCTATATTGACCATCGCACACGTAGCTTCGCTCGGGAGTTAGGCCTAAAGCCTTTGACGACCCCGGTTCGTTCGCCGCAGAGGAGAACCGCATGGCCGAGCGGTTCGTGAAGACGATGAAGCAAGATTACGTCGCCTTCAAGGGCAAGCCCCCGACGTGGCGCGGCGCTCACGCATCTGGCGCTGCCTCGAGCATTACAATAAGTGCCACCCGTACCAAGCCCTGCAATACCGCTCGCCTCGCAAATTTAGACGGGCTGCGCCACCACCAAGCTAATGGTGTCCTAAAGTCTGAATTGCAGACGCAACTACAGTTGCTGAGCGCACAACTAGTTCACCCGGGTGAACTTTCCGACTGCAACGATGCCAGGAAAACCCGAAGCGATTCAAGCTTGTCCGGGCCTAAGGTAGTTTTATCGATGTCGATCGTCGCCTTTTTGTTAGTCTCATGCCATGTCCCGAATGAAAAGTTCACCCGGGTGAACTCCTGAGACGTGCGATTGATGAGTGCCTCATACACTCCCTTGGGTGGAAGGGACTTTCCAGCAACGGCTCTCGCTGCACGCATCACCGCGTCGGAATCAACATCAATGACTTGCCTGAGTTTCTCCGCCCACTTCGGTTGGATATCGCTTGGCGACCGAAAGGCATTCACCACAGTGTCGGGCAGATCAGCAAGTGCACTGTAGCGACTCATCAAACTCTTGGTTTTCCCGAGCACGGCTGCAATCTCAGACCAATTTCGATAGAGCTTGAGATCAATTCCTCGTCTGTAATGCATGGCAAGCTCATACGCGGACAGGTCTTTTCGCTGTTCGTTTTCCCTGCTCATCTCTTCGAAAAGATCCTTGTCGGACATGTCCTCTTGAATCATTGCCAGCACCTGTAGCCCGAGTTCCAAGCACGCTCGATGTCGTCTGTGCCCGAACACAACTTCGTAATTCTCAGGGCCAATTCGCCTCACTTTGATCGGCTGCACGTTCCCGCCGGCGCCCAAGATCTCTTGCTTAAAAGCTTCGAATGACGGTCCTTCAAACGACCGATCGATCCGATTTGCAAACTTCGAAGCTTTGACTAACTCCGGTGAGAGTTTCCGCGTCGGGAGCGCCCCATCATGCAGCGCGAGTCTCCTTTGCGCCTCGTTCAGGTCTCGTTCAACCTTTTCAAGTTCGCCTGTGAAATCCGTGACTCTGTTCATCGCAATTCGCGGCGTTCTACGTTCCAAGCGCGGCATGAGCGCCGGATCCAATGCCGCAGCGGCGAGCCGAGCCGCCTCCTCTTTCTTACTTGTCATCAGCTAACTCCTTCAATCAACCCAGACACGTCGGATTTGACTCTCTACTTGGTCAACGGCTGCGTCATAGGCAACCCGCGCCGTCTGATATGTCTTGGCACTACCCGTGTACTTCGTTATGTCGTAGACCGTGGAAAACTTGGTCCCGGACGAACTCGATACAACTGTCTTCGGAATTTCGCCTGTCATCAGCTTGTCCCCATACGCAACCTTCACCCACTCCCTCACCACGCTTTCGTTTACATTGCCCTGACCCTCGGTCATGCAAAGCAGCACGTCGATAAATTTCCACGTCTTTTCAGCACCTGCTTGCTCGGCAATCGAGGAAGCCAAACCTGAAAAGAGAGTCCAGAACTGGCTCGAACTGGCGAAGTCCATGCCGCGAGGCGGTATTGGCATAATCAGCCCGTCAGCGGCAAAGAAAGCGTTAAGTGACAAGTACGAAAGCGTTGGCGAGGTGTCGATTAAGATGACGTCATATTCCCCTCGAAGGTCCTGCAGTCCTTTGTTGAGCACGTCATAGAACCGAAAATCGGGCTCTCGCTTCGACTGTCGACTCGGGATGTGAAATTCCGCTGCGAAGGCCACTGGGCTACAACCGACGACGTCCAGTCCATCCCAGTAGGTCGGCTTGACTGCATACCGAAGCGATAGCTCGTCTCCGGCGCACAACGGCAAAATTGTGTCTTCCTCTTGAACCTGAGTATCTGGCAGGTAGCCGCAAAGGCTCGTAAGTGACCCCTGCGGATCCAAGTCGATGCACAACACGCGGTATCCGAGAAGCGACAGACCCTGTGCCATGCACATCGTTGTAGTCGTCTTACTTACACCGCCTTTGCTGTTTCCGGTGGTTACGACTACCGCCCGGTCCTCTGGTCCGCGCGTATACGACCGTCCATAAGCACGCGCCCATCGCCGCGCTTCGGCCAAAGTGAAATCGCGACGGGATTTGTTTATTTCCTTACCGGCGGGAAGATCACCCTTTGCAACACGTCTCATTAGAGCGCTGCGATCGATGCGGCAAAGAGCAGCCAGTTGCGTGACCGAGAAAGTAGGGGGCTTCTTGATGTAGTCCGGCGAAAAGATGCTGTTCCGAACACGCTCTACGACGTCCGCTACGCGATTGGCCTGATCCTCGATGTCATCGATTGTGTATTCAGGGCGCAAAGGATCAATCATTGTCCGTCCGATTAGAAATTGTTGTTATACTTGAAAAAAGTAATCGGCACTAGAATACCTGATCGAAGCCGAGGAACCAAGCAAATGACAAAGAAAACGCCAGGTCTGATTTCCTCTGAATTTATTGGATCCTCAGAGGCAACCGAGAAGGTAGCGCCCAGAGAGACAGCGCTTGAGATCGTCGCAAGGCTAGAGAAATCGCTCGCCGGAAGGGGCAACGCGAGTCGACAGTCGCCGCGACCACCGACGCGTGTCCAGATTCCGCTATGGTCGGAAGATCATCGACCCGTGCTGCACGATCTGGTTCGATCCGCGCTATTCACTTGCGGGCAGAGGGATGCGCGTATGGATCTCAAGGCGAAGCCGATATATGCGCTCGAACACATCAAAATCACGTACACGGGCGAGGAACTGCGGCAGCGCGACTATGACGTCTACTTGCAAATCCTCCATTTGTCTCGCGGCGCCACTGTTGACAATCGGCAGGAGTGGGTGGAGTTTGAGGCCCGTTCTCTGATAAAGATGCTTGGCTGGACGCAAAACTCTCGCAGCCTTGTAGAACTGCGGGAAACCATACGTCGCTTGACGGCATGCGCACTAGAAGTAACTCGCTCCCGCACGAAAAGCAGTGTCCCTGTTGTCTATGGCGGACCACTCTTGCTTAAGTACGCCGGCGCACAAGAGGGCGGTTTCGACGAAGTGACGTTTTGGAAGGTGCAGATAAATAGCGAGGTAGCGGCACAGCTTAAACCTGGCGATTACACACGTATCGATTGGCAAATAAGGACCAAGCTTTCTCCTTTGGAGAAGTGGCTGCATGCCTTCTACTCAACCAATCAACATCCGTATCCAATGAAAGTTGAGACGATCCATAAGCTATGTGGATCTCGCATGGCTGAGATTAAGTTCTTCCGCCGCGCCGTCAAAGCCGCACTGGACCGCTTGACGGAAGTAGGGTTCCTTTCATCGTGGCAACTCGACGAAACGGACAAAGTCAGGGTGGTTCGCGGTCAAATGCTCACCGCCAACGCCGATCGGGTATCGAGCGACGGGACCGGCTGATCCGAAGGCCAACGCAAGCGCAGCTTGGCTCTAGTCAAATGATCACTACCGCCTTAATCGACGGTGACTATTCGACTTCAAAAGCCACCCAGCACACCCCAAATCAAGTCAAATAGTCACCAACCGGGCGAACAACCGACCCTTCAGCGAGGAACGCAGGGTTTGCAGGCCTGCTGAGCGCACAAAAATGTGCCAATTTCAGAGGTAAGAGGAGCAGATGCCTGTTATCCACAGGCCGATAGTCGAATGCTCACCCCTTTAAGTCGGATGCGCACTAACGATAGTCAAATGCTTACTCAGGTTAGTCAGATACTCCCCGATTCGAGTCAGATATACACCCTTGAACGTACCTAAGCGTCTGATCACATTGGAGAAACAGGTGGCGTCGACCAATGCTAGAAGGTTTTGAGAAGGTTTTTAGCTCTTTTTTAGAAAGAATCTCAGATAGAGAACACAGCTCTGCTCCTAACGGCGCCGATTCCTTCTAACCATGCATCGCTGTGGCTCGTAGCCGTCTTGCAGCCTGCTTTCGATCGAATCGGCTTGAATTGCGTTGGCAGCAGGCCGCCTAATCGTAGCGCCGGCCTGTTTGCCTGGGACTGAAAACGAGACAGCCAAGCCGCGTTCGACGCCGGCTCGCGAATTAGAGTGTGGTGAACGGCTCAATCATCAAACACATGCGCTCGCCCCCCGACCTCGCTACCCACAAACGCCTCGCGATCCATCTAGATGACGCCGCCAAGGCCGACGTTCATAGTGGTGTTGAGCATGAACCCGCGGTCGGCATAGGCGACCTTGATGCCTCGCTTCATCCCCACCTTGCCGATGACGCGAAAAATGGCGCGCGTCTCGATGCCACGCTTCCCTAGATCGGCACCAGCACTTCGAACGCGATTGAAAAGTACACGCGGAATCTCGCCGAGGAACGGTTTCCTCTAGCAGACGATGACAACGGCCTATCGCTCGGAGGCTGCGACTGCGTCGTCAGCGAGGATTGCGTCTGCTCGCCCCGTCAACTCAGAGACGGAACAGCGCAAGACCGAACAGATTCGGACGACATTAAGAATGGTGACGTTGCGCTCACCGCGTTCGATTTTGCCCATGTGACTGCGGTCAATCTTAGCAGCGTGAGCTAACCCTTCCTGGGAGAGCCCAACGTCAGCCCTAAGCGCTCGGATGGCCCTACCCAAGGCAAGCAAGTACCCAGTTTCGTCTAAAGCGCCAGAGACTCTTTGCATGCGCGTATATTCCCGGTACTATGCATGCAAGACCACGGCATTTACGACCCATGGAGGCGCAATGGTGCACCGGTCAGCTCGGGAATTGCCACCGGCGATGGACGATGATCTTTTGGAAAGGCTGCAACGAGAAGTCGTAGGCTGGGGCCCTGACGCGGCGATCCCTCAAAATCTGTCGGACGAGTGGTTAAAAATATTGGTCAGAGACGCGCTCCACGGTTTGTATAAAACGGGTACGCTGAATGGCGAGGGTCTTCGCACAGGGCCGGCGATGCTTGCTTTCTCGATCTCAATGGCGCAAGCAAGACTTAATAAACAGAACGAGCCCAAGGCGTCGTCGATCTACATTCAATATCGAACTGCTTTGATCGAAGAACTTCTTGGCCGAGAGACGGGCCTGTACCGGCGTCAATATTCGTTGGTGGACTTTTATAGATGATGCTCGGTCGGCGCCACGAGTGAGCAAGCCAGACTTCCGCTTGCGGTCCCGCGCCCGGTTGATGGCCCCGGTCTTGAAGAAACGGTGTTAAGAAGGCGTCCCACGTATTAGCGCTGGATGGCTTTCGCCAGCGGAAAGCAGCACGCCTACGACTTTGCACAAGACGTTTGGCGTCTGCGTAGGATGTAGCAGGGATGCGAGACCGCATTGAGCCCATCACGCCGCTTACCGCGAGCAACAACCGCCGCCGCAGGGCAGCGCGGCCAGGTGGTACTTCCATCAAATGAGGCCTTGTTGCGAGCGTTGCCAGCCACCTCGCGCAAGACGGCCAGCGCCGGCTTCGTGGAAACGGCGCGCGCGCCAACTCGTTCTCGTTGGCTTGAAGCGCAGCCGAAGCTTCGCGCCGCGTCGCTGGAGTCAGTACGTGCCGAAGCCGTCGCTTCCCGTTCCGCGACCGCGGCAGCCGCAAGCTTCTGCGCCGCTGCTTCCGTGCCCGCACCGATCGCCACAGCAGGACGGTCCGCCGCGCCGGTTCGCACGCCCGAGTTCACCAGTGAGGTATCGACAACAGGATTAGCAAGCCCAACTTTTGCGCCGGTCGCCTTATGTTCGTAACGATGGACCGGCTTCGCTCAAATCTACGATTACCACGCTACTGCATCGAGTTGTTGAAACACATCCCCATACACGCGCTTAATGCGATTCTTTTCCATCACATTGAAGGCAGTTCCTTCCAATACCTCGTTGAGAGTGAGCCGAGCCGTATTCATCTTGCGAATGTCGTCGCCGAACGTATCCGACGGCCGCGCCTTGACAAGAATTCTGGCTTTCACGCGATCAGCGAACGCCTTGAACACTGTCGTTTCTACGAAGTGCTTTCCCGCAGTCGTCACAAGCGGACCGAAGTGCTCGTTTTCCCAAACTACCAATTCAACATCGGTTTCGACGTTTGGCACGCGGGTTGATTCCGAAACCGAGTAGAAACCTTCGGCCGTGTCCTGCAGATTGTCGCCGCCACCGACAATCGAGTGGATTATCGGTATCCTTCCGGCGCCACGAATAGCATCAAAAGCGCCATTTTGAATCAGATACGCCATCAGCGGCGAGAACGTGTTCGCGCCCGTGTCCACAACGAAATTCGTACCTACTGGTGACTTCATTATGTTAACCATTAGCTTATCAAACTGCTTGGGATCGACAGTATGGTCCGAGCGCATGACATTGAAATGAACGGCTTCAAGCGCCTTATAACGCGAAAGCGTCGCGTTCTCTTGGTCCAGGTCAAACGCTTTGACGCGAGCGTCTGATTTTGCGAACCATTCCAAAAGCATCTTACTAACGAACGACTTCCCGATACCACCCTTGCCTTGCAAGATCAGGTTAACAGTATTTTTAACTTCGATCGTCGTGCTCATTTATTCTCCCGTTATTCGTCCAGATTCAATCGTTTGGTCACATCGCGTTGGAAAGTTGGCATCGGGTTGCGATATCCATCTTTTGACAGGTTCAGTTCCGTGCTCCTCGCGTGAACTGCCGGAACCGCACGAGCGGCGTTCTGCCCCGATTCATGTGCCGCTTGTTTTATCGGAGCGGTTGCTGTTGTCGCCGTTTGTCTCTTTTTTCTGATCCGCAGCATCATTTGCCGAAGCGAACCGTTAGTTATTTCAAGATCTTGTTTCCTCAAAGCATCCAATATTTTGTCGTAGCTAAAGCCGTTTTGGTGCGCAGCTTCTATCTCGCCCAGAAGCTGTCGCACGCGTCCAGCTTTCGATTGGTCCGCCGACGTGATCGTAAATTGGAGGCTCGGCCCGACCCTCTCTTTGGTGTCTTTCATCTTATAGGCGCTCTGTTAGCGGAACGTTGACGCAACGTTGACGAAATGTTCACGTGCAAATGTTCAGATGATATCGTCATCTTATGCGTTGACACAACGCTAGCGGAGTGTTGACAAGACCTTGATGCAATGTTGACGAGGGGCTTCGAAGAGGCATCCGGTGTTGACGATACGTTGGCTTTAAGTTGACGCAGCGTTGACGGTTGACTCTGCGAGCGTTGACGTTCTGTTGACGAGACGTTGACGGGCCCCTCGAAGCAAGCCAATTTGCGCAAAAAAGGCGTCGTCGGCTCCCCCGCTGGGCTCGCCGGCCCCGTTTCTCGCATCGGCCGAAGGGCGCGGAGCGCCTGGCCACCCCGACACTGGGGCATTTATCGAGAGCTTTTCCCGGAAAAGCTGAGGTAAGACCCGAAAACTGCATCTAGTGGAACATAAAGAGTGTGTGCTCGCGCGACGCAATTTTCGGCGCTTAGCCTTGTGGATATTGGGCTAGCAGTGTGTTACATTTCGCGCCTTCCGATCGAATTTGTGCGTCAATTGACGCACACCAGTTCAAGCGCCTTTGAAATGACCAAAGCACACACATCCGTTCGTTTAGAGCCCGCGCATCAAGAGCAGCTGCGCGAAATTGCGGAACGGCGGTCAACGAACGTGACGGCACTCATCAACGAGGCCGTCGCTCAGTTCGTTAGAGAAGAGGGACTCCGGGACGAGGTTCGCGAGATTGAGCGGCGGCTGAATGCGACGGCAATTCAGACGCAGAAAGAGACGGCACGGGTAGGGGATGACGTGCAGTTACTCATCGCGCAAGTCGATCAATTAATGAGGTTCGTATTCCAGGCAACGCCAGAGATTTTCGACAAAGACGCTGCGGCAATAGTAGGTTCGCGCCGATATGCGGGGTTTCTTGAGTCGTTTCACAAGCAGTTTACTGGCCGAAAGCGTCGTGCGCTATTCGCAGCAGACGTCGACGATGAAGAAAACGGCACGAAGGATTTACGCGAAGACTGATTCGTGGTCCCACGTCCTGTTTTAGTCCGCGTGATCGGTAGTGTCGACCCGAGAATTGAAGCCGTCAGCGAGTTCGTGACACTCCCGACGCGCGCTTCTCACGAACGCGATAGGCGATAGGCGATAGGCGGTATAGCATCCCACCACTCGTGAGAGCGTGAAGGCAATCAGTCTGCAATAACGTTTCAGATGTCGCCGAGTGAGGTGAGTGCGGAAGCTTTGACGCAATTAATCCCTATGCTTGACAGGAGCTGCGTCCAATTCATCAAAATATTGGCCGAGCAGTTCTACCATCGTTCGCCCGCTGATAACCTTCGCCTTACGCAACGCAATCACCAATTTTTCCGTTCTGTCAGGTCCGCCAACAGGCATGTCGTCGTCGCTTAGAGAAGTAATCACTCTTGCCAAAGCGGAGTTGCCGGTTTCGACGTACTCCACGCCGTGCTGTTCCGCTAGTTTTGCGATGTAATTTGCGACGCTCGTTCCAAGGCTCTTCCCAGTCGCGTCTAATTCAGCCGCCGTACATCGGATGTCAGCGCGTGGAACATCGAAGTCAGCAGCGATTTCCTGTTCGCTGGGCTGTGCTAACGCGTCGGCCAGCGATAGCCAATCTGAGCTTGGTTTTTTGAAAGTCACGGTCTTCCTCTTGAAAATTGAGGTTCGGACAGTTTTGCATCGGCGCAAGGCGAGGGGTAAATTCCGATAAGTCGAACACAATCTCCAGCATCTTATGCCAAGCCTGGGCTCGAAACCATACACGAAATCACCGCCTTGTCACCGATGCATAGTCGTATCCCAGCGCTTAAGGCATGCTGATTAGTCGCGGTCGTGGTCGCCAGCAAGTGATAGATGCTCTCGTGCGGCGACACGCGCGTTAGCTAAACGAAAAGAGACGGCCGCCGTTCCAACGGATAGGGCGAGTATCCGATGCAGAATGCCGCCGCGTTGTGTCATTCGTGGATCGCCGTCAGGTGCAGCATAGCCCAGCAATGGCCTTAACAACCGCAATCAATCCCCGACCGTCCCCAATGCCAATATCAGCACATTGGCCAGTTCACCAGCCGAGCCATGGTGCTTGTTTGCTCCGCATCTAATCTTCACTCGCTGCCGCGTGCAAGGCACTGGAGCAGGGCACGCACACGGTCGTGGCCGCGCTCTGTCGCAAGCGCATCAATCGGCCGGATGCCATCCAGTTGCGGTGTGGCAGCTAAAAGCCATAGCATGGCCGCGAGGCGATCGTCGAACACCTTATCCGCTAGAGCTTGCATTCTCAATACGCGGTAGGCGTGATCACCGGCTCCGTGGTAGAAAGAACGTAGCGCCTGGAATGCAAAATATTCTGCTTTGGGGACCCACGTCCTTACGCTCGGCTGGCTGATTTCGTCCCCCAGATTCCATGTGACGATCCAGTCATCCGCTTCAACCGCCGGCGGTGGATCGCGCCGGGTTTTGTCGTTCATGTTCTGCTGCAAGCGCCGCAAGACAAGGTCCACTTGGCCTATTTGAGCACTCGGCCGAGCGGCATCGGTTAGGTTGTCGCAGCTGCTAACAGTGGCGGGATTCATGTCTTCGACTGAGACGGGCTGACCTGGATTGCGAATCACTCCCTTCAAAGCCTCGATTTGGCCAGTTGCGAACTCGTCGCACGGCAGAGCGCAAGCATCCCCGGACTCCTTCAGCGCCTGCGCCTCGCGAAGAGCGGCGCTAAAGCCGCGCTCGTAATACTCCACAAGAATGCTCAAGACCTCCAGCTTGTCGCCCTCCGGGGTGCCAGTTTCGGGGTCTCGGTCAACAAGCGCCGACACTTCTACCAGCGCTGCCCGATAGTCATTCTCAGTGTGAAGTGGCCGAATGTCCATTTTTCGCTCCGCGGCGTGGCACTTCAGCAGTGTATCGCGCAAGGTGCAACCCCCGGCGACGTCGGCGGGCACTCACTGGCGCGGGCAGTGTCAAGACGACGTGAGTATTCGACAGGTGGGAGCCTGCGCGTGTCGCTACGTGAAGCGCTTCGCACGTCCGCTTCATCATCGCGAGTGCACGACTGAACCGCTTCGTCACGGCGTCAGCGTCCCTCCCGCACCCCGCCTGAGCGTGCCGCATCCGGCACCACTGACCATCCCGGTCTACCAATCGCCATCGCCGCGAACCCTCTAATCGCAGTGGGGCATTCCGCAGTTTCCTCCATCGGGCTTATTCGACGCTTGCCAACACGCGCAAAGGCACCGTCACATGCGGGTGATTGGTGGCAGGCATCGAATAACCCTTAACGTTAGGCGTCACTCTCGTGTGGACGCAGAAACGTCTCGTGCGCTCCAGAAAGGATTGCTTTAGCGCCACGAGTAGAGTAATTCGACATTCGCCGCACTATGAGGCACAGTGTCGGGACGCACCCAGGTGGGCGAAATCTCTGTCGGCGAGGAAGGTCAAGATGAAGCTCTGCGTTGACTGCAAACACTACCGGTTGAACCTTCAAACTTTCCCATCGAATATCGACTTGGCGGCTAAGAATGCGCTGTGCGCTATCAAGCTCGAAAAGGTGAAGGACGCAGTCAAGCGCGATCGCGTTACTGGCGTTGTAGTGCCCGACGATACGGCACGTGCGCAGGCAATGTGCGCGATCCAGCGCATACCATCATTCCCGACCGATCTGATGATGCGCAGCTGCGGCCTGGACTTGCCCCCGCATAACCGGACACCCGGTCACACTTAGGTTGGAGAAACTGCTTGCCGACGAAACTCACGCGGCGAGCGGTATTTCAGGGCACTGTGCGGGTGTGACTCGTTATAGTGCTCAAACGCGATAGCCAGGTTTTGCAGCGCCGTCCTGGCGTCGGGTTTCGGCATCCACGATACGTAATCACGCTTCATCGTTTTAACGAAACTCTCGGCCATCCCGTTGCTTTGCGGGCTTCTGACTGGCGTCGTGACCGGCTTCAGTCCGATTTTCCGAGAGAACTTTAATGTGTCGTCGGCAATGTAGCAGGAACCATTGTCGCTTAACCACTCGACTTCGCTTTCAGCCTTCAACGCGCCGGCGAAGCGCCTTTCGACGGCTTGAAGCATGACGTCACGCACCATGTCGCCAGTGTAGCCCCCTGTGCTTGCAGCCCAACTCATGGCTTCGCGGTCACAACAGTCGAGTGCGAAGACGACACGCAATGGGACACCGTCATCGCAGCGGAATTCGAAGCCATCCGAGCACCAGCGGCTGTTGCTGCTATCCACCGCGACCTTGCCGTCATGCCGACGCGTAGATGAGACGTGACGAGGGCGACGTTCCAGCAGCAGGCCGTGGCGACGCATCACTCGATACACCCGCTTTGCATTGACGCGCGGTTGAGCCAGCGCGTCCCGGCTTCGCCTCAGCAGCGCCCAAGCACGTCGGTATCCATATGTCGGCACACCGCCTAACAGCTCCTGAAGTTCAGCGACAAGCGCCGTGTCGTCGAGGACGGGCATCTTGCGCCGGTCAATCCAATCAGCAGACCGCTTCGACTTGACTGCTAGATTCGAGCGCGACACACCCAGGACTTCACAGACCGTCTTCAACGGTCGTCCCCCGGCAGCAATGGTGAGCGCGCAGTCAATTTTTTTGCTCGACCATACTCCACTGCTTCACGGAGGATTTCTACCTCCATCGTCTTCTTTCCAAGCAATCGCTGCAACTCGCGAATCTGCTTCATCGCTTCGGCTAGGTCGGATGCGGGTACAACCTGCTCGCCGGCACTGACCGCCGATAGGCTCCCGTCCTGATAGAGCTTGCGCCAGCCGAAGACTTGGTTGGCATTTACTTGATGCCGGCGAGCGACACCAGAAACGGTTGCACCGGGCTCGAATGTCTCGCGAACTATCGCGAGTTTCTCATCAACTGAGCGCCGGCGGCGCTGCTCAGGCTGGGTCAGAACTTCTAGATGTTCCACGTTGTGACTAGGCTTAAACATAGGCAGAAGACTACCTCAAAATTTAAGCGTCACCAGATGTCCGGCTTTTGCGGGGGCCAGCCCACGGCCGCCGGGCTCGATGGTTCCAAACGCGTCCGCTTGACGCTTCACGACAAACCGGCAGCGGTCCCAAGGTGCACAGGGACGCTGACCGTCTTCCGGTGGACAGCCGGTAAGGCGTTGCGCCGCTGTTGCTCAGACCAAGCAATCGTCACCAATGGGCTAATCAGCGAAGCTGACTAAGATGTTAGGCCGGCTCTCACCGTGATCGCCGGATAGGGCGAAACGTACGCCAGGCAACGTGCTTGCAAGATGCCCAGGGCCAAGAGCTATCGGTAACGCGCATTCTCGTTGTCGAACAAGGAATGCAAGGAGGCCTGTGAGCGAGATCAAGTCTTTGGTTGCACGTGAGGCGACCACGCCAAGGCGTTTGCGGATCAAATGCACGTTGCAACGCCATACAAGTTCAATGCGATGCATCGTCTGGTGATGTAATGGCGGACACTGTGAGAAACCGGACAAGGGCGTTGAACTTTACCGCGCATTCTTTCGGCGTTGAAGGCGACGAAAGGAGCTGTGGTTCTAGACGGCGTAGTGAAGAGAGCGCTTCAGCTAGATGACGTATTGGCAAAGCTCGACGCGAAGATGATGAAATTGGCAATGACTTTGCGAATTGGATAGACGGGTGCGGCTTCGCGGCGTATTCCTTCAAAAGACTAGCTCGACCGCCATTCGTACCACGCGCGCCTTAAACACAAAGTCACCGCCCTAGATGTGAATGCCGTCGGGCCACTTTGGTGAAGTGCAGGCGGTGCAGTTGGCCGAAGTGCGTCGAGCGTGCCGTTGCGTCGTCGTGCGTTGTTGATTGTCAAGCCAACGATCGGCGCATTCATTCACGCACTGGTTGTTGCGCGGGCATATCGTCGAGGCTGACTCGCGTGGATGGACCTACGGAAGTTGGGAGCACGTAGTACAGGAGCGCAAAAAAGTAACGGTCCGGTTGCAATGCAACTAATCGTCTTCGTTGGAACATCCTGCAAACAATGGTGCTGACATGATTGACAACACTGGCGCGTGTTGTCATTGTTGTCAACATGAATGCAATACGCCTCTTGAAACGCCGTGTCCCCGTCGATGAGACGTCATTTGCGGCTTTACTTGTCTGGAAGGTTCCGCACCTGTCGAGGGCAGCGCACACTGCTACAAGTACAGTGCCGCGTACATCGTGAGGAACGTATGCGTGCTTCGTTACGACAACGAACGCGGGAAGGGCGACCATAAGCATGTTGGTGCAGTCGAGACGCCCTATGCATTCACGACGCCGGAACAGCTTATGGCTGATTTCTGGTCAGACGTAGACCAATGGAGGGCCGAACAATGACTACGGTAACGCTTGGGGTCGCCTCCCGCGACGACATCACTCGAAGTTTCGCAGCGGCAATACGCGGCGAAGAACAGGGCGAATTCATTAGCTTCGCAACGCCCGAACTGTTGCTCAGGACGCTTACCCAGCTGCGCTGGGACATCCTCAAGAAGATGACGGGCGCGGGCGCAATGTCGATTCGAGAACTTGCCCGGCGCGTCGATCGCGATGTCCGCCGCGTGCATGATGACGTTCTCGCGCTAATCAATGTTGGCGTCTTGGAACGTTCGGACAACGGCGACATCGTTTTTCCCTATGATTCTATCCACGTTGATTTCACGTTACAGGCCGAGGCCGCCTGAATGGTGTTAGGCGTGGATGCGGTCCACCGCGACTTACCCGTGTGATCTCCGAAGAGCCGTGGGCATTGGACCGCTACTCCAATCCTTTCCTCCAAAGCGCCATCGCTTGTGATGGCGTGCGGTTTATCCCTTACCCACCGGTGGCGCATCGCCTTCATCCGAGTGCGGAAGCAGCCCGAGCTGACGGGCCGTCGCGCTGGGCAGCCGTAGCAGCACCGTGCCGGCCTTGCCCCCTTGAACACTGTCGATCATCACGACGTCGGCTTGCACGCCTTCGAGTTCGAGGTAGACCACATCATCCTTCTCGAACGCCTCTTCATAGAGGTGCCAGGATGGCTCCTTTGCTTCGCCGCAGTGATACCTGATAGATGTCTTGGTGCTCATGGGGCGCCTTAAGGGTCGATGGACACAGAAGCCAGCTTATCGTCGACCAGGCTGTCGTCCAACAGTCCAACACACATCAGCGAAGAGACGGCAGTTGCCTCAGCAAAAGCTATTAGATCGGCCCTTGGCTCGGAAAGGCCGTGCGCCATTCGAAGTCAGAAGGCATGAGGCACGACAAGCACGACGACGTTGGGGAATGAACGTCAGATGACTCAGTGCGGCCATGAAGGGTCACTCGCGCGTACTGTCGTTCAGACATTCAGGCGTCGATTCCAAGCCGCAACCGGCCATTACGTTATTTCTGAATGGAGCAGCGTTGATGCTCGGCCAATGCGGACGCTCAGTTATCGGCGTCGTTGGCGCGGACTAAAGTCAAGCCCGTCCTCATCGAAGGCAAAAGCTACCGCATGAAAGACCAGGACGGCACCGATCCCGCGACCGCGTGATCGCCTTCGCCATGGTGCGTTTCAAACCGTCCGTTTAGACGAAATTCACGCCGCTGCCAACACTAGTCACTCGGTCCAATTTAACCCGGCCCATTTTAGTCAACTGCCGGGGCGGATATCGCGCTATTCTGTAATCATTGCGTGGCCCACTTGGGACCCTGAATTGGAAAACGAAAAACACGAGCCTATTACGCTCCGTATCTACCGCGCACCTTCTGGACGGTGGGCGGGCTGTCTCCTTGTCGGCGAGGCGGACATTGGCTCTTTCGACGGATACGACAGCCCGGATCAAGTGGAGGAGGCTGCGCGGGAAACGGGCGTGTACCCGGACCGCGTGGAGGTGTATTAGTCGTATTTGTCGAACTGCATCGTCACAAACAAAGAGGCCCACCGAGGGTGGGCCGAAAACTTCAATAAAGGACCGTACGTCAGCCTGACTCATGAGCCGGCGCACGCGTTCCACAGTACGCCCTGTGGCGAGGAAAGCAAGCGATTTAGTTGCTAGGTAGAGCCAGTAAGGGCGAGGTTTCCGGAACTATTGCAGGTAACAAGTTTTGGCAAACACCATGCTCTACTAGGTATCTGTGCTCTGTGTGTTACGGGCCAGATCTACAAAGAACTTGCCCCGTGTCGGGTCGCCTTTTTATTTGCGTAGTCCAGCGTGCGCGCAACTCGCTGCCGCTCATTGGTCTAATGGAAGGTAGCGATTAGCTCACCATGAATACGTACTATCTGGTCCAATACTCGTATGGCCTCATATAGCTCATGTTCGATATACTGTGGCTCTCTACCTGCATCTAATGAATCGGCTATAGCGTCGATTAGCGGTTTCGTTATATTGGGTGAAACTTTCGCTAGCTTGTGATGCAGATTCGTACGGCGTTGAAACAGCATCCAGTACTCGTATCGGTCTGATACGAACAGAGACAGCCCCTCGTATTGCTCTTTCGGGATATTGAGCGAGTCTGCGATATCTTTAACGTCCTTACCCTTAGACGCCATATCGTCTATCACGGCTGCTAGGTCCTCACTTATAGCATTCAGGAAGGTCTCAATAGTTTGCTCCATTTCAAATCCTTGTTAAGTTAGCCGCGCGTCCACAACTTAATAAGACACTCGGCCGTAGCATGAGAAAGACGGTGGAAAGGGCCACACTAGTTCTTGTCCGCTAATCGTTGCGAATTACCAATAGATGACTAGTTATAGCTGTATTCGGCCTGAAAAGATAGACATTCCGGGGGGCAGTCGTAAAAACAAGGCGTTTCGGCCATGACACCGACAGGCTCCCCTCAGCATAACTGCCAAAATCAAATAAAACTGTTGAAACAGGCCAAGGGTGGCAGAAGCGACAAATATCTAGGATCGATTCATCATCCGGGAAATCTACCTGCAACCGATTAGCAATTTGTTCAGGTGACCAACCATTGACCCACTTTCGGTCCCCGCGATGCGGTTTATTTCGCCCCTTGAACGGCGTCTGCTTGGGTCCGTCAATTTTACGACC
The DNA here is from genome assembly GCF_023170545.1 of Caballeronia sp. Sq4a. NCBI lineage: Bacteria > Pseudomonadati > Pseudomonadota > Betaproteobacteria > Burkholderiales > Burkholderiaceae > Caballeronia > Caballeronia sp. Sq4a. The sequence goes on along the minus strand of NZ_CP084254.1, from coordinate 56,007 downwards.
GTCAGCGTCATGTACCTTGCCCTCCAGGCGCTCCCGTACATATTGACGCAGTTCTACATTAGTCGCCAGTTTCGCGGGCTTGGGTCGTTTAGCGAACCGTTCAGCCTTCCACTGCGCAACCGAAGCACGATACTCGAGACACCCACCTCGAGTCGCAGCATTGCGCGTAAGTTCTCGTGATACGGTCGATGCATTCCGTCCGATACGGCGGGCGATCTCGCGCACCCCGAACCCCTGGACAGAGAGCAAGGCTATTTCTTCCCGCTCAGCGAACGACAGGTATCGACCAGCGATAGGTTTGGACATGAATAGTGGCATGCTGCCACGATAGCGGAACCAACGCGAGCCTACCGCTTGTGATGCGCCTACCGCCTGCGCCGCTTTCTCGCTTGTAATGCCGGTCGCGATCTGTTGCCAGAACCGACGCTCAACCTCATGTCCAAGTGATGGGGCGCCCGGGGAGTACATCGCTGCTCGACCCGTCAACCGATACACCTGCTTTGCCGTTCGCACCATGCAACACCCCCTCGATTAAAGGTGTTGCGACGACCGGTTGAATCCGCCTTGCGACCCGTGGTCGCTATGGTGAATGAGCCCGGGCGGTGGCTGGCGATCGTGTAACGCCTGGTTCAGTGCATCCAGCACGAAATCAGTTCGCATCGATGCCGACACGCGCCAACCGACGATACGGCGCGCAAACACATCGGTCACGAAGGCCACATAGACAAAGCCCGACCATGTCCAGCAATAGGTAAAATCTGCGACCCACAGCGCGTTAGGCCGTTCGGCCCGGAATTGACGTTTGACCCGGTCCAGCGGGCGCGGCACCGCATCGTCGCGCTGCGTCGTCTTGATCCGGCGCCCACGCCGCACACCTTCGAGGCCCATCACCTTCATCAGGCGCGCAACCGTGCAGCGCGCGACCTTCACGCCATCGCGCAACAACTGGCGCCAGACCTTGCGCACTCCATACACGCCGAAGTTCTCGTCCCAGACCGCCCGGATGAGGGCATTCAGTTCAATATCGCGATGCGCTCGTGCTGGCCATTGCTCCGGATCGCTGCGCCGCCCAGCGTGCCGGTAATACGTCGACGGCGCGATCGGCAGCAGGCGGCAGATCGGCTCGATACCGTAGACGTCGCGATGCTCATCGATGAACGCGATCATGGCTTCGATCGGCGGTCGAGCTCCGCCTGCGCGAAATATGCGGAGGCCTTGCGCAGGATCTCGTTGGCCGTGCGCAGTTCACGATTCTCGCGCTCCAGTTCCTTCAGACGCGCCAGCTCCGAAATTGTCGCGCCCGCTCGTTGGCCACGGTCGCGCTCAGCCTGAATGATCCAGTTGCGAAGCGTCTCTCGCGACATCCCCATCTTCGAGGCGATCGAGCGGATTGCCGCCCCCTGCGTTTGATACTCGTGTTGGTGCTCGAACACCATCCGCACCGCTCGCTCACGGACCTCATCCGAATATCGCGTCCCGGTGGGCTTCCTTGCCTTGCCTTCGCTTTCCATGCTTCAAATCTCCCGTTACAGCCAAGATCCGAAGTCTCCTACATTTCCGGGGCGGTTCAGGAAGCCGCCAGCCGATTATCGTTGTCAGTCAAGACGCTGGGCGCCTGGGTCGTTGCTGAACGAAAAGGGACGCTGGCGAAAGTTGGTGGGACGCAAAAGCCACAGAACGAGCTAGAAGCGGAATTGGCGCGGGTCAAGCAAGAGCTGGCAACAGTTACGATGGAGCGCGACATCTTAAAAAAGCGACGGTCTATTTCGCGAAGGGGTCGCGGTGAAATACGACCGGATTGAAGCGATGCGACAGGAATATCCGATCGCTGTGCTGTGTCGGGTGTTTGGGGTGGGAGCCAGTAGCTATTACGCTTGGCGTCGACGCGCCGAGTCGCCGCGTGCACGAGAGAACGCCCGGCTTGAAGTCCAGCTTGCCGCGGCCCATGAACGAACCCGGCACACGTATGGGCGAGAGCGGTTGCAAGCCGATCTGAGTGATCACGGCGTGCGCGTTGGCCTTCATCGCATCAGGCGCATTCGCTCCAAACTGGGACTTCGATGCAAGCAAAAGCGAAAATTCAGAAATACGACAGACTCCAAGCACGATCTGCCAGTCGCACCGAATTTGCTGGAACGCAATTTCGACATGAGCGCGCCGAACCAGGCTTGGGTAAGTGATATCACGTACCTGTGGACCGACGAGGGCTGGTTGTATCTTGCTGGTATCAAAGACCTGTTCAAAGGCGAGTTGGTCGGCTACGCCATGAGCGAACGGATGACTCGCAGCCTGGTGATGCAGGCGTTATTCAGCGCGGTGTCGCTCAAGCGGCCACCGGCGGCACTGATTGTCCATTCCGATCGCGGCGCCCAATACTGCTCCCGCCATTATCGGGATCTGACAAAACAGTTCGGCATGACGATGTCGATGAGCCGCAAGGGCGATTGCTACGACCATGCGCCAATGGAAAGCTTTTGGGGGTCGCTCAAAAACGAACTCGTGTATCACTGCCGATTCGCGACGCGCGCTGAGGCTCGACAAGCCGTCACCGAATGTATCGAGATCTTTTACAACCGGCAGCGAAAGCAGGCCCGTCTTGGCTATCTATCTCCTGCCGCCTTCACCCAACAATTTAATAAGATGCGACTCGCAGCTTAGACCATTGCTCTCCACGATTGACGACCGACCTCAGCGCCTCGCTGGTCTACTTTTCGAGACCGCCATGGTCATGAGCGTCGGTAAAGGCGTTTGACACCCGCGCATCGAAGGCGACGACCCGGCGTAGCACTGCGCATCTAGGCCATTCATCTTCTATACGCGGCGGCAGAGGTCGCAAAGCAACGCATTAAAGCGCCTTTCATCATCCTGCCTATAAGTCCGCATCAATGCGATCGGGAGTGCGAAATACGATGACCCAGCCGCGTAAGCTGGCCAAAATAAATCATCTCCCGCGGCGTTCAAAGGTGTACAGTCGGAACACGCCTCGCGTTTTATGGAGGCGGCCTTCAGAGGTATTTATGCGACTAGAAAATAAGAATGCACTTCCCACTACGGCGAACGAAACGCCCTACAACCGGGACCGTCGGACGCGCCACCTCGTTCTTCAAGCTGAGGACGCTGAGCGGGCAGACCAAAGGCGCATCAGCTATGCACTCATCGATTCGACTTTGAGCAAGTGGCGATATCCTGCTGACCGTATGAAAAGCCGATCTTGACGCACTTATCTAGAATCGCTGCTTGACGGCTTGTTCACCAAACGATGGGCCTATTTGATGGGCCGAAACTGCAGACACGAGCTCTGTGGCGGCCAGCTTACCGTTGCCACGGTTTCCCTACACTGACGGCGCGCGGGTAGTTGGCCTTCGTTGACGGAAGCGTTTTCGCGACCAAACTATGAGTATCGGCTCCAAACGTGGGCAGTCAGAGGGAAGACCTTATGCAATACCCAATATATGTGCACGGTGACAGCCGTAGCGGTTTCCGCGCTAGCTTCGCCGATCTACCCCTCGCCTGCGCTCATGGCGCCACGCTCGATGAACTCCGGTCGAATGCACAGGGCGCGGTGGAACTGCAGTACGACCGAAGTGAGCAGCTCATACCCGCGCCGACCGGCAGCATGTCGGAACTCCAGTCGTTGGCAATGGACGATGGTCAGGGCATTTGGATGTACGTCGAGATCAACCTGGTGCGGGTCACATCGCAGGCTGTAAGCGTTGAGTTCAGCCTTCCGGAGAGCCTGCTGCGTCAAGTCGATGCGTGCGCAAAACAGCGTCATCTGACGCGCTCTGCGTTCTTTGCACTCGCTGCGGCGCGTGAAGTTGGGGGGCATAGAAATGGATAAATGTCCGCGATCCCGGCCGTGGCTCGCGATGCCAGATTGAACATCAATGGGCGTCTAAGTAAAGAATATAGAAGTAAAGACTTATGGTTGTTCGTATCGCTCAAAATGCGGTACGAGCGCAACGCGTCGTTGCAGCTCATCTCGATGGAGGTGAAAAGATCATGATCGATGAACCGGTAGATGCGGAAGGACCGACGGAGAGCAGGATTAGCAGGCAGGCCGCAGCGAATGCGACGGATGATGGGATGCGGATCGCCGAGGACGACGACGAAAAGGCCGTCGAACAGAGCACGGAAAACAGCCCGGAGAAGGAAGTGGTTCAGGAAGCGCGAACTGACGGCGATACGTGAGACCACTACGACGGGGAATACGACCACGTACTGACGAATTTTGGATTCGTGCGGGGCAGAGTTGAGAGGGGATTGATATGACCCAGCTAAGCGAAGACTGCAGAAAACATCTGTATCGCATGATCTTGGAGTTTCCCGGAAAGCAAACTGTATTCATGCTTGCGGCGAATCGCAACGATGCGTGGAGAATAGCGCTTCGCGGAGTGTGCGCTGTATATAACGTATCGACAGATGTCGTTTCGCTCTACGGCCTTCACTCTTGCACAGAATTGGTTGGATTCGGGAGGAGCAGAGACGAGGATTTGCGGATCTTTGAGATGGCCTGGTCGGACGACGATGTTACTGAATGGGTGTCCTCGCCGCTGTTTTTGACGGGAGACCCGACGGTTATCTCTCGTTGGGTTGAGTTGCAAGCCACTCTTCAAATCGACGCAACGGCAGCAACGGCGCGCACATCGCTGTGATACTGCGACCCCAGACGTGGGCACGTATGGCCAGGTTTCGCGGAGCGCCATGCGTCGCGTCGATATTTCTCGTAATTCGCGCGGCATCGAAAACTCTTGCGATGCGGAACGGGATTGCACTTTCCTTCTGCCCCCGATTTATCGAAAGTATCTGCCGCATCGCCAGGTGCCGCGAGCGACATCGCAGAAGTCGACGCCCGCGTCATGACGGACAGGAAATTTACGTTGCAGGGAAATTCATTAGCTTCGTCATGGAAACAAGCGCGTCGATAGCTGGGTGCGGGGGATCAAGTTGAGCCGGCCTTAGCGCTCGGCCTTGATGCCAGGCGGCAGGTGGTTGAGACGCGGGCGGCTGAGAATGGGCTTTGCCGGATACCAAATCTTTTAGCTGTCATGCCAGTGAACAAGCACACATCTGTCGCTCAGCGGCTGAAAGAAGTTTATATGTTAGGCAATCTGCTCCTGTTCCTCTCCAGTGGCCTAGTTGCGCTTTCATGGTGGCAAGTATTGCTGAGCACGATCGTGATGACGCACATCACGATCGTTAGCGTGACGCTATACCTTCATCGCTGCCTCGCGCACCGCTCGCTCGACCTGCACCCGGCCGTCCGTCATTTCTTTCGGTTTTGGCTTGGTTGACGACTGGCATATCCGGCGGCTCCTGGGCCGCGGTGCATAGGAAGCATCACGCGAAGTGCGAGACGGCGGATGACCCGCATAGTCCGCGAATGCGCGGAGTCCGTAAAGTAGTCTTTGAGGGAGCGGAGCTGTACACCGCCGAGTCGCTGAGTGAGGAGACCTTGCGCAGGTTCGGTTCGGGTATGCCTACGGACTGGCTAGAGCGAAATGTATATATGAGATACCGAAATCTTGGCGTCAGCCTGTTGATGGTCATTGACGTTGCGCTGTTCGGCGTGCTCGGCGTGGCGGTGTGGGCGGTGGAGATGATGTGGATCCCTTTCTGGGCGGGCGGCGTTGTCAACGGCTTCGGGCACTTCCTCGGCTATCGCAACTTCGATACCGATGACGCGAGCACGAACGCGATTGCATTCGGCATCCTAATCGAAGGGGAGGAACTTCACAGCAATCACCATGCATATCCGACGTCCGCTAAGCTGTCGAACAAGTGGTACGAACTCGATGTGGGCTGGATGTACATTCGCATCCTGTCGGCGCTCAAGCTCGCGACTGTCAGGAAAGTGTCGCTGCCGCCGCGCCTGATCGCCGGCAAGCGCACAGTCGACGGCGCCACGCTGCAAGCGCGGTACTGCGTCACCGCCATGAGGTCATGGCCTCATATCTAAAGTCTGCGGAAGTCGTCTGCGTCCAGGCCTTAGCGAGGGACCGGCACCTCCGTCGCCGGGAAAAGATTGTGCTTCGGTGCAGCGTGCGCGAATTGCTTCGGCCGCAGGCGTCGGCCGCTTGCGGCAAGCCGTCTCAGCTGCCGCCATTCCCCGGCGCGTGGATAGATAACTCGACGCTGCGCACCTGCATCGAGTTGCGTCACGGACCGTTGGTTATCTGGGCTCATTCGAGTGCGTCGCGCGAACAGCTGTTCAGCAGTTGCAGAAGTGGTGCCGCGCGGCTGAGCACAGCGGCATCCAGGCGATCGAGGCGTTTCCATTGCGTCTGCGCCAGTACGCGGTCTAACGATCACCGGTGTCCGTCGGTATTGACCCCGCGATGAAGCTCGTAGCGCCCGCCGGCGGGGAGGAAGATGCGCAGCCGTCAGGGCGCCTCGTACGCATGCGGGGCGCCTGTTACGGACCGGGCAATATTCTTTCGGTTGCGGAACTGATGAACGTATTCGCGCGATCTCGGCACCGGACGAATACCTCTTGCTATTAACGGCATGTCCCGCCGTCCAATATCGCCCCCGATGGTACGTGCTGGGCGAGTTGCAAGCGATTGACGGCTCGTGCGATCGTCTGTGGTGAATTGAACAGGCGCACAAGCTGCAGCGGCCGACCTTGGTCAGCGTTTGTACCTCCCATCCTCGTAACGATCGAGTCGACGCAAGAGCTCATCAATGGCCCCGGACTGCTGTGGAAGGAGATGAAACGTGTTGACTAGGCGAAGCAAGCGATCGCGCCAGTAAAGGTGCGGTAGAACTGGCCGTGGGAAACGTGAATCGAATTCCCGTTCAATCGCCATTCGGATATGTACAATGTCCGCATCGATGACGAGCAGGTCGTACGCGCACAAGTGCGGAATTGCTCTCGCCATTGCTCCTCTCTTCTAGTCGTTGTTCATCTGCGCCGTTCAATAGGGCGTTGGCAAAACTAGGCATCGCATTAAATATCGTCGTACTGTTCTATGCGCTTCAATAGCCCGAAGATTGCCTCGCGCTGATGCGCGAGCAGACTTCGCCCCGTGAGAAGGTCCAACAACCGCTGACGCCAATAAGCGATGGTGAGGACCGGCGCCGCCTGCTCTTCACTGAGTTCCCACTCGATCGCGAAACGAATATGCGCAATCTCGCCGTCGATCGACCGCAGTTCATGGGAAAGGAAGTTTCGACGACGCTTCGGGGCCATTATCAGTGCGCAAATATCGTGCATGCACCGAGTGGCCTTCCGGACAATCGTAAGCGCACACGGCTCTGTCCCGGAAGATCGGCGGTCGTAACCCCACATCTGATAGGCTGTGGTTTGGCTCCGCTGGACGAACAGGATCCGAGAAGGCGGCCAAAAAAACGTGGGATCCGTCGAAGCAATCGGCCGCGAGCCAGGCAAACCGCGCGGGCCTCGCGCCTGGGGGATATATCGGTTTGGCGAAGAAAGCTCCCGGTTGTAACTGCAATTTCGCGTGAGTCGGTAAGCAACTCCATCGAGGACGCCCGTACAGGGTCCTGCGCAGGAAGCGCGTCGATTGCGAGCCTGGAGTACCGGGCGGCGCGTTCCGAGGGCGTTGGGCCGACATGATGACGCGGCGCGTTGATCACATAGTTGGATAAGCGAAGCCATTGGCCGAGTGAGATATCGACAGGCCAGGGCGGCTATCCTGTCGACGCCTAAAGGCTGAGTTTTCCGCGCACTCTTTCGATCACGTGACTGTCTCTGAAGCACCGAGCCTCCTCCGCGCGCCGGACACTCTGCCGATACCAGTAGAACGAGACGGAAAATATGATCGTCATCGCCGTCAGGATTGCGTAGATTGCATATGTCATAGTCACCCCCTTAGCGGTGCCTTATTCGTCGTTTCGGTGACCCCGTAGGGAACCGGCAACACGCGAAACATCCTGCTGTCGCGAAAGCCATTCGTGGCCCGCGCATCCGAGCGCAATCTGCGCCTTCTGGGCGCCATTCAGAAATAAGCCATCCGGGATACAGCATACGTCAGAGTTCGTTTGCCTGAACCTTGCCATCTACAATGTCCTTGCCGTATTGCATGGCCGAATCGATGGCGTCGATCGCATTCGTAGGGTCAGTCGCAGCGTACACAGTTGTGTAGCGCCGCGGGTTCACGTTGCTGCGTTGCATGTCCTCTATTCGCACAACGGAAGAGAACCTTCTCGGACCTTTGGCATACGGGTCGCGATGCAGGGGGAATTCCTGATGAGAGTAAGCACGGAGCTCGTACCCTCTGTATTCGATAGTGGCGATGGTCATGATGGCGCGGTCCTTTTGTGATGCTGACCGCCAGCAACGGTGTCGATGCAGATAGCGATAATCTGGCGGCTAGAGGTACGTTTCGTGTCACTTCACAATGCGCCTAATCCCATAGCAAAGCAAACTAAATTGCGTCAGGATTCAAAAGAAATAGCGCTCCCCCCAGCTACGCAAGCGCCGGGACCGCCGAATGAGCTACTCTGCCGCACGGCGCTTTGGCGCAGTGCTCCTAGTCGCAAGCCAGGTGCGTCCGGGCTATCTAAAACAATGCCCATGTTATGCGACAGCGGGGCGATCACCCGGTTTCAAGACGCCGGAAAATCGACGATCCCGCCCGCATTATGGTATCTGCCAACAGTCCATCGCATCGAAGCGGCCCCTGGATCAACGTTGGGGACAAGGCCAAAGCACGCCACCACTCGTTGCTCGCCGCGCATTCGCAAGGTCGTTGGCCGTTGGCCGGGGCAGTCGCGGGCGGGTTTGACTTCAGTTCGACTTTCGGGGTAGAGCTATCCATGTCTGTCGGCCGGGCCCCGCGGCGCCTGTCAAAAATATATCTGAATCATGTAACTGCTGTCTGCGCCAGCGTGCCGGTAGCCCGCGTCCACTGTAGAAGTCGCTCATCAATACGGCGACAAGCGCAACTGTCGCCAAATACGATAGATCATTGCAAAAGTAGCCCTTTATTCGGCGTGCGCCGCTCATCACGCCTGCCTTCACCCAGGGATACACGACGGCCGTGAGCAAATTTCCGGACGCGAGACCTGCGTGCCAACGGCCTTCGAAGGGGACGCGAGCCGCGTTACGTCACCTTCCGCGTTGTCGACGGAAGATGCCGGGTGGCGTCACTCCGTCAGCGCCGGCGTCCCGGCCCCAGAAGGCTGCTATCGAATAAGGCAACTTCGTCAAACAGTTCGATACCGCTGAGGTTTGTGGAGTTTTGGCGGAAGTTCAGCCGGGGACATGACTGAGGTGGCTGAGCGAGCCGGGTGGTTTATGAGCGGTGACCTGGCGGGCTTCGACCTTCGCGCAGATGCGGTCGAATTTGCGACTAAGTGGGCGCAAGAATGGCTTCCATCCCGCTTCGGTTAATGCAACGCAGCCGCCCGCGACCGCCGGTCTCTGCCAAGCAATCGCGCCACAATGCGCCACGCCGTCGGTCTGCTCAAGTTCGTGCGGCGTGCGTTCCGGTACCAAACCGCGCTGCGACGCTGACGAGTTCCGGAGATGTCGAGTGATTTTTGAGCCGGGGTGGAGACCGGTCTAAGCGAGACCCGGTGTGAATAAGTGTATGGGTTTCCGTGGTCGTTGTCCTCCTACGTATGAGAGTGCGTTGCGCAGGGGAAGGTGCGGATGGCGTAGCCCGTAGTAGTTTCCCCTGCGCGGCGAACGAGGTCAGGCGGATTTGGAGGCGCCGGCGGCCTCGCTCTTGCGCGCCGCTTCACGCGACCGGATGCGCTTCTTTGCACTGGCGCTGCTATGCCGGAGACGTTAGCTATCGTTGCCAGTCTCCCCGATGGGGCAGTGGTGCGTCAGCCGACCGAGCAATGCCGTGGTCATCTTCGCGTCGCCGAACACATGCCTTGTCCGAATTTAGTTGACCATTACATAATCCCGCCTATTCTTCGAGAGGGCGACTCGCCTACCAGCCTTGATCGCGGAGTTGAAGATGTCAGACCGATGGGGTTCCCCCGACAATCAGCCACCAGTGCGACCCGGCCCCCAACGATGCGTCATTTTGTTCGGCGGCGCCGACACTAACAATGCACGTTCTTGGGTGATACTCGGAGATGCCGACGCGAATAACATTACCTACCAATCACAAGCCTTACCGGCGCTGCTGGCGCAGGGCTGCACGGTCGCATCGGCCACGCCAAGCGGTAACGAAACTTGGCTGCTGATACTTGATCCGCCTTCATGAAACATCTGCCTGTTGTCAATGCTCACGAGCCAATGTTCAGCGCCAAGGCACCAAGGATCCTACGCTCCGCGATGAGCAATGCGAGCCATCGCCGAATCGAGGCATCTTTGGCCTTTGCCGCCGAGGCCGCCGCCGCTCTGATGTACTTCAGATCATCCAAACTAGCCACTTGTCGCCTGATCAGAGGTTGGCTGCTGCTCGATATAGAGTGGCCCAATGCGGATCGGCAACGTTCAATGCGTGGAAGGAAGCGGGTACGTTTCGTATTTGCTGCCTAGCTGCGCTTTTGGACCGTCCCCCGACCGACGGCAGGGACGGCCGCCGGAAACGATGACCGTGTTGCCACCTCCCATCGGAATGTCGATGCCTTGTGGTACCTAAACTCGTAAATATCTTTATTCGCCTTCGCGCCAAGGGTAAACGCGGGTACGATGAACCTGAAATCGAAGTTCTAAATCTGGGATCAACGCCATTACGAAAGCAAATTGATCTCCAACGATATTTGCTTCCGAGCCCGACCTTCCCAACAGCCACGCGTCCGACCTGGTTTCCAAGGATTCACCGCATTAGTCCTCGCCGAGAAAAATACATTCGAGTTTCCCGGTGGCGGGCCATTGTTAGATCGATACTCGACACTCGCGCAAATCAGTCCGAATAAAAGGGTCCAATGAAAAATATCAACGCAACAGCCGTAATGCACAATTCGGGTCACCCCTCTTTCGACAGTTCATCGTCTCCCTTAACAGGCTTGTTTGTTTCTCGCGTCGCCAACGACGTGGTCGAAGCTGCGAATTTCGATTCGTGCTCACCGCTTCAATCCGGGCCGCAATGGCTCTCAGGTCGGTTTTCCCATCCGACGGGTGTCCACGACTTCAAGGTCTACGTTCCGGCGAATTATCGCGGCGCACCCACCTCCCTTATAGTCATGCTTCATGGCGCCAGCCAGGACGCCGATGACTTTGCTCTCGGCACCGGAATGAATCTGGCCGCTGAAAGTGGCGGCTGTATCGTCGTTTATCCCGAGCAGGGAACGAGTGCCAACATGTTCAGGTGCTGGAATTGGTTTCGGCCGGCAGATCAGGTCCGCGATTCAGGCGAAGCCTCGATCATCGCGGGAATCACGCGCGAGGTGATGGCATGCTACGGGATCGATCCGACCCGCGTTTTCATTGCCGGATTGTCGGCCGGCGCGGCGATGGCAGTGAACCTTGCGGTCACTCATCCCGACCTTTACTCGGCCGCCGGGATTCATTCAGGCTTGGCGTTCGGTGTCGCCGACGAAGCATTTTCGGCGATGACCGCAATGAGGACGGGAACCTGCATCGCCCAGCTGAGCGCCGCACGAGATGCGATGGGCGTCTGTCGTGCGGTGCCCCTCATCGTCTTTCACGGTGATCAAGACACCACGGTGCATCCGCTGAACGCCCAGGGGCTGATGCAGATGCATCGGAACCTGATGCTCGGCACGGATGAGGCATACGCCTCGGTTACCACCGAACTCGGACAAGTGGAGCAAGGCTATCCCTATACCCGCAACACGTATCGACGTAGCGGCGGCGGGGAGGTCTTCGGCGAACAGTGGCTGATCCACGGGCTTGGTCACGCTTGGTCGGGTGGCGATCCCAACGCCACTCACACGGACGCCCGGGGTCCGAACGCTGCGCGAGAGATGATGCGATTCTTCGAGGCTGTCGCCGACTCACGATAGATGGGCCCCCAGGCGCTCGGCCAAATAGGCAGCGCGTCGAAATAATAATTGGGTCGTTTATACCTTTTTCAAATTATCCAGCTTAGGAATAAAAAAGGGCGGCGTAAAAAATACGGACCGCAAATTGCATTCTTGCATAAATGAAATAAGGCTTGACGCTTGAATTCAATGCTGTAGGATGAATTTCACCGTGCAATGCAGCAACGCATTTTTCACCTCTCCAGAAATTCCAAACCCGTCTAAAAATTAAACGGAGCAATTCATGTTCTTTCTTCCTCCGCAGCAAATGGCAGCATTTCAAAAAGCTAAATTCCAGGCGTGGATGAGCTTGACTGATAAGTATATGGACGGCTTTCAAAAGCTAACGCAACTTAATGTGCAAACCATTAGAACGCTCATTTCCGAAAACGAGGGTGCAACCAGGCCAGCGCCTGAAAATGCCAGCGACGTGAACGAATGGCAATCGAAATTGCTTACGCAAGTTCCGGAAAAGGCAGCATCGTATAGTCGGCATTTTTTTGCGATTGTCTCGGCAACAGGCGAGCAGGTGGCGCGAGAGGCGCAAAGCCAGTTTGCTTCATATGGCGGTCACATGAACGAGATCTTCAAGACTGCGGTTGATCACGCATCCGAGGCGTCGGAAAAGGCTGCTGTGGCCTTGGAGACGAACTTGAAGCAAGCGACCACGGCCTCGGCCGAGGCGACAGCGAACGCGGCTGATTCCCTGGCGAAGGAAACCCAGTCGAATGTCTCGGCCGCGAGCAATGCAATGAAGACCGGCGCCGATACGGCCGCGCAATCGATGAACAAGCCGAATCAAAAGCACTAAGCATCTACAGTGCCGCTGCTTCGGGATAGTCTCTGCAACGACAAGCAAAGGCCCGCTTCCGAGCGGGCCTTTGTTTGTTGAACTCCGACAGCACGCGAGCGCGCCCCGTCGCAAGCTCGCTGGCTGCCCGCCTTTCCAAACTTTTGAATCATCCCTCAACTCGAACTTGCTCCAGTGCAACGCGGGACATTGCGTCGTGGACAATAAATTCTTTCGATTCTCACGCTTGGAGCGGATACCCCCTATTTGCATTCGCACAAGTGGCGTAACTTGCAGATAAGGGTTCGGGCCGTCGTCCGACCCACCTGGGAATAGCCCTTGCACTATACACCACAACATCAATTTTCAAGAATATCATTTTTTTCGTTTTCCTAACTTCACGGATTTCAAAATGCGCCTGCTCACTACACAAGACGGTCTTCCCCGTATCTCCTGGGGTGCCGTCATCGCCGGGGTCATCCTCTCCCTCATCGCTTATCTGATCCTCACGGTGCTCGGAACTGCAATTGGAGCGTCTGTCCTGTCGCCGCTTACTCAGCCCGATCCCGCGCGCGGATTCGCCTTCGGGCCGGGCGCTTACATGATCGTGATGACGGTGATCGCAGTGTTCATCGGTTCATACTTCGCCGGCCGTTGCGCGCCGGTACTGGGCTGGCTTCATGGCCTCCTCGCCTGGGCGGTGATGATCATCGTTATGGCTTACGGCGCAACGTCGCTGGTAGGAAGCGCCGTCAACGCCGCCGGCAGTATTGCGTCGACAGGCGCGACGGCGACCGCGGCAGCGGGTCCGTCCGCAGCCAGTGGAACGATGATCAGCTCACTCAAGGAGCAGGTCCAGGGCGCGGTGGCCTCGGCGACGGCCATGGCCTCCAGTCCGCAAGCTGAAGCCGACACACGCCAGGCCGCAGACACCGCAGCGCGCGGCGTCGCCCGTGCATCATGGTTCTCGTTTGCTGCGCTCGTGGTCGGCGCGATCATCGCAATCGTTTCCGGCGTTGCGGGCTTTCGCCATCAGCCGCCATTCGAGGACGCCGGTGGTGCTGCATACAAGGACGACGCCGTGCGCTCACCGCGACGCACCGTACCGGGCAGCCGTCCTGCGCACTGAGCGCGATACAACTTTGCGAGTCGGAGGACGGGCATGAGCGGTAACGATGAACCGACGCCGAATCTCGAAGGCGGACCGGCCACCTTAATCGCGAGCGAGGAACGGCTTGCCCTTACGGCTCGCGAACAGGAGACCGGCGCGCTTCGGGTTCGAACCGTCACTCATACCGAGCTACACGAGCTTCCCGTCGTCTTGCACAGCCGTACGGTGCAGGTAGAACGCGTTGCAGTCAACAGATTCGTCGACGCCCAGTTCGCCCTGCACCAAGAGGGCGACACCTTGATCGTGCCCGTCTTCGAGTACGTGCCCGTGACCGAATTGAAGCTGTTGCTCAAAGAAGAGATACGTATAACGACCGTCGTCTCTACCGAGACCGACGTTCACGTTGCAGAGGTGCAGCGTCAGCAGGTCGTCGTTGAAAGACGAGTCGGATCAGCGGGAGACTGGATTGCGGACCCCGCGATACCGTCCTCTGGCGCAGGCGATTCCGTTTGAAATCCCGCTGTATAGATTTTATTTCCTGGCCGCACAGCAGGCTGCTCAATCTCATTCGGAGTTTCACATGACTCAAGTAATCGTAGGTGTATTCGACTCGTTTCAGGACGCCGAGACCGCTGTCTCCCGTCTGGTCGCGAGTGGCCTGAAGCGTACCTACATGGAAGTGCATGCCGCTGATCGAGCCGGCGCGCCCGGTGACGTTGCTCTAGCCGACGCTCGACCGTCGACCGTAACGACCGAAGAAGTCGGCGTATTCGGCAAGATCGAGCACTTCTTCAGCAATATCTTCGGCGCCGACGATCGGCCAGAAGAAGTGGGCCATTATCAGGAAGCCGTCCGGCGCGGTGGCGCGTTGCTGACCGTTACGGTGGCCGATGGAGCGCGCGTCGGGATGGTTCGTTCGACAATGCACGAGGCGGGAGCCGTAGATGTCGATGAGCGAGCCGCGCAGTGGAAAAGCAATGGTTACACAGGCTTCGACGCGACAGCCAAGACTTACACCCCCGATGAGGTCATCGCAGATCGCAAAGCGTTCGCAGTGACGCGTGAATCGCTCGACGTGGGCAAGCGCGAAGTGGAAACGGGTGGTGTGCGGGTCTATTCCCGTTCCACGGAAACGCCTGTTTACGAGAGCGTAAATCTGCGCGAAGCACACGCGACGATCGAGCGGCGGCCGGTGGATCGCATTGCCACGGCAGCGGACCTGAAGGAAGGCTCGGTAGAAATTCGTGAAACGGCTGAGCACGCCGTGGTGGCAAAAACCGCACACGTGATTGAAGAGGTCGTCGTGGGCCGCGAGGCAACGGAACACACGGAAACCATCAATGAGACCCTGCGTGGCACGGATGTCGAGGTCGAGCGTGTTGGCGCGAGCGCAGCCGGTCTTGAGCCGGCGGAATCGGAACTTTCGCGTGGCGTGCCAAGCGCGAATGAATCGATGATCAAGACGCCGACGAAATCTGCCTAAATCAAAGACAAGGCGATTGCCCGACAGCCTGGACTGCGCTCGCCTGCTCACAGGAGCATCCATGAAGAATCCCTGGACGAAAAAGAATCCGTTTATAAGCATGTGGTTAAGCGGCGCGAACACGGTGATTGGCTCGGCGCGAGGTCGCGCGAACGCCGCAGCAAAGCGCGGTGTGGTCGATTTCTGGACGGCAGCGCTTACGCCCGCCTGACCCAAAAAGCGCAAGGTAAATCCATAACTGACCGCCGGTGCTCACATCTCATCGCGAGATGAAGTCACCTCTTCCCGACAAACCCCATCAGCAACCTGAAGTAAATACGCCAAAGCGATATTCGCTTTGAGAACTGAGCGCCTTCATGAGGAGGCGTGCCGCGTCAATTCTGGCGCGGGACCGCTCGGCGAAAGATCGTCACTCGCGAGAAACGTTCACCAAATGCGCAACGTCGCGCGTGTGGCGAAAGCTCTTCTCCAAAGGAAAAAGTCATGTTCATTCATAACAAGCGCCTTCAATATACGGTGCGCGTCGCGGCGCCCAATGCCGGTCTTGCAAACCTGCTGCTGGAACAGTTCGGAGGACCGCAAGGCGAACTCGGCGCTGCGTGCCGTTACTTTACGCAGGCCGTGGGTGAGGACGATCCCGGCCGTAAGGATCTCCTGTTCGACATTGCAACCGAAGAATTGAGCCACCTGGAAATCATTGGTTCGATTATCGCGATGCTGAACAAGGGTGCGAAAGGCCAGTTGGCCGAAGCGGTCGAAAGCGAGGCAGAACTTTATCGCTCGATGACCGGCGGCGGCAACGATTCGCACACCACGTCCCTGCTTTATGGTGGAGGGCCAGCGCTGATCAACTCGGCCGGCACGCCGTGGACGGCTGCGTACGTCGATACTATCGGCGAACCGACCGCCGACCTGCGTTCCAACATAGCGGCCGAAGCACGCGCCAAGATTGTTTATGAGCGGCTCATCAACGTAACCGACGATCCGGGCATTCGCGAAACGCTGGGCTTTCTAATGACGCGAGAGATCGCGCATCAAAAGTCATTCGAAAAAGCCCTTCATTCGATACAGCCGAACTTTCCGCAAGGCAAACTTCCCGGCTTCCCGGAATTCACCGGCGTCTACTACAAGATGTCGCAAGGCGAAGAGTCAGCAACGCGTGGCCCGTGGAATGAGGGACCGGAGTGGACGTTCGTCGACGATCCCCGACCCGCTGTGGATGGCGGCGATGGATTGGCGACGGTAACGGTGACTTCGGCGGATGTGGAAACACTACAAGCCATGGCGGCACGTACGGCTTCCGACGTTAGCAGCGACCCGGTCACGGGTGCTGAACTCGGGGCGGGTCAAGCTGCCTGACTCGTGGCGTTGCGCCTAGAAATCCGCAAAAGCGGCCCGCAAGGGCTGCGTCGGGTTGGCCGTCATACACATGCTGCAATCCAACCTTACCGAACCGTCCGACGACTCTGCTCAGTGGCGATCGGGCGGCGCCGCAGAGCCCTTTCTTGCCACGAGTGCTAATCTGCTACATCACTCGAATATATGCCCAGCAAGTATTCACGTTGTACCGTCGGTCGGCCGAAAGTGCTTGAGCGAAGGGTCAAGATGAAAGTCCAGCGTGCGCAGGAGCGCCTCGAACTGAACAGGCTTAGTGAAGTGATAATTGAAACCTGCTTGAATCGACGCTAACCGATCCGCGAGGGACGTCAAGGCCGTCAACGCGATCAGCAAGGGTTGCGGTTCTAACACCATGGCTCGTACGTTTCGAGCTACGGTGCGCCCATCCATCAGTGGCATTTCGATATCGAGTAAGGCAATGTCTGGATGCCAGTGCTGAATAGCGGTCAAGGCAGATAATCCGTCAATGGCCGTGTGAACTTCGAAACCGTGCAGTATCAGAGCAGCCGCGCTCGCGTTAAGCACTACAGTGTTGTCATCAGCCAGGAGAAGCCGAGGTGCTGTCGGTTTGCGCATTGTCTTCTCGATGGTGTGCCCTACATCAAGCGCACGTGGCATTCCCGACGGACGGATTATTATTCCCTCCCAGATTGAACCGCTGTCTAACGTCGACAAGTTCAGACATTGGGATGAGCTTTCAGGGAAGTCAGGCGAAGTGCCGCCATAAGTTTTGCCCGTTCGACGTTGTTCCGGTGCAGGTCGAACTCGATGCCGACTGAATGCGTAGGCGATGATTGCTTGCTCGCGGAAACGAGTGATTCGAAGAATTCAGGTGCTAATTTCCGAACCATCTCGCTTCCCATCGATGACGTCTTCGGCCAGCCGTGTGAGCCGGGTGAGCGCTTCCGCTTCCGAGAATACGGCGGTCCGCCAGGCAGGCGTGAACTGTCTGTCGTCGTCAGCGTCATCCACCTCATGCGTGATAACAAACGTTCCCGAGTAAGCGCCGCGAGCGTCAGGACCGATCACATCGACGCTGATGTTGCAATCCCTGTATCTCGAGTTTTGTACTGTCATCAGCCCTCCCTCAAGTGAGCCACCGCGGCAATCACGGTGATGACGGCGCTGGCGCGGCAGCGAATTTGTCCGAATCCTCGACGAGATCGGATTGAGTCGGCTTTTCGATAACGCCGAGTTGCAGCTGGGCACGCTGCCAGAATTCGTCAGCCCGACCTTCCGGACACCCCGCTTCGGTCCAGAGTTGATATGCGCACGAGCGGATTTGGTCTTCGGTGATGCGAACGTCCATGTCTTGCCTCGCTGAGGTTAAGCCGACCCTGCGCGCGCACGCGTCATGGTGCCGTCACACGTTTCGAATATTCACAGGTCGAGTCCTGATGATGCGCTTTTTTGCGTCGCGAAACTCAGCGCGATTTGATTGATATTTGAAAAGACCCGGCGACCCGCGGAAAGATTCGTTCAATTCTTCCCCGAAGCCATCTCCGTCTCGGCGAGCGCCTTCAAGAACGACTCGGACCACCAGCGAACATTCTCTTTGCGGACCCGGTCGGCGAGTGCGGTATGTCGATTGATGCGCTCATCGAGCGGCATGACCAATGCGCGCTGGATGGCGTCTGCTGTGTCCGCGCCGATTGAATTTTGAACCACCGCTGGAGTGAACCCCTGAGGCTGGGCCGTTTCAGGTCCGCAAACTAAGCCGCCTGCTGAGCAAGTAACGCCTCAAATCGGTTGGGGGATAGATATCTAAGCGCGGAATGCATGCGCCGGGCGTTGTAGACGTCTTCGATGAATACTGGCAGCCTCGATGCTGCATCCGAGAACGTCTCATAGCCAGACAGGTAGACCTCCTCGACCTTTAGGGTCTTCATGAAGCTTTCGGCTTGAGCGTTGTCATAGGGATTGCCGACGGCGCTCATCGAGCCGACGAGCCCGTTGCGCGACAGGGCATCACGGTAAGCAGCGCTCGCATACTGACAGCCTCTGTCGCTATGATGAATGCAGCTCCCCGGCGCCGGTTTGCGCGCTCGCACAGCAGCTTCGAGCGCCGCAAGCGTTAGCTCTGTATCGATATGTCGTCCGATAGCATAGCCGACGACTTTGCGGCTGCAGGCATCAAGTATCGCCGCGAGAAACGCAAAACCCGATGCCAGCGCGACGTAGGTGATGTCCGCGACCCAAACCTTGTCGGGCGACTTTGGAATGCTGTTTCGATACAGGTTCGGGAAGATGGGGCAGTCGTGTCGGCTGTCAGTTGTTCGTACGAACCGGCGACGACGTATGGCCCCGAGGCCATATTGGCGCATCACGCGGGCGATTCTCTTGTGGTTGACCGCAATGCCCCTGGCAGCGAGTTCTCGTGTCACGCGTCGATATCCGTAGCCAGGAAACACGTCATGAACATCGTCAATCAGTGCGGCTAGACGCTCATCAGTCAACCCTGGTTCAGATGAGTGCGGCTGGTAGTAGTAGGTGCTTCGTGGAAGTTCAATCACTTTGCATCCTCCCCTGATGGAGCAGTACGCGGGCCGGTAACAATCGACGAGCTTTCGCTGTTGCTCACGAGACGAAGTCGCGGAGTTTTTTTAAGAAGGTCGATTTCCATTGTCAGCTGCCCCACCTTTCTCTCCAGCGCAGCAATCTTCGCCTCGTATTCCGCCACCACGCTTGCTGCCGCGACCTCTTCATTCAGGTCACCACGGTCGTACTGTGACAGCCACAACTGCAGCAGGTTGGCAGACAGGCTGTGAGTGCGCAGAGCTTCCCGGCGGCCAATCTTGCCACCACGGATATCCGCACATAGTTGATGCTTGAATTCGCCGCTGTGCCGGCGATACGAGCCTCTTGATGACATGGACCTTCTCCTTTCGATGAAGGCCCAGCAAGCGTATCACTTTGCTGCCGTCTCCATGCCCAGCCTCAGGGGTCCACTTCAGCGATCCCTACAAGTGGCTCAATTTTCGGTCGGCGTAAACACGATTGTAGTTCTGCTGCAATTTCAATCCGTGCCGCGCCGCCGCCTTCACCAGATGTTCGCGACACCGCTCGAGCAAGCGTGAATCAGTGGGATGGGCGATCGCTTTTTGCATGACCGTCGTGTCGACGATCACGTGCTTCACGCTTGAGGCTTTCATCACTCCGGCACGCTTGGCGGCTTCGATCGTCTCGGCCAGTAACTCTTCGACGCCGGCTTCGCCCAGACGCTTACGCCAGCGCGTGAGACTCGACGGATTAATCGGCGCTTCGGTCTGCAAGTACGTCTCGCCAGTGAAAACCTGCCAATACGGATTCTCCACCCATTGCCAGACGACTTCCTCGTCGGACAGGTCGAACGCGTGCTGGAGGTACAGTAAGCCGGCGATTAGCCTTGGGGATGTGGCCGGTCTCCCTTTGCGCGATACGAAGCTCTCGCTCATCGACGCGCCCAATCGGTCCCAGTTGATCAGATCGGCCAAACCGACCAACGGATGCTTCAAATTGATCTGTTCACGCAGCGGTTGCCGGAAGAAATCTCCCTCCGTCACAGGCGCCTTCGGACCCATCCGCACCTCGTTAAAAAATGCAGGAATTACGCGTTAATATGCCTGCTTCCTGCAATTCCCTCAACTCCAGTCAGAGCGCGAAGCCTTGCACCATAAGGCTTCGAGGATTGTTCAGGCTCGACTAATTAACAAGAAAGCCACAGTCTACGCTAAAAGAACAGCGCTAACCCATTGATACAACAATGTGATATGTCTCTTATGGAAAACAACCGGTAGTTCGCGCAAGTTTATCGCGACTGCTCGCCGAAATTTAATCGGTCTTCGACCCGTCCCATGCGCGTGTCAATGCGATTTAGACGTACGGACTAATGAGCCATATCAGTGTGAACCCGGCTCGAGCGCTGTTCAATGGATAAAAGCCGCGGTTTCATCAGTTCGAGGTCTTCTCGCACAATAAAAAATTGCTGCTGAATCTGACCTGCCCGTTTTTCTAAGACCACTGCGTTCTAGCAATAACGGCTTGAGTTGAATTTCTTTCTATGCGCTGGCGGTACGCCAGCGGCGTGTCGTAGTTCAGGCTCGAATGCGGTCGAACCTCGTTGTAATGCCGTCGCCAGTCGTCAATCACGATCTTGGCTTCAATCCGATTGCGGAACCATTCCATGGCAAGACATTCGTCACGGAACTTACCGTTGAAGCTTTCGTTCGTGCCGTTCTGCCACGGCTTGCCGGGATCGATTAACGCCGATTCGATCTTCTCCGATATCACCCACTTGAGCAACGCTGCGCTGACAAACTCGGGGCCGTTGTCGCTTCGCATATAGCGAGGCGCGCCGTGAACGCTGATCAGCTTGCTCAACACATCAATGACTCTAGCCGATCGGATCGAGCCAGACACATCTATGGCCAAACATTCACGCGTGTACTCGTCGACGACCGTCAGACACTTTAGTTGCTGGCCGTTGGCACATGCGTCAAAGACGAAATCGTAACTCCATACGGCGTTGCGAGCGCTCGGAGCAAGCGGCCGGGGACGCGAACCGGCAATGCGGCGTCGGCGTCGTTTGCGAGGCACTTGAAGACCGGCTTGCGCCCACAATCGGCTGCACCGCTCCTTGCCGATGACGATCCCTTCGCGAGCCAGCATGATGCGGATGCGCCGCGAGCCGAAGCGGGGATAGTCACCCGAGAGGCGTCGCATCGTCTCCACGATTGGGCCGTTCTTGCCCGGCATGATGCTGACGTAACCGAGATTGGCGCGACTGACGTCAATCAGCGCACACGCGCGTCGTTGGCTCAGCCCGCGCGAAATGGCATAGCGGGCTTGCTCGCGGCGCGCCTGTGCGCTTACCATTTTTTTGCGGAAATCTCCCTCATGACCTCGATCTCCAGGTCGCGCTCCGCCACCAGCTTCTTCAGTCGGTTGTTCTCGAGCTCTAATGCCTTCAATCGCTTGACGTCGTCACTGACCATTTCGCCAAATCGCTTGCGCCACGCGTAAATCGATGCGTCGCTGACACCGTGTCGCTTGGCCACCTCGGCAATTGGCGCACTGTCGGCCTCCCGCAAGATCCGAACAATCTGCTCATCGCTGTATCGACTCTTCTTCATGACGCGCTCCGTATGGATGCGCCGTTATCCTAGATCAATTCGGTCTCAGATTACCGGGGCAGGTCAAATCGATTTCACAACCTGATAGATGAGTTCGTTGGAAATCGCGTTGTCGGGCATGGAACGTCAACCTCTCTGATCGAGAGTGGCATAGAATTATAAAAGCAACGACATTAAATTTCTTGACGAACGCGACGGTCATCCCCAGGTCTGCACTTGAAAGAAAGTCCATGAGTTTGGAGGAAAAGGGTCTGGTTCAGATTTTCACTTCTTTTATACGCAGCCCCAGTTAGTCGGCGTTGGTAGAAATTGGTGTCTATGAATCACAACATTCAAATCAACAGCCCCATAGGCGAGCACGGTCTGTAGACGCCGTCGGGCTTGGACTTGCGCCGGTTCTTGGCATTAGCTGAAAGTGTCATTCCCGCCCGTCGCGCGTCTTGATCGCATAGGCTTCGGCCGCCCCGGCTCCGGTCAGACTGTAGGAGAAGTAGAACGAAGCGCCGCCTTCCACGTTCCTCGCTGACCTGCGGGCGAGCAGTCCGCGTTCACGGAGTTCGACGAGGTCGTCCGCAAGATGCCGCGCCCTTAACCGGCCGTATCGATAAGCACCCGGCATACGCGTGGCAGCGATGTAGTGCTCGATAAGTTCCGGGTTGATGGTATTAACCGCTTGCCCGTATCGGCCGGAATGAATGGCCAGCAGCAGCCAATCGAGTCTGTCGCGAAGCGACAGCTTGCCAAGGGTCGTCGCCATAGCAGCCCGACTACTGAAAAATCGCCGCCAGGCGGTCGATAATTTTATTTCCCCTTACCGATATATCGGCCTCTGTATTTCCCTCGCAAATGCCTTCTTCCCAGTACGTGGGTCGATTGAGTAAGCAATTGACGGAGTACGCCTTTTGCGATGTTTCCAAAATCGTCAGAATCGTCTCGATGTGACAAAGGTCTTTCCTTCCAAGCGCATTGACGTTCATATGAGTTTGATGACCGGCTAAGATTACTTGGTTACGCCTTTTGAAGCAGCCATTTGTTCTCTAAGGTTCTGCAGAACGCGATCACGTTCGCGCTCGCGAATGTAGTGTTTTAATATTGCAGGGAGTGCAATCAATACGACGGCGCCAGCGACGATGCAGCCAATTAACGTTTCGCTCATGGCGACCTCCTGGGAGCCACGCGCGAATGATCATGGCTAATCAGCTTGTCATCTTAACTGATTATTTTATTTACCACATGAAATAATTAAAAAAATGCACAAACCTGCATGTTATAAGGGCTACTAGAATTTGAATCCAACCGTTCGTTTTAAAGCGACGTATTCCTGGTTTTCCAAGCGGAAAGCTGGCTGATCGGCCCGCTTGTTTGGCGGGAGGATTCCGCCGCCCCGCCGGCTTCTGCGGTGGGCACCGGCGGGGCGTTCGAGGCGAGGTGTTATTTGGCCTGGCCGGAGCCGAGATCCGCGCCAGTGAACGGATCGCTGGCCGGGTCGGATGCGGTCCGTGCGGCCATTGCCTGCAGGGTTTCGACGTCCTGTTGCGTCACCTGGACGGTCGCTGTGCCGTCGCCACCATCGACGGCCGGTTGCGGGTCGGCAACGAACTCCCAGTCGCCGCCTTCGTTCCGGGGCCGCGCATGTCGTCGCCCTTCGACATGTTGAAGTAGACGCTCGCGAATTCCGGCGTGCCCGGCAGCTTGCCTTGCGGAAAATTCGGCTGGATCGAATGCAGCGCCTTCTCGACCCCTTTTGATGGGCGATTTCACGGGTCATGAGGAAGCCAAGCGCGTCCTTGATGCCCGGATCGTCGGTCACGTTGATCAACCGCTCATAGACGATCTTTGTGCGCGCTTCCGCCGCGATGTTGGAGCGCAGATCGGCGGTCGGCTCGCCGATGGTGTCGATATAGGCTGCTGTCCACGGTACCCCGGCGGAGTTCGTCAGGGGAGCGCCGGCGCCGTAAAGGAGCGACGTAATGTGCGAGTCATTGCCGGCTCCGGTCAGACAACGATACCAACTCTGCTTCTTCCTGCACCGCCTCGGCCAGCTGGCCCTTCGCTCCTTTGTGCAGCATCGCGACAATGTTGCCGATCACTTCAAGGTGACTGAGTTCCTCGGTCGCAATATCGAACAGCATGTCCTTGCGGCCCGGATCGTCTTCGGTGACGGCTTGCGTGAAATAGCGCATCGCGGCGGCCAGCTCGCCCTGGGGACCGCCAAACTGCTTCAGCATCAGATTGGCGAGCCCGGGATTGGGGGCGGCCACGCGGACGGTGTATTGCAGGCGTTTGTTATGCACGAACATATCAACGGCTCGTTGGGGGACGAACGATTTTCTTACGCTGCGCAGCGTGCTGACGCAAGACTGGTATCAAAATGAGAGGCCTTCGTTTTAGCAACGCTCGTTCCACTTTTGTGAGAGCTGCGGTGCGGGAATGAGGGATGCATTTAGCCGTTGACCTAGGTAAGGCTTTCGCCTGTTGCGCGGCTTCATCATGTATCCGGGATGCGAAAGCAATCCCTTAAATGCGCGATCTGGACGCGCAGGAGGACGGCGGTGGTGGACTGGGCCAGCCGCAAGATCCAAGCGCACCGCGTGGCGATCACGCTGGAGGCAATGCATGCCGTTGAAGCGCTGGAAGAAGCGTTCGCGCGCTATGGGCACCCCGACATCGTGAACACCGATCAGGGCAGCCAGTTCACGGCGGGAGTCTTCACCGAGGCGGTGTTGGGCCGAGGCATTCGGCTCTCGACGGACGGCAAAGGCGCCTGGCGCGACAACGTATTCGTCGAGCGAGTGTGGCGCAGCATCAAGTACGAAGAGATTTATTTGAGAGCCTACGAGTCGGTCAGCGACGCGCGATGCTCCATTGGCCAGTACATTGAGCTGTACAACCGCAAACGTCCTCATTCGAGCCTGGCGGATCAAACGCCCGATGACGCATACTTCGCGACGCTGCCAGCGATCAAATCGGCAGCATGATCGCCCTGGACGTTCCACTTAAGAATCTCGGGACCCTGTCCGAACAGGTGGCACCACCTTTCTCCGCTTCATTGGTGAGCTTGCCTAGGGGCCGGACGCGTCCGAACACCTGCATTCATACCCGCAACTAGCCTGCGCAATACGAGACGGAACGTATCGGGCGATGAGTTTGGCCGAGCAAGACCTGTCCGGGACGTTGTCTCAACCGTTAGAATGCCGAATTTTTCCAGCGCGTGCGGTGTTGAGGGCATTCCTGTCTCGTGTCATTCATGTCTCGACCGGCACGACGCCAGGGCGACGATGCTCGTGGCGCCTTTTGACCCGCCGTGACAGGCGTCCTCTCGGACATTACAGCAATAATCACGCGCCCCTCGTACCGCGCGCGCATAATGAGCTATGTGCATGCTCAAGGAAGTTTGATGAACGAGAATGAAAAAGGTGCCGTGCACCGTGGGCTTCGAGGCTTTGCGCACTTGATCGAAGAAATGGGCGCTCATCGCTCGAAGCAAAAACGCGATACGGTGCGGACGCTCCGATCCGTCGCCCGTGTCAAAGGTTGTCGTGAGCGGAGCAAAGTAATAACTACGCTACCACCAAGCGCCTAGGCAATGACCAGCCTTAGGGGCCTGTGATGTTTCGCAACTACCGCGGCATCGAGCGTGTTCTGTTCCAGCGAGCGACGGCGAGAAGCATTAGGCGCCATCTAAATGTTCGTGTGGGACACGACCGACGTGGACTTGCGTGCCGCAGTCGCCGTCCTAGCGGTCCTATTGTCTAAATGCGAGCCATCTGCCTGGCTTTGTGGAATGGCACCGAAACAAGCGAGACTAAAGCTGCGGACGGGCATTGGTAGGTGCCTCGCGTCATGTTTTGACTTGGCGTTGCTGAGAGGCCTGCTGGTCGCGTGGCTCTCATGCGTGTGGCAGTGCGACGCCGGCGCCGCAACTACTGAAAGGTGCTTCGATGATAGTGATGACGGTTACTGTGTTGGCCTTGGTGGATGGCTCGTCTTGTATCTGGCTAACGAGAACAGCAACGACAGCATTCGGCGGGAAACATGGGAACGCGAACTTGGGGTTCGCATGAAGACCGCTAGAAGACGCCTAAACGGCCCAAAGTGTTGAGCGGTCAACTCGTCAACCGTCCGAGTTTGAAACCATCATGCGTTCGGGAGGACGATTGCCGCGCCGGCACGTGCGTGCGCGTTTCGGCTTGGGGCTGCAACGGCTCACGGCAGGTTTCCGCATGTCAAGGGCCGATCGGTAATCGCTTCGTCATTAGGGCGCAATTACCCCGCCGCAGTTCAACTGGGAGCCGGCCCGAAAAGCTTTGACAAAGCCACGCCAGCACTATATTGTGAACAACGAAATATTCAAGAAGCTCGATTGCTGATCACCATTACTCGCGTCGTCGGCGCGGTACTCGCTGTCCTCTCTTCTTCCTTGAAGTTTTTGTCGCTCCGCTCGCGAGCTCTTATTTTTTCAAGGAATTCTCATGGATACCGGTACAGTTAAGTGGTTCAACGATAGCAAGGGCTTTGGTTTCATCACCCCTGATGCTGGTGGGGACGATCTCTTTGCGCACTTCTCGGAAGTTCAAGGCGACGGCTTCAAGACGCTCGCAGAAAATCAGAAAGTAAGCTACGAGACAAAGCGCGGCCCGAAAGGCATGCAAGCCGCGAATATCTCGCCGCTGTAACGCAGTTCAAGGGCCGGTTTACCGGCCCTTTTGCTGTCGGTACAGTCGACACCCGCGCTGCGCGACGGGCCGCGATCACATCGGCGCGATCTAACGGCACATCTATGTCCGATGCGTCAGACAATATAGTCAGCTCGTCCTGCCAGTCATTTCTTCCCGAAAACACGGGGTCGACTACCGGTGAATCAAGTGTCCGATCATTGCTGTTAGACGGCAAGGTGACGCGCAGTGCTACGGCGGTCTGCTCTAAGTCGATATAGGCAACCGTTTCAGCGGCTGAACAGAGCCGGCGAGAACCCACATGTCATCGCTAGCGGTCACGGAAGCGTGGCTATGAGCGGGTCCGCGGCAGTCTGCGACCTCATCAACGATTGCCTTTCGGCCTTCGCAACGGAGTAAAGCAGAGCGACTCCTGCAAAGCGGGCAATATCGTCGCGTTGAAAAAGTCTGAACTCCTGGCGACTGCATGATCGGTATATCCGCCGTTGCAACGCGCTGGATGATCCCCAACCTATCGCAGGCACACGCCCAGGAGGGCAAATGTATCCTCTACTGGAGTTTCTTTCGACACTTCCGCAGTTCCACGCAGATCGTGCTCGGAGCGAAGTGGTCCACATTGGCACCGGGTGCACTTTGTCGCGTAGGGACAGCTGCGGGCCCGAGGTCGATTCAGTACTTCTCGCTCGGTGGCCGGGGCAACCGCTAGGCGATGCCAGCACCATTGACGGACTCGATGCCGTGAACTTCTATATGCGTGAAGCGCGTAGCATGGGCGCCGAGATCGGCCTGCTCAACCGAGCGATCGGTGTACTCGATCGATCGATGGGCGGTGAGACGCTTTTTTCGAAGTCAATCTACGTTTCGCCGGCGCGTGCGACCCAGGACGGCAGTTGACGGCCGGCGAAATCGACGTCATGTGCGTCGCTCGGGCTCGCGCCCCGTGGCAGTCGTCACAACCGGACTGCATCCGTGATAGGCCGTGCAGCAGATCCTGTAACGAAGGCGTGCGAGAAGTGCGCGCGGACAGTCCAGTATATTTCAAGCAACTCGCGGCTATGCTTGTCGAGTGGGGACCCACCCTGGGGATTGACATGGCGACAGAAGAAAACGTACTTGCTACCTTTGAGCAGTTCAACGTTGAGGGAAGAGACTACGTCACGTTGAATGACGCGTGCAACGGACTGGCGCAGTGGCTGGCGTCGGCCTGGGATCGTCTAGAGGAAGGCGACGCCCAAATTTTGGTGGCCGTCGGTGCCACGTTGTGGCGAGAGGGCTATTCCCAGAGATAGTTTCCGTCGTTGTTTGGCAGTTGCCGACGTCGGCTGGCGGCACCGCTTAAGAAAGGAAGGAGGCTCGGGCTGCGGCATGCCATCTCGACGGGGCGCACGTCCGTTTCACCCTCCGTTTGCGTTCAGACAGGGTGAGTTCCGTCAACGAGTGGAGACCGTAGAACAACATTCACTATGCCGGAAGCTCATAAGGAAATTGATCGAGGTTGGCGGATAGCCGGGCGGTTCGGGATCTTTCAGACGAACGTGGTCGTCGATTAACGACAGCATTTTGCCAAGCGGAATCGCGTAGATCGTATCCTTGCCGATCGCAACCGATTCGGTGATGTGCCCAATTGATAAGCAGGCAATTTGCCGAGTACGTCGGGCGCCTGGCATGGTTTGATCCGGTGACAGCTGAAGGACCACCACGAATGCAAGCCCTGGCGCGCGGATGCCGACATGGTGAACCCGTGCCCATTCCGCAAGCCTCTGACGGCGCTATCTCGGCCCCCCTGCAGCTTTTCGAAGCGGCGCCGCCTCGGAAGGCCGGTGAGTTTTTTCGTCCGTCGTCATGGCGAGCCGAACCGCTCGAGCAGCTTTTGTTGGAAGGTAGCTACCGGCGCCGGAAGAAACGATTGCCTCAATGTTCCGTGAGCGTCATCAGAATGTCCGCGTACCATGCGCTGTTGAGGCCGAGCGTCTCGTCGACCTGGAGGTCGCGATCGCCCATGTCAATGGTGGATGAGTGAACGCCAAGAAGCGTCCATGGCAATCTCTCACCCGTCGCCGACTGTTCCCTCAACGGCTTGCTCATCACCACAGGTGCGCCGCTTGTCCCTCGATGCGTTCGCGCATCCGTAATGAAGCATCCCTTACCCTGAAAGCGGAGACCGAAAGCCGATGCAACGACGCCTTGTCTCACGACGGGCAGATGGTGGAGCGAGTCGTGAAAGCCGAGCGGGAATCCTACAATGAGAACCGAGGCGCCTATCGGCATGACATCCCCAGACTTCGGCAGATGTTCAGGCGTGAAAGCTTCGAAGACGGCACTTGATGGCAGCCTTGCTTTGTGCATTTCCAGCACCGCGACATCGATCGTGCCGCCGTCGTCCGAGCCTTCACGCCACATTGCGAGGCCTTCCGAAAACAATGGCATCGAAAACCACGTCGACGCGCCTAGGTTATTTAGATCGACGTGAAGCTCGATTTCGAGGCGATCGGGAAAGTGCTTGCTAGGTTCGTCGTTGACTACATGACGGCTTGTGACGAGAAAGAGGCGCTGGTCACGGGCAAAGAAGAAGCCGCTTGCATTGGTGAGATGCTGTGCGCTGGCGAAGGTTCTCACACGGGCCGCCGTGAGAAGCAAGTTACCCGCAGTCGGTCGATGCAGTGCGGGAACCTGTACCGGTACAGTTGAGCCGGCGCTTACGAGCGGCAAGACAAGTCGGCTGATCAGTCGAAGCAGCGCATCTTGCTGCGGCGTTGCGTCGTCGGCGGAAAGAAAGGCCGACAGGGACAAATCTGATGAGCGCCCCCCTGAAGCGGTGCTGGGAACGTGCCGAACGACGAGATGATCGTTGGCTGCGGCAACCAACAGCCACCTATCGCCATTCGGGCTTACGTACAGTTCGACAAGGTTAGCGTTCATTGAGAGGTCTATGCAACGTATGAAGCTCCGAGGGCGAGATCGTCGAGATAATTGGATGCATGACCAATAGGATTGAGCGGCGACGATAAAGCCCATGCAAAGCCGGCTTGTCAAGCCTCGTGCTGCGCATCGAGAAAGGTATCGACTGCCGCCTGCCCGGCGCTCTCTGCATTGAAATAAGCCCAGCGATGAGTAAAGGGACCGTTATGAATCTGGATGCTGTGGCCGGCGCGACCAAGCACGCCAAGATTGGAGCCGCCTTTGAGTTGAAACGTCACGTCATACGGATCTTCGGCTGACACCGCCAGGCTGACGTGGATCTCGAAGCCGCGGAATGGAATGATGCGGTACATAGGCGCTCCATTGGTAGAGACAGGCGTCTCTTCGGACTTACGGAGAATGCTTAAGTATAGCCCGTCAATTGCTAGCAGAGCGCGCTTCCATCTAACATCAGCCCAGGTTGCGCGGTCAAAGTTAGCTGTACAAAGTCTCTGAAGCGGGTAGGATGGGACGTGCCGACTGGACAGCAATGCCACTTTGGCGTCCAGCAGTGCTTCGACGATCTTACCGAATTCCGTCATTCGTCTGGGCCGTGCAATGCGGTCGATCTGTCCGTGTTACCGAAAATACTTATCACACAGTCTTATTTTGGCGCCTGAACGGCGCGAGGGCTCACTCATGGCAGTCAATTTTCGCTTATATCGGGGGCTGGAAATCTATCCGCTCGTTTTTCCACGCCAACCGACCTTGTGCGGTCACGGTCACAACTATGAGGACGGTTTCGATGCCGCCGTGCGCATCAAAGAGCCGGAAGCGGAAACCGGTCAGTCGCGCAGTTGCGTGTTCAGGCTGCCCGCACAAAGCGGGTATCAGAGCTCGGGCGATGCACGGCGCGCCTGCACGGCGTATGCAGAGGAAGTGATCGACACTTGCCCAAGAAGCCGCGCGTTCTTCGGCAAGCAGACGAACCATCGCGTGCAGGAAGCAGCGACCCAGCAGAATGCAACGGCCCAAGCGCGCCCGCCTTTCGAACCGGTCGATAGAACAGTTGAAGATCATGCAAACGAGTCCGACGAGCTTTCGCATTGACCCGACGCCCCGAAGGGCAGACGGCGAGTACATGGCGCACGCACGCATCAGCGGTCACGCTGCGGATGGCAGCCCGACCGACGTGTTTATTAGCGGTGACCTCGGGGGCTTCGACCTTCGCGCAGATGCCGTCGAATTTGCGACCAAGTGGGCGCAAGAGTGGCTTGCAACACGCTTCAGATGATGCGAGCGGCCCGCGCCCCGCTTACGGCACACTGCGCCGTGCCGTCGGTCTGCACTGGTTGCCGGCCGTTCCTCGACGGCTTCGAGGTCCTTCAACAAATGCGCTAACGCACCGGTATAGGACTAGAAGCATTCACGAAATCGGTTGTTGCGGTCCTGAAGGTTCCGGTACGTACATATTTGATTACCCGTGGTGGCGCATGCATGAGAACCTATCCCAAAGGTTGCGTAGACCGTCCGATGCTGACTCATGTTAGTCTCCGAAGACTAAAGGGAGGCTTTCATGCACCGAACGATCGCATACCGCGGCTTCGAGATTCAGATCGAACTGACTTCGGCTGCCGACGAGAACACCTTTGATGTGACCTTTCAGATAAGGGGCGCCACGAACCTCGAAGTGCTCGGTGCGCGGGGAGGCCGCATCCCGTTGCGCAACGGACCTTTTACTGAGCGTTGGGCCTATCTGGTGGCCGAAATTGCCGGCCAAGCAGCAATCGACGTGTTACTCGGTCCCGCCGATTGACTGCATGTCTGTTTCCCGACCCACTACACTCAGTAAGTGTTAATGGACGGCGCCTAGCCGGTTTCGGGGGTAAGGTCAGGTTGACGATCACCCGCGTACGGAAATGAACATCGGTCGGCCCCGATTTTGAACCGGCAAGAAAGCGCCCTTTCAAGATTCCGCTCAGCAACGACAGTAGGCAACTATCTTTTGCCGAGAGCATGAGCCCGGGAAGCATCCCTTGTTGCCTTGTGCCGCATTGCATCTCCGAATACCAGGCCCAACGGCACCTGCAATCAGCGAACTACGGAGGATCCCGGATCCATGTGACTTCGCGTCGGATACGAACTGTGGTACGAGTGCCTGCAGCCCACGCCGATGATGCTGATGCTGAACACGCATTTTTCGCACGCCAAAGATGTCGTTGTGGCGGATGTCCTCGTCACCGATCCGCCGCTGCCGATAAGGCAATATCGCGATTTGTTCGGCAACCTATGCAGTCGGATCGTGGCACCTGTCGGACGTGTGGCATTGAGCACCACAGCGCTGCTGAATGTGTCAGATTCCATGGAGACGCGGCCCATCGACGGGTGGGCGCATCCGGTCGAGCAGTTGCCCGACGATACGCTGACTTTTCTATTGGGCAGCCGCTATTGCGAGACCGATCTACTGGTCGAGATCGCGTGGCAAATTTTCGGTCAGTGCACGCCGGGTCGCGACACTGTTCTGGCAATCTGCGACTACGTGCACCAACACATCGAGTTTGATTATGGGCATGCGCGACCGACTAAAACTGCGTGGGACGTGTACCGCGAACGCAAGGGCGTCTGCCGTGATTTCGCCCACCTGGGCGTCACCCTATGCCGGGCGATGAATATTCCGGCGCGCTATTGTACGGGCTATATCAGCGATGTCGGCTTGCCGCCCGTTACCGCGCCGATGGATTTTGCGGGATGGTTTGAAGCTTACGTGGGCGGTAGCTGGCAGACGTTCGATCCGCGAAACAACGCGCCGCGTATTGGACGTGTTTTGATGGCATACGGGCGCGATGCCGCCGATGTCGCAATCAGCAATGCATTCGGGGCCGCCGTGCTAACGCACTTCAAGGTGCACTGCGACCAGGAATGACCGGGCCACGCCCCTCCGACACTAAGCCGGCGCGGAAATATGCGGATAAGATGCGTCGCGCTGCAATGTGCAGTTTGAAGCGAACGGTCTGTTGCGCGGAGGTGAGCGTTGTGGCGCGACGTGTGAGACTGTCCAAAGCATTGAGGTCTTTCCAGCGGCCGCTTTGGAGAAGGCTGAGTGCCCGTTGCGGGTCGGAAATCCGGCTCACTGACTGCAATCTGCTGACGGCCGATCTGGGTCGGGTGCTGAAGTTCGGGCGGCAGTCGCCGCCGTTGCGCGGCGCTTCGAGAGCGATCTTCATCAACCGGCCACTTCCAGTCATTCGAGTTTACAACGTACCGCCATTCAACCGTCGGCTACGCCAATCAGTTCCAATCGGCGGCCCTGAACCTCTACCAACTCCGAACTGCCTGCCCGATTAAGTAGTTCGGCGTTAAAGCGTGCTATGCTGACCAAAGTGTCACGCAGGGAGTTACACCAATGACTGAATCGCCGTTCATGCAAGTCGTACCTTATCTTCGCAACGCCCGACATCCGGGCGGCGTTCTGAAGGATTTTGTGTTGCCGTCTTTGCAGCTTTCAGTCAGCCAAGCAGCACGAGACCTAGGTGTGTCTCGTCAGACTCTACATCGAATTTTCGACGCAAGCGCAAGCGTCACGCCTGAAATGGCGGTAAGGCTCGAAGCGCTATGCGGAATCTCGGCAATGTTTTGGCTTGAACTGCAGTGTGCACACGAGCTGCGCAACGCCCGCGCATCGCTGGCGCAGTTGCTACCTCAAATTCCTCGATACCGTCTCCCGTATAAAGCGATGAAGGAACTCGGAGCTACTGATGGACGCTAACACCCCCGATTCGCGATACGCACAGACGGGGGTCTCTGGATTGGATGACATCCTTGCGGGCGGCCTGAGCAAAGGCAACGTGTTTCTGCTGGAGGGAAGCCCCGGAACCGGCAAGACGACAATTGCCCTTCGCTTCTTGATGGCTGGCGCGGAAGTGGGGGAGCCCTGCCTGTACATTACCCTGTCAGAAACCGCGCCAGAATTGCGCAAGAGCGCGCTCTCGCATGGGTGGACGCTTGGAGACGAGATAAGCATTTTTGAGGTTAGTCCGTCGGAGAGTTTGCTCGACCCGGAACAACAACAGACATTGCTTTATTCGTCCGACCTTGAGCTAGGAGAGACGACGCAGGCCATTCTAGAGGAGTTCGAACGCGTTAAGCCCCTGAGGGTTGTGATTGACAGCCTCTCTGAGATTCGCCTGCTTGCGCAAAGTTCGTTGCGTTATCGTCGACAGATCCTTGCATTTAAGCATTATTTTGCAGGTCGCGATGCGACTGTATTGCTGCTGGACGATATGACCTCTGAAGCTTCAGACAAGACAGTGCACAGCGTTGCTCATGGCGTCATCAAGCTGGAGGAAATGTCGCCGCAATACGGAGCGGAGCGTCGACGGCTGCGAGTACTTAAATACCGAGGTCAGAAGTTTCGTGGTGGTTACCACGACTTCGCAATAAAAAGGGGAGGCGTAGCCGTCTATCCGCGATTGGTCGCCGGCGAACATCGCACCAGTTTCGCGCGAACTCAGATGACAAGCGATGTTGCGGAGTTGGACGCACTTCTCGGTGGCGGAGTCGAACAAGGGTCGAGCACTCTCATTCTTGGCCCTGCCGGTACAGGAAAGAGCTTATTCACCATTCAATTCGTCGCGGCTGCTGTGCGGCGAGGCGAGAACGCCGCGATGTATGTGTTTGATGAGGAACTTGGGCTGCTGTTCGATCGCGTTCGCCCGATGGGAATCGATCTGCGAGCCATGAAAGAGGCGGGAACCCTCCATATTGAACAAATAGATGCCGCTGAATTGTCTCCCGGTGAATTCGCCCATCGTGTGCGGGAAAGCGTCGACGGTATGCAAGCAAAGACGGTCGTGATTGATAGTTTGAATGGCTATCAAGCGGCGATGCCCGAAGAGAACGCGCTCGTGCTTCACATACACGAATTGCTTCAGTACCTAAATCGACAGGGAGCAAAAACATTCCTGACAGTCGCGCAACATGGCTTGGTCGGAGACATGAAGGCACCGGTGGACGTGACGTACTTGGCTGACACCGTCATCCTGCTTCGCTACTTCGAGGCGCTTGGCCGCGTCCGTCGTGCCGTTTCCGTCATCAAGAAGCGTACCGGTGCACATGAGGAATCGATAAGGGAGTTTGGCATTGGTCTTAAGGGGCTCATGCTAGGCGCTCCTTTGGAAAACTTTCAAGGCGTGTTGCGCGGAGTGCCCACCTTTGTTGGCAATTCGGCGCCGCTCCTCACGCCGGAACGGGACTAGTCGCCGCATGTCCGGAATCGAACAATGTCCGGCCCTCATTCTTGCACCCTCGGGACGGGACCTGAGCGTAGCGCAAGAACTCCTGGCTGCAGCAGGGATCAATTCAAGGGCCTGCGCCGACGCGCGGCTCATCTGTGCGGAGTTGAGCGACGACATCTGTTGTGCCATTGTCGCTGACGAAGCATTGCAGGGAGCCGACACGTCTGAGCTTACACAATGGATAGCCTCGCAGCCGCCTTGGTCTGATTTGCCGTTCATTGTGCTAACTCGGCGAGGCGGGCCTACCGACCGCAGGGCTGCAGCAAAGCGGTTGACGACCGCGCTCGGAAACGTGACATTCATCGAGCGACCATTTCACCCCACCACGTTCGTCAGTGTTGTCGAGACTGCTGTGCGCGGCCGACGTCGCCAATTCGACGCTCGGGCGCGAATCCAAGAGTTGCATGAAGGGGAAGCACGCTTACGGACCGCTTTGACCGCTGGGCAGCTTGGTTCCTGGACACTGGATCTGGATACCTTCACGCTTACGGCATCAGCAACTTGCAAAGCGATTTTCGGGCGCGGTGAGAATGATGGGTTCAGTTATGAGCAGCTCCTGGCGAGCGTTCACCCAGAAGATCAGTCGCGGATGCAGGCCGCAGTGACGCGTAGTGTGCAGACGGGCTGTGATTACGTTATTGAATATCGCGTCGTGCTGCCTGATCAATCAGTGCGTTGGATCGACATCCGTGCACGCATTGTACTAGACGGTCAAGACAAGGCATGTCGGCTCGTTGGAGTGTCCTCGGACATCACCTCGCGCAAGACAGCGGAAGATCAGCTGCGACGTGTAAATGAGACGCTTGAAGTCAGAGTATTGGAGCGAACCGCCGAACTCCAAAGCGCCCATCGAACCGTGCTTGAAGAGATTCGACAGCGTGAAGACACTGAGAAACTGCTACGGCAAATTCAAAAACTCGAGATGATCGGGCAGTTCACGGGCGGCATCGCGCATGACTTCAACAATTTACTCATGGCCATCATGGCGAATCTGGAGCTGGTGCAAAAGGAAGTGCCATCTCATGGGCGGATCGGTCGATTAGTGGACGGCGCTTTCAAAGGCGCGCAACGAGGTGCTGCTCTGACGCAACGCCTTCTCGCGTTCGCGCGTCAACAAGTGCTTAAGGTCGAGCCCGTACAGTTGTCCGCATTGGTGTCCGGCATGATTGACCTGCTTGAACGGTCGCTCACTTCGGCAATCGAATTGAGAATGACTACTGCCAAGGATTTGCCATTCACGATGGTCGATGCGAATCAGGTTGAGTTGGCAATCTTGAACCTTGTCGTCAATGCGCGTGATGCTATGCCTGACGGAGGCATCATTGCGCTCACTGTCGACACTGCTTATTCGATGGATGGCGGCGAACTTGCAGCCGGAGAGTATGTCCGGGTGACGGTAACCGACACAGGCACGGGCATGGATGCCGCGACACTGGCCAAGGCCACGGAGCCGTTTTTCACCACCAAGGAACTGGGTAAAGGAACTGGGCTTGGCTTATCCATGGTCCACGGCCTCGTACGGCAATTGCATGGGGCGCTTCGGCTTGAAAGCACATTTGGACAGGGCACGCGAGCTTCGATTTGGCTGCCCGTGTCTTTTGCAGCCGCCAACATCGCCATTCCCGAAGCGTCGCCCGATGATGCGCAAGTGGAAGCACCGGAGTTACGGGCGACGGTGCTGGTTGTTGATGATGACCCGCTTATCTCTTCTAGTACGTCCTTTCTGCTGCAAGATTTGGGGCAAGACGTGATTGAAGTGAACTCGGGTCAAGCGGCGCTGGAAGTCTTGCGCAGCAACCGAGAGGTCGACGTGATGCTCACGGACTTTTCGATGCCTAAAATGACCGGATTAGAGTTGGCGAAGGCTGCTCAGCTGCTAAGGCCTTCCTTGCCAGTCATTCTCGCAACCGGTTACGCGGAATTGCCCGAGGGAACGGAGGCCAATCTTCCTAAACTACGCAAGCCCTATCAGCAGAGTCAGCTTCTTTTGGAGATCGCCAAGGCTGTGATGCCTAGGAATTGAGGTGGCGCTGCTGTGTGTGCGGTTTAAGCGACGATCGGGCTATGTCGTGCGCCGACGATACGAGCGATCTTGATGTTGGCTTTGCGCCTCGCGCGGCGTGGATGCAGCAGAGTAAAGCGACGCCCGCGATGTATCGGCTGTCGGCCCACGTCCCGAAGCATTGCACAGGCAAACGGACGAGGGAGCCGCTTTTGAACAGAAATGACGAGGACTCTCCAATGCAAGGCACGTCAACGGAACATGCAATTCGCGAGCGCGCTTACCGCCTTTGGGAAGCAGACGGACGCCGCGACGTGCATTATCGGTATGTGGCCATCGAGCTTCTGGATGGGGACGCGCGGCTTTCTAAAGCGATCGCCGCCTCGCCGGCCGCAGGCCGAAAAAGATCAACCGGTGCGAAGAATGAACCGCACCGGGAATCGTGGAGGCCGGTTGGGTTAAGTTAATGCCGGCATGTCAGCGGCACTTCGGAGTTGCCTGTAGTAGTGTGCCTCAGCCTCAGCGGGAGGGATATAGCCGAGTGGTTCCATCAGCCGACAGTTGTTGTACCAGGCGACCCATTCCAGGGTTGCGAGTTCGACAGATTCGCGTGTCTTCCACGGGGCGCGCCGATGAATCAGCTCTGTCTTGTACAGGCCGTTGATCGTTTCAGCCAGCGCGTTATCGTAGCTGTCGCCACGGCTGCCGACGGACGGCTCGATACCCGCTTCGGCTAACCGTTCGCTGTACCGAATGCTGACATATTGGGACCCCCTATCGGAATGATGTATCAGGGTCCCGTCCTCGCCTGGTTGGCGTGCGTACAACGCCTGTTCAAGTGCGTCAAGAACGAAGTCCGTAGTCATCGAGGAACTGACCCGCCAGCCGACGATGCGGCGGGCGAATACATCGATGACGAACGCCACATACAGCCAGCCCTGCCATGTCGAGACATATGTGAAATCCGAAACCCATAGCTGATTCGGCCGGTCTGCCTTGAACTGCCGGTTGACTCGGTCCAGCGGGCGAGGCGCGCTCGTATCGGGGATCGTCGTACGAAGCCGCTTGCCGCGTACAGCGCCTCGCAAACCCTGCAGCTTCATCAGCCACGCGACCGTGCAGCGCGCCACCGAAATACCTTCCCGGTTCATCTGCTTCCAGACCTTCGGCACGCCGTAGACCTGCATGTTGGCCTGCCAGACACGCCGGATCTCCGGTTGCAGAGTATCGTCGCGTTTCGCGCGGGCGCAGCGCCTGGACGGATCTCGGAGCTGCGCCGCATGGCGTCGGTAACCCGACGGGGCAATCTGCAGGACCTTGCAGATTGGCTCGACCCCAAAGGTATCGCGATGCTGGTCGACGAAGGCCTTCAGGATTTCAAACGGCGGTCGAGCTCCGCCTGGGCGAAAAACGCGCTCGCGAGCTTGAGAATCTCGTTGGCACGGCGCAGTTCCTTGACCTCGCGCTCGAGGGCCTTGAGGCGCTCGCGCTCTTCTGTAGTTACGCCCTCGCGCTCTCCGGCATCAATCTGATCGCGCTTGACCCAATCGTGCAGCGTCTGCGGCGTGCAGCCGATCATTGGTGCAATCGATTCGATCGCTGCCCACATTGACGGATGTTCGCTACGCTGCTCGCGCACCAGACGTACCGCACGCTCGCGAATCTCTGGCGAAAATTTGGTTACCTTCTTGTTCATAGCTCCATTGTCTCAAGAGTTGGAGCCTCCACGAAATCCGGTGCGGTTCACCCCGGCCTTGCTGATACCGATTGACAGGTAGCGGGCGTCGGGCGTCGTGGTCTAGTCAGCGTCGGTAACAGGGTCACTGCGTTCGCGTTGGCGCACATTCGGCTTGGAACCAGTAGGCGACGAGGCGCTTCGCGGCCTGCAGATCCTTGGGATAGTAGGATCGTCCCAGAAGGGAGATGGGTCGTATCCCGCTTTTCGCAGCGCCGCCAACTCGGACTGGTGCTCAGCCATCGTGGGGTTAGAATTCGCTCGCTGTCAACGAGGATGCAGCCAGATTCAATGATGCATCGGTGGTCGGGAACGCGATCCAACGCCTGACGATAGGCTCCTTCAGCGGCGTCGAGGTCGTCGTCCTCGAGCGCGCGTGCACGGTAGAACAGATCGACAGCGTCTTCCCGTGCGCGCTCTTCGCGGGGCGTCAGGATAGAGGCGACCCTGCCGCAAGTCGGCTGCGGCTCGAAGTCCAGCAGTAACTGACCTGTCTCCGCATCCCATTGGCGGCTTGTGTCATCGCACCGCCACTTGGTCCCCGACGGCTGTGATGCGCACATTCGTCAGCGAGCCTTCGCGTCCCCAACTTTTTCGGGGGTGGTCGAGCGCGCGGACAATCTTCATTGGCAACACGCCGGCTATCCGCAACGCGTGTGCGGTTCTCAGCATCACGACTTTGCCACGCGATCAGAAAACGACACGCTTAACCGAGGGGCTGCGCACCACTAGGCACCGCTAGCGGTGTACACACGCGTATTTACTTTTACTCGTTGATCAATTATAGTACATCCATCGTACACACGAGACGAGGAAGAGGTGCAAATCACACGAGTTTTCAGAAACGGCAACTCCCAGGCCGTCCGCATCCCTGCTGACCTCGCCTATGAGCGCAGCGACCTTGAGCTTGAGATCGAACGCGTGGGCGATGAAATCCGCATCCGACCGGCGCGCCGACCGCTCGCCGGTGTGTTGAAGAAATTCGCCAAGTTCAGCCCCGACTTTATGGCCCAGGGACGAGGCGAGCAGGAACAAGCAGAACGCGAGGGCCTGTAATGCCGCGCTTCATGCTGGACACCAATATGTGCATCTACCTAATGAAGAACCAGCCCGAGCAGGTGGCGAAACGCTTCGCGGAGTGCTTTGTCGGCGACGTGGTCATGTCAGCTATCACGTATGCAGAGTTGGAATACGGTGTCGCCGTTTGTGCAAATCCGGCGAAAGAGCGCCGCACCCTCGCCGCGTTGATTGAGGACATCCCGGTGGCTCCGTTCGATGCTGCGGCGGCGGTGGCTTATGGCCCGATTCGCGAAGCAACTCGCGAGCGCAAGAAGGACCACCTAGATAAGCTGATCGCCGCACATGCGGTCGCGCTCGACGTTGCCCTCGTCACGAACAACACAAAAGACTTTGTCAGTTATCCGGGCGTCAAGCTCGAGAACTGGCTGAGCGATTGAACACGGGAAACGAACCATGTCCAATTTGACTCCAGCGCTTGCTCTGCGGGCAGCGATCGACGTTTTGCGCGATTCTACTGAGTCACGCAAGATGCTCAACGGCGAACTGCTAATCGATACCGTGGTGCCGCTCCATCTGGAGGCGGCGGACATGCTCGAAGAATCCTTGTCGGACCTTGGTGACCACGAGTGAGAAACAACGCATCGAATTAGGAGAAGAGACGATGGCTCCTATCGAACTCCGATTCAATGATCTTGAACTTGAAGCCGAACTTACTGCTGAATTGAGGGTAATCGTTCGTGAGCGCGATGTAGCTGAGGTCGCTTACTCATTGAGTGAAGCGTTCGCCGCGCTGCTTCCGCAAGGTCTTAAGTAGTGCTCCGGTCGACCGTCGACGATGCGATCAGGGCACTGCTACGCAAGCACGCACTGCCCAATTAGGAAGTGGAGCGTCGGCCACTCGGCGGGGACGTAGCCGCGACGAGATTAAGATAGGAATGGACATAGCTTGGAACGACAATCTGTCCGCGCCGATTGAATTTTGAGCCGGGGTGGAGACCGGTCTGAAGTGGGACCGGTTGTGGATAAGTGTATGGGTTTCCGTGGTCGTTGTCCTCCTTCGTATGAGAGTGCGTGGCGCAGGGGAAGCTGCGGAGGGCGTAGCTCGTAGCAGCTTCCCCTGCGCGGCGAACGAGGTCAGGCGGATTCGGAAACGCCAGCGGCATCGCCTTTTCGCGCTGCTTCGCGCGACCGGATGCGTTTCTTTGCACTGGCGCTGCTATGCCGGAAACGATAGCTTTCGTTTCCAGTCTCCACGATGTGGCAGTGGTGCGTCAGCCGATCCAGCAATGCCGTGGTCATCTTCGCGTCGCCGAACACACTGGACCATTCAGCGAAGTCCAGGTTCGTTGTGATGGCAACGCTCGTGTGCTCATACAGGCGGCTTAGAAGATGGAACAGCAGTGCTCCGCCGGCTTGGCTGAAGGGCAAATATCCGAGTTCATCCAGAATGACCAAGTCGAGACGCAGCAAGCTCGCGGCGATTCGTCCGGCGCGGCCCTGCGCCTTTTCCTGCTCCAATGCGTTGGCCAGATCTACGGTCGAGTAGAAGCGCACGCGCTTGGCGTGGTGCATGATGCCGGATACGCCGATGGCCGTCGCAAGATGACTTTTCCCGGACCCCGGCCCGCCGACCAGAACCAGGTTGTGCGCGCCCTCCGTGAATGTCATGCTGGCCAGTTGCATGACGAGCTGGCGATCGACCGGCGAGCCATCGAAGTCGAAGCCGGCGATATCGCGATGCACCGGGAACTGCGCGGCGTTCATCTGATGGCTGACCGAACGCACGGCCCGATCGGCACTCTCGGCCTGCAGCAACCGCTCAAGCAGCCACTGCGACGACGCCACTTCCACGTTATTCTGCTCAAGCAGTTCGGCCCAGCCGGCGGCCATGCCGTGCAGCCGCAACTGCTTGAGTTCGACGATCAGATCACGCATGACCGGCCTCCGGCTGTTGCAGCGCCGGGCGCAGCCCGTCGTAGCGCGATGTGTCGGCAAGCGGCGGGGTGCTCAGCTGTAGCGCTGTATCGATCGTAGGCGGCATCTGCACACTTCGCATGCGCGAGAGCAGATTCACCACGTGCTCGACGCTGACGCGTCCGGAGGGAGGTGCCTGTTCGAGTGCCAACGCGACCGCGATCAGCACAGCGTCCAGGCCGCTGTCCGGCACCAGCGCCAGGACCTTCGCCATCACGCGTTCGCCGCCCGTCTCGCGCAGCAGCGCCCGGCGCAGGCGTTGCAGCGGCTCGGGCATATCCAGGAACGGCGCACCGTTGCGCAGTGCGCCGGGCTTGCGCTGGATCAGTGGGATGTAATGCTGCCAGTCGTATCGCACCAGACCCTCGTCGGCTAGCCGTTCGTGTTCGGCCACCACGGCATCATCGCCCACCACAACGACACGCCCCGGATAGAGCCGCGTGCTAAGCATCTGGCCTGCAAATTCGCATGGTACCGAGTAGCGGTTGCGTCCGACTACCACCAGGCAGGTCGACGACACGCGGGCCGCGCGTTCAACGTAGCCGTCAAACGGTGTCGGCATCGGCATCAGATGGGCGCGCTCCTGCTCGAATACGTCGGCAACGCTCAGGTCGCGATAGTCAGGATGTTTCACCTGCTCCCACAACGACCGGCACCGGCTCCCGAGCCACGCATTCAAATCGGCGAAGCTGCCGAATCGCTGCTCGCGAGCTTCAATCCAGATACGTAGGCGGCTGTCCTGCACGTTCTTCTCGACGACGCCTTT
The DNA here is from genome assembly GCF_023170545.1 of Caballeronia sp. Sq4a. NCBI lineage: Bacteria > Pseudomonadati > Pseudomonadota > Betaproteobacteria > Burkholderiales > Burkholderiaceae > Caballeronia > Caballeronia sp. Sq4a. Next base: position 13,836 of record NZ_CP084254.1, on the reverse strand, counting down.
CTCCCAGCCGCTGGCCACGTTACAGAAGTCCGCGTCAAACAGGTAGTGCGCGCACATCACCGCAAAGCGCGAGTTGACGGTGCGGCCCTTGCCTTTGTGGACCTTGTCGACCGCCGTCTTCATATTGTCATAGATGCCACGGCGGGCCACCCCGCCGAAGGCCGCGAACGAGCGTGTATGGGCGTCGAACAGCATCTCGTGACCTTGACTCGGATAGGCCACGAGCCAGAACGCCCGCGACGCGCACAGCTTCATGTGCGACACCTGCAGCTTACGGTAAATGCCGCCGATAACCAGTCCTTCCTCGGACCAGTCAAACTGAAACGCTTCGCCCAGCTCGAATTGCAACGGCACGAACGCCGACTTCGAAGCCGCCTTGCCTTCGCCTTGCCGCCAAGCCCGGATGAAATCGGTCACCCGCGAATAGCAACCGTCGTAGCCGCTTGCCTTGATCTCCTGGAACAGCATCCAGGCCGTGCGTCGCTCCTTCTTCGGCCGCCGTGCGTCCACGCAGAGTGCCTGCACCAGCGTCTCATGAAACGGTGCTAGTCCGGTCGGCTGCGAACGTCGCTGATACTTCGGCTCCTCCTGAACATCCATGTTCAGGTATTTGCTAATCGTGTTGCGCGACAGGCTTGTGAGACGCGCGATCTCGCGTACCGACTTGTTTTGGCGGTGGAACATCCGCCGCACCTTTCCAATCATTGTCATCGGGATCATCCCCAAACACCCTGCCTGAAAAACTAGCAGGATAGGTTGATTGCCCGGCTCATTTTTCAGTCGGCGCGATCCCTACAAGTGGCTCAATTTTCGGTCGGCGTAAACATGAACGTCGTTCGCGAGACTACATGCCCCCTGATGGGCGGGCAAATTCCCCCACCTGTGGGCACCTCGAAATCCCCCACCTAGAGACACGCGGAGCATGATGCTGACGCGGTCTGGCAGGACGTTACCTTGCACCTCTCGAAGAATGAACAAGAGAGGTGGCTGGAGTGAACGTCTTGAAGCCGCATCTGCAAACAACCATCGCCACACTCGTCGCCGCGGGCAAATGTCAGCGGGAAATCGCCCGGGTTACCGGGGTGGATCGGAAGACGATTCGCAAATACCAAGAGCAATTCGCAGCGGCGCAAGCAAATTCCCCCACGGTGCCCACCGGCTCCGCGCTGCATATTCCTCCACCATGCCCACCGACAAAGGGCAGCCAGATATCAGCTTGCGAGCCTCACCGGGGGTTCATAGAGGCTCAGTTGCGGCTTCGGCGCAATGCCATGGCCATCTACCAGGATCTGGTGGACCGATTCGGCTTTGCCGCCGGATACGACAGCGTCAAGCGATTCGTCCGGACAATGCGTCGGCACGAGCCGGCCAGTTCGACCGGTTGGACTTCATGCCTGGCGAAGAGGCGCAGGTTGACTATGGCGAAGGCGCCCTGACCAGGGTGCCGGGCACCAACCGATACCGCAAGCCCCGGCTGTTCGTGATGACGCTGCGTTACTCGCGGCGCAGCTTTCGCCGCGTCGTGTGGAAGTCCAGCAAACAGGTCTGGGCTGAACTGCACGAGCAGGCCTGGCGTCACTTTGGTGGCGTCACGCAGTACGTCGTTCTGGACAATCTGAAGGAAGGCGTAGTCAAACCGGATTTGTACGAGCCGGAGCTCAATCCAGTGTATGCCGCCATGCTCGCTCACTACGGCGTAGTGGCGGACCCAGCCCGCGTACGGGATCCGAATCGCAAGGGCACCGTCGAGAGCGCAATCTAGCACACCCAGGGCACGGCCCTGAAGGGGCGACGATTCGAATCGATCGAGGAGCAAAACGCCTTCCTTGATCAATGGGAATCGAACTGGGCGGCCAGAAGGATTCACGGCAGGACCCGCCGCCAGGTTCAGGCGATGTTCGAGGAAGAGCGCCCCCATCTGCGCGCCTTGCCCGCACGCGGTTTCGAATACTTCATCGACAAGGTCTACACGGTCTGCGACGACACATGCGTACGGGTGGATCACAGCAGTTACGCCGCCCGACCAGCTCCCATCGGCAGCCGGGTGCTCGTGCGCAAGTTTGCCCGTCGCCTGGAAGTCCGTAACCTCCAGACACAGGCATTGCTGCGCACGCACGTTCTGGCCGACAAGCCGGGATCGGTGGTGTTGCCGCAGGATGAGCGACCGTTCAATCCCTCTCGGGAAACGCGCCGCATCCTGTTTCAGGCAAAGGCGATCGGGCCGTCCGCCGAGCGTTTGTGTCAGCAACTGTTCGACACCGAAGGGCGAATCGGTCAGCGCAAGCTCTGGGGCATCGTCGGTCTCGTGCGTCGGTACCCCCGCCGCCTGATCGATTCGGCGTGCGAGATCGCCATGAAAGAAGGTGTGACCAGCTACAAGCAGGTCAAAGCGCTAACCGAGCGTCTGCTGGAGCAGGCGCTGGCTGACCTGGACACGCCCCTTCAGGGCGAACTGCCCTTGACTCAGGAACATCACCTCATCCGGGACGGCGACGACTATGCCGACCTGTTCACCCTCGGCGCCAGTCATAGCGCCGCCATGTCATCACCCAACGGAGATCTCCCTTGAGCATGAGCCTCGCTGAAATTGACCGCGCCCTGCGCGAACTGCGTCTGTCTGGCATCAGCGCGACGCTGGAAACCAGGGTGCTGCAAGCCCAGGCCAGCCAGCAGCCGTTCCTCGAAACCTTCTCCATGATTCTGCAGGACGAGCTCGATCGGCGGCAATCCAGGCTTCTCGAACGACGTTACCAGCAGTCCGGTCTGGACGAGCGAAAAACCTTGAGTGACTTCGACTGGTCCTTCAACCCCAAAGTACCTCGTCAGGCTTGCTTCGAGTTACACACCCTGAAGTTCGTCGCCGACAGCGACAACGCATTGCTGATAGGAAAAACGGGCACCGGCAAAAGCCACGTCGCCAAGGCCATCGCCTACAACGCCACCCTGCAGGGAATGAAGGTGCGCTACGTCGAGTTCGACACCGTGTTCGCCGGCTATGCTGTGGAAACACGGGCCGATCAGGACCGTCTGCTCAAGGCACTCGTTGAGCCCGAACTCCTCGTGCTTGACGATCTGTTCCTCGCCAAACGCATCCCTGATGCCGCGGCCGAACTGCTGCAGACCCTTGTTCACCAACGATACAAGCATCGCCGCAGCATTCTCGTCACATCCAACCGCATCGTCCAGGACTGGGGGCGCTACCTTCGCGACAGCACCATGGCCTCGACGATTCTTGACCGTCTCCTGCATCGCTCCAAACTCCTCGAGTTTGAAGGAAAGAGTTATCGCCTCCGGGAAGCAGCGACCAGGCTTGCCGTCACTGAGGAATCCGACGCATAATCCACTGGTCCTGTCTGGGGGAATTTAGCCGCCCACAGGTGGAGGAGTTTGAACTGCCCTTCCGGGACATGCCCTCCCATGCGCACGTCCTGGACCTGTAAGCGCGTCAAACCGCACGCCCAAAGCTTACTGTCGATCTCAAGGTTGAACATCGCCAACTAACGGGTGTTGGACGACATCTGAAGTATCGTTCGAATCTCCCAAATTCCCCGAAGCTTCGCCGGAGGCCTCTGGTTAGTTAGCCTCCCGTTTTCCATGACACACGACGAGCGCCCGAAGAAGTATGCGTGTCCATGACAATCTCGTCTTCAACGAAGGGAAACCGATTGTGCACTTCGCTGACAGCTCGATTCTGACCTTTTCGGCCGTTCGCATTGGTGCGTCGGATGTCTCGTGGATGGCGCGCAAGGGTCATCGTGCTCGGCCGCCGTGTGAATCAGTGGCGGCCCATCGATAACGTAAGATGGGGTGTCAGGCGACGGTAGAATGGCCTCTCAGCTTTTACGGTTGGACTTTTCGTGCACGAGCTACCGAACGCTAGAGAAGATGCAGAGCAAATCGCGCGCGATCTTGCTGCAGTCGCACAGATCGACGCGGTGCCGACGATTCTGCAGATTATTTGCGATGAAACCGGTATGGGTTTCGCAGCTGTGGCTCGTGTGAGCGATTCAAGCTGGACGGCCTGCGCGGTGCGGGACAACGTAGGCTTCGGTTTAAAGGCCAGTCAGCAACTCGAGCTGCGCACAACGCTATGTTTTGAGTCGAGAGCAGCACGCGAGTCGATTGTCGTCGACAATTTCAGCCGAAGTCCAGAGTATTGCGACCACCATACGCCGGCAATTTACAGGCTTCAAAGCTACATTTCAGTCCCAATTGTCCTGCCCGACGGCGAGTACTTCGGGAATCTGTGTGCGATCGATGCCCAGCCGCGTTCGCTTTCCAATACGCGGGTCGTTCGCATGTTTGAAGTGTTCGCGAGCCTGATCGGCATGCAATTGCACAGTGCGCGGCGCCAGTCAACGGCGGAGGCGTTGTTGGCGAACGAGCGGCGCACGGCCCAGCTGCGGGAACAATTCATAGCGGTGCTGGGTCACGACCTGCGCAACCCGCTGTCTGCCTTTAGCGCCACGGCGGAACTCCTGTGCCGGCGGCAAGAGTCTGAACTGGTCGCCATCGGTAGCCGTCTCAAGCGGGCTGTCGGGCGCATGGCGGGACTCATCAACGATGTAATGGACTTTGCGCGAGGGCGGCTTGGTGGTGGCGTAGCCATGAATATCGCCCCGATACCCGACCTCGAAGCTGCGCTGCGCGCGGTCGTTGATGAGCTCTGCGACGCCGACTCGTCGTGTGTGATCGAGTTTTGCGCCCACATCACAGAACCGGTCGAGTGCGACCGAGCTCGCATTCAGCAGCTACTGTCTAACCTCCTGGCCAACGCGCTGACCCACGGCGCCAAGGGCGTTCCCGTCACTGTCAGTGGGGAGGTAACGGGCGGGTGGCTCGTACTTACCGTTCGGAACAGCGGTTTGCCCATTCCCGACGAAGTCCGCACCCAGATCTTTGAGCCTTACTATCGTCCGGCGACTAGTGATCCAGGCGGTGGCCTCGGACTGGGCCTCTTCATCTGCAAGCAGATAGTCAACGCTCATGGCGGCACGCTGGAAGTCAGCTCGACGTACGAAGAGGGTACAACATTCACTGCCCGAATTCCGCAAAAACGATGAAAGGGCGGACGCGGCATGGCGGTTGCGCAGACCAGGTAAAGGAATTACTAGCCATGGTCTGTGTTCTACTCGTCGATGACGAAATTGTTTCAGCGCGAGCCCTTGGCACCCTGTTCAAGCTTGACGGCTTTGACGTTGTCTATGCGACTGATGGTGTGGGTGGGCTCATTGAAGCGCAAAACTCGTCGCCCGACCTCGTCGTTACCGACTGGGAGATGCCGCGCCTTGATGGCATCGGTTTGTGCCGATCCCTTCGGCAACTCATACGTTTTGCGCGTACTCCGATTGTACTGACCTCCGGAAGGGAGCCACCTGCCTGTGCGGGATCCTGGGACCTGTTTGTCCGCAAGCCGATCGACTTTCCACTGCTTGAACCGATCATCCGCCGAGCACGATGCCGATAACGCGAGCGGAGGACGTTCAGTCCATGATGCACGAGCGAGAATGGAGGAAGCGACGATTGCCTACGTCAGTGCCGCTTCCCTCGATGGGCTCGGGCACTCAAAGTGCGTGCGTCGGCCTTTCTCTGGGTGAGGAAGGAGGTCGAGCATCACGTTGCGAATCGGCGAACGGCCGTTTGTGGCCGTTTTCGGAATTCCGAGAGGTCGCTACAAAGCTCGGGGCGGCATCGTCTCGCGCATCGCCGCAAGGGGGCATACTTATCCACAGCTTACGTGGATAACCGTGTAGATAACGCTCCAAGGCAGACGCTATGTTCTTGACAGAAAACATCAAACCCATGGTGATGCGACGATCGTCACGACCACGTTATGTCTAACCGATGGTGGCGGGCGGCGAAGGGCCGCCTTGTCACGGCTATGTCAGGTTCGGCTTTTTGCATAAGCCGCGGCTTCATTTCTCGCTTATCGCGGTCCCGATCCATCCCGAGCAAACGGCGACAATGGCAGTAGCACGGGATCACGACGCCCGCTATTCACATACCTCTCCAGATCCGGTTCGACCGAATGAGAATTGATGTCCCCCAAGCCGGCGAAGGACGATGTCACCACCGTTGCTAGATGCCGCCATGGGCGGGTCACACGTCGATTAGCTTCAAGTCACGCGCTGGGGTATCTCTATCGGGCCGCGGAATGGCTACTATCCCGAAGCGCTGTGCCCAAACCCCAGCGGACTCGAATGCCTGTTTGTGATTCGTCCTGCCGCGCGATAAGGCCTTGTTCTCGCAACCTGCTGAAGACGCCTGTTACCTGCTCGGCCGAATCGAGAGCGAGAAGATCTAGTGCTTGCCGATTGTTGATCGACCCATGTCGGCTGATGAACGTTGTGATGGTGCTGGCGACGTCGACCTTGGGTTCTCGCCTCAACGTCACGTAGACGTTGGCTCCATCGTCTTTGAACGACGGGTCGACGAACCCTGCCCGCCGCATCCGTTCGACGACAGTATTGATGCCTTCCCCCAAGTCCTTGTTTGGGGCATCAGGGTACTTTGATAGCAGGCGGACGAGCTTTGGGTTCCTCGAAAACCTCGACTCGGCGATGTTCTGCGTTGTGACGTAACCGGGCAATCGGCCAGGGCTCCGGAATTCAACGCGGTTCCGGTAGACGCTGATTAGCACGTTGTCCGACACGCCATAGTCACGATGTAAAACCGCATTCACAAGCAGCTCGTAAAGGGCTTCATATGGATACGTCGGGGCTAGCAGCCCGTCCAATGTCCAGCAGACGCTGCGGCTGATTACCGCTTTCAAGGTCGAAAACGCCTCCTCAATCTGATCGCGGAGCGACCCTTCAATCGAATGCTGATCCTTCGTAAGGCTGTCGCGCTCGATTTCTTCGTGAGAAGAATCGTAGCGGACTATCTTGACCGCGCACTGACGAGGCATCACCGAACTCGGGTTCTCGGCGAAGAGGACCACACAGGCGACCGTAGGCGCGAATGAATCCGCGTGAATCAGCCGCTCCTTCAACGCATACGAGATTGGGTCTTTGTTGGTAATGCTGAGCGATTGGAGAAACGTGCTAAGCGCTGCGCCCTCAATGATTGGGTCGGGAATGACTTCAGTCAGCCAGTTGTCCTCCTCCGAGACCATCCCCTTGGCACGCATTAGATCCTGCACTTTGGAGGCAGTCAGCCTCAGGTTCTGGGCACCCTTACGGATAAGCACGTCACCTGCGGCGGTTTCATGGACTTTCAGGCTCCGCCGAATTTCCAATTCCAGAACGTAGGACCGCGTCAATTGGCCTTCGCGGTAGAGGAAGCGGTGGCTGAAATCGATGCCGGGATTCAACCCAGCCAGCGCTGCAATGAAGGGATTAAAGTCTTCGATCGAGGGCTTCCCGACCCAGCGATCAAGGGGCACAGGCACCTTTCCGCTGTCCTCCACGCCTATTACCAGCGTGCCGCCTTCAGCATTTGCGAAAGCGACTGCTGGATCTTGAATGTCCCTAGGCTTGATGCGTGCTGACTTCCGATCGAAGTAGTCACTTTCAGCTCGTTCGCAGAAGTCAATCACCTCAGCGTCTGCGATTCCTACGATTTTGCTCATAGTTATTTTTCGTAATGTCGCATCGCGACGCGGCATCGACTCATCCTGCAAGCGCTTTTGACCCGTTGGGACTAGAAAATCGTGCCGGCCAATTAGCATCTAACGCCGGTCGGCCCGTAAGCGACGCAGTACAGTAGACGCGCCAGCTTCTGGCGACTGTCAATGAGGTAAGCGACCTTCCTCTACGCGAACGTCTATAACACTCTTCCCATCGTTCGCAAGATCGCACTCGTAGACAACGTTAGTATATGCACCGAACCCGTTTTGGAACTGGGCCTTGTCGCCAATGTATGTGACAACACCGGTCCGTTTATCTGCCCATCGAAAGCGACTGAATTTCATATCGAACGTGCCATCGGTCCACTTGACGCTGTGCTTTGCTAGGCGCTCGACGGGATCTTTGCAGTAGATTCCCGCCGCTATAACACCTTTGTTGCCGAGGCAAGATAGATCGTCCTTAGCGCATGCAGCCTCCTTGGACGGCTCGGACGCGCCACCTTTCTTATCGTCGCTGGAACTCGAGTAAATGGCGTATCCCACAATCAACAAAAACGCGATCACAATCGGACCACATCCTGTTTTTCCCTTCGATTTTGACGCTACAGGCGGGACTGCCTTGATTGACTGCGGCGGCTTCGTCTCATGATCTGCTGTCTCGACAGGTGCTCCGCACTTGACGCATGCTGCTGCTTTGTCGCTTATTTCTGCGCCGCATTCCCCACACTTCACCAGTGCCATTTTTCCTCGCCGTTTTTTACGCTTTTATCGGAAGCCACAGTAACGATGGCAGGCAAAGAGAAGTTCCGCCGTCGTCGACACTCTGTGCTGCCTGAAATACTCGCCGTAGTTAACGGCGCGTCGAAGGAAAGCTTTAACGATGGAAACCGCAGAACTAGTCGGAGTTCTCGAGTGCGAGCATCGGCACACCGCTTAAGGACGAAGGTCAATTGCACGGCTCCGCCCGTGTCATCGGTCAGCCGATGACTGTTTGCGGTACGGCGCTTCTTGCACGATGTGTGGCGATCTCACAGTGTGCTAAGACAGCGGTGGCCAGCGGATGGTGAGACGCTAATCTTAATGCGCAATGTGCCGATGCGGCATACTATACCGCCGGTTTAATCCAAGCCGTGGTGAATCCGAGCTCGCGTAGCATCGTGAAGGTGTTGCAAACTAAAACGCCGTTGTCGCGGCACACGTCCGGTACCCGGCGATTCGCTCGTTTTTTGGCGGGCGCAGACACCTCAATCGATACTACGACGCGGCTGTCACGATCCGGTATCGCGTATGCAATTAAGAAAGGATCCCGGCCGATTTCTTCAAGTTCGGTCTCATCGAGGTCCGGAGCATATCCCTTTGCTATGACAGAGGTAACGAGTTCCGGGTCGGCATCTTCTTGCAAGACGAGTGTTTCATAAACGTCCGTGCGAGTGAGCCAAGTAACTAGGGCGTCTTTCTTAGCCTTACCGCCACCGTCGCGAACTTCCTCCAACGTTTCAATCGGCATCTTCACGTGCCCTTGGCCGGCCATGTACAGCAGCCATTCCCAAAACACCGGCACCATCTCCATCGAGTAGTAATCGCGGTTCGCAGTGATCAGTACGTTAGCGTCAAGGAGATAAAGCTTCATGCCACCCCTACCAACGCCTGGACATTGGTCGGTCGAACGCCCAAGATGCGGCCTGCTTTCGTGGGCGTCACACAGCCCTCGGCTATCGCCCTACGGGTGATTTCGACAAGGGCGTTCCCAACCCTATGTCGTTTCACAACATAGTAGTTCGGGCCCCCTGCCACATCTGCCACTTGTTCCTTCTTCCTGGCTCGCTCCGCCTCCCAACTCCGCCGAAACTCTTCGGTAAGGTCCGACCACTGTTTGCGATCGATCTGGCGGCGTTTCAACAGCCTGTAGGCAACGAGGGCACGACTCACCTTACGTCGGCTCGCGAAATCACTGACGGCCAAAACTAGTTCGTGCCGCTCGCCGCCTAAGTGCCGAAGTTCTTCCATCTCGACCTCAGGCAGAAGAATGTCGCTTGCGATGTCATTGCAAAACTGTTCGATCTTCTGCTCGAAATCAGCTCCACTCAGACCGGTACGCCCAAGCCAGATGTGCGCCAACTCATGAAGCAGAGTGAACGACCACGCGACCTTCGCATCCTGATCGTTGACAACGATGAACGGTGCCACCTTTTCCGCGAGTGCAAACCCTCTGAAGATGTCGGTGCTTAGCGCTGTGTGATGGGTGCCCAAATTGCCTATAAGAAGGACAAAGACACCGAGCTTTTCAGTTAGTCCACGAATGTAGTTGAACGATTCTTCGACTGTCTTTTTGCGACGAAACTCATTCAGATCGAACGAGAGCCGCTCACAGATCACCTTGGCTGCGTAATCCGCAGGTTTAGCCAGTGTAATACTGCCGACGAAATTCAAGGGCTCCGCTTCGTCCGTGTCTTCGAGAATCGACTTGACCAGACGTTGGCGGACAAACACATCGCGAACAAGTGCATCCAACTTGGGACCACTTTCGAACTCGCGGCCGCCGGGAAGTGTTCGGAAGTCCTCGCCCCGTTCGCTTCTCACAGGAGGCTGCTGAAGATAGAACGTAAGAAGAGGACGCCGATAAGCCTTGGCCATCTTGAGAAGCAAAGGTCGGCTCGGCGGCTTTCTGCCTTGCTCGTATTCTTCCAGGGCTTCAGGGCCGCTCTGCCGAACGCCTCCGAGCTGCAACGCCTTGGCGGCCTCGTCGAGGCCGAGGCCAGCGCTTTCTCTAGCCCATACGAGGATATTTGGGTTTACCAGCGGCATGTGGGGTTCGGTACTTGTTTGCAGAACTCAAGCAGATTGAAGCTAACTGTGTGAAAGATTATCATAGTGGACGAAGGGATCAAATGAGCAGTTCTCAACGCGAGAAGCGCCCCGTCGCGACCCTCCAGTCCTGTACCTCGCCGTCATCGATCCAGCTTGCCGCGAGTTCGCACGCGGCACGTGCCGCGGGGCAATGACATCGCCGCGTCAAATCGTCACCTCGACGCTAGTGCTGCCATCCTCCGCAGCAATGTCGCCTTCGCGCGGGCGCGAAAACGAGATGCCGGTCTCGACCAGCAGCTTGATCAGATTGTCGCGCGAGTTCAGCGGATCAAACTGATCGAGGTTCACGGCGACCACGCGGTCTACATCGGAGAACGCAGCCAGTCCGGCGCGCAGGTTGATTTCTTTATCCGTCATCGTGCTTCCTGTGTTCCGACGCGAGACGCGCCGCAAAGTAATTCGTTTTGTCAGTCGCGCGCAGCGCCGACTGCTCTGCTGCTCACTGCCCCGTCTTATGCGCGGCGAGACCAGCATAGTAGCGAGCCACCTCTTCGACCACGCGCTGCTTTTCGGCCTGGACATAGAGAGTCGTCGTTTGCAGCGAAGCATGACCCAGCACCTTCTGCACGACGTCCACCGGGACTTCATCCGCGACGGACTGGGTGCCGAAGGTGTGGCGAAACGCGTGGGCGTTGGCTTGCCCGAGCCTCACGCGCTCATCGAGGCTCAATTCCTCCATCGTCTCAACCAGCTCGGTGACCATTCGACTAATCAGCCGGTTCAGCCCGTCGGCGGTATAGCCCGCTTCGTTCATAGACTGCCCTTCCCTGCCCTCCGCGTTCTGCCCAGCCCGATGTCGCCGGCGTGAGGCGTCGGTCCATGGAATGACGACGGGCGCGAGTAACGGTCCGCCCTCATTCCTTTCTTCAGTCGCTCTGTCAAAATCTTGCCCCCGGTCGGCCCAATGCGCGCGCAGCGCGGCCAGCGTCGCGGCGCTCACGGGCACCGTGCGCTCGCGCTGGCCCTTGCCGACGACGGTCAGCTCCCACACCGGTCGCTCGATCGTGCCAAAGGATGAAGGGCGCAGGTTCTCGCGCCTGGCGCTTGCCGCTTCTTCGCGCCGCAGACCGGAATCACCCATTAACAGAATCGCCGCGCGTACGGCGCGCCACTGCATGCGGGCTTGGGATCCGCGCCACTGCTCACCGGCCGTCGCCCCGGCCTCTTCTGCTGAGCGCACGTCGAGCTCGTCGCGCAGCTTGCGCCACAGATCGGCCGGCAACGCGCGTTCGATCTTCATCGGCCGCTCGCGTTTAATCACCGCCGGATCGTTGACCGCCTTCCACGGGTTGCCGGCGAGATACCGCACATCAACCCACCAGGTGAATGCCGTACGCAGTACCCGGACGGCATAACGCTGCGAGTCGGGCGAAAGCGTCGCCGACAACTGAGCGTTGCCGTCGCCCGCGACCGAAGAGTTGGGCAAGGCAAACGGTCGCCAGCGCGGCGAGTGCCGGGGGAAGCGCTCACCGACGAAGCGCGGGTCGGGCGCTTTCAGGAAGTCCTTGTAGGCCTCGCAGTCGTCGACGCGCAGATCACTGAGTGCCTTGCCCCGCAGCACTACTGCCCACAACAAAAAACGCTCGAGCTCCTTGGTGTAGGCGCGCAAGGTTTTCGGCTGATCGCGAAAGCGGTTCAGATAGGCGCGCACCGCCTCGAGATCGTGCTTCGCCTGGATATAACAAAACGCCGCCGAGCGATTTTCACCGGCGGCGCCGGAGAGCGCGTGCGGCACCGCGAGGCGCTCGAGCGGGGCCAGCGTGAGCCGGCTCGTAGAGCTCACCCCCCCGCTGGGATCGTCGCCTGGGCCGCCGTTCGTGCCGCCGGCCGGACCGCTGTTTGAGCCGCTTCCCGTCACCTTGGCGGCCGGCCCAACCTCGATCAGGTCAGCCGCGATCAACGGCACGCCGTCCCGCTCTTCGGAGTCGACGTCGCGGTCGATCGTTAGTTGCAGGGACGCCTGTTGCCTGTGCAGCCAGCTCACAATGGCGCGCGCCCGGCCCGGACCGATCCGCGGAATCGAGCGCCACCAGCTGCCGCCGCGCCGGTTGCAGAACGCCACCAGTTCACCAAGCGTCGCGATGCCCTCGCTTTTCAGACGCCGCGCCACGCGTGGACGCAGCCAAGCGCCGACCGGGTGATCGGCATGCGGCGGCAGCGCCGCGAGCTGCGCCGCCTCGGTGACCATGCGGAACGTCACGGCCGTGAGCGACGGTCGCCCATGCTGACGGATCGACGCGCGCAGGTGATCGGCCAGCGCCGTGGAACCATGCGCGAGCGCCAGCGCCACCAGCGCGTCGAGCATCGTGGTGAGGTGCCGCTCCATCGCCCCGGGCGTCGCCGCGTGCGGATCGTCGTCGGGATCGTAGTAGGTGCGCGCGATCACTGCGGGCGGAATGCGCTGCACGTACGCGCGCAGCGCCGTGAAGTCCTTGCCCGTGTAGCGGCGCTCAAGCGTGAGTGATTCGGTGAGCTTCACCGGGGCCCGCGTCGTCTTGGCGGTGAGCTTTTCCGGGGACGACGCCGTCGTCCCATGCGCGCGCTCAGGCATCGCCCCCCTCCTCATCACCCTCGTCGCCTGGCTGATCATGGCAGCCTCTTCCGTCATTCACGGACGGCGGCGCCGGCGCGCGCAGGCGGGGCAAGCCGAGTTGTTCGAGCGCGTCGCTGGCCTGCGCCATGAACGCCTCGGGCCAGGTCGCGCACAGGAATTCGAACGCGGTGCGGGCGTCGCGCAGCAGCTCCGCCAGGCGCGCATTCTCCGCGGCATACGCGGTCACATCAAAATCCGTCGTGGGCCGCGCGCCGTACATCACGCGCTGCACCAGCTTGACCGCCCCATCGTCGGCGATGAAGTCAAGCACCGGCAGGAAGCGCGGCAGGGAGCTGAGCGCCGCGCCATAGGTTTCGGCCAGTGCGATGATCACCGCCAGTTCGAGCCGGGACGGTTTGACCGGCAGCGACGGTACTGCATCGCCGTGGGCGGTCAGCCACGCCGCGGCCGCCCGGCGTTTCAGGGTAATGGCGTCGTCGAGTTCGAGCACCACGCGCGCGACCGCCGCGGTCGGCGCCTCGTTTGGCCAGTGCTCGGGTTCGCCGAAGCCCTCGCGATCGCCGTCATCAGACGGAAAGTCCTCAGCGCCTTTTGCCACGGGCCCTTGCCCTCTGTTGTAAATGTGAATTCGAGGATTTTAACCCTGAAACGCCATCCCGATAATAGACATTATCAGGCTTGTCGCGCAGGCTTCCGGCGGCTGAAGCCTCAGGCGGTCCGGCCGAAACGAGCCGCGACGATGGCGACTCCAGCAGCTAACCCGCAGTGGCTTGGAGCGAATCGGAGCCCAGTCGGCTGGATCCGTCGGGCGCCTCTGTGCGCCTCCCTATGGTGGTCTAATGACGCC
>NZ_CP084253.1:0-685228 GCF_023170545.1 Caballeronia sp. Sq4a | reverse complement strand
CGGTTTCGAGCTCGACGAGAATCTCGTCTTGCGTCACGGGGTCGCCCGCTTTCTTTTTCCACGGCAGCATCGTCGCTTCGGTGACGGATTCGGAAAGCTGCGGAACCTTGACTTCAACCCTGGCCATTCAGTTTCTCCTGTCTGCGCTGCTTGATCGATTGAGGACGCGCGTCACCGTTCACCGAAGCACGGCCGCGTCGAAGCCACAGGATACGCCGTGTCCGCGGCGTGCGTGCGCGTCCGTGCCGGGCGTCGCCGCGCAAGGTGCGGTCGGCGGCATCGACAGGTTGAAAGGCAGAGTGGGATGATGAGCAGGCGGCGCGCCGTTCAGATAGCGGCCAAAGTGGATGCGGGGCGGCGACGCATGCAGGAGAGTCGATCTACGACGCGCCGCTCGCCGAACAAGGCGAGCGGCGAATACGAGCTCAGTGCAAATTTAATGCGGCGACGACCAACCCTTGTAGTTCGCGACATTCTCGCGCGTGACGAGCGTCGACGGCATCAGGATCATCGTGCTGCTCGGCTTCTTGCCGTTCATCAGGTCATAGCCGACGCTCACCGCCTGCTGCGCCATCGACCACGGGTCCTGGCTCGCGGACGCCTGAATCAGCGTATCGGTCTTCAGCGCGTTCTCGATATCCGGCGCGCCGTCGACCGACGTGATCACCAGATTCGAGCGATGCAGCTGCTTCGCCGCGAGGTCGCTGCCGATAGCTTGCGGATCGTTGATCGCGAACAGGCCGTCGAGCTTCGGGAAGCGCGTGAGATAGCCCTGCATCGCGTTCATGCCGCCTTCGCGCGAACCCTTCGCGTCCTGATCGTCGGAGAGCACCTTGATGCCCGGGTTCTTCGCGAGCACGGACTTGCAGCCGTTCACGCGGTCGATCACCGCCGACACTTGCGGCCCGTTCTCGATCACGACATTGCCCTTGCCGTTGAGCTTCTTCGCGAGGAAGTCGCACGCAATCTGGCCGGCCTGCACGTTGTTGGTCTGCACGGTCGCGTCCGCGCCCGCCGCCGCGACGTCCACCGCGACCACGACGATGCCCGCCGCCTTCGCCTTCTTTACCGCCGGCTCGATGGCCTTCGGATCGACGGCGTTCAACAAGATCATGTCGACGTGCGCCGAGATGAAGTTGTCGATCTGCGTGAACTGCTTGTTCATGTCGTAATCGGACGAGACGGCCGTGACCTTCACGTTCGGATTGATGGCCTTCGCCTTGGCTTCCGCGCCCTTCGAAATGGTCACGAAGTACGGATTGCCGAGCGAGCCGACCGTGATGCCGATGGCCTTCAGTTGCTTGTCGGCGGCGTGGGCGGCGAGCGTCATCGTGCATCCGAGCGCGAGGGCCATGCTCGCGAACAGCTTGTTATGCTTGCGCATAGGGTTGTCTCCGGTTGTTTCGTTGATGTTGATATTAAATGTCGATGGTTGCGACTCTAAGCGATTCTGAGCGGCGTGAACCGACAAGATCTCGTTACGTACGCGCCGATCCGCGCTGCCGATAACGGTCGAGCGCCACCGCGCCGATAATGACGAGGCCCTTGATGATGTACTGCCAGATGTCCGACACGCCGAGCAGCACGAGGCCGTTGGACAACACCGCGATGATGAGCGCACCGACCAGCGTGCCGACGATCGAGCCGACGCCGCCCACGAAGCTCGTGCCGCCCAGAATGACCGCGGCGATGGCGTCGAGTTCATACGACTGGCCGAGTTGCAGGCCGTTCGCCGCATAGAGCCGCGCGGCGGACATGACCGCGCCGAGTCCGGCGAGCAGGCCCGACATCGCGTAGACGAACATCTGGATGCCCCACACCTTGATGCCCGAAAGCCGCGCCGCCTCCGGATTGCCGCCGACCGAATAGATGCGCAGGCCGAGCACCGTGCGCCGCAGGATGAACCACGAGACGATCACCACCGCGAGCGCGATCACGACGAGCCAGGGCACGCCGAGGATAGAATCGTTGCCGATGAACGCGAACGGCAGTTGCGGATTGAAGATGGTCGTGTCGTGACCGATCAACCGCGCGATGCCGCGCACGGCGGTCAACGAGCCGAGCGTCACGATGAAAGGCGGCAGCTTGAGCAGCGCGATCAGCGCGCCGTTGATGACGCCGAAGCCGAGCCCGACGCCGAGCGCCGCGGGCACGCCGAGCCAGCCCATGCCTTGCAGATTCGACGCGAGCAGCGCCGTGACCGCCGCCGCCGACAGCACTGAGCCGACCGACAGGTCGATGCCGCCCGTCAGAATCACGAAGGTCATGCCCGCCGCGAGCACGATGTTGATCGACGCCTGCTGCGTGACGATCGAGATGTTCTGCAAGCTGAAGAAGCCGTCGGTGACCACGCCGAAGCCGATGCACAGCAGAATCAGCACGGGCAACATGCCCGCCGTGCGCATCAGCACTTGCATGCGCTCGCGATGCTCGATGCGGCGCTGCCGCTGCGTCGCGCTTTCGGCGCTCGTGGCGCTTGAAACAGGGGCTGCGCCCGTGTCGTGGTGTTTCGTCGTGTTAGCCATGTCTGTCTCCCGATAACGTCAAGCCGCCTGACCGAGCGCGGCCCGCGAGCCCGTCGCCAGTTCAATGATTCCTTCCTGCGAGATCGGCGTGCCCGAATGGCCGCCGAGTTCGCCCGCGATCACGCCTTCGCGCATCACCAGCACGCGGTCCGCCACGCCGATCACTTCCGGCAGTTCGCTCGATATCACGATCACGCCGACGCCCGATCGCGCCAGGTCGTTGATGATCCGGTAAATCTCCGACTTCGCGCCGATGTCGACGCCGCGCGTCGGTTCGTCGAGGATCAGCACTTCGGGCTTCGTTTCGAGCAGCCGCGACAGCAGCACTTTCTGCTGATTGCCGCCCGACAGCGCGCCCGCGTTCACGCGCGCATTCGGCACGCGAATGGAAAGCGCCGCGATAGCGTCGCGCGCCCGCGTGTTCCCGCGCGCGATGTCCATCACGCCGGCTTTCGCGTCGCGCCCGGCCACCGCGATGTTGATGTTGTCGCGCACGCTCATGTCGAGAAAAAGACCCTGGCCCTTGCGGTCTTCGGTGAGATAGACGAGGCCCGCGTCGATCGCGTCGCGCGGCGTGCGCAACGCGAGCGGCTTGCCGTGCATCTGCACTTCGCCGCGCGTGCGTTCCTCCGCGCCGAAGATGAGCCGCGCAAGCTCGGTGCGGCCCGCGCCGACCAGTCCCGCAATGCCCAGCACTTCGCCCGCGTGCAGATCGAGGCTGCATCCGCGCACGCGGTTGTCGTCGGCCATGTCGCGCACGGAGAGCACGACGTGGCCGGGATCGTAAGGCGCGTGCTCTTTCTTGTAGAAGCCGGAAATGTCGCGGCCGACCATCATGCGCACGAGGCTTTCGGCGGAGAGTTCGTCGCGCATCAGCGTGCCGACGTAGCTGCCGTCGCGCAGCACCGAGACGCGGTCCGACAACTCGTAGATTTCCGCCATCCGGTGACTGATATAGATGATCGCGATGCCTTCCTCGCGCAGTTGACGCACGAGGTCGAACAGGCGGTCCGTTTCGCGCGACGAGAGCGGCGTGGTCGGCTCGTCCATCACGAGGATGCGGGCGTGCGCGTGCACGGCTCGCGCAATTTCGACCAGTTGCCGTTCCGCGATCGACAAGTCACCGACGAGCGTGTGCGGTTTGAACGCCGCGCCCAGGCGCTTGAGCACGTCTTCGCAGCCGCGCTCCATGCCGGGCCGGTCGACGAGCGACCACGCGCCTTTGCCGCGACGCAGCTCGCGCCCGGCGTAGATGTTCTCTGCCACCGAGAGATTCGGCGCGAGACTCAGTTCCTGATAGATCACGGCGACGCCGAGCGAGCGCGCGGCAAGCGGCCCGTCGATCACGACCGGCTTGCCGTCGATCAGAATCTGGCCGCCGGGGTCCGCCTGATAGGCGCCGGAGAGAATCTTCATCAGCGTGGACTTGCCCGCGCCGTTTTCGCCCATCAGCGAATGCACTTCGCCGGGATACACGGACAGGCGCACGTCGTTCAACGCGCGCACGCCGGGAAACGTCTTGCTGATGCCGCGCATTTCGAGCAGCGGCGTGCGTGCCTCCGGCGAAAGGGCAGAGTCATGCGGCATGGTTCACCTCCTGCGATTTGACACCCGCGCCGCGATGCAGCCCCACGCGTGGCGAGAAGTTGAAGAACATCGGCAGCGTGGCCGCGCCGATTGCGCCCGCGTCCGGGCCGAAGTTTCCGCGCACGATCTCCGGCGTGCCGCGCGCTTCGGGCGCGTTCGCGGCCATCGTGGCGGCGAGACGGTCGATCAAGCGGTCGAGCAGGCCGCCGTCGATATCGGAATCGATCACGACCATCGGCACGTCGAGCACGCAGAGCATCGCGCGCAACGCGGGAGCGAGCGCTTCGATGCAGTCGTCGATCCATTCTTCGACCGCGGGCAGACGCCGCTCGATGCACGCTTCTACGTCCATGCGGCTCGCCGCCGGCGCGCCGGAGAAGTGCAGATGCCGCACGAGCGCATTTAGCGATGCGCGCGAGAGCAGGATGTCCCACTGGCCGGGCGGCTGCGGCGCGGACGGCAGGCGGCTCGGCCGCACCGGCATCACGCCGATGTCGCCCGCATTGCCGGTCGCGCCGCGCAAACAGTCGCCGTCGATGGCGACGCCGCCGCCGATGGCCGAGCCGAGAAAGAGATACACGAAGTCGTCGCAGTGGCGGCCGTGGCCGTAGAACAGTTCGGCGGTCGCGGCGGCGTTGCCGTCGTTTTCGCCGAAGACGGGCAGGGCGAGCGCGCGGGACAGCGCGGCGGGAAAGTCGGTCTGGTCCCATGCGCGGAAGATGTCGGCGCTCGTCGTATCGGCGCTCACGCCCAGTTCGCGCAGCCAGCTGCCGAGGTTATACGGCTGCGCGACGCCGATTCCGGTCAGACGCTCGCGCTCCGCCTCGCTCAAGAGGGCGAGCATGCCTTCGATATCGCGCTGAACGATCTCCAGCACAGCCGACGGATGCGGCAGCACGCGATCCAGCGCGCTTCGGGCGAGCACGTCGCCCGCGAAATTGACGAGCACCGTCTCGATGCTCGTGCGGTCGAGCCGCACGCCGATGCCGAACGCGCCGCGCGGATCGAGCCGGATGAGCGACGCGGGCTGGCCGCGCTGACCTTCGAGCCGCCGTCCGCTGTATTCGATCAGCCCGGCGCGTTCCAGCGACTCGACGATACTGCCGACCGCCGTGCTCGTCAGATTCGCGTGACGCGCAAGATCGGCCTTCGACGCCGGTTCGGTGCGGCGCAGCGCCTGCAACAGCAAGCGCTCGTTGTATCGGCGCACGGACGCGGAATTGCTTCCTCTGCCGCTCGGCAATTTCACTGGCTGTCTCCGGTTATGCTGGCAACCGTCATCTGTGTGACGATTAATTAAATCAAGTTGATTTATTTAATACCGGGGCCGACAGGGTGTAAAGCAGGGAAATCCCGAAGCCGGTTTGGCATCCGGCGTGCGGCGATCAGCGCATAGACGCTAAGCTACACCTCGATCTCACTTCGAGCCGCCGTCATGTTCACGCTTTCCACGCCTTCCACGCCTTCCACGCCTTCCCACGCCAGCAAGTCCACGCAGTACGACGACCTGCTGCAACAGGCCCGTTCGCTGATCGGCGACGAAGCCGACTTCATCGCCAACGCGGCGAACTTCTCGTCGCTCGTCTATCACACGCTGCCGGATATCAACTGGGCCGGCTTCTATCTGTTCGATGGCGACGAACTCGTCGTCGGGCCTTTCCAGGGCAAGCCCGCGTGCGTACGCATCGCGCTCGGACGCGGCGTGTGCGGCACGGCGGCCCGCGAACGCAAAACGCAGGTCGTCCCCGATGTCGAGGCGTTTCCCGGCCATATCGCGTGCGATTCGGCGTCGCGCTCTGAAATCGTCGTGCCGCTCGTCGGGAGCGACGGCACGCTGATCGGCGTGTGGGACGTCGACAGCCCCGTGCCCGGCCGCTTCGACGAGGAAGACGCGCGCGGCATGGAAGCGCTATGCGCCGCGTTCATTGCGCTGGCGTGGGAAGAGCGTCCGCAAGCGTGAGTCGTGATCGCTGCCGTTTGTCTACAATGAGGCGACCGTCGATTCCCGACCCGCCTTCATGATCAGCCTTGCCCGCCGCCGTCTGCTCACCACGTGCGCCCTCGCCGCGAGCGGGCTCGCGTCCGTGCGCCCGGCCGCCGCGCAGCCCGGCGGCAAGGCGAGCGTCGCGCTCGTGATGAAGTCGCTCGGCGATCCCTTCGTCCAGTCCATGATCGACGGCGCGAAGAATTACCAGCGGCACTACGCGTCGCAACTCGACCTCACGACCTACGGCACGCTCACGGACAACGACGTGACCGGGCAGAGGCGCATCATCGAATCGCTCGTCGCGGCGAAAGTGGACGCCATCGTGATCGCGCCGACCGATTCCAAAGCGCTCGTGCCGGTGGCCGCGAAAGCGGTCGCGGCGGGCGTCATCGTGATCGCCATCGACAATCCGTTCGACGACGACGCGCAGGAAGCCGCGAACGTCACCATTCCGTTCGTCGGGCCGGACAGCCGGCGCGGCGCGCGGCTCGTCGGCGCGTATCTCGCGTCGAAGCTGAAGGCGGGCGATGAAGTCGGCATCATCGAAGGGCCGCCGAACGACCGCAACGCGCAGCAGCGCACCATCGGCTACAAGGAAGCCATGAGCGCCGCGCAACTGCGCGTGAGCGCCGTCGACACCGGCGACTGGACCGCGCCGAGCGGCAAGTCCATCGCGCTGCAAATGCTGTATGCGCATCCGGCGCTGCGCGGTTTGCTCTGCGCGAACGACAACATCGCGATGGGGGCGATCGACGCCATTCGCATCGCGGGGAAGAAGGGCCGCGTGCTCGTGACCGGCTACAACAACATCAGCGCGGTGCAGCCGCTTCTCGACAACGGCAGCATGCTCGCGACCGTCGAGCAGTTCGGTGCGCGGCAGGCCGTGTTCGGCGTGGATGTCGCGGTGAAGGCGCTCGTCGAACGGCGCCGTCAGCGCGACTTGTCGCCGTACATGGAGACGCCGGTGCAGGTGGTGACGCGCGAGAAGACGCGGGCCCCGCGCGCTTAAGCGTTTGCCGCGAGCAGGCCGCGCGCCGCCAGGCTGCGATACAGCGCGCGCACGCCGAAGGTCCACGGTTCGATTTCCGTCGAAAGCCGCACGGTATTGACGAGCGCGCCGAGTTCCGGCGTCGAGATGGTGACGACATCGCCCAGATGATGCGTGAAGCCGCCGCCTTGCGTGTCGCGGTCCTTGATCGGCGAGAACATGGTGCCGAGAAACAGCATGAAGCCGTCCGGGTACTGGTGATGCGCGCCGTGCGTCTGCGCGACGAGATCGGCGGGATCGCGGCTGATCTCGGTCATGTGGCTCACGCCTTCGAGCACGAAGCCGTCGTCCGCGCCTTCGATGCGCAGCGACACGCTCGTGCCGCGCACCGTGTCCAGCGTGAAGCGGCCGTCGAAGAGCCGCACGAACGGGCCGATCGCGCACGACGCGTTGTTGTCCTTCGCCTTGCCGAGCAGAAGCGCGCTGCGGCCTTCGATGTCGCGCAGATTCACATCGTTGCCGAGCGTCGCGCCGACGATCTCGCCACGTCCGTTCACCGCCAGCACGATTTCCGGCTCCGGATTGTTCCATTGCGAGGTCGGATAGAGTCCCACGTCCGCGCCGAAACCGACCGACGACATCGGCTGCGACTTCGAGAACACTTCCGCGTCCGGCCCGATGCCGACTTCCATGTATTGCGACCACGCGCCGCGCCGCTCGAGTTCTTCCTTCAGCTTCTGCGCGCTCTCCGAGCCCGGCTTGATCTTGGAAAGATCCGCGCCGATCAGCTTGTTGATGGTGTCGCGCACTTCCTGAGCCTTGCTGGCGTCGCCGCCGGCCTGCTCTTCGATCACGCGCTCGAGCAGGCTGACCGCAAACGTCACGCCGCACGCTTTCACGGCCTGCACGTCGCACGGGGCGAGCAGGCGCAAGCCGCCGGGCGCCGCGTCGAGCGTCGCTTGCAGCAGTTCCTGCGCGGTGCCGAGGCGTTCGCCCTGCGCGTTCTTCGCGATGTCGAGCGCGTCGGGGCGGTCGAAGAGATCGGCGGTGGTCGGGGCGGCGCGCGTGATGTCGAACACTTCGCCGTTTCGCACCGCGACGACAGCGGGACCATCGACCGGCGCGGGACGCCATACACGGCCGATCAACACGGCGTCGGCGAGGTCTTCGGGCAGGCAGGAGGAGACGGAAACGGGCGGCATGGCAGGGTCACAGGGCATCGAAAAAGGGAAAATGATCGTAGCTTGCCGCCCCGTCACTGTCCATTAGGTTGCATGTTTGTCCAACATACTGGACGATGCGAACATCCCCGCTGCGACGACTCACATGGAAAAGACCTACGACGTTCCGGCGCTGCGCCGCGCGAACGATATCCTCGAAGCGCTCGCCGACGCTGCCAAGCCCGTGCGCGCCGCCGCGCTCGGGGAGCGCACCGGCCTGTCGCGCAGCACGCTTTATCTGATGCTGGAAACGCTCGCGCGCATGCAGTGGATCGAGAAGCGCGACGACGGCTATGTGATCGGCGTCGGCCTCTTCGAGTTGGGCAATGCCTACGTGCGGCACGATGCGCTGCAGGCGGCGTTTCGCGAGGGCGCGGGCGCGTTCATCAACACGCACAACGAAGTCGTGCAGCTTGCCGTGCTGGACGGCGTGCAGGTGGTGTATGTCGCGCGCGAGGACGCGCACCGGCCGGTCCGGCTCGTGTCCGATCTCGGCTCGCGGCTGCCCGCGCACTGCTGCGCGCTCGGTAAGGCGCTGCTCGCCGGACTGGCCGACGAAGCGGTCATCGAGCGGCTGCCCGAGCGCCTCGAAGCGGTCACGCCGCGCACCATCACCCGCCGCGCGGCGCTGTTGCGCGAACTGGCCGCGATACGCACGAGCGGGCTCGCGGTCGAACGCGAGGAAGTGGCCGAAGGACTCGCGTGCTTCGCGGCGTATGTCGGCGTGACGCCTGCGGGCAAGCGCGTCGCGGTATCGACGAGCGTGCCGGTCGGACGGCTCGACGCAAAGCGCGAGAAGCAGATTTCGATGGGCATCGTGCAACTCGCCGCAAAGCTGCGCCAGGCGCTTTAAGCGATCGCGCGGTAGCCGCAGGCGCCTTCGCGCATGCAGCTTTTGCCAGCTCATTGGAAAACGGCGCCGCGCTGCCGGCGCGTCGAAAACGCGCGGTTTCGTGCCAGTGCGCACGGGCGTTCGGTTCGGCGGATTCGCAGCCATTTGGGAATGCGTCTTGCTAAAACCTTCCGCTCGAATGCCCCGACCGACAGTCGCACACCGGTCACACTCGTCACGCAGTATCCGCACGAGGTCCACCCGCCGCGCCGGGACTTCACCCCGAGTCGAACTCCGGACTCCAACCGCAAAGCGAACGCTGATGTCAGATCGAGACGAAACCCAGGACGATGCACGCCCCGGCGCCGCGAAGGACGACGGCAAGCGCGAGTCATCGGAGAAGAACGATGACGATAAAGCCAAGAACGGCGACAAGAAGAACGGCAACGGCAAGGAAGAGCGCAAGGGGTCCGGCAAAAAGCCGTTGATCATTCTCGGCATCGTCGTGGTGGTGCTCGCGATAGGCGCGCTCGTCTGGTGGTTCATGACGCGCAATCAGGAAAGCACCGACGACGCCTATACCGATGGCGACGCCGTCACCATCGCGCCGAAGGTATCGGGCTATGTCGTCACGATGAACATCGACGACAACCGCTTCGTGCATAAGGGCGATCTGCTGATCCGCATCGATCCGCGCGACTATCAGGCGCAGCTCGATCAGGCGAGCGCGCAGCTCGGTCTCGCGCAGGCCCAGCTTCATGCCGCCGAAGTGCAACTGCAGGTCGCGCGCGTTCAGTATCCGGCGCAACTCGCGCAGGCGCAGGCGCAGGAAGCAAGCGCGCGCGCCAATCTCGCGCAGGCGAGCGCGGCCTACCAACGCCAGCAGTCCGTCGACGTTCGCGCGACCTCGCAGCAGAACATCGACGCCGCGACCGCGCAGCAGAAGAGCGCGCAAGCGAACGTCGCGGAGGCGAGGGCGCAGGTGCGCACCGCGAGCCTCGTGCCGCAGCAGATCGCGCAGGTCGTCGCGACAGTCGAAGAGCGGCGCCAGCAAGTGCGGCAGGCGCAGGCGCAAGTGGAAACTGCGCAGCTGAATCTGTCGTACACCGAACTGCGCGCGCCCTCCGACGGCTGGGTCACCAAACGCAACGTGCAGTTCGGCACGTTCCTGCAGGCAGGCACCTCGATCCTGACGCTCGTCACGACGCGCATGTGGGTCACGGCGAACTTCAAGGAGTCGCAGCTTTCGCGCATGCATCCGGGCGACAAAGTGGATATCGACGTCGACGCATATCCCGGCCTCTCGCTGCATGGCCATGTCGACAGCATCCAGCTCGGCAGCGGCTCGCGCTTCTCCGCGTTCCCCGCGGAAAACGCGACCGGCAACTTCGTGAAGATCGTGCAGCGCGTGCCGGTGAAGATCGTTATCGATAGCGGCATGAAGCCGGACACGTCGCTGCCGCTGGGACTGTCCGTGGTGCCCACCGTCATGCTGCGCCACTGAGCCATGAGCGAACCCACCGAACAGGACCACAGCGGCTGGAAGCCGAGCGCGAATCCGTGGCTCATCGCCGTGGTCGTCACGCTCGCGGCGTTCATGGAAGTGCTCGACACGACCATCGTGAACGTGGCGCTGCCGCACATCTCCGGCACCATGTCCGCGAGCTACGACGAGGCGACCTGGACGCTCACGTCCTATCTCGTCGCGAACGGCATCGTGCTGCCGCTGTCCGCGTATTTCTCGAAGATCCTCGGGCGCAAGCGCTACTTCCTGATCTGCATCGCGGCGTTCACCGTGTGCTCATTTCTCTGCGGCATCGCGACGAATCTCGGACAACTCATCGTCTTTCGCATTCTGCAAGGCTTCTTCGGCGGCGGCTTGCAGCCGAGCCAGCAGTCGATCATTCTCGACACGTTTCCGCCCGAGCAGCGCGGCCGCGCGTTCTCGATCTCGGCGGTCGCGATCGTCGTGGCGCCGGTGCTCGGCCCGACGCTCGGCGGCTGGATCACCGACAACTTCACGTGGCGCTGGGTGTTTCTGCTGAACGTGCCGGTCGGCGTGCTGACGACCATCGCGGTGATGCAGTTCGTCGAAGATCCGCCGTGGGAAAAGCGGCAGAGTCACAAGGACGTGGGCATCGACGTGGTCGGCATCGGCCTGATCGCGCTCGGGCTCGGTTGCCTGCAAGTGTTTCTGGATCGCGGCGAGGACGACGACTGGTTCGCGTCCAACTTCATCGTGACCTTCGCGGTGCTCGCGGCGATCGGCATCGTCGGCGCGGCGTTCTGGCTCGTGTACGCGAAAAAGCCCGTGGTCGATCTGCGCGTCATGAAGGACCGCAACTTCGCGCTCGGCTCGCTCTCGATTGTCGGCTTCGCTTCGGTGCTCTACGGCAGCGCGGTGCTCATTCCGCAGCTCGCGCAGCAGCAACTCGGCTATACCGCGACGCTCGCGGGCCTCGTGCTTTCGCCGGGCGCGCTACTCATCGTGTTTTTGATTCCCGTGGTCAGCAAGCTGATGCTATGGGTGCAGACGCGCTATCTCGTTGCGTTCGGCTTCTTTCTGATGGGCTGCGCGTTGATCTATTCGCATCACCTCGTGCCGAACGTCGACTATCGCACGCTCACGATGATGCGCAGCGCGCAGTCCGCGGCCATCGGTTTTCTGTTCGTGCCGGTGACGACGCTCGCGTATCTCTCGCTGCCCAAGTCGATGAACAACGACGCCTCCGCGCTGTTCACCATGTTCCGGAACGTGGCGGGGTCCATCGGCATTTCGCTCGCCACCGCGATGATCCGCGAGCGCACGCAGGCGAACATGGCGCATATGGTCGAGCATCTGACGCCGCTGAATCAGCCGTACAACGACACGGTGCAGCGCATCGCGCGCACGCTGATGGACACGGGCCAGACCATGTCGCAGGCGATGGGCGCGGCGACCGGCCAGATGTACAAAACGCTCGTCTCGCAGGCGACGATTCTCGCGTACCTCGACGTGTTCGCCGCGTGCGCGATCTTCTCGTTCCTGTTCATTCCGATCACGTTCTTCTTCTCGCCGGTGAAGGCGTCCGGTCAGGCGGGAGGACATTGACATGACGCAGCGACTTTCCGCCCGACTTTCGATTCCGGTGCTCGCGCTCGCGCTCGCGATGAGCGCTTGCACGGTTGGCCCCGACTTCAGGCCGCCTGTCGCCGACACGCCCGGCAAGTGGAACGACATGCAGCGCGCGCAGAACGCAACGCCGGATGCGCGCGCGCCGCATGCCGACGCGCCTTCCGTGGCGAGCACATCGGCCGATCCCGACCCGCGCTGGTGGAAGCAGTTCGACGATCCGACGCTCGATTCGCTGATCGACCGCGCGGTGGCCGGCAATCTCGATCTGCAAAGCGCGGTGCTGCGCATCGCACAAGCGCGCGAGCAGAGCGTGTCGGCGGCGGCGCAAGGCTTGCCGCAGATCAGCGCGAACGCGAGCGTCATGCGTGAGCAACTCGGGCTGAAGGGCTTGCTCCAGTCGCAAGGCCTGTACAGCCGCATCGACGCGCTGGGCGCGAACGGCGCGCCGATCCGTCAGGGCCTCGACTCCGCGACAGGGCCCGTCACGCTGTTTCAGGACGGCTTCGATGCGTCGTGGGAACTCGATCTTTTCGGGCGCGTGCGGCGCTCGGTGGAATCGGCGAATGCAGAGACGCAGGCGGAAATCGAAAGCCGCAACGACGCGCTGGTCTCGCTGGAAGCCGAAGTCGCGCGCACGTACGCGCAGTTGCGCGGCGCGCAGTCCATCCGTGAAATCACGCTTGCCGAGATCGACGCCGAACAGCAGATTCTCGACCTCACGCGCGAGCAGGCGCGCGTCGGCCTGACGAGCCAGCAGGACGTGCAGAGCGCGAGCGCGCAAGTCGGCGCGTTGCAGGCGCAGGTGCCGTCGCTGGAGGCGCAGATCGCGCAGGCGATGAACGGGCTCGCGGTGCTGACGGGCAGCGCGCCCGGCACGCTGGACGCGGAACTGTCCGATGCGCGCGCGGTGCCGCCCGTGCCGCCGACGGTGCCGGTCGGCGTGCCGTCGACGCTCGCGCGCCGCCGTCCCGACATCCGCCGCGCCGAAGCGCAATTGCACGCGGCCACCGCCGAAGTGGGCGTGGCCGTCGCGCAGTTGTATCCGGACATCTCGCTGACGGGCCAGGTCGGCACCCGAGCGACCAAAGCGAAATACCTCGCGCGCTGGTCGAGTCTTTTCTGGTCGGTCGGGCCGAGCATTTCGCTGCCGATATTTGAAGGCGGCGCGCTGCACTCGAACGTTCGCGTGGCGAAGGCGCAGGCCGCGCAGGCCGCGTTGCAGTATCGGCAGACGGTGCTCACGGCGCTTCAGGATGTGGACAACGCGCTCGTCGCGTATCGCACGGAGCAGGACCGGCGCGCGGCTCTGGTGCGTACCGTGGAGGCGAATCGCGTGAGCCTGCAACTCGCGACGGACAGCTATCGCAAGGGACTGACGGCGTTCGTCACGGTGCTCGATGCCGAGCGCCAGCTTGCGCAAACGCGCGAGCAGCTCGCGCAGTCGACGGTGAACGTGACGACGGATCTGATCGCCGTGTACAAGTCGCTCGGCGGCGGGTGGCAGGACGATGCGCAAGACAGCGGCAGCAAGAACGCCGATGCAGGCAACGGCTAGCGGCGGCGCTTCTTCCAGTCGTAGTCGGCGGGCGGATCGGCGACGCCGGGTTTGCCGACCGATTGCGGATTCTCGCTGCACAGCGTGACGAAGCCGACCGGTTCGCCTTGCGCCTGGCGCTTGCGCAATGCTTCGGCGAAGCGCAGCGCCTCGGCGAGCGCGGCGGCGTCGAACTGCCGGTGACGCGCGTGGCTTTCGGCTTCCGCTTCGCCTTCGAGCCAGTAGACGACGAACATCGTGTGCCTCCGTAGGGAGCGAGCGTGTCGCTCGCAGGTGAACTTGATTCTGCGTGGTGCAAGCGTCCGGCCCGCGCGCTGTCCGGGTATTCCCGGGGTGCAACGTTAGCGCGAGCCTCGTTATTCGGGCAAACCCCCGCATGCTGCGTCGCGGAACGCGCGTTGCTGAAACAGTCGGTCAATCCGAGGCCAAAAAATGCAATCTACGCAACGACAAGCTCGCGTACCCGAAGAATCGATCTGGCATATCCCCATTCGCGCCGCGCATCACGACGAACCGCGCGTGCTCATCGCCGACGACGACCTCGACGCCACGCGCGCCATCTGTCTGGCGTTCGAGGACGCCGACTTCACGGTGCGCGCCGTGCATACCGGGCTCGACGCCGTGGCGCTCACGCGCAAGTGGCGCCCCGGCGTGGTGCTGCTCGATTTGATGATGCCCCTCGGCGACGGCTGGGAAGCGGCCGAGGCGATTCGCGCGCTCGATACGTCGATGATGCTGCTCGCGCACACCAGCCGCACGTGTCCCGACGATTGCGCGCGGGCGCGTCGCACCGGGTTCAACGGCTATTTTGTGAAGCCGAGTCCGCTGGAACGCATGATCGACGTGATGCGCGCCTATTACTCGACGCACGAACCGCGGCGCGAGCGCGAGTGCTGAAGGCTGGCCGGAGCGGTGACTAGACTTGCTTGAGACGGCGCAGCGCGTCGTTGCGCGAGGTGCCGGCCGCGGCAGGCGGGCTCAGCAACGCGCTGTCGTTCCGGTCGACCGGCCGCGCGGGCAGCGTGCGTTGCAATCCGGCGCTGAAGCCCTTTCTGAACGCGCGGCGGTAGGTTCGGCGGTACGCTTCTTCTGTCGACACTTCGCCGGTGTAGTCGGACAGCGCCTCGGTCAGCGCGCGTTGCTCGTGCGCGAGGGTGCGCAGCAGATCGATCAACACAGGCTGACCGACGCCCGCGCCGTACCCGCTCGCCAGCACATCCGACAGCGCGGCGACCGCACGCGCGACATCGTTGCTGCGCTTTTCGATCGCCACCGGATGCGCGATGACAGGATGCCCTTCAGGGTTGATCGTGATCTTGACTTGGTCCATCTGCTCTTCCTCGTTGCTCGGTACACGGCGCAACGCGCCCGCTCCTTCGCGAGAAAGCATTCCTGTGCATCCGGACGAACGGCTGCGCGCGGCCGCGCGAAGTGTGCCCGAGTCGATCACGGGCGGCAACTGCCGTGGCGCGTGGATGCAGCGTTTCAGGCGTTGACGCGCCGTGCCGGAACTTCGTCGACCGCGACCGCGGGCGCGTCCATCTGACGATCGACATGCTGCTTCAGCACGTCTTCCCAATATTGGCAGTAGCCGGCCCAGAACGGGACTTGCGTTTGCGCGCAGGCATCGGCCGGCAGCGGATGCGGCAGCATGCGAGCGAGCCGCGCGATCTCCCTGCGCTTCCACTGCAGCAGCGTGCGGCGCGGGCCGCGCACGGCCGGGCACAGTTCGTTCATGCGCGTGATGGCCAGCCACAGACCTTCGGCCGGATGCGAAGCCATGGTCGTGAGAATCGCGGTGTTCGGGCGCGGCCCGCGCTCGTGACACACGACCGCGCCGATCCGCCCGAGGATGTACATGCTTCGTTCGATACGCTCACCGGCTGGCGGCTGCATGGCGCGTCCTTTTTCTGATGGTTGTTTCATGGCGCTCTCGATTGCCTCACGTGCAGCAGGAAGCCGTTGCGACACGGATTCCGGCATCGCGATATTGATACGTTATAGCGTGAGCCCATTACGATACCGTATCGAAAATAATCGGGATCGCATATCGACAAAAATCTACATTGACGAAGGGCGCTTTTTGCTGCCGCCGGTCACGCATCACCGCTGCGTGTAGTCGATCGGCTCGGGCGGCGCGTTGGCCGCGAGTTCCTGACGCCGCTGCTCGGTTGCGGCGTGGACGCCCTTGTCGTAGAAGGCTTGCGCGGTGTGTTGTTCCAGCGCGGCGAGCAACGGAAGGCTTTCTTCCGCCAGCGAATGCATGAGATGCAGGATGTCGCGCTTCATCGGCTCGGGAAACGCGCAGAAGTGCTCGAACGCGCCGGGCGCGGCGATCATGCCGACCAGCGACGCAAGCAGTCGCGCGCGGCTTTTGCAAAGCTCGCCAATGGGCTCGGCGTGCGAAACGACGACGCGCCCCTGCGCATCCACCGTAATGTCGAAGGACTTCATGCGATACCTCGCTTGCCTCGAATGTCCGCCGTGGCAACGGACGCAAAGCGAGATTACCTGCGCGTGAGGCTTTGATCTGCGCTGAGTTCGGAAACGAAGCCGCGAGCAATCCGAAACAACGCCGGCGAGGATCAGCGTGCGTCGAGGCCGAGCACGTGTTGCTCGAAGAGCGCGCGGACGTTTTTGTTCGCGGCGGTGTTGTCGCATGTCGCGGCTGCGACGATTCCCGCCTCGCGCGCAACGAAGATGAACTGCTCGCCGAAGCCCGCCGCGAACGCGTAGCGCGGCGCGACCCACCACAGGTAGCCGTACTGCGCGTCCTGCATCGGCGGGCCGCCCTCGCTGTGCACCGACATGGCGTCGTCGATGAACGACGCATCCACGAGTTGCGCGCCTTGCCATCTGCCGCGATCCAGCATCAGCGTGCCGAGCTTCGTCATGTCGCGGGCGCGTAGCATGAGTCCGCGCCCCGCGAACGTATGGCCGTCCTCATCGGCGATCCATTCGCTCGTTTCGATGCCGAGCGGCGCGAAGAGCTTGTCGCGCACATACGCTTCGACGGTCGCGCCCGTCACCGCTTCGACGGCGAGCGAGAGCAACTGCACCGCATGCGAGTCATAGCGAAAACGCGTGCCCGGCGCGTCGGCCATCGGTCGCGAGAGCACGAAATTCAGGCGGTCGTCCTCGCCGGCGAGCCGCTCGCACGCGCCGAGCAGACACTTGTCCACTGCGCCCGGTTCGCAGTCGAAGCCCGAGGTCATCGTGAGCAAATGGCGCAGCGTGATGCGTCGCACGCGCTCGTCCAGCGCGGGATCGCGCGCCTTCTCGATGATCTCGCCGATCGGCGTGTCGAGGTCCGCGAGCAGCCGCTCGGTCAGCGCGATGCCCACGGCCAGCCCCACGACGCTCTTCGTGACCGAATTGACGTTTTCGAGCGTATCGGGCGCGGCGTCGCTGCGGTAATGTTCGAATTCGATGCGGCCGTCCCGCACGACGACGAAGCTTCGCACGCCGCTGTCCTCGCTTTGCAGCGCATCGCGCAGGGCGCTCGGGCTTTGTTCGTCGACGGACCCGCGCGCCGGAGCGTCTTCCGTTTTCATGTGCATGGTGGTGGTTCGAGGCAGAGCGCAGAAAACGCGCGGGTTCGAATCGTGCTGTAAGTGCTACAAAATGCAAATCGAGCAAGCCGAATGCCACGGCACACTCAAGCCAAAAGGACTTCATTTGCCCGTCCGACGACTCGCAACGCTCTGGCGTCTTGGCCGGGCGTTCGTCCGCGAAAGCCAATCAGATAGCGACGGCGCGTCGATGCAACGCATCGCGCGCTTCTTCGCCATGCATGGCGCGCGCGCCGCGCCGCTCGCGGGCGGCGTGCCGGCGCTGAGCCACTTGCCGCGCGTGTTCTCGCTGGCATCCGACGCGCTCACGCGGCATCCCGCGCTCGCGGAAGCGGCGGTGCGCGTGGCGCTGTCGGAGATGGAAGGTCTGTTCACGCCCTACGATGCCGCGAGCTTTCGCAGCGCATGCGCCCTCGCGCTCGCAGCCGCGCCGCGCGCCGAAATCACCGAGATCAGCGCGGCGCCGCTGCGCTCGGGTATCGCGGAGCAGACGCATGCGGCACGTATCGACGGCGTGCCGGTCCGCATCACGCTGCTTCGCGCGGACGCACGCCAGGAACTCGCCGACGATCTCGATCTCGCGCTTGCCGCCGCGCGCTTCGCCGAGCGGCGTTCGGCGACGGCCCGCGAGCTGCAGGCGGTGCAGTGGTTGAGCCGCGTGCGCGAGAGCGTGCATTCGATGATCGACCTGCGCCAGCGCGCCGCCGATCAGAGCTATCTGCGCTACCGCCTGCGCGACGACGACCGGCTCGCCGTGCCCGAAGTGCTCTGGGACTTTTGCAACGACGCCGTTTTGACGACGCGCGCGATCGACACCGTGCCGCTATCGGACGGCCACGCGCTCGCATCGCACGGGCTCAAACAGGCGGATCTCATCGCGACGCTGATCGAAGCGTTCTTCGAAATGGCGCTCGGGCAGGGCGTGTATCACGCGGGGCTGGACGCGGCGGGCGCGCGCGTCAGCATCGATCCCGGCACGCGCGGCAAGATCGTGCTCGAAGCCGACAACGCCATTTCGTTCTTCGCGGCGCACGAGCGCGATTTCATCGTCGGGGTATCGAACTCGCTGCTCGAAGGCGATCACAAGGCGGCGGCGCGCACGCATCTCGAACACGGCCGGCCAGAGGAACACGCGGCGCATCACGAAGTGCGCGTCGAATCGACGTATCGCCGGGAAGCGGAGCGGTTTTCGTCGACGGATGCGCGGCAGGGCGCGCACGTCTCGCATTTGTTCGATGCGATCGGCAAGGCGCCCGCCGAGCACATGTTCAGCGCGGCGCACGGGCGCATTGCGTCGCGGGCGGTGCTGCTGTCACGTTCGATGGAGACGATCGAGCGCATGGCGCATACGGTCGCGCCGGATGTCGATGTGTGGAAGATCGCGCGACGCGTGATCGCGCGGCTCGCGGCGGACCAGTTCGGCTGTCATGGCTTGCTCGCGCATCTGGCGCAGGAAGCGACGCACTGGCCGCAATTGCTGCCGCGCCTGCCGACTTTGATTGCCAAGCGCGCGGGCGCGTCGCAAGGCAACGCGTTCTGACGCTTTAGCGCGTGCCGGGACTCATGCGCTCGGCGATCGCGCGGCACGCAGCTTTCAGCGGCGCGACGTAGGTTTCCATCGGCGTATCGCTCTTTCGGAAGAGTGGAATGCTCACGCTGACGCAGCCGAGCGGCGCGCCATTCGCGCCGACGATCGCGCTGCCGTAGCAGAAAATCTGCGCTTCGTTCTCCTCGCGGTCTTCGGCGTAGCCGCGCGTCCGGCATGCGTCCAGTTCGGCATCGAGCGCGCTTCGGTCGACGATGGTGTTCGGCGTGAATCGCTGAAACGGGATGCCGCGCAAGAGCGCGTCGCGGTCGGCGGGCGAAAGCGTCGACAGATACGCCTTGCCGACCGAGCTCGAATACAGCGTGACGCGCGTGCCGATGCGCGACGCCATGCGCACCGCGTGCGGGCTTTCCAGCTTCTCGACGTACACCATTTCCGCGCCGCTTCTCACCGCCAGATGCACGGTTTCCTGCGTAGCATCACGCAGCGCCTGCAACGCGTCGGCGGCGGCGATGCGCAAGTCGGACCGCTCCCAGCTCCGGCTCGCGAGCGACATCAGGCGCGGACCCAGCGTATAACAGCCGCCGCGCGCGCTTTCGACGACCAGCCCTTCGGCCATCAACGCGCCGACGATGCGATACACCGTCGGGCGCGGATAGCCGCTTTCCGTCGTGAGACGCGCGATGGTCGGCGGCTCGGCGGCGTCGGCGATCAGTTGCAGCACCGCCATGAACTTGGAGAACGCGGCGGTGCCGGTTGCCTTTGCGGCGTCGAGAGAGGCGGGATCAGCAGACATGATCTGATATGGGAGCGGCGGCGCGGCGATTATATCGACGCTCGCTTACGCCACGAGATAGCCGCCGTCCACCGGCACGATCGCGCCGGTCATGAACGCCGCCGCCGGCGACGCCAGAAACGCCACGACGCGCGCCACGTCCTCCGGCAAGCCCCAGCGTTTCATCGGCGTGCGGTCGAGAATGGCTTGCGAGCGGCCGCCGTCGTCCTGAAGCGCCTGCGTGAGCGGCGTGGCGATCCAGCCGGGCGCGACGGCGTTCACGCGAATGCCGTCTGCCGCATACGCGATGGCGAGCGACTTCGTCAATTGTGCGACGCCGCCCTTGCTCGCGCTGTATGCGGGCACGAGGCCGCCGCCGAAGAACGTCAGCATCGACGCGGTATTGACGATACTCCCGCCGCTTTTCGCGAGCAACGGCCGCGCGGCGGCGCACATGCGCATGGTGCCGTTCAGGTTGACGGCGATCACGCGTTCGAACGTCTCGATGTCGTGCTCGTCGCCGCGCTTGATCATGCCCGCGCAGTTCACGAGCACGTCGAGCGCGTCGAGGCGGTTCATGAGATCGGCGGTGCTCGCGGCGTCCGCGACATCGAGCGCCGCGACTTCTATGCCGTCGCCGAGCGCGTCGCGTTGCGCATCCGTCGGCGCGATGCCCGCCGCGATCACGTGCGCGCCGAGCGCGGCGAACTGCTGCGCGATGCCCGCGCCGATGCCCTGCGTGCCGCCGGTGACGACGACGGTCTTGCTTCTGTAGAGATCAGACTGGAAGGTCATGTCAGTCACCTCAAACGACCGGCACGGCAGACGCCGGCTGCTCGGAATCCTGAATCGGCACGCGGACGACGAACATATAAACGAGCGCCGCCGCGAACGCGACGCCCGCGCTGATCAGGAACGCGTTGACGAACGAATGCGTCTTGTCGACGACGAGGCCGGTGATGAACGGCGCAAACGAGCCGCCGAAATAGCCGCCGAAGTTCTGAATGCTGCCGAGCGACGCCACCATGTGACGCGGTGCCGCCACCGAGACGAGCGCCCACGCTGCGCCGCTCGCCATGTTGACGAAGAACATTGCCGCCGAGAGATACGTGATCGCGAGCGCGAGGTTCGGCGTGAACGCGGCCGGGACCGTGAACAGCGCCGCGCCGATGAGACCGGTGCAGATCGGCCACTTGCGGCTGCGGATCGGTGCGACGCCGCGCGCCATCAGTCCATCGGCGATGAAACCCGACGACAGCATGCCGAGCGTGCCCGCCAGATACGGAATCGACACGATCCAGCCGGTTTTCGCGATGGTCAGATGGCGCTCGTGTTCGAGATACGCGGGCAGCCACGTCAGATACAGCCACACCATGTAGATCACGCCCATGAAGCCGAAAATCATGCCCCACGTGGTCGCCTTGCTGAAGAGGCCGCGCCATTCCGCGAAGCTCATGCTGCGCTCCGTGCGCTGCGCGGGCTCGCCTTCGGTCAAGTGCGCGATCTCCTGCGGCTCGAGCGCAATGTCTCGCCGGTTGCGATACACGATGTACCAGCCGATCGCCACCGCAATGCCCAGCACGCCCATGATGACGAACATGTTGCGCCAGCCGAAACTCAACAGCAGCACGGTCAGAATCGGCGGCGCGAGCGCGGGGCCAATGGTCGACGACGTGACGAAGATGCCGGTCGGCTTGCCGCGTTCGTGTTGCGCGAACCACTCGGAGACGACCTTCGCGCCGGCCGGAAACTGCGGCGCCTCGCCGATGCCGAGCGCGATGCGCGCCGCGAGGAACTGATGCAGGTTCGTGACGAGGCCGCCGAACAACTGCGCGACGGACCAGACGAACATGCCGAGACCGAGCATGATGCGCGCGCCGAAGCGGTCGAGCATCACGCCGATGGGCAATTGCGAGAACGCATACGCGAACGAGAACGCGGAGAGCAGCAGGCCCATCTGCGATGCGGAGAGCCCGAGTTCCTGCGTGACCGAATGATTGGCGATGGACAGCGTGCTGCGGTCCAGATAATTCACGATCCCCGCGAGCGTGAGGAAAGTGAGCGCGATCCATTGAATGCGCTTGATGCGTGGCGATTTGCTCTGCATGGTGTCTCCCCGAATGCGTTTCGTTGACGCTTCGGCTGCTTATGATGGTTTGGTTATGCGATGGACGAACTAGAGGATGAATTAGCGGATGAACTGATCGACGAAATCCGCGCCCAGCCCGACCGCTTCATAGTGCTTGCGGCACATGTCGACCTTGGTGAACACGTCTTCGTAGCCGGTGTAGTTGCCGTACGGATCGCAATAGAACATCACGCCGTTCACCTGAAAGTAGGTGATCATCTCTTCGACGTCTTCCGGCACGTAGAGCGTATGCGTTTCGCCGGGCGGCTCGAAGACATAGCTGCCTTCGGTGGCGACCCAGTCGTGCTCCAGATAGCGCCAGCGGCCCTTGAGCACCATGCCGTGAACGGCCTGCGGATGACGATGCCGCGAGAGCACGCCGGACTTGCGCACGCGCAGCAGGTTCATCCAATAGCCGGTGGACACGTTCAGACAAAGCGGGCGGAACCAGACGTTCTCGGCTTGCGGAACCCATTCGCGCTCGTCGGTCGGTATCGCATGACCGATCACGATTTCCTTCTGCGCTTCTTTGGGATTGGGGAATTGGTACGGCGTCATTGCGTCCGCCGACGGTTTTGGCGCGGGCATCGCGTCTCCTGTGTCCATAATGTGGATCGTAAAATCAAATTATGGACAAATGGTCGCGCCGCTTTGAGGAATTGTCAAGATTTGTCAGCGGCCGCAGAAATCGACGGACGAAAAAAAGCGGGCCCGGAAACCGGACCCGCTTCTTTCACCGATGCGTTCAGCGTTATCGCGCCATCATCAGCATGTGGACGTTATGCATGACCCACACCGTACCGACGACGATCACGAGCGACATCAGGATCGTGTAGGCAAACGACAGGGCGTGCCAGCGTTGTCCCTTCGACGTGTTCACGTGCAGGAAGAACACCACATGGACCACCATCTGAACGGCGGCCAGCACCGCCAGCCACACGATGCCTTGTTCGCCCGACACCTTGCCCGCGGTCACGAGCCAGAACGAAGCCACCGTGAGTACCACGGCCAGCACGAAGCCGACGAGATATCCGCCTACGGTGACGTGCGGAATATCGCTATGCGTTGTATGCGTATGAGCCATTAGACGACGCTCGCAAGGTAGACGAAGGAGAACACGCAAATCCAGACGATGTCGAGGAAGTGCCAGAAAAGGCTGAGGCAGGCGAGCCGGCGGATCTGGCGTTCGTTCAGCTCCGGCTTCTGCATGATTTGCAGCGCCAGCACGACGAGCCACACGAGGCCGAGCGTGACGTGCAGACCGTGCGTGCCGACGAGCGTGAAGAACGACGACCAGAACGCGCTGCGCTGCGGACCCGCGCCCTCAGCGATGAGATGCGCGAACTCGTGCACTTCCAGCCACAGGAAGCCCGCGCCCAGCACGAACGTGACGAAGAGCCACGCGAGCACGCCGCCCGTCTGCTTGCGATGCGCCGAGATCATCGCGAAGCCGAACGTCAGGCTGCTCGTGAGGAGCAGGCCGGTTTCGATCGCGACATCGCGCAGGTTGAAGAGATCCCTGGCCGTGGGGCCGCCCGCGAACTGGTTCGCCATCATCGCGAAGGTCGCGAAGAGGGACGCGAACAGCACGCAGTCGGTCATCAGGTAGGACCAGAAGCCGAACACCGAGTGAGACGGCTGGTGTTCGTGCTCGTGCGCGTCATGCGCGGAAATCGTCGATTGCGACATTTACAGCACCTCCAGTTCCATTTCGCGCCCCGCGCCGGTCTTGGCGGGCGACTTCGGCGGACGGTTCCGCTCTTCGGTCGCCTTCACCGTGGCGGCGGGGATGATGTAGCCGGCGTTCTCGCCGAAGCTGTAGCCGATCACGACCGCAGCGACGCCGATCAGGCCGACGATAGCCAGCCACCAGATATGCCAGATCGCCGCGAAGCCGAACGCCAGCGCGAACACGCCAACGAAGAAACCGGCGCTCGTGTTCGACGGCATATGGATGTCGCGGAACGGACGCGTTTCGACGCGGTTCGTTTCCTTCGCGTGGGCGAAGTCGTCGAGTTCACGGACAGCCGGCACATGCGCGAAGTTGTAGACCGGCGGCGGCGAGCTGATCGACCATTCGAGCGTGCGGCCGCCCCACGGATCGCCCGTGACATCGCGATAAGCCGGCTGATTGCGGCGAATCACGCTCACGACGATCTGCGCAACCTGGAACGCCACGCCCAGCGCGATGATGCCGACGCCGCACGCCGCGACCACCAGATACGGCTGCCATGCGGGATTGTCGTAATGGTTCAGGCGGCGCGTCATGCCCATGAAGCCGAGAATGTAGATCGGCACGAACGCGACGAAGAAGCCGACGAACCAGCAAACGAACGCGTTGCGACCGAGCTTTTCATCGAGCTTGAAGCCGAACACCTTCGGCCACCAGAACTGCACGCCCGCGAAGTACCCGAACACCACGCCGCCGATGATGGCGTTATGGAAGTGAGCGATCAGGAACAGGCTGTTATGCAGCACGAAGTCCGCGCCCGGGATCGCGAGCATCACGCCCGTCATGCCGCCGAGCGTGAAGGTGATGATGAAGCCGATGGTCCAGAGAACCGGCGTGGTGAACTGCACGCGGTCGCGATACATCGTGAAGAGCCAGTTGAAGATCTTCACGCCCGTCGGGATCGAGATGATCATCGTCATGATGCCGAAGAAGGCATTGACGTTCGCGCCCGAGCCCATGGTGAAGAAGTGGTGCAGCCACACGAGGAACGACAGCACCATGATGCAGCACGTCGCCCAGACCATCGTCTTGTAGCCGAACAGCGGCTTCTTCGAGAACGTGGAAACGACTTCCGAGTAAATGCCGAACGCCGGCAGAACCAGGATGTAGACCTCGGGGTGGCCCCAGGCCCAGATCAGGTTCAGATACACCATCGGGTTGCCGCCGGCATCGTTCGTGAAGAAGTGCATGCCGAGATAACGGTCGAGTCCGAGCAGCGCGAGCGCGACGGTCAGAATCGGGAACGTCGCCATGATGAGCACGTTCGAGCAGAAAGCCGTCCACGTGAACACCGGCAGCTTCATCCACGTCATGCCGGGCGCGCGCATCTTCACGATGGTCACGAAGAAGTTCACGCCGGTGAGCAGCGTGCCGACCCCGGACAACTGCAGCGCCCAGATGTAGTAGTCAACGCCGACGCCCGGGCTGAACTGCGTTTCCGACAGCGGCGGATACGCGAGCCAGCCGGTCGCCGAGAACTCGCCGATGAAAAGCGACAGATTGATCAGCACCGCGGCCATCGCCGTCATCCAGAACGACAGCGAGTTGATGAACGGAAACGCCACGTCGCGCGCGCCGATCTGCAGCGGCACCACGAGGTTGAAGAACGCCACGAGCAGGGCCATCGCCATGAAGAAAATCATGATGGTGCCGTGCGCCGAGAAGATCTGGTCGTAGTGATGCGGCGGCAGGAAGCCGGGCGCGTCGAGCGCGATCGCCT
Organism: Caballeronia sp. Sq4a; assembly: GCF_023170545.1. Classification (NCBI taxonomy): domain Bacteria; kingdom Pseudomonadati; phylum Pseudomonadota; class Betaproteobacteria; order Burkholderiales; family Burkholderiaceae; genus Caballeronia; species Caballeronia sp. Sq4a. The sequence goes on along the minus strand of NZ_CP084253.1, from coordinate 659,946 downwards.
GCTGCGCGCGCATCATGACCGCGTCGACGAAGCCGCGCACGAGCATGAGTCCGGCGACGACCAGATACATGATGCCGATGCGCTTGTGATCAGTCGAAGTCAGGTACTCGCGCCAGAGCCAGCCCCATTTTCCGAACTTGGTGAGAAGGGCGGCCGCACCCAGCGCCAGGACCGCCATGAGGACGGTCGCCCCCATGATGATCGGCTCGTGGTACGGGATCGCCTCAAGCGTTAATTTGCCGAACATGGCTTACCCCTTGGTTACGCAATTCGTGCCAACGGTGACATTCCCGTTGTTGTACTTGCCGACGATGTTGTTGAAGAGCTTCGGATCGACGGTCGAGAAGTAGCGGACCGCGGCCTTTTGGCTCGGGCGCGCGACGCCCGCATAGACATCCATGCTGAGTGCCTCGGGCGCGGTCTTGACCTTCTTGACCCACGAATCGAAGTCGGCCTGCGACAGCGCGAGTGCGCGGAACTTCATGTCGGAGAAGCCCGCGCCGCTGTAGTTCGCCGAGATGCCCGCGTAGTCGCCCGCGTGATCGGCTAGCAGGTTAAGACGCGTCTGCATGCCCGCCATCGCGTAGATCTGGCTGCCGAGCTGCGGGATGAAAAACGAGTTCATCACGGAGTCCGACGTAATGCGGAAGTTGACCGGCGTGCCGACCGGGAAAGCGACCTGATTGACGGAAGCGATGCCGAGATCCGGATAGACGAAGAGCCATTTCCAGTCGAGCGCGACGACTTCCACGTTGATCGGCTTGACTTCCGACTGAAGCGGCTTGTACGGGTCGAGCTCGTGGGTGGTCTTCCACGTCAGGGTGCCGAGAAAAAGGATGATGGCCGCGGGAATCGCCCATACGACGACCTCGATGGCCGTGGAGTGCGTCCATTTCGGCGCGTACGTGGCGTTCGTGTTGGATGCGCGATAGCGCCAGGCGAAGATCAGGGTGAGCAGAATCACTGGAACGACGACGAGGAGCATCGCGAAAGTCGCGGTGGCGATGAGCGAGCTTTCCGCCGCGCCGATGACACCTTTCGAATCGAGCACCTCGAGATTGCATCCCGATAAACAGACACTGGCCAACAAACCCGATAACAATGGCGCTGCTAAACGGTGAGTATTTTCATTCATTGCATTCGCTGGTTTTTTGGATCGAAGCGTCCTGGGAAGAACGCCGTTTCACGGCGTTGCGCCGCGACGCGATCATGCCACGCGACATTTATCGCGATGTTGCGAATTTATGGAATTTGGTCGTAAAACGCGGCGTTGCGACGCTGTGTCGCGCGAGCTGCGCGCTTCGAAAAAAGCGACGCTCGGAGCGTCTCTTAGCAGGGCTTTGCAACAGCGGAACTCGACATTGTGCCCGCGCCGAGCAACACATGCGAGCGTTGTGAGCTTGCCATGTCGAATGCATCAAAGTTTTGCATGGCGAAGGACTTTTCTTGTCAAATGGTGTTACGCATGGCATGAGCGAGAACGTAAGCCGTCAAAATGCGAGGCTCGAATCGCAGGCGCGAATACGCCCATGAGCCGATATCACAACATGAACAAGAAACTTATCCTCCTTGCCGCCAGTCTGCTCGCGCCGGTGCTCGCGCACGCCGGTTGCGAGGACATGATGCAGACGTGGGCGAACACGCTGCACCCCGAGAAGACGCTCGATAGCGCGCTCAGCGTCTGCGAGACGTGGCCCGCTAGCCCGGCGTTGACGCTGGCGGCGCTTGCGTTCTCCGGCGACGAGACGCAAGCAAAAGAGAACGCTGACAACCTCGAGGTGCTTGTCGCCGACACCGCGACCGGCGCGATCGTCGCGCACGTGTATCAACCGGGGGCGATACGACGAGACGCGGGCGCGTCGGCCGATATCGCGCTCGACACCGCGCCGTATCAATTCGCGCCGACGCAGCGCGCGTTCGGCGTGCGCATGAGTCTCGACGCATCGTCGGGGGCTAAGCCACATGGCGAGACATCGCTGAGTCTGTATGCATTCGACGGCGAGACGCTGCGCCCGGTGCTCGACCGACTGATGACCGCGCAGGCGAGCGGCGAATGGGACACGCATTGCGACGGCTGGTACGACTCGGTGACGCGGACGCTTTCGATGGGCGCGCCCGGCGCGGAAGGCTATGCGTCGTTGCACATCGCCGAGAAGACGGTGCATAGCACGTCGCGTATCGCCAAAGGCGTGTGTGTGAACAGGAACGGCGCGCCGAAGCGAAAGAGCTTGACGCTTGCCTATCGCGACGGGCGCTACGTTGTGGCAAAGGAATCGCATCATAACGGCTGATGCAAGATTGCAGTGCCTCATCGTTTTGTATGCGGTGCGTGCTGAGGTCAAAGCATGGTGCTACGCGCGACGCAATGCGCCGATGGCTTTCTGTTCTTCCGTGCTGTGAAGACGGCAAATGGAGAACTGCTCTTCCTGTGACGATCGTCAATGAAAGCGAATTCAGACGGGTTGTCGACGCTAATGGTCAGGGCTACGATCTTGAGGACATGGGCAGATTCGCGGTGCGCCGCTGTCGTGACGCTTGCGGTATCGAATGACGTCAACGAGTCGACAGTCGCGCTGCGCGAAGGCGATTGCGGCTATCTGCTGAGGCGCATCAAAGCCGAGGCGGCGGCGTCCGATCCGTTTACGTCGCGCAAGCAGGACATCATTCGCGAACTCTCGCGCAGGGCGAGCAACGAGGGGAATGCGCCCACCCGCTCGCCGGCCGAGAGCACTGTGAAGATTCACGTGCGAAACATCTTGCGCAAGCTCAACTTCACGAGTCGCGTCCACGTCGCGCTCTATGCCGCGGGACACGACGCCGACCGATCGGACGCGGCCACCGCGCCGATCTCCTACGAAACATCATGAAACGCCGCGAGAACTTAGCGACGTATCGACGGCTCTTGCCGATCACATCAGGCAGTCACATCATGAATCGAAATCAAGCTGGAATCGAAACTCCGAGCGCGGGAAAGAACGCATTCGCGCCGCTCGTCATTCGCGGGCGCAGCGTGCTGCCGATCGTGCAGGGCGGCATGGGCGTGGGCATTTCGGCGCACCGGCTCGCGGGCAGCGTGGCGCGAGAAGGCGCGGTGGGCACCATCGCGAGTATCGACCTGCGCCATCATCATGCGGATCTGCTCGACATGTGCCGCGCCGATCCGTCGCGCGAGACGCTGGAGCGAGCGAATCTGTCCGCGCTCCGACGCGAGATTCGCGGCGCGCGTGAACTGTCGGAAGGTCGCGGCATGATCGCCGTGAACGTGATGAAAGCGGTCAGCGCCCACGCCGACTACGTGCGCGTGGCGTGCGAGGAGCGCGCCGATGCCATCGTGATGGGCGCAGGCTTGCCGCTCGACTTGCCCGACCTCACGCAAGGCTGCGATATCGCGCTGATCCCGATTCTCTCCGACAGCCGCGGCGTCGCGCTCGTGCTGAAGAAGTGGATGAAGAAGGGACGCCTGCCGGATGCCATCGTGATCGAACATCCGGCGCATGCCGGCGGACACCTCGGCGTGAACGACGTTTCCGACATGGACAACGAGCGTTTCGGGTTCGCGCGCGTGCTCGCGGAACTGGAGACGGTATTCGCGTCGCTCGGACTGGCGCGTGCGGACGTGCCGGTGATCGTCGCGGGCGGCATCAACAGCCACGAAGCCGTGCGTACGTGGCTCGCGGCCGGCGCGAACGGTGTCCAGGTCGGCACGCCGTTCGCGGTGACGGAGGAAGGCGACGCGCATCCCGAATTCAAGCGCGTGCTCGCGCAGGCGACGCCGGACGATATCGTCGAGTTCGTCAGCGTGACCGGCCTGCCCGCGAGAGCCGTGAAGACGCCGTGGCTCATGCGCTACTTGCGCAACGAAGAGCGCATTCGCGCGAAGATCGGCGCACGCAAACAGACGTGCCCGACGGCGCTCGAATGCCTGAGCGCGTGCGGACTGCGCGACGGCATCGAGAAGTTCGGGCACTTTTGCATCGACACGCGACTCGCGGCGGCGCTGCGCGGCGATGTGGGCAACGGCTTGTTCTTCCGCGGACGCGAGAAGTTGCCGTTCGGCGCGGCCATCCGCAGCGTGCGGGAACTGATCGAACTGCTGCTCACCGGCAGCACGCAGGCGGCGGTCGCTGCCTGTTGACTAGCGAACGGCAGGCGTTCATAAGGAAGATGAGCAAGCCGCCGTCCGCGCACGTTCGAAATCGTCCTATTGGCTGGCTGTCGGGCGCGTCGTAGCCATCTTGCAGCGACGACCCGCAGCTGACCAAGGACCAAAGAGAGCATGGCAAAGCGATTTCCCCTTCAACCCGGGCACCCGGAACGCAATTGCTGGGGCTGTGACCATTACTGCGGAGCGGATGCGCCGCGTTGCGGAAACGGATCTAGCCGCACGCAGCATCCGGCAGCACTGTTGGGCGAGGACTGGTACACGTTCGGTGATTGGGGGCTGGACATTGTGGAGGACGCAACGTCCATCAAACCCGCCGTGGCCAATTCCCGCTGACACTCGCCTCGACGCGTAAACGGAAACGCAGCGACCGCCAACCCGCGCGTCGAATTCGGCCTTCTCCTAAGTGCCGAGCGTCACCGCGTGCCTAGAATTTGGGCAACTCACATCACCCGTTGCCACCGTCATGCGCACGAAGCTCGAATTCGAAACCCCGGAAGGCCGTCTGTCGCTGTCGATCGACGATGTTCAGTTCATGGCCTATGACGCCGGCGAAGCTACATTACGATCGATGCGTCATTTCATCGAGCGCATGCGGTCGATGGGGCTCGGCCAACTCGCCGAAGCGCACGCGCGGTTGATCGCGCAGAACAAGCTTCATGTGATCGAACTTCGCGAAGCACGTCATGACGCCGAGGCGCTCCTCGCGTGCGGCGCAATCGGCGAGGCGATCGAAGACAAAATCACGCCTCGAATCGAAATGCTTCGCGAGGACATTGCCCAGACGCATGCGCAACTGCGCGCGAGCGTCGAACGGCTGGCCGCGCTCTCGGCGGCTTGTCATGAGGCGTTGCAGCAGATCCCCGGCTACCGGCCGCCTAGCCGCCTGCGCGACTGATCGCCGACGCACGCCGAGCGCACATCTATCCGCCCGAATACTTGCGCAACAGCGCGCTCACATCAATTCGCTGCCCTTGCAGCAACAGCAGCCGCGCGTGCAAAACGAGGTTCTCGATTATGAGCAGCGCCGTGGTGAGCATGTAGGTGAGGTTCACATCGCCGGGATTGAGCCCGCTTGCCTGCAGGCTGCGATGCCTCTCCAGAAGCGAAGTCAACACGAGACCGCGCAGTTCCGGCTCGCCGAACGGCAGGTCGCCATAATCGACGGGATCTTCACGTTCCAGTTCTTCGAGCAGCCCTGTCAATTCGCTGATGGTCACTTCCATGGCGTCTCCGGCGAGCGGTTGCGTGGATGGCGGACAGCGTCTTCATGATGCCACGTCACAACGGAGCGTGTGTTGCGGTGGTGGGCGCGCCGGTTCGCGCACGAAGCTCATCGAAGCGGAGAACGCGAGTTGCATCGGACGCCGCCTCAACGTGCGGCCGTCTCGATCCACCATTTCGCATGCAGGCGCAGTCGGCACCGCTCTTTCAATGCGCCACCGCCATCGCCTTTTCCAACGCCGCCATGCCGAACCGCTGCATGATGAAGCTTTGCAGCACCAGGTAGAGATCCGACTCGCGCGGTCGCGTGCCCCATCGGCTATTGCCTGCGACCGACGCAACCGTGAACCACGAATGCGGCGGAAAGAGCTCGACGCGCAACACGTCGCGGTCCAGAATCCGCAGCCGTCCCGTGTCCGGGTGGAACTCGGCGCTGACTGCGCCGGTCGGCAAGTCGATGCTCACCGTCATTGCATTCGCTTTCATCGTCGTGGCCCCCTCGTGTCGCGTGTGTTGCGCGTATTACGCCGGCCGCTGCATGGCGTCCGGCTCTCTCTCGATCGTAGGACGCACATGACGAGCGCCACTGTCTTGCGCCGCTCGCAACGCGCCGTATTGGCTCCCGCGCGACGACGAAACGCGACGCCCCCGCGCCGCGAAATCGCGCCGACTACCGCGGATTCCATCGTCTCAGCAAAGATATTCCGATAGGCATACAGTAACGAGGCTGCGCGCCGCCGCCGAAGTATCGGCGGGATCGGCAAGAACGGAGCAGCAGCCCGGGAGCGCGGTGGCGAGCGTTCGCTGCCACACATAAAAAGCCCGCGCGACCCGTGCGCACACGTCTTTTTAGCCGCGCCTTCCCACTGCGTGAAGGCGCCGGCACCCTGTCCACGCATCAAGATCAAGAGGAAGCGACCATGTTCAAAGCCTATTCCTATGCAGCGTCCGCAGCCGACAAGCCGCTCGGCCCGCTCGAGATTCAACGCCGCGATGTCGGCCCGAACGACGTGCGTATCGACATCCTCTTCTGCGGCGTCTGCCACTCCGATCTGCACATGGCGCGCAACGAATGGGGCGGCACCAACTATCCGGTCGTGCCGGGGCACGAGATAGTCGGGCGCGTGACGGAAGTCGGCTCCGACGTGACGAAGTTCAAGGCGGGCGACCTGGCGGGCGTCGGCTGCATGGTGGACTCGTGTCGCGTCTGCGAGGCGTGCAAGGAAGGTCTGGAGCAGTATTGCGAGAGCCCGGAAAGTTTCGTGCAGACCTACAACTCGCCGGACAAGAAGTCGGGCGGCGTGACGTACGGCGGCTATTCGACGTCCATCGTCGTCGATGAAGCCTTCACGCTGCGCGTTCCCGAGAATCTCGAACTGGCCGCGGTCGCGCCGCTCTTGTGCGCGGGTATCACCACGTACTCGCCGCTGCGTCACTGGGGCGTGAAGCAAGGCGATAAGGTCGGCATCGTCGGTCTGGGCGGCCTCGGCCACATGGGCGTGAAGCTGGCCGCCGCGATGGGCGCGCATGTCGTGCTCTTCACGACCTCGCCGAGCAAGATCGAGGATGCGAAGCGTCTGGGCGCGCATGATGTGGTCGTGTCGAAGGACCCGGACCAGATGGCCAAGCACGCGAACAGCTTCGATTTCATCCTGAACACGGTGGCCGCTTCGCACGATCTCGACCAGTTCATCACGCTGCTCAAGCGCGACGGCACCATGACGCTCGTGGGCGTGCCGGAGCACCCGCATCCGTCGCCGTCGGTGATCAACATGATCTTCAAGCGCAGGTCGCTGGCGGGCTCGCTCATCGGCGGCATCGCGGAGACGCAGGAAATGCTCGATTTCTGCGGCAAGCACGGCATCACGTCCGATATCGAGATGATCCGCATGGACGAGATCAACACCGCCTACGAGCGCATGTTGAAGAGCGACGTGAAGTACCGCTTCGTGATCGACATGTCGACGATCGAGCGGTAACCGAGCGCCGGCGAATGTCCACGAACGCCCGTCCCACGTCCGACACGCACATCTGGCACGCGCCCGATCTCGGCGCGGAACTGCTGCGCGGGCGCTTCGCGGACTTCGCCTACGACGTCCACGCGCACGAGACCGCGTGCTTCGCGCTGCTCACGGGCGGCGCGATTCGCATCCGCATGCGCGGCACCGAGTTCGTCGCGCGGCGCGGCGATCTGTACGCCATCGACGCCGACGAGCCGCACGCCGGCTGGCCCGTCGACGGCGACGGCTGGACGCAGCGCACGCTGTACGTGGACGTCGCGCATCTGCTGGAGTTGACCGGCGAGAAGCGCGCGGGCGGGCTCATCGGTCCGATCATCCGCGATCCGGTGTTGAGCATGGCGCTTCAGGACGTGCATCGGTCGTCGGAAGTGCGCGGGTCGTCGCTGTATCGGGACGAGCGGTATTTGTCGTTCGCGGCGCGGCTCGCGCAACGTCACATGAAGCAGAGCACGGCGCCGCGCGAAACGAGCGAGCCGCGCGCCATTGTCACGGCGCGGCGCTTTCTCGAAGATCGTTTCGCCGAGCCACTGCGTCTGCATGAGATTGCGGCGGCGGCCGACTTGCCGCCGTATCGCCTGTTTCGCGCGTTCAGTCGTGAAACCGGCATGACGCCGCACGAATACCAGCGGCAGGCGCGCGTGCGCCGCGCGATGGCGCTCATCCGGCGCGGCAATGCGCTTTCCGATATCGCTGCTGAAACCGGCTTTGCGGATCAGGCGCATCTGACGCGCACGTTTCGCCGCATGCTCGGCGTGACGCCCGGCGCGTACAAGGCGGCGACGCGCGGCTGACGCGCATCACTTCAATAGGCCGAGATTCGCGACGGCCTTCGCCACCGGCTTTTTGTCGCCGATCAGCGCGACGCCCACATAACGCAGCGCATCGGTCGCGACCGTGGCGACGGCGTCGCGGAAGGCGGCGTAGTCCGTGGTCTGCTGGCCCTGCTCGGGGAACGCGACGACATCGCAATCGGCCGCGAGCGCTTTGCCGCGAATCGTCGCGAGTTCGTCCTGACTGGCCGCGAGCACCGCGATGCCAACCGGAATCAGCCCCGGATGCGCCACGCCGGACGCATCGACGAGCGGTTCGCCGACGAGCGCCGGGTGCCGCTGTCCGATGGTCAACGCGAGCACCGCCGCGGCGTTCGCGGCTTTACCGGCTGGCAGCGCGCGGTCCACCACGATCACGCAGCGTTGCGCTCGCGCGCTGGTTTCTGTCGTCTCGTTTGTCATAGATTTCCCCGTTCGGTTGGCAGAAAGTGCAATTGTCGAGGCGCGCCCGTGCGGCGTCTTGAATCCTGTTGCACGCGCGGACGATGGCAAGCGAAACGGGAGCCGCATCGCTCATGCAGCGTGAAACAAAGTGTCCAGCCGCTTGCCCGCGCCCTGAATGCGAACGCAGAATCGGTGATTGCCTGCACCTTCATCGAGCCTTCATGACGACCCGAGTCATCAGTTTCTTCACGAGCCGGGACGCGCACGCGTCGTTCGAGAACCATCGGCGCTATTGCGCGCATCGCGGTTACGCGCATGAGTTCGTGGATGCGAGCGGCATCGGCTGGACGCATCTGCGCATGCTGCTGAAGTTCCAGACGCTCTTGCGCGCGCTGCGCGCCGCTGCCGACGGCGACTTCGTGCTGCTGCTCACGCAGGACTGCCTCGTCGTGAGCGATATCGCCTGCGAAACGCTGATAGCGAACGCTGAACGCGACGCGTTGATTGTCTCGATGGGCGACGCCGAAGGCGATACCGTGATTGGCGCGTTCCAGCTTTGGCGCAGTACGCCTGCGTCGCGCGCGCTTGCCGAACGCCTGTGCGCGGGCGCGCGCTTCGGCGGCGCGCTCGCGAGCGAGTCGGCGCTCTTGCGCATGACGGCGCCGCTCGGCTACATGACGCAGATCGACGGCGTGCATGCGGTCGTCCCGGCGGCGTGGCATATCGATCCGCTGTGGGCGCGGGTGCGCGTCTTCGCCATCGCGCTCGCCGATATTCCCGACGCGCCGCCGAACGAGCCCTTCCACGCCGGTCTGCGCGATCTGATCGCGTCGCACGTGAACGCGTGTGGGGCGAAGGGCGAGGCGTATCTGACGCTGCCTGCTTCAGATATCGCGGAGGACGCCTACGAGGCGCTGCGTCCGGATGCGCGCATCGCGCTTGCTATGCTCTACACGCCGAACATTCGCGCGTATGGCGCGATCGCGGAGCGCAATCTGCGGCGCTACTGCGCGCGCCACGGGTATGCGTTGCATCTTTATCGCGATATCCCGGCCGAATCGCCGCACGGCGCGAGCGGCAACTGGCTGAAGCCGTGGGTGCTGCGTCGCCATTTGCCTCAGCACGAATGGGTGTTCTGGATCGACGCGGACGTGCTCGTGATCGACCAGTCGATGCCGCTGGAACGGCTGCTCGACAACCGCGACCGCCTGATCGCGATGGACATGAGCTGGCAGTTCAACTCCGGCATCATGGGCTTTCGGCGCACGCAGGCGAACTTCGACGTGCTGGGCGAAGTGGAGCAGGCGATCGGCGGCGTGGCGGACAAGTCGTCGACGTACGCGAGCGGCGGCGATCAGGACACGTTCATCAGGGTGCTCACGCGTCACGACATGGCAGGCGATGCGGAACTGGTCGACTGCATCACGCTGAACACGCCCTATCAGCTTCAGCGCGCGGACAGTTTCATGGTTCACTACATGCACATGTGGCCGTCGCTGCGCGCGCTCGCCATGTATCACGGCGACCTCGCCAGTCAAATGCTGACCGAGCGCCGCCCATAGCGGCGGACGGCGTTTGCCGCGACGCAATATGCTGAAATGCCACGAGAACCTAGTCGTTACCGCATTGCAGAGGCCGAGGCCGCCACCGTGCGGCGGCATCCGGTGAAGTAAAATGCCAGCCTCCTTCCTTTATACGGCGACGCATGTTGCGCAAGGCCTGGCGCGGAGAAGAACGTTTCTGGAAAGTCTGGTGGCTACTCGGCCTGCCTATCCATCTCGCATGGTGGGCGGTGTACCTGTACCTCTGGGGCAGCGGCGTTGCTCCCGAAGCGTTTCTGCTGATTACCATCTGGTTCTGGCCCGGCACGCTGGGCCTGTTCGCCGCATGCGGCGCGCTCTATCTCGCGTGGTGCACGGCGGCGTGGCGCTGCTCGGGCAACGTCGACCGGCGCATGTGGACGTACGTGGCGCGCGTGCTGATCGGCGTGGGACTCGGCTCGTTTCTGACCGAGTGCGCGCTGATTCTGACTGCGCCGCTCGTGTCCGGCTGAGGACGGATAACCGAATCGACATCCACGACCTATCGAGCATGTTCAACGAATTCGTCAAGACCGTGCTCGTGATCGTCGCCGGGCTTTTTCCGATTATCAATCCGCCCGCGGTCGCGCTCGTCGTGCTGAGCATGCTGCCGCATATCAGCGATGCCGAGCGCCAGGAGCTCGCCCGGCGCATCTCGTTGAACAGCTTCGTCATTCTGCTGGTGTCGCTGTCGGTGGGCGCGTACGTGCTCAACTTCTTCGGCATCTCCATCCCGGTGCTGCGCGTGGCGGGCGGCATCGTGGTCTCGATGGCCGGCTGGAGCCTCCTTAAGGCTCCCGACGAAGACGCCTCCGCCGAGCCCACGCCCACTCCACGCAGCGGCGCGTCGCTGCGCGCGAAGGCGTTTTATCCGCTGACGTTGCCGATCACCGTCGGACCGGGCTCGATCGCGGTGGCCATCGCGCTCGGGACCGGCTCGCCGCGCCACGGCTTGCAGCCGGTTCATATCGTCGGCGTGACGGTCGGGCTTCTGCTGCTGTGCGCGAGCATCTACGTCTGCGTGCGCTTCGCCGGCTATCTGGAACGGTTGCTCGGCACCGTCGGCACGCAGGTCGCCATGCGGCTGTTCGCGTTCGTCATCTTCTGCATCGGCGTGCAGATTCTCTGGCTCGGGCTTTCCGAACTGCTCGGGTCGGTTCATCCCATCGTCAAATAAGCGTCTCTTGCTCGTGGAAACCCCAAGCGACGCTTGCCGATGATAACGCTACCATCGCGGGCATCGATATGGTAACGCTACCATCAAGGAGACTTCGCTTGACCTACGATCCCACGAAACGCAAGACGCCCGAGGAACTGCGCAGCCATCGCTGGTACGGCGTGAACGACCTGCGCTCGTTCGGGCACCGCTCGCGCACTGCGCAGATGGGCTATCACTCGTCCGATTACATGGGCAAGCCGGTCATCGCCGTGGTCAATACTTGGAGCGAGATCAACTCGTGCCATACGCACTTCAAGCAGCGCGTCGAAGAAGTGAAGCGCGGCATCTGGCAGGCGGGCGGCTTTCCGGTGGAAATGCCCGTGATGACGCTCGCGGAGCCGTTCCAAAAGCCGACGACCATGCTCTATCGCAACTTTCTCGCGATGGAAGTGGAAGAACTGCTGCGCTCGTATCCGTTCGACGGCTGCGTTCTGATGGGCGGCTGCGACAAGACCACGCCCGGCCTGTTGATGGGCGCCATCAGCATGGACCTGCCCGCCATCTATCTTCCCGCTGGCCCGATGCTGCGCGGCGACTGGAACGGCCGCACGCTCGGCAGCGGGTCGGACACGTGGAAGTACTGGGCGGAACTGCGCGCGGGCAAGATCACCGAGGACGAGTGGAAGGGCGTCGAGAGCGGCATCGCGCGCTCGCCGGGTCATTGCATGACCATGGGCACCGCGTCGACGATGACGAGCGCCACCGAAGCGCTCGGCCTCACGTTGCCCGGCTTCGCGTCGATTCCCGCCGTTGACTCGCGGCATGCGCAGTATGCGTCGCTCACCGGGCAGCGCATTGTCGAGATGGTGTGGACCGATCTGAAGCCGTCCGACATTCTCACGCCGAAGTCGTTCGACAACGCCGTGACCACCGTGCTCGCGATGTCCGGCTCGACCAACGCCATCGTGCATCTGGTGGCGGTCGCGCGGCGCGCGGGCGTGCCGCTCACGACCGGGCGCTTCGACGAACTGTCTCGCGTGACGCCGGTGATCGGCAATGTGCGGCCGGCCGGGAAGTATTTGATGGAAGACTTCTTCTACGCCGGAGGCCTGCGCGCGCTGCTCGCCGAACTCGGCGATTTGATCGACGGTTCGCAACTAACGGTCAATGGCGCGACGCTCGGCGAAAACATCGCGGGCGCCGAAATTTTCAATGACGACGTGATTCGTCGGCTCAGCAATCCGCTCGTGCCGAACGACGGCCTCGCCGTGCTCACCGGCAACCTCGCGCCCGATGGCGCCGTCATCAAGCCGGCGGCGATGGAAGCGCATCTGCTCAGGCATCGCGGGCCGGCGGTCGTGTTCAAGGACTACGGCGACATGGCCGCGCGCATCGACGACGAAGCCCTCGATATCACCGCCGATTCGGTGATCGTCCTTCAGCACGCGGGACCGGTCGGCGCGCCGGGCATGCCGGAGTGGGGCCAGTTGCCGATTCCGCAGAAGCTGTTGAAGCAGGGCGTGCGCGACATGGTGCGCATCTCGGACGCGCGCATGAGCGGCACGAGCTACGGCGCGTGCGTGCTGCACGTCGCGCCGGAATCGTTCGTTGGCGGGCCGCTCGCGCTGGTGAAGGACGGCGACATCGTCGAACTGGACGTGCCCGCGCGCCGCCTGCATCTCGAAGTCAGCGACGAAGAACTCGCCGCGCGCAAAGCCGCCTGGACGCCGCCGAAGCGCCCGTTCGAACGCGGCTTCGGCGTCATGCATCAGCTGCACGTGACGCAGGCGAACAAGGGCTGCGACTTCGATTTCCTCGAAGAGAAGACGGCCGCGCACGGCGGCGAGCCGGAAATCCACTAATAACGATACCCACACCATGACGACACAAGACATCGCCATTTCCGACGAAACGCTCGACTTGCTGCGCCACGTCAGCACCGCGACGCTCACGACGCAACTCTTCAAGCGCGGCCTGCGCAACGTGTTCTTGCAAGGCGTCGCGCCGCTCGTGAAGCCCGCGAAGGGCGCGCCGAATCTCGTCGGTCCGGCCTTCACGCTGCGCAACATCCCGGCGCGCGAAGATATCGATCACGTCGGCGTGTTTCAGGACCCGGACCATCCGCAGCGCAAGGCGGTCGAGAGCGCGCCGCCGGGCAGCGTGCTCGTGCAGGATTGCCGCGGCGATCGCACGGTGGCATCGACCGGTTCCATCCTCACGACGCGCCTGAAGGTGCGCGGCGTCGCGGGCATGGTGTCGGACGGCTGCGTGCGCGACAGCGGCACCATCGGCGAAATCGGGCTGCCGCTTTTCTGCGCGGGCGCGAGCGCGCCGCTCAATCTGGCGAAGCATCACGCGGTGGACATGAACGTGCCGATCGCGTGCGGCGGCGTGGCCGTGTATCCGGGCGATATCGTCGTCGGCGATGTCGATGGCGTCGTGATCGTGCCGCGTCACATGGCCGAGCAGGTCGCGAAGGATGCCGCCGAGCAGGAACTGCTCGAAGAGTTCGTGACGACGCGCGTGGAAGCGGGCGCGCTCTTGCGCGGCACGTATCCGCCGAATGAGGAAACGCTCGCGGCGTATGCCGAATGGCGCAAGCAGCGCGGATAAGCTCGACCGCCTCGCATTGGAGACACCGTGAACACCCGATCGCCGCTTTCCCGCAACGCGCCGCTGACCGTCGACGAGCCGCGTCTCATCAACCGCCTCGCGTGGCGGTTGATGCCGCTCGTCGGCCTGCTCTATCTCGTCGCGTATATCGACCGCTCGAACATCGGCTTCGCCAAGCTGCAGATGCTCGGCAGCCTGGGCATTTCCGAAGTGGCGTACGGGCTCGGCGCGTCGCTGTTTTTCATCGGCTATCTGATCTTCGAGATTCCGAGCAACGTGCTGCTGCACAAGTACGGCGCGCCGCGCTGGATCGCGCGGATCATGCTGACGTGGGGCGTCGTCACGATCCTGCTCGCCTTCACCACGAACGCGACGATGTTCTACATCCTGCGGTTCTTGCTCGGCGCGTCGGAGGCGGGGCTGTATCCCGGCGTCATCTATTACCTGACGCTGTGGTTTCCGCAGCGGCATCGCGTGCGGATGCTTGGGTACTTCACGCTCGGCAGCAGCATCGGCAACATGGTCGGCGCGCCGATCTGCGGCTATCTGCTCGACAAGGCGTGGTTCGGCCTGCAAGGCTGGCAACTCGTGTTCATCGTGACGGGCGTGCCGTCGGTGCTGCTCACGGCGGTCGTGCTCTTGTGGCTAACGGCATCGCCGAAGAAAGCGCGTTTTCTCTCCGACGACGAAAAAAGCTGGCTCGACGCCACGCTCGAAACCGAACGCCAGCAGGCGAAAAAAGCCGAGACGAGCCACGCGAACGTCATGCGTGTGCTGACCGAGCCGCGCGTGATCGGCATGGCGCTCTACTACATGATGCTGTCGATGTCCGTCTATGGCGTCAGCTACTGGCTGCCGACGCTGGTGAAGGGCTTCGGCGTGTCGAACACGACCAACGGCCTGCTCAACATCGTGCCGTGGCTCGCCGCGACCGTCGTGCTGGCGTGGCTGCCCGCGAAGCTGCGCGCGGCGAACGGCTCCGACCGCCGCACCACCGTGGCGATGCTGACGGCCGCGCTGCTCGGCGTCGTGTTCTTCCTCGCGAGCGTGTTCCTGCCGACCAACACGCTACGCTTTATCGCGCTGTGCCTCGGCGCGCCGTGCATGTACTTGCTGCTGCCATGCTTCTGGACGATTCCGCCGAAGTTCCTGACCGGCGCGCGCGCGGCGGCGGGCATCGCGGCGATCAATTCGCTCGGCAATGTCGGCGGGTTCATCGCGCAGAATCTCGTGCCGTGGGTGCGGCAGACGAGCGGCAGCGTGAAGGCGCCGATGCTGATTCCGGCTGCGTGCCTGCTGATTTTCGCCGTCGTGACGATGCTGCTGATGCGGCGCGGGAACACGCGCGGCGACGCCGCCGTCGATGCGCCCGCGAAGGCCTAAAATGGCGCGCTTTCTCCGATCCGCCCCTGACGCGCCAATCCATGCATGACCAAGCTCGCCGACATCTCTGACGACGCCGCAAAGGCGGGCCCCGCGCCGCGCCGCACGCGCGGCACATCGAAAGGCGTGCGCATCACGGACGTGGCGGCGTCCGCGGGCGTCTCTCCGATTACCGTCTCCCGCGTGTTCAACGCGCCGGATACGGTCGCGCCCGAGACGCTCGCCCGCGTGCGCCGCGCGGTGAGCGAGCTCGGCTACGTGCCGAACCGGCTGGCGGGCGGCTTGTCGTCGGCGAAATCGCGGCTGATCGCGGCCATCGTGCCGACCGTCGCGCATTCGCTCTTCTCGGAAACGGTGCAGGTGTTCAGCGATACCATGTCGCGCGCCGGCTATCAGGTGCTGCTCGGCCTGTCGGGCTACAGCGACGAAAACGAAGATCGACTGCTCGACGCCGTGCTGAGCCGCCGTCCGGAAGGCGTGTTGCTGACGGGCGTGGCGCATACGCCGACACTGCGTGAACGGCTGCGCAAGATCGGCATTCCGATTGTCGAGACGTGGGACATGACCGACGACCCGATCGACATGCTCGTCGGGTTTTCGCACTATCGGATCGGCGCGGCGGTGGCCCAGCGCTTCGTCGCGCGGGGCGCGGCGCATCCGGCGCTCGTCTGCGCGACGGATCAGCGCGCGCTCGCGCGGCGGCGCGGTTTCATCGACACGCTCGCTTCGCACGGCATGCGCGACGTCGCCGATGTGCTGATGCCGCCGCCTTCGTCGGTGGCGCTCGGGAAAGACGCGCTGCGGCGCATTCAGGAGTCGACGCCCGAGGTCGACGCGATATTCTGCAGTTCGGATCTGCTCGCGCTCGGCGTGGTCTCCGAGGCGCGGCGGCTCGGCCTCGACGTGCCCGCGCGGCTCGCCGTGTGCGGCTTCGGCGACCTCGACTTCGCCGCCGACACGACGCCCGCGCTCACCACGGTGCGCGTCGATGGCAAGCGCATCGGCGCGACCGCTGCGCGCTGTCTGATCGACCGGCTCGGCGGTGCCGCGCCGGTTGCGCCGGTCGATGTCGGCTTCGAGATCATCGAGCGCGAGACGCTCTGAGGCTTCAGTCGCCTTCGACGAACGCCTTCAGCAAGTGATGCGCGATCGCAAAAGCCTTCGGCGCGTTGAGTCCTTGCGGATGCGTGCCGTCGAGCATCGCGCGGACTTCGTCGCGGCTGAACCAGCGGGCGTCTTCGAGTTCTTTTTCGTCGACGGTGATCTCCGTGCCCGTCGCGCGGGCGAAGCAGCCGATCATCAGCGACGACGGAAACGGCCACGGCTGCGACGCGAAGTACCGCACGTCGGCGCAGCGAATGCCGGCTTCCTCCAGCACTTCCCGATACACCGCATGCTCGAACGTCTCGCCCGGCTCGATGAAGCCGGCGAGCGCGGAGTACATACCTGTCGCGAATTGCGGCTGACGGCCGAGCAGGCAGCGCTCGCCATCGGTGACGAGCATGATGACCACCGGGTCGACGCGCGGGAAGTGCTGCGCGCCGCAGTGGCCGCAAATGCGCCGCCAGCCGGCGCCCGCGCTGTCCGTCGGGGTTCCGCAGTTCGCGCAGAAGCGATGCCGCCGATGCCAGTCCAGCATCGACCGCGCCTCGCCGAGCGCGCTCACGAGCGGCGGCGCGACGAGCCCTTGCATGGCGACCGGGCGCAGTTCGATAGCTTCGACGCTCGCGCCCGGGAGCGCATCGGCGGCGGCCTCGGCGGTTGTATCGATCGTGCAGGCGAAGAGCGCGCGTTGGTCGGCGTCGCGCCCGAGCAGCACGGTCTGCAGCGGCGTGCCGAACTGCGCGGCTTCATGAGCGAGAAAGAGCGGATCGTGGCCGTCCGTGCGCTTGAACAGCGGCACGTTGTTCACGAAGAGGAGAAAGCGCGTCGCGGCGTCGTCGTTGAGGCTCGCGAGAAACGCTTCGTCGTCGCGCTTCTCGGACATGCGGTCAAGCGGATCTTGCGTGAAACCGATGGCGTCTGGCGGCGTGGGCATGGTGTGTTCGAAGGTCGGCGTCACGCGCCGGGGAAGGGTTCGGGGAAGCGTCAAGCGAGCATCGTAGCGAAGTTGACGCATCCTTGCTGACGGAGGCGCGGTCATGGCGACGCGGCTTTCATCGACGATAGAAACGTGCGATGGAACAGCGCGCGCCGTTTAGGAATCGTCCGCTGGCGCGCGCCGATGCGCGGCTTCTAGAGTTTCGGTCCCCCAAATCGGAAAGGAGACGCTCGTGGAGTCGAACGTGACGGTGTCGGTCAACGAAAACGGCCATGCGGTCATCACGCACGCGATGCCGCTAGTGGACTATTGCGTGAAGCGCGCCCAGACGCTCCGCGCGATGGTCGACGTCGTAAGCAGCGCGCAAGGCCATACTGACGGCGCGAGCGAGTGCGCGCCCGCGCTCGTGAAACCGTTGATGGAATTGATCCGCACGCAAGTCGCAGAACTTGCGCCGCTCTTCCGGGCGCTGGATCAACGCGCGTACGAGAAAGGATTCGACGACGGCAAGAACGTCAGCTACCCGGACAAAAAGGCACGCGAAGTCTCGAACGACGCTTCGCGGTCCGCGTGAGCCGGCAGTCACGCGAGCGAGGTCACATGCGGGCGGCGAGCGTCGTCGCGCTGAGGCGCACTTCGCGATAGATCGTGTCCGGCTGGAACGCTTGCGCGTTGCCGCGCTCGCTTTCGAGGCACGCAGCGATGCGCGGCGAGATCACCGCTTTCACGCCCGACAGCACGCGCTCACAGACGCGCCCGAGGTCCTTCAGGTCGTCGCGCGTACTCGCTATGCCGTCGGCACCCGCGCGCTGCATCGCGCGAATCGCGAGCGAATCGCTGTCGGTAGTCAATGCGACGAGCGGCGTGTGCGGCACGCATTCGCGGAGTTTGCGCAGGATGCCGAAGCGGTCGGCCGCCGGGCGCGCATGCGCACCGAGCGCGCAGCCGACGATCACGAGTTCGCCGTCCGCGCCGCGCAGCTTCGAGAGCAACTGCTCTTCGGACGTTGCGCTCGCGACCACGCGATAACGCTCGCGCGTCTCGAACCACGTCTGCAGTCCCAGCACGATGACCGGTTGCTCGTCTGCGACAACGACCCTTATCTTGTCATTGCGTAACATTTCTTGCCTCGACCCATTGATTGTTTCGTCATGTCCGGACGAGCCGTTCTCGTGACAGCTTCGCGGCGGAACCCCGCACGGTAGCAAAGGCCCGGTCCGGCGACAATGCGGCGCGTGCCGGCGCTGCATCGCACAACAAAATTTTCTCGTTCGGGTGCGCGATGTTGTCGATTCGCCGCCAGGTCGCTCGTCGTCCATGTAGCCGGCCATGCAGCGCGCCGTTCATTTTTATGCGAAGTTCCCTGCGGAGTCTGCCGATGAGTCTGATCCTCTATGCCCATCCTTTTTCGTCGTACTGTCAGAAAGCGCTGATTGCGCTCTACGAGAACGAGACGCCGTTTGCCTGGCGGCCGCTCACGCCCGACGCGCCGCAGTCCATGCGCGAACTTGCCGAGATCTGGCCCATCAGGAAATTCCCCGTGCTGGTCGACGGCGGCAAGCCGGTGATCGAAGCGACGATCATCATCGAATATCTGGACGTGTTCTATCCCGGCCCCGTGCGCCTGATTCCGGACGATCCGCGCGCGGCGCTCGAAGTGCGCTGGATGGACCGCTTCTTCGACAATTACGTGTCCACGCCGCAGCAAAAGATCGTGTTCGACTGCATGCGGGCCGAGAATGAACGCGATGCCCGAGGCGTCGCGGACGCCCGCGCGATGCTCGACACGTCCTACGCGTATCTGGATCGCGTGATGGCGAATCGCGAATGGGCTGCGGGCGATGCCTTCAGCCTCGCCGACTGCGCCGCCGCGCCGTTCCTGTTCTACGCGGACTGGACGCATCGGATCGGCGACGCTTATCCGAACGTGATCGCGTATCGCAAGCGGCTGCTCGCGCGGCCGTCGTTCGCGCGGGCGGTCGACGAGGCGCGGCCGTATCGGCCGCTCTTTCCGCTCGGCGCGCCGGATCGCGATTGAGCCGAATTCAACTCAGGAGAGCCAGCATGACATCACCGACGACGACACGTGTTCCGGCCGCCGAGTTGGCGAACCGCGCCAGCATGCGGTTTCCGAACGAAAGCGCCGAATACCGCCGGGCGCGCACCGCGTTGCTCGCGGAGGAAATCGAATTGCGGCGGCACATCGAACGCGTCGCGCAGATGCGGCGCGCGCTGCCGCCCGGCGGCGAGGTGACAGGCGACTACCGCTTCGAAGGCGAGCACGGTGTCGTCGATATGGCCGGTCTTTTCGGCGACAAGCAAACGCTCGTGACATACAGCTACATGTTCGGACCGCAACGCGAGCGCCCGTGTCCGATGTGCACGTCGCTGCTCTCGGCGTGGGAAGGCGAAGCGCGCGATATCGAACAGCGCGTCGCGCTGGCGGTGATCGCGCGCTCGCCGCTGCCACGGCTTCTTGCCTTCAAGCGGGGACGAGGCTGGCGCGATCTCAAGCTGTACTCCGACATGAACGGCAATTTCAGCCGCGATTACCACGCCGTTTCGAAAGACGGCGGCGACGAGCCGGCGCTCAACGTATTCACGCGGCGCGACGGCGTGATCAGCCATTTCTGGAGCGGCGAAATGGATTTCGCGACGGCCGACCCGGGCGAAGATCCGCGCGGCGCGCCGGACCCGATGCCGCTTTGGACCGTGCTCGACATGACGCCGGAAGGACGCGGCACCGACTGGTATCCGAAGCTCGAATACGTCTGAGGCTCCTTGCGGCGTATCTGTCAACTTGAGTCATATCTGCGCGACGTGGGTCAACTGCCGCGACGACATTGCGTTATGGGCGAGCCGGTTCCGGGTGAACCGGCGTTACATGGAGAAGCTCGCTCATGGTCGCAAAGGCATGGATTCGCCGTTCGCGCGTGGCCGGTGTCGCATCGGTCGGCGCATGGATGCTGCTGAGCGGCTGCGCGGCGCATCGGCCCGCGGTCGCAACGCCGCCGCCGCAGAAAAAACCGCAAGAGGAAAGCGCGCCCGCGGCGGCATCGGCGGTGGATGCGGTGATGGCGTCGGCGCCCGATGAGGCATCGGCGGCGGCGCCTGAGCCGTCGTCATCGCCCGAAGCGGCCTTCGACGACGCGTCGCCTGCGTTCCGGCAAGTCGGCGAGGCGTCGTATTACGCTGCCAAGTTTCAGGGCCGTCGCACGGCGAGCGGCGAGCGGTACGACATGCATGCGCTTACGGCGGCGCATCGCAGGCTGCCGCTCGGGACGTATGTGCGCGTCAGCAATCTGTCGAGAACGAAGTCGGTCGTCGTGCGAATCAACGATCGCGGGCCGTTCGTGAAGACGCGCGTGATCGATCTGTCCTTCGCCGCCGCGAGCGTGCTCGGTCTGCAACAGGCCGGACGCGCGCGCGTGGTGCTGGAACCGGTGACGCCGGTCGCGCTGGACCTCGCGCCGACGCACGCAGCTTCGGCTCACGCCGCTCACACCCGGCAGCATCGCCACACGAGAGCGGCCGTCAAGCCGGTGATGCTGCATATCTCGCATGTCCGGCATCGCGCGTCCGCGCACAAGCACTAGCGCACGAGCGCAGCGAATGCGCTGGCGAAACCGCACGGACGGATACAATGCGGCGGCGCGCACGGCCGCGCGCCTCGCCGAGTCTCCGATCCGACACATGAACCCATCACCCCGCGCGTTTCTGCTGGGCCCGTTGCTGAAGCGCGTTTCCCGGTCTTTCTATCTGACGCTGCGCATTCTGCCGCCCGGCATGCGCGATCCCATCGGACTCGCGTATCTGCTCGCGCGGGCTGCCGATACCATCGCGGATACGTCGCTCGTTGCGCCCGAGCGGCGTCTCGCATTGCTGCTGTCGCTGCGCGCGCAGGTCAACGGCGAGCCGGACGACGGCGCGCTCTCGCGCATCGAAAGCGAAGTGGCCGGACAGCAAGCCCAGCCCGACGAACGCACGCTGCTCGAATCGCTCGGCGCGGCGCTCGCGATCCTGCGCGAGACGAACGCCGCCGACCGCGCCGCCGTGCGCGACATCGTCACGACGCTGACCACCGGCATGGAATTCGATCTGCGCACGTTCCCCGACGAGACGTCCGGGCAAGTCGTCGCGCTGCAACGCTTCGACGAACTCGACCGCTATACGTATCTCGTCGCGGGATGCGTCGGCGAGTTCTGGACGAAGATGACCTACGCGCACAGCCCGGCCAAGCTGAAGGCCGCGCCCGACGCGATGCTCACGCGAGGCGTGCGCTTCGGCCAAGCGTTGCAGATGACGAACGTGCTGCGCGATTGCGCGCGCGATTTGCGCATCGGCCGATGCTATCTGCCCGGCGACATGCTCGCGCGTCATGGCCTGACGCCGACCGATTTGCTCGACGCAGGCGCGTCGGCGCGCGCGCGGCCCGTGCTCGCGGACCTGCTGCGCACGACACTTGGGCTGTATCGCGACGCGCTC
Source organism: Caballeronia sp. Sq4a (assembly GCF_023170545.1). Classification (NCBI taxonomy): domain Bacteria; kingdom Pseudomonadati; phylum Pseudomonadota; class Betaproteobacteria; order Burkholderiales; family Burkholderiaceae; genus Caballeronia; species Caballeronia sp. Sq4a. Next base: position 638,064 of record NZ_CP084253.1, on the reverse strand, counting down.
GACTACACCTTCGCCATTCCCGCGAGCGCCGTGCGGCTGCGGCTTGCGTGCCTGTGGCCGATCATGATCGGCCTGGAGACGCTGGTGCTGCTCGCGCGCAACGACGCGTGGCTCGACCCCGCGCGCGTCTCGAAGGTTCGCCGCAACGACGTCTATCGCATCATGGCCGCGTCGCTGCCGCTGGTGACATCGAACGGATTGGTGGGCGCATGGGCGTCGCGCCGCATGGGCGCGATCGAAGCGGAACTCAACGCCGCAACTCCGCGATGATGCGCTCCGCCAGGAAATCGCACGGCGGACGCTTCGAGGCCGCGCTGCGCGCGAGCACCACTTCCAGCGCCGCGATTTCCGGCAGCCCGTGCGCCTGCCCGAGCAGCGTGAACCGCGACGGCACCGCGCATTTCGCGAGCGGCGCGACGGCGAGACCGGCTTCCACCATCGTCAAGACGCCGAGCAGGCTAGGACTCTCGTAAGACGTGCGATAGCCGATGCGCGCCCGCTCCAGACTGCGAATGGCGTTCTCGCGCGCGACGCTGCCCGGCAAGAACACCGCGATCGGCAGCGGCCGCTCGCGCCAGATTTCGTTGGCGCTCGGCGCGGCGGCCCAGACCATCGGCTCGTGTCGCAGGAATTCGCCCGTGATGCCCTTGATGCGCGTCGCGCAGACGAGATCCACGGCGCCGTCTTTCAGCATGGGCGCGAGCGCGGCGCTCGGCAGGCCGACCACCTGAATCTCGACCTTCGGATACGTCGCGGAGAATTTCTTGAGAATCGGCGGAAAGAGCGACGACGCGTAGTCGTCCGGCACGCCGATCACCACGCGCCCGGTCACGTCGGGCCGCACGACCGCCGCCCACGCTTCGTCGCGCAGCGCCATCATGCGGCGCGCGTAGGCGAGCAGCACTTCGCCGTCTTGCGTGGGCACCACGCTGCGCGGCTTGCGCACGAACAGCGCCTTGCCGAGCGCGGTTTCGAGCGTCTTGATCTGCATACTCACGGCCGATTGCGAGCGATGCACCAGCTCCGCCGCGCGGCTGATGTTTCCGGTGTCGGCGACGGCGACGATCATCGAGAGAACGTCGAGGTCGAGGGCTTTTACGTTCTTGGTCAAGAGGGCGCGCCATCAGAAAAGCTGAACGGTTCTATCAATATTATGCGATTTTCTTTTGCATCGGGGCGCGGCATAGTGCAGGAAAGGAGCGAACCGATGAACGCGCGTACCGATCCCGCCGTGCTGGCCGCAGTGCAAACCCTGCCCGAACCGTCGTTTGCGACGGTGGCGTCGGGCATCTCCGTGCCTTACGTCGAATGCGGCGAAGGCGAGCCGTTGCTGTTCATTCACGGTTCGCTGTGCGATTTCCGCTGGTGGAGCGCGCAACTGGCGCCGCTCGGCGAAGACTTTCGCTGCATCGCGCCGAGCCTGAGCCACTACTGGCCGGCCGTCGACGCGTACGTGCAGGGCGACTTCGGCTGGGAAGCGCACGTCGCGGAAATGGCGGACTTCATTGCCGCGCTGGACCTCGCGCCCGTGCATCTCGTCGGGCATTCGCGCGGCGGCTGCATCGCGTTTCATCTCGCGCGTGAGTATCCGCGGCTCGTAAAGACGCTGACGCTCGCCGACCCGGGCGGTCCGCTGCAAACGTCCGCTCAGTCCACGTCCGCCGCGCCCGCCGCGCTGCCGCCGGCGACGAACGCATTGCGCACGCGCGTCGCGGAACTGATCGAAGCCGGCGAGTTCGACGCGGGCCTCGAAATGTTCGTCGATTCGGTCAGCATGCCCGGCTTCTGGCGCAAGAGCACGGAGAGCTTCCGGCGCATGGCGCTCGATAACGCGCTCACGCTGCCGAAGCAGTTTCGCGATCCGCTGCCCGCCTACACGCGCGAGGCGGCGCGCGACATCAAGTGCCGCACGCTCCTGATCGACGGGCAGAAGAGTCCGCGCATGTTCCGCAGCAACGTCGAAAAGCTCGACGAGTGGATCGAATTCGCCGAGCGCGAGACGATTGCCGGGGCATCGCACGGAATGAACGTCGCGAGTCCCGGCGCGTTCAACCGCGCGGTGCGGACGTTCGCGGCGGCCTGGTAACGCGTTCGGCCGAACGGTCGTGCGGCGCGCGGCGCGACTGCTTCTCGTCGTACTTTTTGTGCGAATGTTGTGACATGACAACGGAAAACCGGCGGCGCTCGGGCTAACATCGTCCGCACCTGATTGCCGAGAGAGGCATGTGTGAGCACGGGCCACGACGATCTCGCCGCATGGAACCGCCAGCGCACCGTCACGCTGGCGCTGGAACTGGCCGATAGCGGCCGCTACGAGAATTTCGCCGACATCGCCTACGCGCTGCAATTCGAGCACGGAATGGCTTCCGCGCAGGCGCTCATCGACCATCCGGACATGCGCCGCCAACTGAACGCGCGATGCGCCGATGCCCGCGAGGCGCTCTTTCCCGAAGCGCCGGAACTACCGCAGGCGCCGGAACAGCCGGAATCGCCTCCGGCGCAATCCGCCACGCCGTCATTCTTGCGCCGCGCCGCCAGCGCGCTCCGGCGAGCGGGCGCGAGCACGGCCGACCCTGTCGCGCCCGGCGACCTCAATTCCGCCGCTTCCTGATCTTTTCGGCGCGAAAACGCCCCGCGAATGGCCGCAACGCCGGGGATTTGGCGGATTTGCACGAGAAAGCCACGCCTCAAAACCATTAAACTTGAAGGAGTTGACCCAAAAGCCCGGACCGTGCTTGCGCGCTCCGGTGTTTGAACTTTGAGGAGGAATGCTCGTGGCTAACGAGAAGATGCTGGCGCAGATGGCGGAAAAGCAGGGTTTCATCGCCGCTCTGGATCAAAGCGGTGGTTCGACGCCCGGCGCGCTGCGTCAATACGGAATTCCGGACGACGCCTACAACGGCGACGCCGAAATGTTCAAGCTGATGCACGACATGCGCGTGCGCATCATGACCGCGCCCGCCTTCACGGGCGACAAGGTGATCGGCGCGATTCTGTTCGAACGCACGATGGACGGTGAAGCCGAAGGCAAGCCGGTGCCCACGTTCCTGTGGGAAGACCGCGGCGTCGTGCCGTTCCTGAAGGTCGACAAGGGTCTCGAAGCCGAGGCCGACGGCGTTCAGGTGATGAAGCCGATCCCCGGCCTCGACGCGTTGCTCCAGCGCGCCGCGAAGCTTGGCGTGTTCGGCACGAAGATGCGCTCGGTCATCCATCAGGCGAACGAGAAGGGCATCGCGGCGGTCGCGCAGCAGCAGTTCGAAGTGGGCGCGCAGATCATCGCGCAGGGTCTCGTGCCGATTCTCGAACCGGAAGTGTCGATCAAGAGCCCGGACAAGAAGGGCGCGGAAAAGATTCTGCGCGACGAACTGCTCAAAGGCCTGGACGCACTGCCGGAATCGAGCAACGTGATGATCAAGCTCACCATTCCGGACGAAGCGGACTTTTATCGGCCGCTGATCGAGCATCCGCGCGTCGTGCGCGTGGTCGCGCTGTCGGGCGGCTATTCGCGCACCGACGCATGCAAGCGCCTCGCGGAGAACCACGGCATGATCGCGAGCTTCTCGCGCGCGCTGATCAACGAGCTTCAAAAGTCGATGAGCGACAGCGAGTTCAACGCGACGCTCGCCAAGTCTATCGACGAAATCTACGAGGCGTCGGTCGAGAAGGTCTAAGCATCGACTGACTGCTTTCACGGAAAACGCGCCCCTTCGTGGGCGCGTTTTTCATGGCAGGCGCCGTGCGCAATCCATCCGATTATTAACTGGGGTTTGCCGTCGTTGTGGCGCGTATGCTCGGTCCCTATACTTCAACATATGGGACACGAGCAGCGAGACGCAACGCGTTTCGTCAGCTTGCGGTCGTCATTCGTCACGGCACCGCGTGCCGAACCATAGCCGACGCCCTCACTATGAACGATCTCGCCTGGGGCCTGTTCTTTTTGGTCTCCTCATTATCGGCGGTTGCGCTGCTTTCCTGCACGATCGCGACCTATCTCGACCTCTGGCAACTCCCTGACGACCGGCTCGACGAAGAGCGCGCCCGCTTTCGCGTTCTGCGCTCGACATGGTTCTTCTACGCGAGCGCGTGCGCGTGCCTCACCTCCGTGGGATGCCTGCTCTATGTGACGTGATCCACCGAAGGACGCAGCGACCGCGTCAAAGCGGAAAGCCGCCCGCGAAAGCCTCGCGCAGATAGCCAATGAATAGCGCGACGGCGCGCGGCACATGCGTCGCATAGGGCCGCACCACGTAAAGCTGATCTGCGAACGCGCCCACGGGCCGCCAGTCCGGCAGCAGCACGACGAGCTTGCCGGCCTGCACCGCCGCTTGCGCCGTGAAGTCGGGCAATAGCGCGATGCCGAGATCGTCGAGCGCCGCATCGCGCAGCAATTCGCTGTTGTTCGCGGAGAACGCGCCGTTGATCGCGAGCGTGAACGGTCCCGCCGTCGTCTTACGCGCGCCCTTGCGCACGAACGACCAGATGCTCGCGGCTTGCGTGCGCGGATAGTACAGGCAGTCGTGCACGGCGAGATCGGCGGGCGTGGCGGGCGTCCCGCGCCGCCGCAAATAGGCGCGCGTCGCGACGATCACCGAATGCGTATCGCACAGCTTCCACGCCACATGCGTTTCCGGCGCCTGCGCGCTATGACGAATGGCGAGATCGAAGCCTTCGGTCGCAATCGACGTCAGCCGGTCCGACGCCTCCAGTTGCACGCGCACTTCCGGATGCGCGTGTAGAAAGCCCGCGAGCTTCGGCACGATTTGCTGCCGCGCGAAAGCCACCGGCGCCGTCATACGAATCAGGCCGCGCGCCACGCCCGCCATCTCGCGCACGCTCGAAAAGCTCGTCGCGATCTGCGCGTACTGCGCGCGCGTGTCGTCGACGAGCCGGCGGCCCGCTTCCGTGAAGCGCACGCTGCGCGTCGTGCGCGTGACGAGCGGCACGCCGGCCGCGCGCTCCAGTTCCGCGATGCGCTGGCTCATCGCCGCCTTGCTCACGCCGAGCCGCGCCGCCGCCGCCGTATAGCTGCCTTGTTCGGCGAGCACCGTCAGCCAGTGCAGATGCGTCCAGAGCGCTTCGATCTTTTGCTCGTCCATGCGCGGATTGTTTGCCATAGTGAACAACGAGTTCAATCATAGCGCCTTTGCACGGCTCGATTCGCTTCCTACACTTGTCGTATTGCCGAAACGTTCGAGACAGGAGACGAAATGCAAGCCTTCAACGATACCGCCGATGTCGTCCACTACATTCACGGCGAGCGAGTGAGCGGATCGGGCGCGCGCTCGCAGCCCATCTTCAACCCCGCGACCGGCGAGCGTCCGCGCAAGCTCGTGCTGGGCGAAGCGGCGGACGTCGAAGCGGCGGTGCAAAGCGCGAAGGCGGCCTTTCCCGCATGGCGCGACACGCCGCCCATCCGCCGCGCGCGCATCATGCAGCGCTTTCTCGAACTGATGAATCAGCACCGCGACGAACTCGCCGCGATCATCACGGCCGAGCACGGCAAAGTGTTTTCCGACGCCCAGGGCGAAGTGACGCGCGGCATCGAGGTGATCGAATTCGCGTGCGGCATTCCGCAACTGCTGAAAGGCGACTTCACGGAACAAGTCTCCACGGGCATGGACAACTGGACGCTGCGCCAGCCGCTCGGCATCGTCGCGGGCATCACGCCGTTCAATTTCCCGTGCATGGTGCCGTGCTGGATGTTCCCGGTCGCGATTGCAACGGGCAACGCATTCATTCTGAAGCCGAGCGAGCGCGATCCGTCCGCGTCGCTCTTCATGGCGAATCTGCTGAAGAAAGCCGGCTTGCCCGACGGTATCTTCAACGTCGTTCAGGGCGACAAGGTCGTCGTGGATGCGCTGCTCGAACATCCGGACGTTCGCGCGATCAGCTTCGTCGGCTCGACGCCTATCGCGAACTACATCTACGAAACGGGCGCGAAGCATGGCAAGCGCGTGCAGGCGCTCGGCGGCGCGAAGAATCACATGGTCGTGATGCCGGATGCGGATATCGACCAGGCCGTCGATGCGCTGATCGGCGCGGCGTACGGCTCGGCGGGCGAACGCTGCATGGCGATCTCGGTCGCCGTGCTGGTCGGCGATGTCGCCGACAAGATCGTGCCGCGCCTCGCCGAACGCGCCCGCCAGCTCGTCGTGAAGAACGGCATGGAGCCGGACGCCGAAATGGGCCCGATCGTCACCCGCGCCGCGCTCGAACGCATCGAGGGCTATATCGCGATGGGCGTGGACGAGGGCGCGCAACTCGTCGTCGACGGGCGCGGCCTGAAAGTGCCGGGTCACGAAGACGGCTTTTTCACGGGCGGCACGCTGTTCGACCACGTGAAGCCGGAGATGCGCATCTACAAGGAAGAGATCTTCGGGCCGGTGCTCGCGTGCGTGCGCGCGAAGGACTTCAGCGAAGCAGTGGATCTCGTCAACGCGCACGAGTTCGGCAACGGCGTCGCATGCTACACGCGCGATGGACATATCGCTCGCGAATTCGGCCGACGCATAGAAGTGGGCATGGTCGGCATCAACGTGCCGATTCCGGTGCCGATGGCATGGCACGGTTTCGGCGGCTGGAAGCGTTCGCTCTTCGGCGACACGCATGCCTACGGCGAAGAAGGCGTGCGCTTCTATACGAAGCAGAAGTCGATCATGCAGCGTTGGCCCGAAAGCACCGAGAAGGGCGCGGAATTCGTGATGCCGACCGCGAAGTAATATATGAGTGCATGAACTTGACGCCCGCTGACTTCTCGGAGTTCAGCGGGCGTTGTACTTTGTGCGTGCCGGTTGACCGCGTGAGAGGACATTCGAATGACTCAGCAGACGAGACACAACACCTTGATGCCCTTGCTCGGTATCACGAAGCCGATCATTCAGGCGCCGATGGCAGGCGTCAGCACGCCCGCGCTCGCGGCGGCGGTATCGAATGCGGGCGGGCTCGGCTCGCTCGGCGTCGGCGCGATGAACGCGGAAGGCGCGCGCAACGTGATCCGCGAAACGCGCGCGCTGACAGACAAGCCGTTCAACATCAACGTGTTCTGCCATCGTCCGGCGCAGGCGAACGAGGCCGTCGAGAAGGCATGGATCGACTGGCTCGCGCCGCTTTTCGCGCAGTACGACGCCAAACCGCCGCAAAAGCTCGCTGAAATCTATACGAGCTTCGTCGTCGACGATGCCATGCTGAAGGTGTTCGTCGAAGAGAAGCCTGCCATCGTGAGCTTTCACTTCGGACTGCCATCTAAAGACGCGATAGACGCGTTGCGCAAGGCCGGCATTACGCTGATGGCCGCCGCCACCAACCTGCGGGAAGCGGACCAGCTAGCCGCCGCGGGCATGGATGCGATCATCGCGCAGGGCGTCGAAGCGGGCGGGCATCGCGGCGTCTTCGACACCGAAGCCGACGACGACCGTATCGGGACGTTCGCGCTCACGCGCCTGATCGCACGCAAGTTCGACGTGCCCGTGATCGCGGCGGGCGGCATCATGGATGGCGCGGGCATCGCGGCGGCGCTCGCGCTCGGCGCGCAGGCGGCGCAAATGGGCACGGCCTTCGTGCCTTGCACAGAGACGTCGATCGACGCGGGTTTTCGCCGTGCCATCCTGAGCGATGCCGCGACTCGCACGACGTTCACGGCGGCGATCTCGGGACGCGTCGCGCGTGGCCTCGTCAACAAGTTCACGGAGTTGGGCCGCAGCGCGGGCGCGCCTTCGCATCCGGATTATCCGATCACCTACGACGCCGGCAAGGCCTTACACGCGGCGGCGAAGGCGAAGGGCGAGTTCGGCTACGGCGCGCAGTGGGCGGGGCAAGCGGCGGCGCTCGCGCGCGAGATGCCGGCTGCGGAACTGATGGCGCAATTGAGTGCCGAACTGGAGGCGAGCATCGGCGAGCTTCAGCAATACGCACATGCTTTGCGCATGAGATCGACGCTGTAAAGCTAAGTCGAAACGCTTCGTTGGTCAGGCGGTGGCGAGATGCTTCAATGTTTTCTCCCAACCGACACCAAGATCAACGGAGCCCACGATGTCCGATACCGTTTCGCTCGCCAACGAATCTTCCAGCGATACCGCACGCCAGCCCGCCACGTCACACGAGCCGCTTCAGGTCCGCCCGATAGGCGGGCGCATCGGTGCCGAAGTGCGGGGCGTGACGCTCTCGGCGGATCTCGACGATGCCGCCATCGGCGTCATCAACGCGGCGCTGCTTCGTCATAAGGTGCTGTTCTTCCGCGGCCAGTCGCATCTCGACGACGCCGCGCAGGAAGCCTTCGCCGCCCGCTTCGGCGAGACGGTCGCACATCCGACGGTGCCTTCGCTTGCAAGCGGCAGCCGCCTGCTCGAACTCGACTCGAAGCACGGCGCGCGCGCAAACTCGTGGCATACCGATGTCACCTTCGTCGACGCGTACCCCAAGATTTCGATTCTTCGCGGCGTGGTGATTCCGCCTGCGGGCGGCGACACGGTCTGGGCCAACACGGCCGCAGCATACGAGCACTTGCCGCAAGCGTTGCGCGAACTCGCCGACAGCTTGTGGGCGCTGCATACAAACGCCTACGACTACGCCGCCGCGCGCAATACGCCGGACACCGAAGCGGACCGCGAGTACCGCCAGCAGTTCACCTCCACGCTGTACGAGACCGAGCATCCGGTGGTGCGTGTGCATCCGGAGACGGGCGAGCGCACGCTCGTCCTCGGCCACTTCGTGCAGCGTTTCATCGGCTTGTCGCAGCGGGATTCCGACCGGCTGCTCGCGATCTTTCACGATCACATCACGCGTCTGGAGAACACCGTGCGCTGGCGCTGGACGCAGGGCGACGTCGCGATCTGGGACAACCGCGCGACGCAGCACTACGCGGTGAACGATTACGGCGACGCGCATCGCGTGGTGCGGCGCGCGACCGTGCATGGCGATGTGCCCGTGGGCATCGACGGACGCACGAGCCGCATCGTCAAGCGCGAGACGCGCACGCACTGATCTTTGCCGACGCCCTTCACTCTAGCGATCAAGCGATGAAATCGAGCAGACTCTCTGTCCTCATCACACGCAGTGTGGCCGCGTGGTTCGGCGCGGCACTGTTATGCGCCGCGCATGCAGCGCAGCCCGACGTGGTGCGCATCGGCGTCGCGCAACAAGGCATGGGCGATCCCCCGACGTTCGGCGGATCGCCTGCCGCGACCGCGCAATTGCAGCATCGCGTGGAAGATGCGTTGAAGCCCGAGCACATCAATGTGCAATGGCTCTTCTTCAAAGGCGCGGGACCTGCCGTGAACGAGGCGCTCGCGAACAAGCAAGTCGACTTCGCGTATCAGGGCGATCTGCCCTCGGTGCTCGGACGCGCCAACGGACTCAAGACGCATTTGCTACTCGCGTCGAACGTGCGCACCGGCGTGTATCTCGCGGTGCCGCCGGACTCCGACATCAAGGGCGTGAAGGACCTGAAGGGCAAGCGCGTCGGAATATTTCGGGGTACGAATCTACAGCTCGTGACGGACAACGTGCTCAAGGAGAACGGACTGAGCGAGCGCGACTTGCGCGTCATCAACCTCGATACGGCGGCGGCGCAGGCGGCGCTCGCGTCGAAGGGCGTGGATGCGGTGTTCCTCGACTATTCGCTGTTCAAGTTGCAGCGTCAGGGGCTGGCGAAGATCGTCTACGCGTCGCGCAATGACGGCTTGCAGCTGACGCGCCAGGCGCATCTGCTCGTGCTGGAAGACTTCGAGCACGCGCATCCCGATACGGTGCAGAAAGTGGTGACGGCGGTGGTGCAGGCGGCGCAATGGTCGTCGGATGAAGCGAACCGCAACGCGCTCTTCGCGCTGTGGGCGAAAAGCGGCGTGCCGGTCGAATCATGGCAGGCCGAGTATGCGAACCAGCCGATGAAGGAACGCATGTCGCCGCTCATCGATCCGTTTCTGGTCGCGCGCTATCAGGCCGTCGCCGACGACGCGCTGCGCCTCAACCTGATCCGTCAGCCCGTCAGCGTCAACGGCTGGTTCGAGCCGAAGTATCTCGACGAAGCCATCAAGTCGCTGAAGCTCGATGGCTACTGGCCGCGCTTCGATGCGTCCGGCAAGCCGCAGGCGTGACGCGCTCAACCTTCACGGAGAACAGGCTCATGGCGAACACACTGTCCCGCGCGTTGCCCACGGCCGAGCGCGCCCGCTCTCGCGTGTTCGGCGCGCAGACGCTGCGCGCGGCCGGATGGACGGCGCTTCCCTGGCTCTTGCCCGTTGTGTGCGCGGTGTTGTGGGTGCTCGGCGCGCGCTTCGGATGGATTTCCGCGCAGGTCTTGCCGGCGCCCGCGCTCGTCTTCGAAACGCTCGGCGCGCTCGCGAGAAGCGGCGAGCTATGGACGCATCTGGCCGCGAGCCTCTCGCGCGTGGCGGTCGGCTTTATCGGCGGCGTGGCGCTCGGCGTCGCGCTGGGTGCGGCGCTCGGTCTGTCGCGCTCGCTCGAAGCGTATGTCCTGCCGAGCTTCAATGCGATCGTGCAGGTGCCCGTGCTCGGATGGCTTCCGTTTCTGATGATCGTCGTCGGCATCGGCGAGCCGTTGAAGTATCTGCTGATCGGCCATGCCGCGCTCGTGCCGGTCACGCTGAGCACGCTCCAGGGCTTTCGCAATACGCCGCCCGCGCTGCGCGAAGTGGCGTCCGTGTATCGCTACTCGCGCTGGCAGACCATTCTTCACGTCACGCTGCCCGCCGCCATTCCGATGATCGGCACCGGCGTGCGCCTCGCGTTCACGAAGGCGTGGCTGACGCTCGTCGTCGTGGAACTCGTCGCGTCGTCGGAAGGGCTCGGGTATCTGATCGTCTACGGCCGCCAGCTTTTCCAGCTCGATCTCGTTCTGGCGTCGGTGCTGATCGTGGGCGCGATCGGGTTCATCGCGGACCGCTCGCTCGGCGCGGTGGAACGCAGGCTGAATCGCGCGAACGCGGGTTAAGGAGCCGACATGTCCACACTCGAACTCGAAGCCGGAACGCCCGATAAGCAGCGTACAGCCGGTCCGCAGCGCTGGCGCGGCGTCGTGCTGCCGCTCGCGGCGCTCGCGCTGTGGTGGCTCGTCTCTCGTCATGCGCAGCCCGGCCACGGCGTGATGGTCTCGCCCGCGCAAGTGCTTCATGTCGCGCTGGAACAGGCGAAAAGCGGCGGGCTCGCGCGTGCGTTGTCGGCATCGCTCGCGCGGGAATTGACGGGCTTTCTGATCGGCACCACGCTCGGCCTCGCCTTGGGCGCGCTGCTCGGCATCTCGCGGCTCGCGCATCGCGCCATTGCGCCGAGCTTCGACACGTTCAAGCAGGTGTCGCTGTTCGCGTGGATTCCGCTCATCTCCGTGTGGTTCGGACTCGGCGATGTCGCGAAGGTCGTCTTCCTCTCGCTCGCCGCGCTGGTGCCGGTCGTCGTGCATACGAGCGACGGCATTCGCGCCGTGCCGCCGCAATGGACCGAGGTCGCGCGCACGTTCGGCTACGGCAAGCTGCAAATGCTCGCGCATGTGGTCTTGCCCGCGGCATTGCCGTCCGTCTTCACCGGTATCTACCTCGCGCTCATCTATTCGTGGCTCGCCACGCTCGGCGCGGAGTATTTGCTGGTGGCGGGCAGCGGCATCGGCAATACGCTCGTGGACGGCAGCGAGCAGTTCCGGATGGACCTCGTTCTGTTCGGCGTGGTCGTCGTCGGCATAACGGGTTGGGCGCTCAATGCGCTCGCCCGCGCGATCCAGCGGCGATGGTTCGATGCATCGCGCTATGTTTGAGGAGAAGAACGAATGGAAGCGATAGCAGCGAAGGACGGCAGCCTCGCCTTGCGGCACGTGAGCAAGCGTTTCGCGGGCGACGACAGCGCGCCCGTGCTGGAACGCATCGATCTGAACGTGCAGAGCGGCGAGTTCGTGAGCATCGTAGGCGCGAGCGGATGCGGGAAGTCGACGCTCTTGCGGCTCGTCGCGGGCCTGGATGACGCTTTCGAAGGCGAAATCGACTTCGACGGCGCGCGCGTGGTGTCGACGGATCTATCGCGCGGCATCGTGTTTCAGGATCACCGCCTGTTTCCATGGCTCGATGTGGAACAGAACGTGGCGGTGGCGCTGCGCAACGCGCGCTTGTCGAAGCGCGACAAGGCGAAGGCAGTGGCCGAGCATATCGCGCTCGTCGGCCTGCGCGGGTATGAGCGGCACTATCCGCATCAGCTGTCGGGCGGCATGGCGCAGCGCGTGGCGATTGCGCGCGGTCTCGTCAATCGGCCGCGCCTGTTGCTGCTCGATGAACCGTTCGGCGCGCTCGATGCGCTCACGCGTGCCCGCATGCAGGACGAACTTCAACGCATCTGGGCCGCCGAGCGGATCACGATGGTGCTGGTCACGCACGATGTCGAGGAAGCGGTGCTGCTCGCGGATCGCGTGGTGGTGATGCAGGCGCGGCCGGGACGCATCGCCGACATCGTCGATGTCGACGTGCCGCGTCCGCGCGCGCGCACCGATGCGCGACTCGCGCGTCTCAAAGACGATATCGTCGCCGGGTTCTTTTCGGAAGCCTGAGCTTACGGCTCCGTGGCCGATGCCGCCGCGGGCGCCTCGCTCGCGGTCACGGCAGGCGAAGCGGTCGAAGCAGGAAGCAGCGGTGGTACTGCAGGGAGGATAGGCGGCTGAGGCGGCTCTTCCGTCACTTCTGCCGCCGGTTGCGCAGGCGCACGCTTGACGCGCACTGGCTTGTGCACCGCCGTCTGCGCGGGTTTCTTCGCGAACGTCTCGTCGATCCATCCGCGCAGCCGCGTGACGAAAGTCTGCCACGCGCTCGGCGGCGCCTGCGTGTCGAAGCGCGCGCGCGAGTCGATCAGGCGCGAGCGCAACGCGCGCTGCACGAAGTCGCCGACCATCGGCAACGCGCTATGCGCGCCTTGTCCCCAGTAGTCGCTGCGCAGCGTCACGCGGCTGTCGTTGAAGCCGACCCACGCGCCCGCCACCAGTTGCGGATGCATCAGGATGAACCAGCCGTCCGCGTTGTCCTGCGTCGTGCCCGTCTTGCCCGCGACATCGCCGCGAATCCCGAAGCGCGTGCGAATGGCCGTGGCCGTGCCGCGATTCACGACATCGCGCATCACGTCGACGAGCTTGTGCGTCGCGTCGATCGACAGCGCCCGCTCCGGCGTGCTCTCGAATTGCGCGAGCACGTCGCCCTTGCGGTTCTCGATGCGCGTGACGAGTAGCGGCTCCATGTAATTGCCGTTGTCGGCGATGGTGCCGTACGCCGAGACCATCTCTTTCAGCGTCACCGGACTCGTGCCGAGCGCAAGCGACGGCACCACATCGAGATGACTCTCGCGCACGCCCATGTCCCGCGCGAGACGTGCGACGCGCGCCGGGCCGACCGACTGCATCAGTTGCGCGGTGATGCGGTTCTTCGAGAACGCGATGCCGTCGCGCAGGCTGACCGGACGTCCGCTCGGCGGCGCTTCGTCGGTGGGATGCCAGGTCTCGTTGCCCTTCACCGGAATGGTCACGTCCCGATCGATGAACGTATCCGTCGGCAGCGCGCCGCGCTCGAACGCCGCGCCATAGACGAAGGGCTTGAACGTCGAGCCCGGCTGACGCCGCGCCTGTTGCACGTGGTCGAACGGGTCCTGCGTGAAGTCGCGGCTGCCGACCCACGCCTTGATCTGCCCGTTGCGCGGGTCGAGCGCGAGGAACGCGGCCTGCACGCGCGTCTTGTTCTCGCAGACGTTGCGCATGAACGCGCGATCCGCCATGAGATGCTTGAGGGCGTCCGCGTCGGTCGCGCCGGCATCGCGGGCGGCGCGGTATTCGCTCGTCTCGCGCACGAACGCGCGCGCCAGATCGGCGTCCGCGTTCGCGCAGCCGCCGTGTCCGTTCCAAGCGGCATTGGCGATCGACTGCAACTGATTGCCCTGCCACGTGAGCGCCTGCGTGGCCATCGACTGAAGGCGCGAGTCGATCGTCGTGCGCACGACGAGCCCGTCCGAATAGACATTGAAGTCGTTGTCGTCGGCCCACGCGATCAGCCACTTGCGCAACTGCTGCGCGAAATGCGGCGCGCGTCCCGGCTCTTCGGTCTGCCGCTCGAAGTCGATGCGCAGCGGCCGCTTCGCGAGCGCGTCGAGTTTCGCGGGAGGAAGATGCCCGAAGCGGACCATCTGCCCGAGCACGATGTTGCGGCGGTCGAGCGCGCGCTCGGGATTGATCACGGGGTTGTAGTAGCTGTTGCCCTTCAGCATGCCGATGAGCGTCGCGCTTTCGAGCACGTCGAGCTGGCCCGCCGACTTGCCGAAGTACGTGCGCGCGGCCATTTCGATGCCGTAGGCGTTGTACAGAAACGGCACCGTGTTCAGATACGTTTCGAGAATCTCGTCCTTCGAATAAACGGCTTCGATCTTGAACGCGGTAATCGCTTCCTTGAGCTTGCGCGTGAGTGTCTGCGAGCGGCCGATTTCATCGGGATACAGATTGCGCGCGAGTTGTTGAGTGAGCGTCGAGCCGCCCTGGCGATCGCCCGAGAACGTGTGCAGCGCCGCCGACGCCGTGCGCCGCCAGTCGATGCCGTGATGCGAGTAGAACCGCCGGTCTTCGGTCGAGATGAGCGCGTCGATGACGTACGGCGAGACCTGCTTCACGCTGACCCATTCGCGATGCGTCGGCTTGAATTCGGCGAGTAGCTTGCCATCGGCGGAAAGAATCTGCGCGGGCTGATCGACCTTGGCCTTGCGGATATCGCTGATGCCGGGCGTGAACGGAATCAGCGCGAGCACATACAGGACGAAGAGCGCCGGCAGCAGCAGAAGCGTGCGCGGCCGGCCGTGCGGACGCAGCCGGGCCGCGAGACGGGCGAGCATCGCGCGGGCGATGACTTTGAATTCGGACGCAATCAAGACGAAACGGCGGGGGGCAGCGTGGAAAACACGCATCGTAACGCATCTTTACAATGCGCTTGCCACCGTTCGACCGCTCAAGCCTTGCGCACGAACTCCGATTTAAGGCTCATCGCGCCGAAGCCGTCGATCTCGCAGTCGATATCGTGGTCGCTATCCACGAGGCGAATGTTCTTGACCTTCGTGCCCATCTTGATGACGCCGCCCGAGCCTTTCAGCTTCAGGTCCTTGATGACGGTGACGGTGTCGCCGTCGTTGAGCACGTTGCCCGCCGAATCGCGATAGACCTTCGCGGATGCTTCGGCAGCGGTGTCCGCCTTTGCGCTCCATTCGTGCGCGCACTCCCGGCAGACGTACGCGCCGCCGTCTTCATACGTGAATTCGGAATGGCAGTGCGGGCAAGGGGGAATTGCGTTCATCGGTTGTCCTTCAGGCCGTGCGTGGCGAAAAAGCGCGTGAGTATAGCGCCGCGCACGGTCCCGATTTCCGACGATCCTACGCCGCTCATTCGCCGCTCGGCGTCGGTGCCAGCCGATGCGTATTCTTCGACGCCTTCGCCGCCGAAGCCGCCGCGTCCGCGACGCCGGCCGCGCCGGAAGGGACATCGACCGGACGCGTGGTCGCGCCCGCCGCCGACGGATACATGACCATCAACGTGCGCAGCACGCCGTTGGTCCAGCCGAAGCCGTCCTGCAACGGATACTCGCCGCCGCCCGCTGCGGTCGATCCGGCTTTCGCGTCGACATCGTATTTCTCGACGAGCTTGCCGGTATGCTGGTAATACGCGACGTTCGTCTGAATCCAGCGCTCCGCGATTTGGCGCGCGAGCGCGGACTCGCCATAGCGACGCAGGCCCATGATCGCGAGATATTGCAGCGGCGCCCAGCCGTTGGGCTCGTCCCATTGCTGGCCGGAGCGCACCGTCGTGGTCGCGAGGCCGCCCGCGCGCAGGAGCTTCCCGCGAATCGTCGATGCCACCGCGCTCGCCTGCGCTTTCGTCGCGATGCCCGCGTACAGCGGATACACCGTCGCGGCGCTCAGGCGATGCGTGAGCGCATGCGCGACGAAATCGTAATCGCCGAACGCGTGCAGTTGCGGGTCCCAGAGATGGCTGCGGATTGCCTGCGCCCGCGCGTGCGCGCGTTGTTCGAAGTCTTCGGCTTGCGCGGCATCGCCTTTCACGCGATACGCCCGCGCCAGCGTGCGTTCGAGATCGTAGAGCAGCGCGTTCAGATCGACCGGCGCGAGCGACGTGACTTCGATCGTCGCGAGCGACTTGCCGTCCGAGAACCAGCGCGAACTGAAGTCCCAGCCGGTTTCGCCGCCCGCGCGCAGATTGCGCCAGAGGTCTTCGGCATTGCGTTGCGGCATCTGTTTCGCCGTCTCCACGTCTTCGCGATACGACTCGTCGCGCGGCGTGGCACGGTCGTCCCAATAGCGGTTCAGGAGCGTGCCGTCCGAAAGACGCACGACATGCCGATACGCCTCGCCGGGCGCGACCTTGTTCTCGCCGTCCATCCAGTACGCGTATTCGCGCGCGAGTTCCGGCAGATAGCGCAGATACGCGCTGTCGCCGTCGGTTTCCGTCGCGAGCTGAACCATCTGCGCGAAGAAGGGTGGCTGCGAGCGGCTCAGATAGTAGCTGCGGTTGCCGTTCGGAATATGCCCGTATCGGTCGATGAGCGTCGCGAAGTTATCCAGTTCGTTTTTCATCAACTCGCGCTGCCCGCTTTGCCGCAGTCCGAGCATGATGAAGTAGGAATCCCAGTAGTAGATCTCATCGAAACGGTCGCCCGGCACGACATACGCATACGGCAGCGGCAACAGCGATGACCACGGGCTCGCGTTCGCATCCGGATTGCGGCGCAGGACGGTCCAGAGCGTGTCGATATGCTGCGTCACGCTTTCGTTCGGGTCGGACGCATAGCCCTTGGTTGCCCGTTGGGGCAGCGTGAAGTGCGAGCCGACGAAGCGCGCGAGATCGAACGGCTGCGTCCGGTTCGCATAGTCGATCATGACTTGCTGCGGCGACACGTTCGGCGTCATGTCGGCGAACGTCTTGCTATCGGGATAGACGTGCGCGAGTTGCACCTCGCGATATAGCTCGCCGTAGAGCTCGGACGGCGGCAGCGGCGACGAGGCGGGCGCGCTCGCCGCCACGGCTGCGGACGCGGCTTGTATTTCGCTTTGTGCTTGCGTGGCGGTTGAGAACGCCGCGGCGCTCGCCGCGATCAGCAATGCGCGTGTAAGAGTGGTGAAGCGTGTGGCAGGGTGTTTCGCTTGATGCATTCGATTCTCCGCGTGATGCCGGAAGCACAGGTTCAAGACTGAACGCTGTCGCAAGATGCATTCCGCAGAGCAATCGAATGTTCTCGTCAGGAAGTCGAGTCCGACGCTTGCTGCCAGCCGAGGCCGAGACTCTTTTGCAGCGACACGAAATCTCTCAGCAACTCGGCGCGCGCCGCGACCACGTCCTGTTGCGCGGCGAACTCGGTGCGCTGAGCGTCGAGCAAGTCGATGAGCGTCGATACGCCCGCCGTGTACCGTTGACGCACGAGCGTAGCCGACCGCTCCGACGACGCCTGCACTTCCTGAAGCCGCACGACATGCTCGCGCTGATTGCCATAGCGTGAAAGCGCCGAATTCGCGTCCTTCAGCGCGGCGAGCACCGTTTTGCCGTAACGCGCTTCCGCTTCGTCACGCGATGCCTTCGCTGCATCGACGCTCGCCGCCGTGCGGCCGAAATCGAGCACGTTCCATTGCAGATACGGCACGCCCAGCCACGAGAAGTTCTCCTTGCGAATCAGATGCCCCGGCTCCGACGCCGAGAAACCGATATCGCCGAGCAGCGAGACCTTCGGAAAATAATCCGCGATATGCTCGCCGATCTGCGCGTTGCTCGATGCGAGACGCCGCTCCGCCGCGCGAATATCCGGGCGCTGCTGCAACATCGTCGCGGGATCGCCGATCGGAACCGACGCGGGCAGCGTCGGCAGCGGCGCGGGCTGCGCGAGTTCGACGTCGAGCGCGCCGGGCGCGCGGCCCGTCAGCACCGCGAGTTGATCCAGCGAATCGGTGATCTGCACTTGCAGCGGCACGAGCGTCGCGCGCGTCGTGTTGACCTGCGTGTTGAGGCGCTCGACATCCACTTCGGCCGCCGTGCCGCGTGCGCGGCGCTGCTCGGTCAACGTGAGCATCTGCTGCTGATAGTCGGCGGTGCGCTGCGCAAGCGCGAGCCGCTCTTGCTCGTCGCGCAAGTCGATATAGGCGGACGCGACTTCGGCGGCCAGCGACACTTGCGTATCGGCGAGATCGGCCTGCACGGCTTCCGCTTCGCCCGATGCCGCTTCTATGGCGCGGCGCGTGCCGCCGAAGAGGTCGATCTCCCACGATGCATCGAAGCCGACGGTGTAGAAGTCCAGCGGGCCACGGCCGCCCGAGCCTTCCGATCCGCCGAGAATGGCCGTGTCAGGCGAGCGCATGCGCAACGCCGCCGCGGACGCCGAAGCCTTCGGCAATGCGTTCGCGCGTTCCCCGCGCAATTGCGAGCGCGCCTGGCGCAGACGCGCCTGCGCCATCTTCACGTCGAGATTGCCGGCGAGCGCGGCGTCGATCAGCGCGTCGAGTTGCGGGTCGTTCAGCGAGCGCCACCATGCGGCCGGCGCGTGCGTGGCGAGCACGCCCTGCGACGGCGCGCGCACGAACGCGCCGCTTTGCACCGATTGCGCGGCGACATCCGGCGCGCCGTGATAGTCGGGTCCGACGGTGCAGGCCGCGAGCGCGAGCGCCGCGAGCGGCAGCAGACGAGTGAAGCGAAAGTGATAACGGGACATCGTGTGGAGATTCATTGCTTCAATGTCCGGCGGACGGCGCTTCGCCGGGTTTGAACGACGGCGTTTTCAGCAACATCGCGAGCGGCAGGCAGGCGAGCAGCGCGATGGCGAGCACGTAAAACGTTTCGGAGTACGTCATGACGACGGCTTGCTGGCCGATCTGCATCGAGAGTTGCCCGAGCGCCTGCAACTTCGCGTGCGCCATGTCGCCGGTCTGCGCGAAGAAACTCGCGGCGCTTCCGGCGATGCGCTCCTGCCCGATGACCGAATTCGCCGTCACGGATTCGCGGATGGCCGCGTTATGAAAGTCGTTGCGCCGGTCGATCACCGTGCCGAGGATCGCGAGCCCGACCGAGCCGCCGAGATTGCGCGCCATGTTGTAGAGCCCGGCCGCATCGCCCGATTCTTCGCGCGACACCGCGGCCATCGACGCCTGATTGAGCGGCATCATCGCGAGCATCTGGCCGATGCCGCGCAGAATCTGCGACCAGAAGAAGTCGTGGCCGACGCTCTGCGCGGTCAGCGAAATGTCCAGCAGGCAGCTTCCGGCGAAGCAGAGAAGGCCCGCGATCACGAGCACGCGTGAGTCCACCTTGCCGAGCAGGCGCGGCAGCACCGGCATGATGAGAAACGCGGGCACGCCGGAAATCAGCATGATGGAGCCCGACTGCAGCGCGTTGTAGCCTGCCACGATGCTCAGGAACTGCGGCAGCAGAAACGACACGCAATAGAGTCCGGCGCCGACGGCGAAGACGATCAGAATGACGCTCGCGTAGCGCGGATTGCGCAACAGCGAGAGCCGCACGATCGGGCGCTTCGCAATGACCTGTGACACGGCGATCAGCACCATGCCGAACGCGGCGACGCACGAGAGCAACACGATTTCGCTCGACTCGAACCACTGATTGCGCTGGCCTTCTTCGAGCACGACCGTGAGCGAACTGAGCCCGATAGCGAGACCCGCAATGCCGATCCAGTCGGCCTTGAAGAACGCGTCCCACTGAGACTTCTCGGACGGCAAGCCGGAAAGCAGCAGCGCCACCAGCGCGACGCCCACCGGCAAGTTCAGAAAGAAGCACCACGACCACGAGATGTTTTCGGCGAGCCAGCCGCCGACCACCGGCCCCATGAGCGGGCCGAGCAGCACGATCAGGCCGAAGATGGTCATGCCCACCGGCATCTGCTCGCGCGGCAGCCGCGTGCGGATGATGGTCTGCGCCGTGGGAATCATCGCGCCGCCGGTGAAGCCCTGGCCGATGCGGCCGGCCACCATCATCGGCAGTGAATGCGAAAGGCCGCACATGGCGGAGAACATCGTAAAGAGCACCGCGTTGCCGAGCAGGAAATTGCGCAGACCGAAGACGCGCGTGAGCCACGCGGCGAGCGGGATCATCACGATTTCCGACATCAGATAGCCGGTGGAGATCCACGTGCCTTCGGTGCCGGTCGCGCCGATTTCGCCCTGGATCTGCGGCAGCGCCGAGTTCGTGATGGAGATGTCGAGCGTGGCCATCAGCGCGCCGAGCGCGCCGGCGGTCACGGCGATCCAGTCTGTCGCGGTGGCGCGTGCCGGCGCGTTCGCGCTTGCCTCAGTCATGATGGTTCTCGGCTGCGATGCGCTTGCTGTCATCGGTGGCCGACTTCGTGTCCACGTCGACGGTCACGGACAGGCCCGGCAGCAGGACCTGACGCGTTTGCGGCCCCGTGTCGATGCGAATGCGCACCGGCACGCGCTGCACGATCTTCGTGAAGTTGCCGGTGGCGTTTTCCGGCGGCAACAGCGCGAACTGCGCGCCGGTGCCGGGCGAGAAGCTCTCGACGACGCCGTGCAGCTCGGTGCCCTTCAGCGCATCGACGTGCAGCGTCGCCGGCTGGCCGACGCGCATGCGGCCCACTTGCGTTTCCTTGAAGTTCGCTTCGAGATACACGCTCTGCACCGGCACCACCGTCATCAGACGCGTGCCCGGCTGCACGTACTGGCCGACGCGCACGGTGCGGTCGCCGACGCGCCCGGCGAGCGGGCTATACAGCGTGGTGTCGTTGAGATCGAGCTTCGACTGGTTCATCTGCGCCTCTGCGGCTTCCATCTGCGCGCGGGCCTGCACGATCTGCGCCTCGGTCGCGCCGATTTGCGTGGCCGCCGAGCGTGCCGCAGCCAGATTCGCGGCAAGCGTCGCGCGAGCCTGATCGCGCGTGCTCACGAGGCTCGCGAGCCGCTCCTCGGTTTCCGCCCCGGTGGCGACGAGCGGCCGATAACGGCGCACGTCGTCTTCGGCATGCGCGAGGCTCACGCGCGATACCTCGGCTTGCGCTTTGGCCTGGTCGGCATTCGCGTGCTGCTGCTTGAGTTCCGCCTCGGCTCGCTGGATGTCGGCGGCGCGCGCATCGAGCGTGGCCTTGGCCTGATCGAGCGACGCCTGATACTGGCGGGTATCGAGCCGCGCGAGCGGTGCGCCCGCCGCCACCGCCTGATTGTCGGCGACGAGCACGTCGGTCACGTAACCGGCTACCTTCGGCGCGATGGTCACGCTGTCTGCCTGAAGATACGCGTCGTCCGTGCTCTCGATGAAGCGGCCGACCGTCCACCAGCGCAGTCCCCAGATCAGGCCCGCGACAATGGCGATGATGCCGACGATGAGCAACAGCACGCGTCGCCGCGACGATTTGCGTTGGGTCGACTCGTTCGATTCGCCGCCCTGTGCAGGTGCTGTAACTGCCATGATTTCTCCAACCTCGATATGACCGCGCTGCAAGGCGGCCGTAATGAACCTGCATCCGATGGCGCGGCCGCGACATTTGCGGCACGCTCGCCAAACTAGACGGCATCGTCTAGTATGCATGATTGTAGACGGATGCGTCTAGTTTCGTTCGACGATTGGAGACCCGATGACGAAGTCACAGGATCACGACCCGCATGCGCCTGAACGCGCGAACAGCGCGCGTTCGCCATTGCAGGCGCGCGGGCGCGCGCGCATCGAGTCGGTGCTCGACGCGACGGCCGATCTGATTGTGGAAAAAGGTCTCGCCGGCGTGACCATGCATGGCGTAGCCCGCAGCGCGCAGACGCCGATCGGCTCGATGTATCACTTCTTTCCGGACCGCGAGAGTCTCTTGAGCGCGCTCTGGGACCGGCACAAAGCGGCGATGGGCGAGATCGACGACGCGCTCGATAAGATCGACACCGAGACGTGGCGCACGTTGTCGTCGGAGGCGGTGATCGACCGCATCATGACGCCTTACATCACGTATCTGGAGCAGCACCCGGATTGCCTCATCCTCATGTCCGTCATGCCGCACGACGACAAGACCAAGCGCGAGTCCGGCACGCTCCGGAAGGTGATCGACGTGCGCATGGCGAGCGTGAAGCCCGCCGAGCGCGCGCTTTACGTCGACATGTTGCGCGCGCTCGCGAGCGGCGCGCTCGCCATCAAGCTGCGTCCCGCGATGGGCGACGTGCAACTCGCGAAGCGCTATCTACGCGAGGTCAAGCGGGCGCTGGCGGCCTATCTCGCCGTGGTGGAAGCGTCCGTGTCGGGCTGACTTTCTTCCGATTACAGCGCGCTTTCTACGAGCCTTGCGTAGGCAGCGCGCGCTTCTTCGTTCAGGGTTTACGACGAAGAAACAACGTTCGTTCTATTCACTAAGGCATCCTATCTTGTTAGGCAGCGATCGGTTTAGTGCTTCACTCGTGTAGTTAAATCGTGAATACGTCGGGAGAATCGCCATGCGCATGATCGCGTCTTACTCGTTGGCCGCCGCAATGTCCGTTGCACTCGTGTCGCCGCTCGCTCACGCGTACGGCTACGACGACTATCCGCAGGGACGTTGCATGCTTCCCCAAGGAACCGTCTCGCTGGTCGAGAATCAACTGGCCAAAGTCGTCAATGCGGGCGACGGCAACGGCGGCATTTTCAAGCCGAACCGGATGTGGGCCGCGGTCGTGGATCGCGAAGGACACTTGTGCTCCGTCATCAAGACGGGCGACGCGTGGCCCGGCAGTCGCGCCATCGCCATTGCGAAGGCGTACACGGCGAACGGCTTCTCCAACGATGCGCTCGCGCTCTCCACGGCGAATCTCTACGCGGCCACGCAGCCGGGCGGCTCGCTCTACGGTCTGAACAACTCGAATCCGTTCGATGCGCGCTTTCTGGAACACGGCAGCGGCATCGGGCGCACGCTCGGCGGCGTAATCACCTTCGGCGGCGGCGTGGCGCTCTATGCGGGCGGAAAGGTGATCGGCGGTCTGGGCGTGAGCGGCGACAGCGCCTGCGCGGATCATGCGATCGCATACCGCATGCGCAAGCTCGCGGGACTCGGCAACGTGCCGCGCGGGCAGGGGCCGAACAACACTGACAACATCATCTATTCGACGGGCGCCTCGCCGATGGGATTCGAACATCCCCACTGCTTTCCGACCGATCTGAGCCCCGCAGCCATCGAGTCGACGCGCTGAATCGGCATCGCCTGTCAGGGCGGTGCGCGGACTTCGGGCGGGCGCCGGTAAAATACGGGCCTTGCCCGCCAAATGGCCGCGTCGCGCGTGACCCGCGCGGCGCGGCATCGTCAACGGGCATTCGCCCCACGAAGGCAAGCATTTCGTCCCACACGCGGCCCGCAACCCACGCCGCGCTTTGCCATCCGACGCAGCGAAACGTGTCGCCGTGACGCCTTCCGGGCATCACGCGCCGGCTGCTGCGCTCGACGTTCGCCCAGAACATACACGCCACGACATTCGAGGACCGCACCACATGCTTGCCCGCATTACCCGTCTTTTCCCGCTTTGGGCCGTACTTGCTTCGGTTGCCGCGTACTTCTCGCCGTCATCGGTCACCGGCATCGCGCCGCACGTGACGACGCTGCTCACCATCATCATGCTGTCGATGGGCGTGACGCTTTCCATCGACGATTTCCGGCGCGTCTTCACGCGTCCGGCGCCGGTCGTCGCCGGCATCGTGCTGCACTATCTCGTGATGCCGCTCGCCGCCTGGGTTATCGCCAAGGCGCTGCGCATGCCGCCCGATCTCACCGCGGGCATGGTGCTCGTCGGCAGCGTCGCGAGCGGCACGGCGTCGAACGTGATGATCTATCTGGCGCGCGGCGATGTCGCGCTCTCGGTGACGATCAGCGCGCTCTCCACGCTCGTCGGCGTGTTCGCGACGCCGCTGCTCACGCGCCTTTATGTCGACGCGTCCATCGCCGTGGACGTCCACGGCATGCTCATGAGCATTCTGCAGATCGTCGCCCTGCCGATCATCGTCGGGCTGATCGTGAATCATTTCTTCGGCAAGCTGGTGCGCAAGATCGAGCCGGTGCTGCCGCTCGTGTCGATGGTGTCGATCCTGCTGATCATCGCGGCGGTGGTCGGCGGAACGCAGAAGAGCATCGCGTCGGTCGGCGTCGTCGTGGCGCTCGGCGTGGTGCTGCACAACGGCATCGGATTGCTCGGCGGCTACTGGGGCGGGCGTCTGCTCGGTTTCGACGAAGCCGTTTGCCGCACGCTGGCGATCGAAGTGGGCATGCAGAACTCGGGTCTCGCCGCGACGCTCGGCAAGCTCTACTTCACACCGATTGCCGCGCTGCCCGGCGCGCTCTTTTCCGTGTGGCACAACCTGTCGGGCTCCATGCTCGCGGGCCACTGGGCGGGGCGTCCGGCGAAAGGATCGACCCGCGATGCCGACGCGCAACGCGTCGCCGCTAACCGCAGCGGCGCATAGCGGACGTGGCGCCTTCGGCGGCATCGCGCGATGACAGGCAGAATACGCGCTGACGCCGCTTCCAAGCCTCATTCCATCTGAACCGGCGGATGCCTCGTCACGGCATCCGCTCCTTCGTCGCTTTCGTCGCTTTCATGAACCCTGCTCATCTGGACGGCACGTTCGTCGCCGCGCGCCCGGCGAACTCGCCGCGCTTTCTGCTGTTCCTCGTGTGTCTGTTCGCATCGGCAGGGCAGCTTGCCATCGACATCTACGTGCCCGCGCTGCCCGCGATGGCGCGCTATTTCGCGACCTCGCCGCAAGCGATCCAGTCGAGCGTCTCGGGCTACATGGCGGCCTACGCGCTCGGCCAACTGACGCTCGGACCGGTGGCGGACGCATACGGCCGCAAGCGCGTGCTCGCGTTCGGCCTTGTCGTCTTCACGCTCGGCTGCCTGCTGTCGCTCGCCGCGACGAACCTCGAAACGTTTCTTATCGCGCGCTGCCTGCAAGGCTTCGGCATTGCGGCGACGAATCTGCTCGCGAAGGCCATCATCACCGATTCGTTCTCGGGCCACGCGTTGATGCACGCGTTCACGTATATCTCGATCGCGTGGGGGCTCGCCCCGATTGTCGCGCCTGTGATCGGCGCGCATCTGCAGACCGCGTTCGGCTGGAAGGCGTGCCTCGTCTTCCTGCTCATTTATTCGATCGTGATGTGGGCGCTCGTATGGCGTT
The DNA here is from genome assembly GCF_023170545.1 of Caballeronia sp. Sq4a. Lineage (NCBI taxonomy): Bacteria > Pseudomonadati > Pseudomonadota > Betaproteobacteria > Burkholderiales > Burkholderiaceae > Caballeronia > Caballeronia sp. Sq4a. The sequence continues at coordinate 612,914 of NZ_CP084253.1, read as the reverse complement.
ATCGCGAGACGTTGCGGCGGCCGGTGCGGCTCGAGCCTCGCACGCTGATGGCGAACGCGGGCAAGGTGCTCGCAAGTCCGGTGTTTCAGAGCTGCTTTCTCGCGCAGGGCCTCTGCTACAGCATTCTGCTGGTGTTCAATATCGTCGGACCGTTCATGGTCCAGAACACGCTGCACAAGCCGCCGACGTACTTCGGTTATCTCGCGCTCGGCATCGGCATGATGTACTTCTTCGGCGGCTTGTCGAACCGCGTGCATGGTCCGCGTCTGCCGAGCGCCGAAGCGCGGCTGCGCATCGGCTCATGGACAATGGCGGCTGCGTCGGCCGTCATGCTGCTGCTCGCGTTGACCGTCGGCCTTCGCGTATGGACGCTCGCGCTGCCCGTGCTCGTGATGGGCTTTTGCGCCGGCGCGATGTATCCGACGCTCATGGCGAAAGGCAATTCGCTGTTCCCGCACATCGCGGGGCTGACGAGCGCGATTCTAGGTTGCGCGCTGCTGCTTGTTTCGTCGGCGATGATGGGACTCGCGGGCTTCGTCTCGGTGCAGGTGCTGACGCCGCTCGCCGCGTTCTTCGTGCTGGTCGGAATGACCGTCGTATGGATGGTGGGCAAGCTGCTGCGCCATCTGGAAACGCAGGCCAACGCCTAGTCTCGCGCGACTATCGCTCGCCTCGCGGCATCAGAAGTGATATGCAACAGACGCCACGCCGTTGAGATCGAGACGGCGCTCGGTGATCGGACTGCCGCCGGCATATTTTTCGAGGCGTCCGATTTGCGCCGTGACATCGGCGGACCAGTGCGCGTTCATCGTGTAGGTAGCGTTCAGGCCGAGGTGGATATCGCGCAAGCCGGAACGCGTCGCGTACTGAGGCAAGCCCGACGCGGCGCTTTCCTGCGCGCTGACGCCGAAAAACGTCCTCGTATAAGCCGCGTTCGCCCACGTCAGACCCGGTCCGACGGAGAGCAAGAGCTTGCCCAACGGAGCCGACATATAGAGATCCGTCATCGCGGTGAGACCTTGCCCCGTTCCGGCTATATCCTGATATACGGCAGCCGCGCCCGTGAACGCCCACCACGTGTAGTCTGCAAAAAGCCGCAGCTTGGGGCCGTAGTGGACATCAGGCAAGCCCTTCAGACGGGAGTCGTCGGAGGCGGATTGCGATTGGAAATCGAAGCTCAGCGACGCACCGACGTGATAGTTCTCGCCCTTCAACGCATTCACGCCGAGCACGTCCGGGCCTTGCGAGAAGATGCGTTCCTTCCACGATATGTCCTGAACCGGGAACGGCAGGACCTGCAATTTCGACGAGCCGGGATACTTCGGAAAGACATACAGGCCGGGCCCGATCGACACCTTCCAGTCACTGGCGGGCGGCGGCTCATCAGCGTTCGCCGCGTGCGCAGTGGCCGTTAGCAGGAGGGCGAGTGCCGCCGCGACCGCGCACGTGCGATTCATGCTTTCCTCGCAACGGTCGCCAGTTGCCGCAACCGGCGCGCGAGGGCGCGCGACACGACCGGCGTCGGCGCATGGTTCGATTCCGACGCTGCCGCGCTTTCGCGCAAGAAGAGCGCGCATTCCCGCGCGACGACTTCGCGCTCGTTATCCGATGTGATCATGTGATATGAATCGTCGAGCCAGATCGTGCGGAGGAACGACGCCCCGACGTTCTTGCCGACGAAGCGGGCGTTATGCGGGCTCGACGTCTCGTCGTCGATGGCGTGAATGATGAGGCAGTCCGTCGTGATGCCCTTGAGCTCCTTGCGCACCGCGTGAGCGAGGCGGCTCGCTTCGTGCAGCGCCGGCATGGCGATGGACGCGGGACCGACCTCACTGATTTCATTCTTCTGCATTGCGCGCGCGATCTTCGAGCGCAACGCCTCGTTGCGCAGGCCGTACGGCTCCTCTTCGCGATAACGGTAGCGCGAGCGCAACGGCGTGTAGTAGAGATAGTCGAGCAGAAAGCGGTACCACGGTATCGCCCGGCCGTCATAGTCGAGCGTGACCGACAGCAGCAACAACGCGCGCGCGTCCGGGCGTCGTTGCGCGACGGCGGCTGCGAGCGTCGCGCCCATCGAAAGCCCGCATACGGAAACGTGGCGATAGCGGGCGGCGAGCGCGTCGAACTCGTTGATGGCCGCATCGATCCATCCTTCCATCGCTTCGTGTCCGGTGCCCGCGCTGTATCCGCGCAATTCCGGCGTATGCGTCGCGAAACCTTCGTCGGCGAGAAATCGCGCGAGGAAACGCAGTTCGAGCGGCGAACTGGAGAGGCCGTGCAGAAGTAAAACGGCGTGATCGTGGCCGTGTGCCGACGAAAACTCGGGCGCGTTCATAGTCAGTCTTCTGCTCGCAGAATCAGGAAGTCGCCCGACGGCGTGACGAAGCGCTCGCACACGCACTCGACGGGTTGCCAGTCCTCGCGTCCGCCGGACCGGAAACGGATGCGGTGATGCCCCGGCGTCAGGCGAACGCTTACGCGGGCAAGATCCTCCTCGTGCGCCTCGGCATGCTTCGTCCCGTACGCGATGCCTGAGCCGAACGATGTGTCGTCGAAGACGCCGTTGCGCGTGGCAGTCGCCGCGGCCACGACACTGCCGGGCGACACGCCGTTCGCCAGGTCGAGCGCCTTGATGACGACGAGCGAGCGATTGTATTGCGCGATGTGATGCAGCATGCGATGCATTTCGTCCGTGGCGCGACGCGCGATGAGCCGCTCGTTGTCGTGACGCAGCAGCATTTCATAGCGCGACTGCGCGACCGCCGCGAGCAGCTCGGCGCGATACTGCGCGCGTCGCAAGCGCTCATGAGCGTGATGACGACGATCGTGATGAGCGGATAGGAGATGAGCAGCCGGAAGTCGGAAGCGTCGATGACGTCGATGCGCCCGTACGGCGCCACGAACAGATAGTCGGCGATCACGAGTCCGGCCAACATCACGAACGAGGCGGGCGCGAGGCCGCAATAGTACTGAACGAGCGCCGCAGCGATCAGGAAAGCCGCGCCGGGCATGACGGGACCGAGCAACGGGTGCAGCATCGTTCTGATGATGCCGGCGGCAAAAAGTGCTGCTCCGGCGATGAGCCACCTCTTTGCTCCGCGCGGCGCCCACCGTCTGGAGTTTTTGATTTGCATGCGTTCGACGCGATTTTGATGTTCTTTGCCTGGCCCGGGCGATAGAGCGGGACGCTTGCCGCGCAGTCAGATCGAGAGCGGTGCGTAGTATCGTGCGATTATAGGGTTCTTGTTGATCGCCGAATTCCCAGAACTGGGGGTTGATCTGACTGCTTATCGCCGATTAGGACGATGCCGAGGCACGGGCATGAAGGCGCGGCCCTTGTCGCCGCGCCTTGCGCCGTCAAACCATCGCGTCCTCGGTCAGCGCTATGGCGTGACGCTTGGCCACAGCAGAAAGCTGAAGCGGCCAGTCTGCGACGTCCCCTGCATCATGCAGATCTTCCAGGTCGTGAAGTAGCGCTAACGTTTCCGCGCGATAGACGTCGACACCGGACATCGCCAGCGCGCGCAGTAGCGGACCGTCTTGCCCCGCCTTGTAATAGCTGATTCCGAGGCCTTCCAGCGGATGACCGTAGTGCGCGTCATCGATCAGGATGCCGATCGCGCATCGGCGGCCGTCTTGCCCGCGCAGGCGGCAGGTTCCGTCGTCATCCACGGATAAGGCCTGCTGCGCAAGCAGATGCGACCGCACTTTCGCGAAGATTTCCGTCAGGTCTTTCATGATGCGTTGCCTTTGATTCACTAGGCGGCGCGCTGCAAGCGCTCGGCCGAGAGGCCAAATTGGCGCGCGATGGAACGCAGGCGGTCCTCCCACTCCCAGATGCCGAAAACGTCGTGTACGTTCTGCAAGCAGCTCAACAGTTCGACCGTTTCTGGTGAGAACACGTTGATCCTTGCCCGCAAGAGCGCCTTTCTGAGCGCGGCGACGCCCACATCCATATAAGCCGGAACGCGCGTCGGGTCCGCGAGAATGAAGCGCACCGGCACGCCTTCCATGGCAGTGCGATAGTCGCCCGGCCGCACCAGCGCGCCGACGGGACAGCCACCGCATCGTCCGCGGTAAGCACCACCGCCTCGCGGCAGCAGCGAAGCCGATCCTTGCGTGAGAAGGTGGTCGATGCTTCGTTCAAAGATTTCCTGATGCGAGAGAAACGTTTGCGACATGGTGTGCTCCGACGAGAAGTGGTGCCTGAGTATCGTCGGAAGGAACGACGCCGCGCATTGATGAAAACCCTGTTTTACCGATGATCGCGCACATGACCGGCACGATTTACTCGTTCGCGTTTCGCGGCCTCGCGAAACGGACGACTCCTGACTTAACTAAACGGATAAGCAGCCGATAAGAGTGTTCGGAGATAGGCCGTTCCTTAAGTGGTCTACGGCAGTCGGGCGAGCCAGGTGCGATTCGAAGCGGCATTCGCATTCAAGGCATCGCATCGCGCACTACTACAAAAGATTTGGCGTTCGGCAAGTGGCAATGAAAAAAGACGTGCGGCGGTTCGTGCGGGGCCTTCGAGGCTCCAAAAGAGGCCGGCTTTTCGGAGCGGTCATCTTTCTGTTTGCAGTTGCGTCGTTCGCTGCGCTGACGTGCTATTTCGCGGCGAGATCGCGATCGCAACAGGAAGACGCGCTGCGACAAGCGCTCACGGTCAGTTCGCAACTGGAACTGATCGCCAATCTGCATATCGACGCGAACGCGGACTTCCTCACCGGCGTCGGCAGCGCGCGGTTTCGATCGCTCGCCTGGCCGGTGTCGCGTGCCGTCGAAGCCATGCGCTCGTACGATCTGCTTCAGCGCTTCCTGAACGACGACGAGGCATCGTTCTATCAGCTATCGACGCTGCGCAGAGACACCAGCCTGTGGGCATCGCAACTCGACCTGGCCGCGACGAGCGCGCGCGGCCCTGGCGCGAGCCGAGGCGTCGATTCGACGCAACTGGAGAAGGCCAACAAGACGCTTCAGTCGATCATGCATGGGCTCTCCGAACTGCAACTGGCGCAGAGGTCGAAGCTCGCAACGATGCAACTCACGGCGGAAGCGCAACTGGTTCGGCAGAAGGTCACGTTCGCCGTCGCGCTCGCCACGGGTTTGATCTTGCTGGCTTACGCGCTCGTGATCGCGCACCGCGCGTCGCTCGCGAGCAGCGCGGCCAGGATCGTTGCGAGGGAAGCACATGACCGCTTTATCGAGTACTTCGCGCAGCATCCGCTGGCAATGCTCATCTTCGACATTCATACGGGACGCGTGCTCACCGCCAACGCAGCGGCGCAGCGTCAGTACGGAGGCAGTCTCAGCGAGCTGATGCAGATTACCGCCGACGACCTGCGTCCGCCGGAGGATAGACAGCAATTCCGGCAAGACCTGGAGATGTATATCGCGGCAAGCGCGCCGGCAGGGTCGGGCGGCGTGCGCAGGCATACGCGTCTGGACGGTCACATCATTCATGTCGATGTCTCGTACCATCTTCTGAACTATGCCGGCCATGAAGCGTGTTTCGTCACGGCAGCCGACGTCAGCGCGCACGAACTGGCAAGACAGGAGTTGAGGATTCGCAGTCGAGCGCTGGACGCGTCGGACAATGCCGTCGTCCTTCTGCAAACCACCACCGAAGACGCTGTGCAGGTGATCTACGCGAACCCTGCGTTTCAGCGGCTCACGGGGCTGCCTGTCGCGGACGTTCTCGGCAAAGAAGCGGCCGACGTCCTGCCCGGAAGCATGAATGACGCGGCTTTGCTCGATGCCACGTCATCGACTGCGGATCGTCTCAAAGCCGCGACGGTCGTCGAGGGACGCCGTCGAGACGGATCGCGATTCTGGGCGCAGCGTCAGATATCGCCCGTGCTCGACGAGCATGGGCGAACGACACACACGGTCGCCGTGTTCAGCGACATCACGGACCGGATCAGGGATCAGGAGCAATTGCAGTTGCAGGCAAGCCTCGATCCGTTGACCGGGTTGCTCAATCGGTCTGCGTTATATGCACGGTTGTCAGACCTGCTCTGCACGGCCTCGACGTCAGCCTGTCAGATAGCGATCCTCTTCATCGACCTCGATAACTTCAAGGAGATCAACGATTCGCTGGGCCATGTGTGCGGCGACGAGGTCATCAAGGAGGTCGCGCGGCGACTATCGCGCAGCGTCGGCGAGTACGACGTCGTGGCGCGCTTTGCCGGCGACGAGTTCGTCGCGTTGCTTGTCGGGCGCTCGGGTATCGACGAACTGATCGGCAGGGCGAAGGCGCTGCATGCGTCGGTGAACGCGAATCTGCGCGTGGGCGGTGAGTGCGTCGCTTCGAACGCGAGCGCTGGAGTAGCCATTTTCCCCGATCACGCGATTGACGCCAGCACGCTGATTCGCTACGCCGATGCGGCGATGTATCACGCGAAGCGTTCCCGGCAGAGCGCGCTCGTGGTCTACGACGAGTCGATTGCGACCGCCGACGCCGAGCGTGTCGAGCTCGCGAAGCATCTCAGCCGTGCCGCTCAGACCGATGCGTTGCGGCTGGTTTTTCAACCGCGTGTCGCGTTGGAGAGTGGCCAACCGGTCGCATTCGAAGCGCTGTTGCGATGGTTCGATGGTGAGCGCGGACTCGTTAGCCCCGCTGTCTTCATACCGCTCGCCGAGGAGAATGGGCTGATCGTGCCGATAGGCGAGTGGGTGTTCGAACAGGCATGTCTTCAGGCAAAAGACTGGGCGCGGGATTATTCGGACATCGTCGTTTCGATCAACGTGTCGGCCATGCAGTTTCTGCATTCCGACTTCGCAAGCACGGTGGAGAGGACGCTTGCGAAGGTCGGCGTCAGTCCGCGCAACATCGAACTCGAAGTGACCGAGAGCGTGTTGATGACGCCGGCCGCCCTTGTCGCGCTCAACGCGATCAGACGAATGGGCGTATCGATCGCGATCGACGACTTCGGCACAGGCTTCTCGAGCCTCAATTACATTCGGGAGTTCAAGCCCGACTGCATCAAGCTCGACCGGTCGTTCGTTCAGGGCATCGGTAAGTCGACGATCGATGAGGTCATCGTCAAGGCCGTGCTGGCGATGGCCCATACGTTGGGGATGCGTGTCGTCGCCGAGGGTGTCGAGACCATCGAACAATTTGCCTTCCTCGCCGACAACGAGTGCGACGAAGTACAGGGCTTCCTCACCGGACGCCCGATGCCTGCGCCGCAGGCGCGCCAGGCGCTGAGCAGGTCCGGGAATGAGGCCGTCGAAGCGTTTGCGTAGAACCGCTACCGAATACGCTCAGTCGCGCGGCGGGACGTTTGCCTTGTTGCCGGCGAGCGGCGCGCCATAGCCGCCGTCGTTCGCATTGTTGGGCAGGCCGTTGACCATCTGTGCGCGGGGGTCCGCCGGGTTGAGGTTCAACTCGCCTGCTTGCACGTTGCCGTGCGACGGATATTCGCTGCCGAGCGGCGCGTTCGGCATCAGCTTCGGGTTGTTGTGGGGCGCGCGCATATCCGTCTCCGGGCTCGGATGCGACTGCGCCAGAGCGAACGGCGTTGCAACGCACAATGCGGCGAACACAAGCACTAGCTGTTTCATGACTGGCTCCCGTTGCGTAGTCCAGTATAGGTGCTCCGGTGCCGGCATCCACGGATACCCCTACGGACGAGCAGACCAGCGTTTGTCATACGGTCCTTCATGCGGCGCAGCAGTATCGCATGTGCTTCCTTCGGTCATCTAAGCGCGCACCGACCGTCTCACATCGGCTAGCAATAATCGAATAGTTCGACCGTGCTAAACGAAGACTCTCAGCTCGACGAAGCGTCAGCCTGTTTGTGCGTTCTGACTCTTTTACTTTGCAATACGTCGCAGTCGTTCTATCCTAACGCATACGGTTGCCCGATCGCTTGCTCATTCGGCAATGCCCGCAACTGACATAAGAGGTGGAGACATGCGTGCTTTCGTCGTTTCAGTCTTATTGCTGCTGCAATTGACGGCTTCCTTCGCGGGCGAGACGCCCCTGGTGTTCGACGCGCAAGGCAAGTTCGTCGGACCACTGGACGATTACGGCGGGCCCGGCCTTTATCTCACCGTCAATGGCGCGATCGCATTCGTGCCCATCGAGCGCGTGATCGTCTCGGGCGACGGCGGGCCGCAGACCGTTTATTCGGCGACGCAATTCAGATGGTCGGGCATGAACGTAGCCGACTTCACGTCGACGGACTGCAGCGGCACGCCGGTCATCACATTGACGACAGGCGTGCGGCCATCGACCACCATACGGCTAGGCCACGACGTCACGTTGTACGTCGCGCCTGCCACCAACTCCGCGCCGATCCTGATCGGGTCCGTGCGGTCGGGTCCGACCTTTACCTGCGCGGCATCGGGCACGCCAGTCACGGAATACGGCTGGCCGACCGAGAGCACCTTCTCGCTGACCGGCGCCTATCCCGAGCCGCTCACCGTACGCATTCCGACCGGCAACACGCCCGCGCGGTGAGGCTAGCCGAAGGACTTCGCAACAAGCGCGTCCCCACTGAACCATGACTATGGGCTTGAGGTGCATGCCATGCGCAGAATGATTCTGTTGACGCTGCTGTGCTCGGGCGCGATGACGTCGTTTGCCGATGAAGTCGAGCACCACCATCATCATCGGCACGTACTCCGTGTCTTCGACGCGAACGGGAAGGAAGTCGGCCCATTGAAATACGCGGGAGGCAGCGCCGGTGTCTTCCAGTCGGTGAACGGGGCGCCGGTCTTCGTGCCGATCATGCGGCGGCAAGTCTCCGGCACCGGCAACAAGATCGTCTATTCGGCGACCGAGTTCACGTGGGGATGGTATTTCATGAACCAGTTCTATTCGAGCGATTGCAGTGGCGCGCCGCTCATCCCCAGCACGACTGCATCGCGGCCCGCGTTTGCAGTGAGAAAAGGCTCGGACGTCACGGTGTATGTCGCGCCGGAAACGAACTCGCAATTCCTGACCGTCTCGTCGTACACCCTGGGCACCAACGGACAATGCCAGCGCTATAACCCGCCCATCACGGCGGCGGGCTGGCCGGTCGACTCCAGCTGCGTGATTACACAGGAACATCCCGAGCCGTTGACGATTCACTACTGATGCACTCATGACACGGTCGGCGCGGACGAGAAGTCTCGCGTTTCGCGACGACAACGGATCGCTCGACGTCGACTCCTCGCGATCGAAACAACGCCACCACTGGTGAAGGTCCGGTTCTCGAACAACCGGCCGTTCGCCGTCCCCTTGCGTCCTTTTTGTCCGGCCATCGGTTTTATTTATCGCGCCGCTCGAATCGTAGCGTCGAAACCCCGCCCGCAAGCCCGCGCCGGCCGGTCGTCCATCATCTTCGCTGCGTCCCGTCTCTCCCCGACTCATGGTTTACGCGCAGTACCGCGCGTGCCGTGCGGCCCGTATCGTCGGCTCACGTTCTCGCAACATACCGGGCCGCGTGCATTCCACGAGCGCCTGATTGCCCGGCACCTCACGGAGCACCTTCGACATGGCCCGCATCATCGGTGGCATCGCCGCCTCGCACACGCCCACCATCGGCTTCGCATTCGACAAGAACAAGCGCGACGACCCCGTCTGGGCGCCGATCTTCGAAAACTTCGCGCCGCTCGCGAAGTGGCTGGAAGAGAAGCGCCCCGATGTGATCCTGACCATCTATAACGATCACGTCACGTCTTTCTTCTTCGATCATTACTCGGCGTTCGCATTGGGCGTAGGTCCCGAATGGCACGTCGCGGACGAAGGCGGCGGCGCGCGCGATCTTCCGCCGATCAAGGGACATCCTGCGCTTGCCGCGCACATCGGCAGCTCGCTGATGACCGACGAGTTCGACATGTCGTTCTTCCAGAACAAGGCGCTCGATCACGGCTGCTTCTCGCCGCTGTCGATGCTGTGCCCGCACAAGCCCGAGTGGCCCGTGAAGATCGTGCCGCTGCAAATGGGCGTGCTGCAATTGCCGATACCGAGCGCGCGACGCTTCTACAAGCTCGGTCAGGCGCTGCGGCGCGCCATCGAAAGCTATCCGGAGGACATCAAGGTCGCGATTCTCGCGACGGGCGGTCTTTCGCATCAGGTGCATGGCGAACGCGCCGGCTTCAACAACACCGAATGGGACCAGCGCTTCCTCGATCTCTTCGAACGCGATCCCGAACAACTCGCGCAGATGACGATTGCCGAGTACGCGGAACTGGGCGGCTACGAAGGCGCGGAAGTCATCATGTGGCTGACCATGCGCGGCGCGCTGTCGTCGAGCGTGGTCTGCAAGCATCGCAGCTACTACTTGCCGTCGATGGCCGGCATCGCGACGGCCATCTACGAAGGCGAGGACAGCGAGACGAAGCCCGCGATCATCGAGCGGCATCGTCAGCGCATGGCGATCGAATTGACCGACGTCGAGAAGCTGCAAGGCACGTATCCGTTCAGCATCGAAACGGCGGTGCGTGCGTATCGCATCAACGATTATCTGCATCGCATGGTCGAGCCCGCGCATCGCGAAGCCTTTCAGCAAGACCCCGAGGCGAGCTTCGAGGCCGCCGGTCTCAGCGAAGAAGAACGCGACATGATCCGCCGCCGCGACTGGCGCGCGCTGCTGCATTACGGCGTGATCTTCTTCATGCTCGAAAAGCTCGGCGCGGTAACGGGCGTGTCGAACCTGCACATCTATGCCGCGATGCGCGGCCAGACGCTCGAAGAATTCCAGAAGACGCGCAATGCGCCGGGCGCGCTGTATTCGGTCGCGGGCAAGGGCGGCGGCAAGCTCGACTGGGACAAGGCGGAGCAGGGCAAACAATAAAACGATAAACGCACGGAGACATCACATGACTAGCGGTAGAACCATCGACATCAAGGCGTTCATCGACGAGCGGCCCATTTCCGCCTACCAGTGGCTGCTGGTGGCGCTGTGCTTTCTCGTGGTGACGGCCGACGGCATGGACGTGGCCATCATGGGCTTCGTCGCGCCGTCGATCATCGCGGACTGGCACATCTCGCGCCCGGCGTTCGGACTCGTGATGAGCGCCGCGCCCATCGGACTCGTGATCGGTGCGCTGGCTGCCGGGCCGGCGTCGGATCGCATCGGGAGAAAAGGAGTCCTGATTACGTCGGTGTTCCTGTTCGGCGTGTTCACCATCGCCACGGCGTTCACCACAACGCCAACGAGCATGGCGTTGCTGCGCGTGCTGACGGGTATCGGCCTCGGCGCCGCGATGCCCAACACCACGACGCTGCTCTCCGAGTACGCGCCGCAACGCAAGCGCGCGCTGCTCATCACCATCATGTTCACGGGCTTCAATCTCGGCTCGGCGTTGATCGGCTTTGTCGCGGGCTGGCTCATTCCGACGCACGGCTGGCGTTCCGTGCTGATCTTCGGCGGCGGCCTGCCGCTCGTGCTGATTCCGCTGCAAATCTGGCTGCTGCCCGAATCGGCGCGTCTCTTAGCGGTGCGCGGCGCGACCTCGCAGAAGATCGGTAAGGTGCTGGGCCGCGTGTGCGGCGCGCGCTTCAAGGGCGATGAAACCTTCGTTTCGACCGAGCCGCCGCTGCCGACCAAGCGCCCCATCGGCGTGCTGTTCTCGCACGGCTATGGTCTTCTGACGGCGGCGCTGTGGGTGACGTACTTCATGGGCCTGCTCGTCATCTATCTGCTCACCGGCTGGCTGCCGACGCTGATGAAAGACGCCGGCCTCACCGTATCGGCGGCGGCGAACATCACGGCCATGTTCCAGATCGGCGGCACCATCGGCGCGATCATCGTCGGCTGGATCATGGACCGCGTGCGCCCCGCGCCGGTCATCAGCGCGGCCTATCTCGGTGGCGCGGTGTGCGTGCTCGGGCTCGCGTGGATCGGCGCGCTGTCGTCGTCGCTCGCCGTACTCGTGTTTGCCGCGGGCTTCTGCATGAGCGGCGCGCAAACCGGTCTCAACGCATTCGCGCCGGGCCGCTATCCGACGGTCGCGCGCGCCACCGGCGTGAGCTGGATGCTTGGCATGGGGCGCTTCGGCAGCATCTTCGGTTCCGCGTTCGGCGGCGCGTTGCTCGGCCTCGGCTGGCAGTTCGGCGCCATCCTCGCGATGCTCGCCATTCCCGCGACGCTCGCAGGCATCGCTATTCTCGTCGCGCAGCGCAGCCGCACGGCCGACGCCGCCCCGCAGACGACAGCCGCACATTAGTCCTGGAGTTGAAGTCACGATGATCATCGACATACACGGCCATTACACGACCGCGCCGAAGGCGCTGGAGGCATGGCGCAACCGGCAGATCGCCGGCATCAAGAATCCGTCGGAGATGCCGCGTCCGTCGGAACTGCATATCAGCGACGACGAACTGCGCGAATCCATCGAAAGCAATCAGTTGCGCCTGATGCGCGAGCGCGGGCTCGATCTCACCATCTTCAGTCCGCGCGCGAGCTTCATGGCGCACCATATCGGCGACTTGGAGGTGTCGAGCACGTGGGCCGCCATCTGCAATGAACTGTGCTATCGCGTGAGCCAGCTTTTTCCCGACAGTTTCATTCCGGCGGCGATGCTTCCGCAGAGCCCCGGCGTCGATGTCGCGACGTGCATACCCGAGCTCGTGAAGTGCGTGGAGCAGTACGGCAACGTGGCGATCAACCTGAACCCCGACCCGTCCGGTGGTCACTGGACGAGCCCGCCGCTTTCCGACCGCTATTGGTACCCGATCTACGAAAAGATGGTCGAGTACGACATCCCCGCGATGATCCATGTCAGCACCAGTTGCAATGCGTGCTTTCACACGACGGGCGCGCACTATTTGAACGCGGACACGACCGCGTTCATGCAGTGCCTCACGTCCGACCTGTTCCGCGATTTCCCGACGCTGCGCTTCGTGATTCCGCATGGCGGCGGCGCGGTGCCTTATCACTGGGGACGCTTCCGCGGGCTCGCGCAGGAACTGAAAAAGCCCTTGCTGAAGGATCATCTGCTGAACAACGTGTTCTTCGACACATGCGTCTATCACCAGCCGGGCATCGACCTGCTTACGCGCGTGATACCGGTCGACAACATTCTTTTCGCCAGTGAAATGATCGGCGCGGTGCGAGGCATCGACCCGGAAACCGGGCACTATTTCGACGATACGAAGCGCTATATCGAAGCGGCGTCGATGCAGCCCGAAGCGCGCCACAAGATCTACGAAGGCAACGCGCGCCGCGTGTATCCGCGCCTCGATGCGGCGCTCAAAGCAAAGGGACGATGAATATGTATGAACTCGGAGTGGTGTATCGAAACATCGATCGCGCCGATGGCGACGCGGCGACGAAGCTCGGCGCGCTCGGCTCGGCCACGGTTCACGAAGCAATGGGCCGCGTCGGTCTGATGAAGCCGTATATGCGCCCGATATACGTCGGCGCGCAAGCGAGCGGCACGGCCGTGACGGTACTCTTGCAACCCGGCGACAACTGGATGCTGCACGTCGCGGCCGAACAGATACAGCCCGGCGATATCGTCGTGGCCGCGTGCACGACCGACAACACCGATGGCTTCTTCGGCGATCTGTTCGCGACGAGCTTCAAGGCGCGTGGCGCGCGGGCGCTCATCATCGACGGCGGCGTGCGCGACGTGCGCGTGCTGACCGAGATGGGCTTCCCCGTCTGGAGCAAGGCGATCTCGGCGAAGGGCACCGTCAAGGCGACGCTCGGCTCGGTCAACATTCCGGTGGTGTGCGCGGGCGCGTGGGTCACGCCGGGCGATGTGATCGTGGCGGACGATGACGGCGTGGTCGTGGTGCCGTCGGCATCGGCGCAAAAGGTGTTGGAAAAGGCCACGGCGCGCGAGGCGCTCGAAGAGGAGAAGCGCGCGAAGCTGGCAAGCGGCGTGCTCGGTCTCGACATGTACAACATGCGCGAGCCGCTGCAACGCGCGGGCCTGCGCTATATCGACTAATGCAAGGATTCGCGATGCACGACACCGCCGCGCCGATCACGGTCATTTCGTCGATGGCGACGCGCCAGGTCCTGAACGATCTCGCCGACGTCTACATGCAGCAAGCCGGGCAGCGCGTGACAATCGAATCGGTCGGCGGGGTCGCGGCGGCACGGCGTATTGAGGATAAGGAAGTGTTCGACACCGTGGTGCTCGCGTCGGACGTGATCGCGCGGCTTGCCGAGGCCGGGCTCGTCCATGCGACAAGCCGCGTAGGCATCGCGCGTTCGGGCATTGCTGTCGCGGTGGCGGCGGGCGCGGAACGTCCTTCGATCGACAGCGGCGCAGCCGTGCGCGAGGCCGTGCTCGCCGCGCGAAGTATCGGCTATTCGACGGGGCCGAGCGGTACGCACCTCATGCGCTTGTTCGAACGATGGGGCATTGCGGACGCGATCGGTTCGCGCATCGTGCAGGCGCCGCCGGGCGTCGCGGTCGGCACGCTTATCGCGCGCGGCGAAGTCGAACTGGGCTTTCAGCAGATGAGCGAGCTGATCGGCGTCGCGGGCGTGGACATCGTCGGTGCGTTGCCGGACGACGTTCAGGCGCTGACCGTGTTCGAAGGCGCCGTGTGCGCGACGACGCGCGCGCCGGTCGAGTCGAGAGACTTGCTTGCGTTCATGGCCGCGCCCGCGAACGATGAAATCAGGCGGCGGTATGGAATGGAGCCTGCGCGGTAGGCGTCCCGAGATGAGCGCACGGCGCGCAATTAATGGCGTCGGCGCTCGCGCAGTTGCGCGTAAAAGCGCGTGAAAATTTCTTCGATGCTTACGCCTTCAGTAAAACGGCTTTCGAACCGATTGACTAGCGGCAAATATAAACAAAATACGCAGTCGACGATTGCTCAGTAGTTTCGGTCATTCCAAAATTAATCTTAGAAACAGTTGATATTAGGCATAAGTCGAATCCAGACCGGTTATCGACTAAAGCCTAATCTAGGCGATGTCCTATTTACAACGCGAACAACATTTAAACGGGCGGAATCTTTCGCTGCCTTACTGTTTCTAATGGGCGCTTTTTGACGGCCCTTCAGAGCTTAAGATCGCCCAATTCGTCAAACAGTGTTATCTGAAACATTGTTTCGAAGTCCTTCTATATCCCTTGCGCCGTTGTTATCACCTCTATAGGATTCGTTCCAATTCGCTGGGTCTGGATATTTTTAGCGAAAAGAAACCCGGACGAATAACAGGGTTCGAGGCAGTCGACTGCCAACGGTGATGTTGCAACACGCTATTCAATGCAAGCAGTCAGCGTCGAATAGCCAGGCGTCAAGGATAATTCTGTGGCAATCAAGAAAATTGCAGTGTGTGGTCTGGGCTATGTGGGCCTGCCTGTCGCCGTCGCGTTCGCGCGCCGCTACGAAGTCATCGGTTTCGACGTCGATCGTCGCCGTATCGAACACCTTAAAAAGGGTGAGGATTGGACGGGCGAAATCGAGAGCGAAGTGTTGCGCGCGTCGACCATGCGCTTCACCGACAACGCAGCGGACCTCGCTGACTGCAACTTCTTCGTGGTCGCGGTGCCGACGCCCGTCGACGAGAAGTGCATCCCCGATTTCTCGCTGCTCGTGAGCGCATGCCGCACCATCGGCCCCGTGCTGCGCCCGGGCAGTATCGTCGTGTTCGAGTCCACGGTTCACCCCGGCGCGACGGAAGAAATCTGCGGGCCGGAACTCGAAAAGGCGTCGGGCTTGCGCTGCGGCGTGGACTTCAAGCTGGGCTACAGTCCCGAGCGCATCAATCCGGGCGATCGCGAGCATCCGCTGGAGCGGATCGTCAAGATCGTTTCCGGACAGGACGACGAAAGCGCCGACATCATCGCCGAAGTCTACGGCGGCATCATCGACGCGGGCGTGCACCGCGCGTCGTCCATCAAGGTGGCGGAAGCCGCGAAGGTGCTCGAAAACACGCAGCGGGATATCAACATCGCGTTGATGAACGAGATGTCCAAGATCTGCGATCTCGCCGGCATCTCGACGACGGAGGTGCTCGAAGCCGCTGGCACGAAGTGGAACTTCCTGCGCTTCACGCCGGGGCTCGTGGGCGGCCACTGCATCGGCGTGGACCCGTATTACCTGACATCGAAAGCGCAGGAGATGGGTTATCACCCGGAAGTCATCCTGGCAGGGCGCCGCATCAACGACGGCATGGCGCAGCACGTCGCCGCGAAGATCGTGCAGATGCTCGCGCGCAAGCACCGTCTGGCCGGGTCCACGCGTGTCGGCATTCTGGGCATGACGTTCAAGGAGAACGTCCCCGACATCCGCAATTCCAAGGTGGTCGATCTGTACCGTGCTTTGCAGCAATACGGCATCGCGCCGCTTGCTTACGACCCGATGGCGGACAAGGCCCAGATGGAGCACGAGTACGGCATCTCGCTCGTCGACAAGTCTCACTTCGACAATCTCGATGTCGTCGTTCTCGCAGTGCCTCATCGCGACATCATGGCGACGATCTGGCAAGACCTGCCGCACATGCTGACAGAAGACGCATTGCTGTGCGACCTCAAGTCGTCGCTGGACAAGACGCGCTTGCCCGCGAGCGTGCAGTACTGGGCGCTGTAAGCGGCATCGTCCACGTCACTCAAGACCCGGTATGAGCCAATCGAAGCTGCTGGTCAGTCCCATCGGGACGTGCCGCATTCATACGCCGCTGCGCAAAGGCGCCGCGCGGTATCCGATTCGGGCGCAGAGCGCGCGCAACTATGGATTCGTCCACACGAGCGCCGAGGCGCTCCAGCAATTGCGTTTCATGCTCGGTCAGCAGTCGATCCCGGCCGAGATCGAAGCGCTGCTGTTCCGGCCCGGCGTCGCGGCGGGGAGCTATGCGAAGCCTTGCGCGCACGCGGACCTGACCATCGTGGAAGTGTCTTCGCGCAAGCTGTTGACGGTCGACGGTTATCCCATCCAGATCAACTACATGGGCCGGTACTTCGCAGATTTCTTCGCGGACCGGGCGCGTTCGCGGACCTTCTGGTCAATGGCATCGGTCAAGAAGATGGCCGAGCGGCGCGCATGGCTCGAACAGGAGCCGAACTTCAGGCGGCTTGCGACGGCGGATCAGGCGCTGCTCGCGCGCATCGTGCGAAGGGAACAGACGGACGACGAGATCGAGCGCGACATGCGGGAGATAGCCGCGCTCGTCGGAAGCGAGAAGCTGGTGTTCGTCACGCACGTTGACGCCGCGCCGCCCGACAGTCCGGTCATCGAGCAGCGGCACCGCCTGATCGAGACGGTGAGTGACATCGCGCGGCGCATGCAGGTGCCTTGCTACGATCCCACGCCGCTGATGCACGAGGTCGGACAGGCTGACGCGATGGAGCAGGGCGGACTTGATCTCACGCACTTCACCGATGCGTTCGCCGATCGTCTGGTGGACGACTGGCATCGCTGCTTTCTCGCGGCGCATATCGCCGCATCGGGCGTGCGCGACAGCGGCGCGCGCGTGCAGAAAGAAGCGCAGCCGGTGGACGAAGCCGCGAGCATCGAGATGGCATGGAACGAAGGACGCCTGTGCGAGGCGTCGCGGCGAGTACGCGCGGTATTGCGCGCCGACCCGACACACGCGGAGCACGGCCTGCTGCTCGCCCGCATGCAGTTCGAACTGGGCGATTACGAAGGCGCGATCAGCGTGCTCCAGCAGCGCGAGGTCGACGACGGCTCAGACGACAACGCCAACCGCGTCTTAATGCGCTGCTACTTCGAATTAGGCGATTTCGAGAACGCGTTGGCGCTCGCGACTGCGATGCTCGGAGACGAAGTGGAAACGCCCGAGCTATTGCGCGTCAGCGCCCTTTCCGCCACGCGCCTCGGCGACACCAGGACCGCGCTTGCAAGCTGGAAGCGCCTCTTCCGCCTGACCAACGGCGACGCCGAAGCCGCCGGCGCGGTGCTGTCGCTGCTGCAATCGGCTGGGGAAGGGGAAAGCGCGGAAAACTGGGCCGAAGAAGTGCGCGCGACGTTGCCGGCGCACGCCCCGAGCTATGCATTGCTGTGGCACCGGAAGCTCGACACGAAGAACCGCGCGGCGCTGATGCGGCTTGCCGGTGAGCCGCTGCGGCTGCCCGCGCGCGAAGCGCTGGCGCTCGCGGAGCGGGCGGTCGGCGAGGGCTTCGCGGCGCCCGCGGCCGCGTTGGCTGTATCGCAGGCATTCGGCGCGAACGATTCGGCCGATGTGGCGGGCTGGCTGACCCGCCAGATCGCGCGGTGGCTCGCCGAGGGTGAAGCGGCAGTGGCCGCAGGCGATCTGCGCGTGGCCGCCGACCGCATTCAGGCGGCGTGCCTCGCACAGCCGGCGAACGCGGACGCATTGCGCGCGCGCCGGGCGCTCGAGCGGCACATGCGTCAAGCGGCTCGCGCGGCCATCGTCGAGCAGGATTTTCACGCGGCAGTCGGCCTGATCGACATCGCCTTGCAGACCGGCCTCACGTTTCCCGACCTCGACAGCTTGCGTGGGCGGGCAGCGGAAGCGCTCGGCGATACGCCGACGGCGCTTCGTCACTTGCGACTGGCTGCGGACGAGCCCGGCGCGCCGGTCTCGGCGCGTCTTCATCTCGCGCGCGTGGCCGTTCGGGCCGGACGTTATGCCGAAGCGATCGAGGCTTTCTCGCAGATCGCTGCGAACCACGAAGCGGACTCCGCCATGCGCGACGACGCCGCGCGTCAGATCTCGACGTTGCGAGGGCGCTCGATTCGCGCCGCCCGCGACATGCTGGCTCGCCAGGAGTACGACGCGGCGTGGGCCCTGCTCGATCTGATCGAAAGAGCCGACGCCTCGGGCGCCGATGTCGCCGTCGAGAAAAAGCGCGTCGTCGCGGCGTTGCGCGCGCAGCTGCGCGGACTCGATTCCGCGAGCGGCGAGGAACGCCTGGCGCTCGGCGAAGCAATTTTGAAGCTCGTGCCCGACGATCCGGTCGGCCTGAAGGCGGCGGCGTCGGGCGCCATGCGTCTGCATCGCTTCGCGCAGGCGCTGCCGTACTGGAAGGCGCTTCGCCAGCAGTCCGGCGATGTCGAGCAGATCGACGCCAACATCCGCAAGTGCCTGCTGTGGGCCGAACGCGACAGGCGCAAGACGATTTCCCTGCCGGAGCCTGAAAAGGCCGCTTGACCGTATCGCGGCGTTTGCCTCGCGCTGTACGGCTCCGTCCGTGCGTCTGAAAGAGAGTGGTAGTCCTAAATAATGACTGAAGCAACGAAAGCGAGCGCCACAGCGGTGGATTCGCCGGTGACAGGCATCGCAGCCGAACCAGCAGCGAACGAACAGGTCCCGGGCGCGTCGGGGCAGTCGAGCCGCACAACCGAGACCGACACCGTGCGCGAGGAGCTCGCCCGGCTGGTGGCGCACGCGCGCACGGCCCGTCTCGCGCAAGACGCGCTCGCCGAGGCGCGAAGCCTCGTTCGCGATCGCGCGCAAGACGCCGACTCGCGCCTCTTGCTGTTGCAGTTGATGGAAATGGCCGGGGATGCCGAGGGCACGCTCGACGCCTGGCATGCGCTGTCGGCCGATTGCCCGGACCATGCGGCCATCACGCGCGGTTACGCTCTGCGGCTCGTCAAGGAAAAGAAAGTGGAAGCGGCGCTGGAGCACATCGACCGCTGCATGCCGGAATCGCTCGACGACGCGTCGGCGAGTCTCGCGCGCGCCGAGCTTCTCGCGGACGTGCGCGCGCACGAGGCGTCGGATGCGCTGTTCGAGCGCCTGATCGCGCGGCACGACCGACGCGATATTCGCATTGCCTTCGCCAAGCGACTCAGCAAGCGCGGACGGCTGGCGCAGGCGGTCGCCGTGCTGGAACCGATCGCCGCGTCGCTCGCGCCCGACAGCAAGGCCGGGCGACTGGCGGCCGCGCTGGCAAGCGATTACGCGTTCTATCGACAGTATGAATCGGACGACGTGCTCGCGAGCGCCGACATCAAGATCGTCGCGATGAAGCACGCGATCCTGTCGTTCCGCCAGCGCGTTGTGCGCTGCGCCGACGGCGCACGCGCGAAAGCCATCGCGCTCGTCACCGGCAGTCTCGGACCGGGCGGCGCAGAGCGCCAGCTGACGCGGCTTGCCTGCCATTTGCGCAAGGAAGCGCTGCATGGCGGCCCGTCGGCGACGGCGAGCCGCGTCGAAGTGCTCGTCAGGCAGCATACGGAAACCACGCGTGAGCAGAACGGCCAGCGGCTCGACTTCTTTCTCGGCACATTGAACGATGCGGGCGTGCCCGTCACGCAGATCAACGGCCTGCCCGTTGTCGCGGCCGCCGATCACTCCGTGACCGATGCCAACCTGTTGCGCATGCTCGCGCACCTGCCGCCGCCGGTGCACTACGGCGTCGGACGCCTGACACCGTACTTTGGCGAGCGCCGCTTCGATGTGGTCAGTCTCTGGCAGGACGGTACGTGCCTGTTCGGCGCGCTCGCCGCCTTGCTGGCGGGCGTGCCGGTCATCCATCTCGTGTTTCGCGGATTGCCGCCGAACATCCGCCGGGAGCGCGACCGCCCCGAATACGCGGTGCTCTATCGGGCGCTGGCCGAGGTGCCCGGCATCCACTTCGTCTGCAACAGCCGCGCGGGCGCGCAAGCGTACGCCGCATGGCTCGATCTGCCGCTCGCGCGGTTCCATGTGCTCTACAACGGCGTGCCCGAACTCGACACCACGGGTTCGATCGAGGACGTGCAGCGCTGGGAGGCGTTCGCGAAGAAGACCGCGGATGCATCCGAGACGATCGGCGGCGTCTTCCGCTTCGAGCCGGACAAGCGGCCGTCGTCATGGATCAGGCTCGCGGCCCGGTATCTGAAGAAGCGGCCGCGCGCGCGTTTCGTGATTGTCGGCGACGGGCGGTTGCAGCAGAAGGCCGTCGAGCTTGCGAACGAACTGGGCATTTCGGGCCGGCTTCTGTTCGCGGGCTTGTCGTCGCATGTGGGCTACTGGTACTCGAAGATGGACGCGAAAGTGTTGCTCTCGCGCTTCGAAGGGCTGCCCAACGTGCTCATCGAAGCGCAGATGCTCGGCGTCGCCACGCTTTCGACGCCGGCAGGCGGCGCGGGCGAGTGCTTCGTGGACGGCGTGACCGGGCACTTGCTCGAATGCGCCGATCAGCCCGACTTGCAGGCCGCCTGCGACAAGCTCGCCGCGCTCGTCGACCGCTGCAAGGCGGACGGCGCGACGCGGGAGCATGCGCGTCAGCGGGCGCGCATGCTGTTTTCGGTCAACGCGATGACGAGCAAGTTCGCAGAACTCTGCGCCTCGACGGCACAAGGCGCTGAGTCGATCGCGCCGACCGACGAGCAGGAGAGTCCGCTTGTCGCGTGATGCATGCAAAAGAGCGGGCGCGTGTGGCTCGATGGTTCGGAGAAGGAAGCGATGAAATCGTTGGCTCGTGAAATCTTCCCGGCGAAAGTCACCCGCGCGCGACAGTGCGCGGCGTTGCTGCTCGGCCTCGCCAGCGCGTGCTTCCTTCAGGGATGCGGCTTGCCGCGCAGCGGGCCGATGGTGAGCGAGATCAACGCATCGGACGCGCGGGGCGACGTCGTGCTCGTTCCGGCGACAGCGGAGACGGTTCTTGCCGGACATAGCGCGCGCCCTTCGACGTTTCCGCCCGCGTTCACGCACGCGGCCGCGTTCGACTACGAACGTTTCGCGCCAGGCGATGGCATCGACGTCACCGTCTTCGAGCGAGACGGCCTCGCCGTTTATCCCGCCGGGCCGAACGGCGCGTCTGACTTGGGCGAGATGATCGTCGACCGTGCAGGCGACATCTACTTGCCTTATGTGGGCAGCATCCGCGCAGAAGGGCTGACCGCAGCCGAACTACGCGCTGCGATCATGCGGCGCCTGAGCCGGCTCATGACTGCTTCGGACGTCGTCGTGCGGCCCACGACGCGGCGCGGACAGACGGTCACGGTTCAGGGCGATCTTCAAAAGCCCGGCGTGTATGCGCTCGGCCGCGACATGTCTCGCCTGAGCGATGTGCTCGGCCTCGCCGCGCCCAGCCAGGTCAACCCCGAACAGTTGGCGATCTCGGTGCGACGTCAAGGCACGGAAGCCACCATACGGCTTGCGGACGTGTATCGAACGAGCGCCAACGATATTCCGCTGCGACCGGGCGATTCCATCATCGCGCATGACGTGGTGGAACAGGTCGTCGTGCTCGGCGCGGCGGGCGTGCAAGGGCGCATCAAGGTGCCGAAGCGCGATTACACGCTTCTGGATGCGCTCGGCGATTCGCGCGGTCTCAGCGACGCGCTCGCGAATCCGCGCGGCGTGTATCTGTTGCGCAGAGCCGCGACGAGCGAGCGCGAGCCGGGCGATGCACGGCCTACCGTCTACCAGTTCGATTTCACGCGGCCGGAGCAGATCGCGCTCGCGGGCCAGTTCGTCGTGCATGACGGCGATGCCGTGCTGGTATCCGACGCCCCGTTCACGCAAGTGCAGAAGCTGCTGTCCACCTTCAGCGCGTCGCTCGGCACCGCGCGCTCGGTGAGCGCGCTGGCGGATTGACGCGGCATCATGAGCAATCAGAGGCGCATAGACGACTGGCGCGCGCGTCGGCAAACAAGCGGCTACCGGATCGGCGCGGGCGCGCAGTTGGAAGACGCCGGGCCGCACGCGCCCGCGACGACGCTCGCGCTTATCCTCGCCACGCTGCGCCGCTCACCGCGCGAGACGCCTCTGCAGCGGCGTCAGGTGTACGAGTCGCTAGAGGCGCGTCTTAGCGACGGCGTGCCGCACGCGGACGAAGAAACGCTCGACCTGCGGCGACGGCAACTGCGCACCGCGATTCGTCTGCTGGAGAACGACATTCGCGCAGGCGTCGATGTGTTCGCTCCCGGCTACGCGCCGGCCACGCTCGCACGAGAAGAAGCGCATCTTGCCGATGCGCACGAAAAGCGCGTGCGCCGCCGTCGCGAAGAAGAAGCGCGCGAGGCTCGCCGCAGTGCATCGCGCGAGGACCGCGCGCTGACGCCGGACTTCGGCGCCGGCGAAGCCAGCGACCTCGCGGCGCTGAAGTCTCGCATCGCCTCGCTTCATGCGAGACAACGGCCACGGGCGGTGCAAGCCGGCCGCTCCGACCTGCGCGCGTTGCTTCCGATGCTGATCTTCCAGCTGCACACCATGCAAGGTGAAAGCCGCTTCGCGCTCGCGTGGGCTTTCTTCGGACCGGCGGTGCTGCTCACGCTCATTTCGTCGCTCTACTTGCTGACGGGGACGCAGTTCATTCTGGGAATGGACGTGCCGACCTTCTCGCTGCTGGGCGCGACGACGTGGATCATGTTCCGGCAGATCATCTTTCGAAGCAGCACGAGCTATATTTCCGCTCGCGGATGGCTCAACCTTCAGGGCGTCACGCCGCTGTTGTGCGCGTGCGTGCAGGCCGTGCTGTATCAGGCCATCTTCGTCCTCGTGTTCGCGACGCTGATTCTCGTCGGCCACGCGTTCGATCTGATCAGCTTGCCGGCGAGCTGGCCCGCGTTCTTCGGTTATGTGATCGCGATGGGCTTCGGCGGCGCGTCGACGGGCGTGCTCTTCGGCGCTATCGCGAGCAAGTGGCGCTTCTTCCTGCGGCTTGCCACGGCCATCGAACGACTGCTCGAAATCTTCAGCAGCGTGTTCTTCGTGTCGGAACAGTTGCCCGAGCAGTATCGCGAGTGGTTCTTGTGGTCGCCGTTCGCGCACGGCATGCAGCTATTGCGATCGGCGTATTTCGAAAGCTATCGCTCGATGGATGCGCGTCTCTCCTACTTCGTCACGTCGCTCGTCTTTCTTGCGGCCGTGGCCCTTTGCGCCGAACGGTTCGCGCGATGCAACGTCCAGCCGATGTGACCGACATGATCCGCCTGCACGCCGTCACGTGTTCATCGACCATTGCCGGCTCGCGCGCGCCGCTGCTGTCGAACGCCGATCTCGACGTGGCGCAGGGACGCTATGCGTTGCTTTCGCGAACGCCCGAAGCCCATCGCGCATTGATCGAGGTGCTGGCCGGGCTGCGGCGGACACGCCACGGTTTCGTCGAGCATCGCGGTCGCGTGTCGTGGCCGCTCGGCCGGCAGGGCTTCATTCGCGGCAAGGCGAACGGACTGCGCATGATCGAGTTCGTGTGCGCGCTGCATGGCTTGCCCGCGAAGGCGGCTATCGAACTCGTGGCAGACCTGATCACCTGTCCCGCGCATCTCGAACTTCCGATGGAACACTGGCCGCTCGCGACGCGTCAGGAAGTGTCGTTTGCGCTCGCGCTCGCTCCCGACTTCGATGTGTATGTGGTCGACGGCGCCCTGCCACATGAAGCAAGCCGCTTCGCGCGTCTGTGGCGCGCGCTGTTCGACGAACGACTGGTCGGGCGCACGCTCATTCTCTCAACTTACCGTCGTCAGCAGATGGCGGATTATTGCGTCAAGGGTTTGATCTATGAAGGAAGCAGCCTTCGAATCGACGCCGATCTCGACGAGTGCCTCCGTCGATTCCCTCCGCGCCGCGCGAACGGCGAGTCCGTCGCAAGCGCGGACGGCAACGGACTCGACGCCGCCCCCGGAGGTGCGTTCGATGTCTGAGTCCGGATCGGTCATCGAAGCGCGTCGCCGTGAACGAGACGCGGCGAGGCGCGCGCGGAGAAGGGCTCGCTGGATGATGCTCGCGCTCGTTCTGGTGCCCGTCGCGTTGTGCGCGGCCTACGCGACGTTCGTTGCGAAACCGCGCTATTCCGCCGAAGCGCGATTCTCGGTGCGCGCGACTTCGAGCGCTGCGCCGCTCGCGGGCGGCGCAGCGAGTCTCTTCACGACTGGCGGCGGCGCTGGCGTGGCTGCCGGTTTCGTCGATGGCTGGGCCGTCAGCGACTTTCTCGCTTCGCGCGACTGCATGCGCCAGCTCGACCAAAGAATCGGACTGCGCCGCCGGCTCACGTCGAACGGTCTCGATCTGCCTAACCGGCTGCCGTCGAACGCGTCCGAAGACGATCTGTATCGCGCGTACCGTTCGTCCGTGAAGGTGTCGTACAACATCATGGAGCAGGTCGACGTGATGCAGGTGAGCGCCTATTCGCCGGCCGATGCCGCAGCGATCTCGGATGCGCTGCTCGACCTCGCGCAAAACTTCGTACAACGAATGGATGAGAAGGGCGTCGAAGATGCGCTCAAGGTCAGCCGGCAGGCCGTCGCGCTGGCGCAGAAGGAGGCGCAGTCGGCACGCGCGTCGCTGACGAAATGGCGCATCGTCAATCGGAATCTCGATCCCGCCGCGAACGCGGCCATGCTGCTCAATCTCTCGGCTCAACTGGAAACCGAGCTCAACACGGCGCAGATCAATCTCGACAAGATTCGCGCGCTCGGCAATCCGCAGCACCCGATGCTGGCTCCGGCGGCGGCACAGGTGCAGGCATTGACGGAGCGGCTCGCGCAGACGCGAGAGCGCATTAGCGGCAAGGGCAAGACTCAGGCGAGCCAGTTGGGCGACTATGAATCGTTGAAGAATGCCGAGGCGTTCGCGGATGCCAATCTCACCGCGACCCAGCAAAGCTATCAGCAGGCATTCACGGATACGCTGAAGCTCCAGCGATACCTGACAGTCATCACGCGGCCCTTGCCGACGGACCGGCCCACGAGCCCGAACGTGCCGCTTCTGTTGTTGGCGTCGCTGGCCGCGGGTCTTGCGCTCGCGCTTGTCGTACGCGTCGCCGTGATGCTCGCGCGCGAGTTCATCAATGGATAAGCCGATGGACGAGCCGAATGGCCGCACGCCGTTCGATGCCTGCAGGTCTCTCGTAAAGAAAGGCGAGTGGACTGCCGGCCTCGCCGCGTATGCCGATGCGGTGCGAGCCGGCGCTGTGCCTGATGCAGCGGCGCGCGTGTATCGCGCCATCGCGCAGATTCGCTCGGGCGAGAGCCGCTCCGCCGCGATCGAGGCACTGAATGCGTCGCTCATCCGCGCCGCCGATGCCCGCATCGACGTGAAGCGCCTCGTCGTATCGCCGCTGATTCGAGACGGCGCGCTGCACGACGCAGCCGCCGTCCTCGCCGCATTGGTGAGCGCGTGGCCCGAGCTTGCCGAGGAGCGGCGGATGCTCGCGAGCGTTCTCGGCCGCTTGCGACGCTGGGACGAAGCGGTGACGCATGCGGATGCCGCAGCGCGGATCGAACCCGACGCGCCGGCTGCGCGTGCCGCCTGCATCCAGTTGCGGCTTCAGGCGGGGCGCGTCGCAGAGGCGGCCGAACTGGCGCGCGCGAGCATCGACATGGCGGTGGCGCACGCCGCGCATGCGCACGCGTGGCTGACGGCGCTCACGCGCGCGGGGCATACGGAACTCGCCGCGCGGCTCGCGTCGCGCCTCGACGCCGCGAGCATGCCGAACGATCGCGCTGCGGCGGCCGTCGTGCAGGCGCTGGCGAGCGACAACCGTATCGAACTTGCGATATCTGCGGGAGAGGCGGCGTTGCGCGCCGGACTCGACGGCGCGGCGCTGCGTTCGCAATTGGGGCAGGCGTATCTGGCGAGCGGCGTCTTGGACGGCGGCCAGGCGCGGGCACTCGAACAATTGGCGCGCGGCGTGGCGTTCGCGCCGAACGACATGCGGCTCATGACGCTCTATGGTGAGACGCTGCTGCGCGCGGGCCGCTACGAAGATGCCGTCACGCATCTGCAAAGCGCGTGCGAGCGTTGTCCTGACCTTGCGCACACGCGAAGGTTACTCGGCAGGGCATTGCGCCACTGCGGCCGCCACGCGGAATCGGCTGACCACATGCTGACGCTCGCTTCACAACGCCCGGACGACGAACGCGTACAGCGTCTCGCGATCGCGGCGTTGTCTCAGGCCGGCAGACGGGATGAAGCGTCCGAGCTTTACCGCAAACGTCTCGACGCGCGAGACCGCCTGCTGCCTTCGAGTTTCGCGCTGGCCATGGCGCAGATCGACGAGCGCGTCGATGAAATCAGTATTCCGAAGGAACGACTCGATTGGGCGTGGTCGCTGCGCAGCCATGCTGACACAACGACGCGCGAAGCATGGGAGCGGGCGGCGCGCTGGGGGCATCTCGTCGATCATCTGCTGCTCGAATGGCTCGAATGTCGCGATTATCTGATTGAAGAAGCCATGACCTTGCTCGACGATCTCGACGAAACGGAGCGGCGCTTCGCGCCGTTGCTGGCCGGCGGCAAGGGTGTCGTGGTCGCGACCGCGCATGTCGGTCCCATGTACGCCGGCCTGATGGTGCTCGAACTGCTCGGCATTCCGTCGCGCTGGGTGGCGAGCATGCCGGGCGTCGCCACGGCGCATTACGCGTCCGCGCTCATCTCCACGGCGGACCAGACCGAGGCGCAAGTGGCGCGGCAGTGCTTTCGCGCCCTGCAGTCGGGCTTCGCGGTGTGTATCGCGGTCGATGGCGCGCCGAACCCCGCCGCGCCTCGCGTTCCGTTCGCCGGGCAGGAGATCACCTACTCGTCGTTCGCGGCGCGGGCCGCGCACCGGCTCGGCTTGCCGTCGGTCTTCTATGCGCCGCGATGGCGCAACGGCAAGATCGTGCAAACACTCGAAATGCTGCCCGCCGCCGAGCCCGGCGAGGATGTCGAGCGCTATGCGCTTCGATGGCAGGAGGCTTATCTCGGCCACCTGCGCGAGCATCTTGCCGGAGCGCCGGAAGACCTGCGCCTGAGCGGCGGGCTGTGGCGTCACGTGCGTTCGGTCGATTCGTCCGCGCATGCAACGCGTGCCGCATGAGATCAAAACCTATCGTGTATCAACTGAGCAGAACCTTATGCAGAGAGAAACCTTGTTGAATGAGTCGACGATGCCGGCATGGCTGCTGCACGAGTCGCAATCCGGCTTGCGCGATGCGCTCGCTGCACAGCGCTTTCGATGGCTCGTGACGGGCGCGGCGGGCTTCATCGGATCGAATCTTGTCGAGACGCTTCTCGTGCTCCGGCAGGAAGTGCGCGGCATGGACAACTTCGCGACCGGCCATCAGCGCAATCTCGATGAGATCAGATCGCGCGTCGGCGAAACGCGCTGGCGCAACTTCAGCTTTCAGGAGGCGGATATCCGTGACGCGCGCGCGTGCGATGCCGCGGTAGACGGCGTGGATTTCGTGCTGCATCAGGCTGCGCTCGGGTCCGTGCCGCGCTCGGTGAAAGACCCGCTTGCGTCGCACGATGTCAATGCAACGGGCTTTCTGAACATGCTCGATGCGTCGCGGCGGGCCGGCGTGCGCCGCTTCGTGTACGCGGCGTCTAGTTCGACGTATGGCGACGAACCCAATCTTCCGAAGCGCGAGGAGCGCATAGGCAATCCGCTGTCACCGTATGCCGTCACCAAGCTCGTGAACGAGATCTATGCGAGCGTATATGCGCGCACTTACGGTTTCGCCTGCATCGGCCTGCGGTACTTCAACGCGTTCGGCCCGCGGCAGGACCCGGAGGGCGCGTACGCGGCGGTGATTCCGAAGTGGATTGCCGCGATGCTTTCGGGCGAAGACGTGCAGATCAACGGCGACGGCGAAACGAGCCGCGACTTCTGCTATGTCGGCAATGTCGTGCAGGCGAATTTGCGCGCGGCGCTTCGCGCGGAGCTCGCTGCGAGCGAGGTCTACAACGTCGCGGTCGGCGGACGCACGACGCTCAACGACCTCTTCCATGTGATTCGCGACGGTCTCGCGGGACTGGGCCATGTGTATCACAAGCAACCGGCGCACCGCGATTTCCGCGCAGGCGACGTGCGCCATTCGCAAGCGGACGTGTCGAAGGCGCAGCGCGAACTCGGTTACGTGCCCCTCGTCGATTTGCGCGCGGGAATGAAGGAGGCGCTGCCGTGGTACGTCGATTTCCTGACGAACACGAAGCGGGTGCGTGCGTCATGAAGATCTCAACGAACAGTGAGCGCCTTCGCTGGGCGCTGAGGACGTGCATCGTTCGCATGATTGCGTGTGCGTCGATGGCCGCGTGCATGACGGCATCCGCCGCGCCGCGCGATGCATGCGAGCGCGCGACCGCGGATTGCGCGATGGTGTCCGAGCTTCTGCAACAGCGAGAAGGCTATGGCCGCGCGGCGACGGGCGGGCTGGACGGCAAAGTGGTGGTTGTGTCGTCGGCGGCGGACGCCGGGCCCGGATCATTGCGCGATGCGCTCGCACATGCGCGCGGACCGACCTGGATTCGCTTCGCGTCGGATATGAAGATCACGCTTGCGTCGATGCTTCGCGTGCCGTCGAACGTGACGATAGACGGACGCGGACACATGGTGGAACTGCTGGACTACGGCTTCGACATCTATGGCAGCGCGAACGTCATCGTGACGCATCTGACGATAGACGGCCGCTTGCGCACGTTCGCGCAGGCGATCGACATCGGCAATGGTTCGCACGATGTGTGGATCGATCACCTCGATCTTTCGCGGTTCGCGGCCCGGCTCGTCAACGTGAAGAACGGCTCGACGGATGTCACGGTCTCGTGGGTGAAGTTTCACGATGACGACAAGGTGATGCTGGTCAACAACATCACCGAGGACAATCTCTTCGCCAACTACGAGCGCGATGCGATTGCACGCGTGACAATTCACCATAGCTACTTCGTCGATACCATGCAGCGTAACCCGCGCGCGCAGTTCGGGACGGTCCACCTCTATAACAATCTCATCGAGAACTGGGACTTCTACGGCATGAGCTTCAGCCTGGAGGCGAGGGCGCTCGTCGAAGGCAATATCTTTTCGAACGCCGCGCATCGCGCTTGCACGGAGCCGGCTTACTTCCCGACGGTGGAAGGCGTCAACGCGAACTATTGCCGCTACATTCCGCAGGCGCCGGCACGCAGCGCCCTCGTCAATGGCGAATCGGATCGCGAACACTATGAGCGCACGAAGTCGCTCTACGGGTACACGCACGGCTATCAGGCGTTTCTTTCGGTACGCGACAACCTGTACCTCGGCGACGCCAAAGCGGTGCTGCAAGACGAGCAGCCGGCCAAGGTGCCGAAGCCGCCGTACTGCTACTCGTACGAAGCGCCATCAGTGGATCTCGCCGATCGCATTCGCGCACATGCAGGCAACACGCGCGACGATGCTGCTGCAATCGGGCGGTGCGGTCGATAAGCGAAGCGCGCACGCGCCCCCTTGCGCGCTCACGCAACCTCACGCAGCCTCACGCAGCCTGAACGTCTCCACCGCCGTGCGCAGCGCCGCCGCCTGGTCCTCTAGCGATTGCGCGGCGGCTGCCGCTTCCTCGACGAGCGCCGCGTTCTGCTGCGTCACTTCATCCATCTGCGTCACGGCGCGGGCTACCTGATCGATGCCGCTGCTCTGCTCTTCCGATGCCGCCGCGATCTCGCCCATGATGTCGGTCACGCGCTGCACCGCGCCGCTGATTTCGGTCATCGTGCGGCCGGCTTCGTCGACGAGCGCGCTGCCCGACTGCACGCGCTCCACCGATGTGTCGATCAGTTCCTTGATCTCCTTCGCCGCCGCCGACGAACGTTGCGCGAGCGAGCGCACTTCACCTGCGACGACAGCGAAGCCGCGTCCTTCTTCGCCTGCGCGCGCCGCTTCCACGGCGGCGTTCAACGCGAGAATGTTGGTCTGGAACGCGATGCCTTCGATAATGGTGATGATGTCCGCGATCTTCGCCGAGCTTTGATTGATCTCGCCCATCGTCGTGACGACTTGCGACACGACATGGCTGCCCTTGCTCGCAATCTCCGACGCATTGGCGGCCAGCTTGCTCGCCTGACGCGCGTTGTCGGCATTCTGTTTGACCGTGCCCGTGAGTTCGTCCATGCTCGACGCCGTTTCCTGCAACGCCGAAGCCTGCTGTTCGGTGCGCGATGACAAGTCGATATTGCCCGCTGCGATCTGTTTCGTTGCAGAGGCGATCGACTCGCTGCCCGAGCGTACCGAACGCACGGTGTCGATGAGGCTCGCTTGCATCATCGAAAGGCCGCGCAGCAGTTGGCCCATTTCATCGTTTGAGCTGACCGTCACTTCGCGGCGCAGATCGCCCGATGCGATCGCGCTGAACTGCGTGAGCGCGGCATCCAACGGACGCGCGATGCGGCGGCGCAGCGACGCCCACGAATAGATCGCAGCGGCCACGCCGGCGAGGATCGCCGCGATGCTCAACAGGCGGAAGGTTTCGAACTGGGCTTGTCCCGCGTCGTAGGCGCGTTGCGCCGATTCGAACTGCAGTTTGCGCAGCGCGACGCCCGTCTTGGCGAACTCGTTGAACGCCGCCTGCATGGCGCTGGCGTCGGCGGTGATCTTCTCCTGGTCCTTCGCGCGCACGTCCGCGTAGCCTTCGTCGATCAGCTTCTGCATCGCGAGACGCTGCTGATTGAACTTCTCACCGAGCGCCTTTTCTTCCGGATCCTGTGCCAGCGATGCGTATTTGGCCCAGGCTTCGTCGGAGGTCTTGCGCATGAGCGCGCCGCGCCCGATGGCATCTTCGGCCGCGCTCGTGCCCACGTTCAAGGCGGCGCGGTCGAAGCTCAGACGCTCGCGTGCCATGAACATCTCGGCGTTGCCGACGGAAACCGCGCTCGGCATTTCGTTCGTGAACAGATCATGCGTCACCGAGTTCGCGTGTGTCATGCCGATGAGCCCGAGCACGCCGATACCGATCAAGAGCGCGCTCAGCAGCGTCATGGCCAAAGCCAGCCGCCCTTTGATAGTCGAAAACATGAATTCCCCGAAATGGCTGCATCGCGTCATTCACGCTCCAGGCGGCGATGCTGCGCCCACTGCGCGGCCGAGGGAATCCATCGACCCTTGTATATCGACCGCCGCGCGCCGCGCTTGAGTCCGGGAAAACATGGATGAGCAAAGCGCACGGCCGATCGTTTTATTTCATGCGACGGCGTGAAGCATCCACGCCGCGCCCGCTGCGATCATCAGTACACCAATGCCTTTCGCCACGCGATGCCCGAAAGGCAGCAGGCGTTCGGCGGCGATGGCGAACGTCACCGCGGCCATTGCTCGCGAGTCGGTCATGCCTGCGACGCATAGAGCCACGGTGAGCGCCGCGCACGATGCAATGCACTGCATGCCGTGCCATATCCCGTGTTCATACGATGCAAGCATCGTCGAGCGATGCTCGCTGATGGACCGGCAACGCGCGAGACGGCGCGCCTTCCATCGGCTCGATTGCACCATGCCGGCAAGCACGATCACGGCGCCGCCTGTTACGGGCTTCGTCATGAAGAGCACGCTCCATGTCGTGCGGAGCGGATACATCGCGATGCCGGTCATCGACCATGCCGTGACATAACCGGCCGTCATGAGCGCAAGCGCCGCCGCGCCGCACCGGCGATAGCGCCACAACGTCTGCGCGAAGGGCGGCAGCATCATCGCGTTCATCATGACGGCCCACGCTGCGACGAAGGAGACTGCCGCGCCGAGCGGCGTCTGGCCGCAAGGACGCGCCCAGTCCATCGACGGCATGCACGCATGACACGCGGCGAGCAATGCGGCACTGAGCGCGAAAGCGAAGGCAAGCAGCGCGACGAGTCCGCGCCGCTCGTCCCCGCTCAGCATGACGAGATCAGTCGGCGTACTCGTCATGGCGCTTCCACCAGATGCCGTTCTCATTGCGTCCTTTCGGCGCGCGATCGAGCCATTGATACATGCCCCAGAGCGCATCGAGCCCGCGCGCATACGCCGAATACGTGTGATAGACGACGCCGTCTTCCATCGCGAATGCGCTCATGCCGGGGCGATCGCGCGTGAAGGTCGGCGCGTCGGTGCCGCAAGCGGCGGCGAATGCCTTCACGGGTTCCGGCGCGTCCTTCCTGTCCATCGCGTGGCCGCCGCGCGCGAAGTTGTATTCGATGTCGCCCGCGCGCTGCTGCGCCTCCGTGAACGACACGTTGAAGTCGTAGTTGAACTCGCCGTTCTTCGCGGACGCCCACGGAAAGCGCCATCCCATGCGCTTTTTATAGGCCGCGAGCTTGTCGATGGACGCGCGCGAGACCGCCCATAGCGCGACATCGTGATGCGCGAGATGAACGGCGAAGCCATCGAAGCAGTCCGCAATCGACGAGCACGACGGACAGCCCGCGCTCCAGTCCGGTCCGAACATGAAGTGATAGACGAGCAGTTGCGAGCGCCCGCCAAAGAGGTCGGCGAGCGTGGCATCGCCGGCTTCGGTAACGAAGCGATACGTCTTGTCGATGCGAACCCACGGCAAAGCCTGACGTTGCCGCGCGAGTTCGTCGCTGCGGCGCGTGAGCTCCTTTTCGGCTTTCAGCAGATCGAGCCGTGCCGCGAGCCATTCATGGTGTGTCGCAGTGGTGTGAGTCGTCATTTGCGTTGCCTCCGTTGTGCGGCGGTGCGTGCGCACCGGTTTGGGATCCATTGCAAAGCGCGCCATGCATGGTGTTAGATTAGTGCGGGGCATCGGACGCGGGGGAGTGACAAGCGTGTCGGGATTCGCATGGATTCGTTGATGACGGCGGCGGCGCGCGCGCTCGCGGCGGGCGATCCGCTCGGCGCGCTGAATCGCGTGGCACTGCGCGACGATGCTCCCGCGCTCGCGCTGCGCGGCATCGCGATGGCGCAGCTCGGCGACTTCCCGCGTGCGAAGGCGCTGCTCAGGCGCGCGTCTCGCGGGTTCGGCGCGAGGGAAGCGGTGGCGCGCGCCCGCTGCGTCGTGGCCGAAGCCGAGATTGCGCTCGCATCGCGCGAACTCGCGTGGCCCGCGAAGGCGCTGGACCATGCGCGCGCGACGCTCGAAGCGCACGGCGATCGCATCAACACGGCGCACGCGCGTTATCTCGACGTGCGACGCGCGCTCCTCATCGGGCGCATCGACGAAGCGGAAGAAGCGCTTCGCGCGCTCGATGCATCCGCGCTTCCGCCCGCGTTGCTTGCCGCGCATGCGCTGATCGAAGCGGGCATCGCCATGCGCCGTCTTCAGGCGCAAGGAGCCCGCGCCGCGCTGGATCGCGCGAGACAAGCCGCGCGAGTCGCGGGCATTGCCGCGCTGTCCGCGGAAGTGGACCATGCGCGCGCGCTGCTCGATACGCCCGCTGCGCGGCTCATCGCGCAAGGCGAGACGCGTCTTGTCCTGCTGGACGATGTGGAGGCGTTGTTCGCATCGAACACGCTCGTCATCGACGCCTGCCGCCATGCCGTGCGCGATGCGCACACGCTCGTCTCGCTCGCCACGCGCCCGGTGCTTTTCACGCTCGCACGCATGCTCGGCGAGGCATCGCCCGACGACGTACCGCGCGATCGACTGATCGCATCCGCGTTTCGCATGCGTCACGCGGACGAGACGCATCGCGCGCGGCTGCGGGTCGAGATGGGACGCTTGCGCACGCTGCTGCGGCCACTGGCGCAGATTCGGGCCACGCGCGACGGGTACGCGCTCGCGCCGCATCGAGCAGCACATGTGGCGGTGCTCGCGCGGCCTCTGGACGACGCGCACGCGCCGCTGCTCGCCTGTCTGGCTGACGGCGAAGCGTGGTCGAGTTCCGCGCTCGCGCTTGCGCTCAATGCCAGCCAACGCACGGTGCAACGCGCGCTGGAAACGTTGGCCGCGTCGGGCAAGGTGCAGTCGTTCGGCCGCGGTCGGGCGCGCCGCTGGCTCGCGCCGCCCACGCCGGGATTCGCGTCGGCCTTGTTACTCCCCGCCGATCTCGCGAGCGGCTAGCATCATCGCCATGCATCGACCGATGCGCGACGAGAGGACCGAGCCATGAAACGCGCGAAAGCAGAAATCATCCGTGAATACGGGCCTTTTCCGGATGTGGAAGGCGTGCACGGCGTCACGTTCGACGGCCATGCGGTGTGGTTCGCGGCAGGCGATACGCTCAACGCGTTCGATCCCGAGACGGGCGAGCCGCAACGCAAGCTCCTTGTCGCGGCTCATGCGGGAACGGCTTTCGATGGCGAGCATCTCTATCAGATCGCGGAAGACCGCATCCAGAAGATCGACCCGCGAACGGGCCGCGTCGTCTCGACGATTCCGGCGCCCGGCGGCGGCGCGGACTCGGGCCTCGCGTGGGGCGAAGGCACGCTGTGGGTCGGCCAGTACCGTGACCGCAAGATCCATCAGATCGATGCGACGAGCGGCGAGATTCTGCGCACCATCGAATCGAACCGGTTTGTGACGGGCGTGACGTGGGTCGAAGGCGAGTTGTGGCACGCCACATGGGAAGGCGATGAAAGCGAGTTGCGGCACGTGGATCCGGCCACGGGCCATGTGCTCGAAAGGCTCGACATGCCCGAGGGCGCGAGCATCTCGGGGCTCGAATCAGATGGGCATGACCGCTTCTTTTGCGGCGGCGGACGCGCCGCCAAAGTGCGTGTCGTGCGCCGGCCGAAGACGCCTTGAGGCACGCCATTCTTCCTGAAGGTTCAGCGCGGCGCGCATGACGTCAAGCGTCTTTTTTGCGCGTGCGAGCGCAATAGCCCTTATGCTCTCGCATGAAGCGCGCGGCTCTTGAGTGAGGCTCCGTGCGCAAAAACTCGACAAAAAGGCCGGCCTTGACGTCTACCACCATCGATTCAATTCAGCTCGATTCATGGGTCGGGGAGACAGCCCGCGCCATTCGCGATTTCGACTGGTCGACCACGCCGCTCGGCAGCATCGGCGAATGGCCGCAGGCGCTGCGCTCCGTCGTGCAGGTGATGCTGCGCAATGCGTTGCCGATGGCCGTGCTATGGGGCGAAGAGGGCACCTTGCTCTACAACGACGCGTACGCGAAGTTCTCCGGCGTGCGGCATCCCGGCATTCTCGGCATGCCGATCGAGCAAGCCTGGCCGGAAGCGTCGGAGTTCAACCGCAATGTCGTGGACTCGTGCTTGAGCGGCGAATCGCTGTCGTACCACGACATCGGCTTCGTGCTCGCGACCCACGGCCGTCCGGCGCAAGTGTGGCTCGATCTGCACTACAGTCCCGTAGCTTCCGACGACGGCACGCCCGCGGGCGTGCTTGCCATCGTCGTCGATACGACCGAGCGCGTGCTGCTCGAACACAACCGCGCGGTCGCGGAAGCCGCATTGCGCGAGGCCAACGACCGCCTGAATCTCGCGCTCAACTCGGGCGCCGTGCTCGGCGTGTTCGTGTGGGAGATCGGGTCGAACCGCGTGCTGGGCGACGAACGCTTCGCGCGCACGTTCTCGGTTCCGTTCGAACAGATAGCGGAGGGCTGGCCGCTGGAAGCCGCGCTCGACATCATGCATCCGGCGGATCGCGCGCATGTGCACGAGTCGATCGAGCGCACCGTGCGCGACGGCGTGCCGTATCGCGCGGAATACCGCATTCGCACGCCCGGCGGCGGATGGATGTGGATTCTCGCGAGCGGCCGCTGCGACTACGACGAACGCGGCCGGCCTTTGCGCTTTCCTGGCGTCCTCGTCGACATTCACGATCGCAAGATCGCGGAAGAGAGCCTGAAGGAACTCACGCGCGGGCTCGAAGACAAGATATCGGAGGCGGTCGCCGCGCGCATCGCGGTGGAAGCGCAACTGCGTCAGAGCCTGAAGATGGAGGCGCTCGGCGCGATGACAGGCGGCGTCGCGCACGACTTCAACAACACGCTGCAAGCCATCAGCGGCAATCTGCAACTGCTGCAGTATCTCCCGCCGATGGACCCGCGCGTGCCCGAGCGCGTGCATGCCGCGATGGAGGCCGTGGAGCGCGGCGCGAAACTCGCCTCGCAACTGCTGTCGTTCGCGCGGCGGCAGCCGCAGTCGCCGGTGGTCATCAATCCGCGCCGCCTGCTCGGTGAAATCCGCGAACTGTTGCAGCATGCCGTTGGCGCGTCGGTGTCCATCGGCACGCACTTGCCGGACGATGCCTGGAACTTCTGCGTCGACCGCAATCAGCTTGAGAACGCGCTGCTCAATCTCGCGATCAACGCACGCGACGCGATTCGCGGCGACGGCAAGTTCACGCTGACCTGCTCGAACGAAGTGCTCGACGAAGCGGCGTGCGAAGGCAAGGACGTGCGCCCCGGCGAATACGTGCGGCTCTGCGCATCCGACACCGGCGCGGGCATGGCGCCTCACGTGCTCGAACACGCGTTCGAGCCGTTCTTCACGACCAAGCCCGAAGGCCACGGAACGGGCCTCGGCCTGAGCATGGTGTTCGGCTTCGTGAAGCAGTCGGGCGGACATATCGACATATCGAGCACGGTGGGCTCGGGCACCACGGTCGAACTGTACTTTCCGCGCAGCTTCGAACAGGAAGCCGTGGCCGTGCCCGGCGGCCCGCTCGCCACGCAAACGGGCGGCGCGACGCTGCTCGTGGTGGATGACGATGCCGCCGTGCTCACCTCGACAGTCGCCATTCTCGAAGCCTTGCACTACACCGTGCTCAAGGCCGCGAACGGCGATGCCGCGATGAGCGTGCTGCAAAGCCGCGTCGGCGTGGACCTCATCCTGACCGACGTGGTGATGCCCGGCAAGATCAAGTGCGCCGATCTCGCGGAATGGGCGTTCGCGCAGCCGCGGCCCGTGCCCGTCATCTACGTTTCGGGCTACACGCGCGACATCATTCTGCGCGACGGCGTGCTGCGTCCCAATGTGACGCTGCTGAGCAAACCGTATCGCGCGGAGACGCTGGCGAGGGAAATCGCGTCGGCCTTAAAAGGCGTGCAGCACACGCATTGAGCGACACGCAAAGACAGGTTTCTCCGCATTTCTCCGGAGCATTGCCCGCCTCAAGACTTTCCGCATCGCGCCGTTAAGCAGCGAGCAACGCCGCACTCACGGCGGAAAGGGACTACGGCAGTGCAGGAAAGAGCGAGCGATTTTCTCGGAGCGATCGGCGATAGCGTCGCGCGGCGACTGCCGTACGTGGAACGCGCGCGCCGGTTCGACGCCTACGCGCTGGCGGTGCTGGGCGCGGCGCTCGTCGCGTGCGTGACGCCGTTCGTGCCGCATGCGTGCGCGCTTGTCCTGAGCGCGGCGTGCGCCGCAGCCGTGGCGGTCGTGCATTGCATGCTGCGATCGAAGCGGCAGCTCTTTGCCGCGCAGCAGTTCTCGAACGGGCTGCTTTCGATAGCCGAAGACTGCATCAAGCTGCTCGATCTCGACGGTCGCGTGATCTGCATTTCCGATGTCGGCGCGCGGCTCCTCGAAGCGGCGGATGCGAAGG
Organism: Caballeronia sp. Sq4a; assembly: GCF_023170545.1. Taxonomy (NCBI): domain Bacteria; kingdom Pseudomonadati; phylum Pseudomonadota; class Betaproteobacteria; order Burkholderiales; family Burkholderiaceae; genus Caballeronia; species Caballeronia sp. Sq4a. Next base: position 574,927 of record NZ_CP084253.1, on the reverse strand, counting down.
AGATCGTCGGCATCGACTGGCTTGCGCTGTGGGACGGCGAAGACGCGCGGGCGGCATTCGAACACGCGAAGGCGGGCCGGTCCGTTTCGTTCTCGGGCGCCTGTCCGACGATGGCCGGCTCCCCGAAGTGGTGGACGTCCACGTTCGCGCCGGTCTATGGCGAAGAAGGCTGCGTCGTCGCGGTGCTCTGCAAGTCGCGCGATATCACGGCGGAAGTCGATCTCATCGAGGAACTGCGCGGCAATGCGCGCGTGCAGAAGGACATGGAAGACCATGTCGATGCCGTGTTCTGGACCGCGAGCCACGACTTCAAGGACCTGTTGCATGTGAGCTCGGCGTTCGAGCGCATGTGGGAAATGCCCGTGGCCGCGCTCGAAAGCGATAAGACCGCGTGGATGCAGCGCGTGCATGCCGAGGACATGCCGGGCCTGCGCGCCAAGATGCGCGATGCCGTGAATAGCGGCGCGCCGTCGCAGAGCTATTTCCGTTTGTGTCTTGCCGGCGACCGCACGCGCTGGGTGCGCGCGGACATCTATCCTGTCAGCGAAGACGGCGCGGTCTCGCGTGTGGTCAGCGTGTGCGTCGACGCGACCGAAGAACGCATGAACTTGCAGGCGCTCAATCGCCTTGCGAACACCGACAGCCTCACCGGACTGCACAACCGCAACGCGATGATGCATGCGCTCGTCGAGCGATGCGCGTCGGGCGAGCCGTTCGCGTATCTGTTCATCGACATCGACCGCTTCAAGTCCATCAACGATACGGCGGGCCACAGCGCGGGCGATGCCGTGCTCAAGGCGATTGCCGAACGCATCGGCGAGGCCATGCCGCCAGGCGCAGTGGCAGCGCGTGCGGGCGGCGACGAGTTCACTATCGTTCTTCCCGGCGCATTCGATCAGGAACGCATCGAGCGCGCGTGCAGACGGCTTGCGCTTGCCTGTAGCCGGCCGATCAAGGCAGGCTGCAAGACCGTCAACATGACATGCTCGATCGGCGTCGCGCTGTACCCCGAGCATGGCCGTACGCCCGAGACGCTGTTCATCAGCGCGGACATGGCCATGTATGCCGCGAAACGCGCGGGCCGCAACGCTTTTCGCGTGTTCGGCGAGCGCGAGAAGGACGACCTCGCGCGCGCCCATCTCGAGACTGAGTTGCACGGCGCCATTCGCGACAACCAGTTCGTTCTGCACTATCAGCCGCAATACTCCATCCACACGGAAGGGCTCGTCGGTGTCGAGGCGCTATTGCGCTGGCAGCATCCGCTGCTCGGTCTCATTTCGCCGGCTGCGTTCGTGCCCGTGCTGGAAGAAAGCGGGCTCATCGTGGAGGCCGGGCACTGGATCATTCGCGAAGCCGTGCAGGCGGCACGGCGCCTTGCCGCATCCGTGCCCGAGGTGCGGTCGGTCGCGGTGAACGTGTCGCCGAAGCAGTTGCGCGATCCACGGCTCGTTCCCGTGCTTCAGCATGTCATCAAGCGATCGGGCATCGACGCGAATTGCATCACGCTCGAAATAACCGAGTCCGCGCTGATCGAGAATGTCGACGACGCGCAGGGTGTCCTGTCGAAACTGCGCGCGCTGGGCGTGCGCATCGCCATCGACGATTTCGGCACCGGCTATTCCAGCCTGAGTTATCTGGCGCGCTTCAGGCCGGATGTGCTGAAGCTCGACAAGTCCTTCGTCGATAACATCGCCACCGATGCGATGACGCGCACGGTGGTCGAAGGCGTGATCGATCTCGCGCACAAGCTCGGCGTGATCGTGGTGGCCGAAGGTGTCGAGACGCACGAGCAACTGGAGCGCCTCAAAGAAGCCGGTTGCGACAAGATGCAGGGCTTTCTGCGCTCGCGGCCGGTTGCGCTCGAAGCATTGCTGGAGCAGGCCGCTTGCGTGGAAGCAGACGGCGTGCGTTGAGGCTGCGCGCAACGCCGTCGCATCACTTTGCTGAGCGCTTGCGGCGCTTGTCACGTTGCGCGAACATCGGCATGGCGTCCAGCAGCCATGTGAGCAGCGCCTGCGGTCCGGCCGCGAGCGGCCTGCCCGCCTTCAACAGCACGCGCGCCTGAATGTTTTCGAAGACGGGATGCGCAATGGGCACGGTCTTCATCTCGCCGCTCGCAATCTCGCGATATGCAGCGAATGCACCGATCAACGTGATGAAGTCTCCCGCGCTCACGATGCGTTTCAATGCAGTGAGCGAGTTGGTCGTGAGCGTCGCGCGGATGGAGACGCCCTCCGCCAGTTCGACCATCTTCACGACATGGCCGATGCCGAACGTGGGCGGCATGAGCGCGAGCGGATAATCGCGCAGGTCGTCGACGCGCGCGACGCCGCCGCGTTCGACGAGCGGATGATCGCGCCGTGCAAGCAGTACCACTGGCTGCGCCGAGCTTGCGCGGACCTCGATGCGCGGGTGCGGCGGCGGGTTGTACCCAAGCCCGATATGCGCGCGGCTCTGCGCGACCTCCTCGATGATCTCATCGACGGCCAGCATCTCCACCGTTACGTCGAGGCCCGGATAACGCGCGCAGAACGGCGCGAGGACGTCGTCGACCAGCATGTCGACGTAACCCTCGCTCACCGCAAGCCTGATCTTGCCTTGCTGCAGCCCCTTCAACGCATGTAGCTGATCCTCCAGCTTCTCCTGCTGCGAACGATACCCGCGCCAGAATTCGAGCAGATGAAACGCAGCCTCCGTCGGCCGAACGCCGCGCGCCTGACGTTCGAACAGCAGCGTGTCGAGTTCGTCTTCGAGCAACTTGATTTGCCGCGCAATCACCGAAGGCGACGTGTTCAGACGATCCGCCGCGCCGCGAATGGTGCCGTGCGCGAGCACCTCGTTGAAGTAGCGCAGACGCTGCTGATTGATCTCTCGCATGACCCTGTGTCCGTCCGTGAGCGTTGTTCATCAAGCAACGATACGTGAACTTTGTTGCTCTTGCTCGGACGGCGCGACGCATCCATCATGCGCTCATCGACGACACTTTCGGGAGAGTGACATGACGGAGAACATCAACGGCTCGCGCCGCCGCCTGCTCGGTGCGACGATGGCAGGCATCGGCGCGATGCAGTTGGGCCTCAGCGGTCTCGTTCGCGCACAGTCGGCGGCGACAACGAGCGCGACTTCCTTTGCCGATATCCGTCAGATCAATGCCGGCACGCTCAATATCAGCTATGCGCAAGTCGGCCCCGAAAACGGTCCGCCGGTCATCCTCCTGCATGGCTGGCCGTACGACATTCATAGCTTCGTCGAAGTAGCGCCGATGCTTGCCGCCGCGGGGTATCGCGTGATCGTGCCTTATCTGCGCGGCTATGGCTCGACGCGCTTCCTCTCGGCCGATACGCCGCGCAACGGACAGCAGGCGGTCGTCGCCGTCGATATCATCGCGCTCATGGATGCGCTGCGCATTCAGAAGGCGCTCGTCGCGGGCTTCGACTGGGGCGCGCGCACGGCGGATATCGTCGCGGCGTTGTGGCCCGAGCGTTGCAAGGCGCTCGTGTCCGTGAGCGGGTATCTCATCGGCAGTCAGGAAGCGAATCGCGCGCCGTTACCGCCGAAAGCGGAGTACGCGTGGTGGTATCAGTTCTACTTCGCGACCGAACGCGGCCGCGCGGGCTATGAAGCGAATCGCCGCGCGTTCTCGAAGCTGATATGGCAAACGGCATCGCCGGAGTGGCATTTCGACGACGCGACGTTCGAGCGCTCGGCGCAGGCGTTCGATAACCCGGATCACGTCGCAGTCGTCATTCACAACTATCGGTGGAGGCTCGGGCTTGCCGAAGGCGAGCCGCAATACGACGCGCTCGAGAAGCGCCTCGCGGCCGCGCCGCCGATTACGGTTCCGACCATCACGATGGAAGGCGACGCGAACGCCGCGCCGCATCCGAACCCGTCCGCGTATGCAAAGAAGTTCACGGGCAAGTACCGGCATATCGACGTGGGCGGCGGCGTGGGACACAATCTGCCGCAGGAAGCGCCGAAGGCGTTCGCCGATGCGGTGATTGCGGTGGATCGCATGTGAGGTCAAACGCCACGCCGGCCCGCGTGGCTTTGCAATTCACTTAGACATGCAAAGCATTTGCGTGTCCCGATGCGCACGTCCTTCATCGCTTTCCGGTCCACCCACTACAGCCCGCCCGCGAAACCACGCGTGCGACCAACGAACGTCGCATTGCAACCACACTCTCGCGCAGTCACGACGGCTCGATCCCACACTATCGTTTGCGCAAACGTTTCGTCGGCGATCGAGCTCGCTCAACTTCATTCAATCCCCGAGCGCATTACAAAAATCGAAACTTTCCTCAGACTAATGTGGCGCATGCCACATATCGACTCGGCCGTTTTACGCAAAATCCGTTCCGTCTAACGAATAACAACAAGCAACGTCTGAAGGCGGCACCATAGCGGCCAAGGACATACGGGGAAGTCATGCAGCGAGAGAGAAAGCAGCCTGGCCAAAGGCGTGCAATCGCAGTGTGCATCATTGCTTTATCGGCCGTAGCAAGCCACGCATATGCTCAGGACGCCGAATCGGTCCCGGCCGCGCATGCAGAGCCGTCCGTTGCCGCGCAGCCGCTCATTTCGCTTCCGACGACGCCGACGCCGAGTCCGGTCGGCAAGACGACGCCGCTGCCCGCCGCGAACGGTGCGCCGCTTTCGCCGCGCGGCACGGTGAACGCATCCGAGTCGCTGGAGAAGAGCGCGACGCTCGCGGGAACGCCACGCGCCCGTACAGCCGATGTCACGGGCCAGAAGCCGCTCGACGATGCGCTCGGCGGTGTCGTCACCACCGACACGGTGACGCTCGCGGGACAGGACTTCTATAACTGGTTCGCGCAGGCATGGAGCGCGATTCCGTTGAGCGAGCGTTACGTCGTGTCGGTCCACGAGCGTCCTTCCGCGCGCTACGGCAGCCTCGTATGGGTCGAGTTCGGTCAGCGTCGCGTCTTTCAGGCGTTCTTGCCGATCGCGCGGGCCAACGTGCGGCCGGTGGCTGAAGGCGCGGCACAGGTGGCGTTCCAGAACGTCATGCAGGCAGACCTCACACGCCTGCTCTTTCGCGACGCCGACATGGCGAACGACGAACTCTAATAAAAGCAACACGGCCAACTACGGGGAACACGATGAAAACCAAGGCGCTTGTCCGCAGCGCGATGCTCGCCTGCGCGCTCTCGATGCCGCTTATGATGCCGCTTGCCGCTCACGCGACGACGCTCGTCTATGAGCCGGTGAATCCCAACTTCGGCGGCAATCCGCTCAACGGCGTGAATCTGTTGAACGAAGCGAACGCGCAGAACAAATACAAAGATCCGTCGCTCGCGGATTACGGCACGAGCGGACAGTCCACGCTCGATCAGTTCAACACGCAGCTGCAGCAGGCGATTCTGTCGCGCGTGGCGTCGTCGATTTCGAGTTCGATCGTGGGCACCGACGGCACGCTGCATCCGGGCACCATCAACACGGGCAACTTCTCGATTGCGATCACGCAAGTCACCGGCGGCAATCTGCAAGTGACGACGACCGACAAGACGACCGGCGCATCCACCACTTTCATTGTCGGCAACGGCCAGTAAGACGAGCGCACATCAGCTATGAACAACAAGACATTTCGGACCGCCGCGCTCGGCGCCACGCTTGCTGCCGCGATGCTGCTCACCGGCTGCGTGACCGCGCCGATGCCTTCGGCAGGCAACGCCACGCTGACGCCGCCGACACGCGTCACGCGCGATCTCACGCATCTGCCGCCGCCGAAGGGCAAGATCTATGCAGCCGTGTACGGCTTTCGCGACCTGACCGGTCAATACAAACCGTCGCCGGACAGCTCGTTCTCGTCGCAAGTCACGCAAGGCGGCGCGTCGTTTCTGGTGAAGGCCATGCGCGATTCCGGCTGGTTTCAGCCTGTCGAACGCGAGAATCTTCAGGACCTGCTGACCGAACGCAAGATCATGCGTGCGCTCGAAACGCCCGACGACAAGAAGAACGCGATACCGCAGATCGGCGCGCTGGCGCCAGCGAATATCGTGCTGGAAGGCGGCATCGTCGGCTATGACTCGAACATCCGCACGGGCGGCGCGGGCGTCGCGTATCTCGGCATCTCGGCGTCGCAGCAGTATCGCGTCGATCAGGTGACCGTGAACCTGCGCGCGGTGGATATCCGCAACGGCACCATTCTCAATAGCGTATCGACGACCAAGACCATCTACTCGATTCAGGTCGATACGGGCGTGTATCGCTTCATCGGCTTCAAGGATCTGTTGCAGGCCGAGATCGGCATGACGCGCAACGAGCCGCAGCAGTTGTGCGTGAACGAGGCGATCGAATCGGCACTGGTGCATCTGATCGTGCAGGGCGTGGCGAACCAGACGTGGGCGCTCAAGGACATGAAGGACTGGTACGACCCGACGATGCAGCGTTATCTCCAGGAAAACCAGGGTTACGCGCAGACCATGGAAGACGTGAACCCGCCGTATAGCGCGGTGAAGATCGATCCGCCGAAGACATTGGGAAGCTGATGCGATGAACAAGCCTAACGAAGTGATACCGCCGCGCGCGCCGTGGCGGGCGTCGAAAGTCGCGCTGTGCGCCGGCGTGTTCGCGGTCGTGAGCCTTTCGCTTGCCGTGTTCGCAGCGGACCTTTCGCCGGTGTCGGACTTCGGTCCCGCGGAGCCGGGCCTCGGCGGCGCGACGCAGGTTGCACGCGTCGCGCAGCACGGCGCCAACAATCGCGTCACCGGCATTCAGGCGGGGCAGAACGGCCTCGTCGTGAATCAGGCGGGCATCGCGAACGCGGCCGTGACGGCGCAGGCCGGCAACGACAACTGGTCGGTCGTGCAGCAAGGCGGCAACGCCAATCAGTACAACGGCTATCAGGCCGGGCAGTACAACCGGTCGATGTCAGTGCAAAGCGGTAGCGGCAATGCAGCAACGGTGACGCAGATCGGATCTTCGATGTCTTCGCAAGTGACGCAACTCGGCAACAACAACGAAGTGTCCATCCTGCAAAGCCGCAACGGAGCGGGGCTCCAGGTGATGCAGAACGGCAACGGCGCGCGGGCGTCGGTGCTGATGAAGTAACCCGTTTTTCGGCCTTGGCGACATGTCACGGCGCGAGGAGACCGTAGTAAGTAGTACGTAGGGAATAAGAGGGCGCAGTTCGGTCGCAACGGAGGGCAGCAGGGGCTGCCAGCCGTCGGTAATAAAGAAGTCACTCAAAACTCAAACCACGAGGCTATAAAAATGAAAGTCAAGGCAATCATCATCGCTATGGGTCTGGCAACGCTGGCTTCGACGTCGGCTTTCGCAGTGGACGGTTCCACCGGCGAAAAGGCGTTCGTTTCGCAATTCGGCACGGGCAACACGGCTAAGGTCGACCAGCAGAAGTCGAGCTACGACAACGTGACGGTTCTGCAAAGCGCCAACAGCGCGAACGCGGATGTCGAGTCGAAAAACGGCGGTTACAACACCACGACGATCCAGCAAAGCAGCGCGCAAGCCTCGTCGAACGAGACGGCGACCGTGAAGCAGGACACGACTGTCGGTAACACGACGTCGATCACGCAGACCGTCGGCTCGGACAAGGCACTGGTCGAAACGACGGGTGGCGGTTACAACACCATCGCGATCAATCAGGCAGGCACGGGTTCCGGCACGGACTCGCACGTCGTGCAGACGAACGAGTGGCATGACAACATGATGATCAAGCAAACCGGCGCGGCCATCGCCAATACGGATTCGAGCAACGGCGGCTACAACACGACGACGATCAGCCAGATCGGCTCGGCGAACGTGAATCTGGCCAACGTGCTTCAGATCGGCGCGGCCAACGAAACCACGACCATTCTGCAAACCGGCGACGGCAACGGCCACGCTTATGTGAACCAGCATTATTCGGCGAATGACCAGGCCGGCATCGTGCAGAACGGTAATGACCAGACTGCCTCGATCGACCAGAACTTTGGTTCGGGCAACAAGGCCGGCGTGCTGCAATTCGGCAAGAAGAACGAAGCACACCTCCTTCAGGACGCCTCGTTCGAATCGACCTTGCTGGCTGCTCAGATCGGCGACGAGAACTACATCTCGGCTTCGCAAACCGGCTACGGCAACTTCGGTTTGATCGGTCAGGCGGGCAGCACCAACTCGGCGACGGTCACGCAAGCCGGCACGGGTAACGTCGCGATCGTGTCGCAAAGCGGCTCGGGCAACAAGACGACCATCGCACAGCACTAAGCACGATAAGAGCATCATCGGTTGAATTTCGGGCGGTAACGGCTTCGAGCCGTTATCGCCCGTTTTTGCTTTCAGGCGGAACCGACGCGAGTCTGATCGACGCGCACTTGGTACGCCGCCGCGCGCTTCAAGCAGTCACCTCGGCCAAGGGCAGTCCTGCAAGCTTCGCCGGATGATGCTACGTTCCCGGCTAGGTCCGCCGGCGCCGCTCCGGCACGCCCAATACGAGGAGCATCGCAATAATGAAAGCCATCCACATTCGTTTCTCCGTCGCGGCGGGGTTTAGTCTGCTCGCATCCGCCACCGCCTGCGCCCAATCCAGCGTCACGTTATACGGCCGGCTCGACGGCGGCATCGAATATCTGAATCACGTTGCCAACGGCGCAGGCGGCAATGCCACGCGATGGAGCGCGGAAGGCGGCGACTGGGGCACGAGCATGCTCGGTCTCAAAGGCGTCGAAGACCTGGGCGGCGGCATGAGCGCCGTCTTCAACCTGGAAACCGCGCTGCAGATCATGAACGGCAGAACGGGCGGCGACCGCATGTTCTCGCGGCGCGCCTATGTGGGCATCAATTCGAAAACCTGGGGCCAGATTCAGGCAGGCCGCAATCTTTTCATCGACAGTGACGGCGTCTGGGAGTTCGATCCGATGGTGCAGGAAGCGGTGTCCTCGGCATCGCTCGTGCGCGGACGCAACTGGCAGCAGACGAGCAATAACGTCGAATACCATAGCCCCGTATTTCATGGCTTCGATGTTCAGGGCCAGTATGCGTTCGGCAATCAACCCGGTGCATTCAACAGCGGCGCGCCGGGCGAGTTCGGGCGCTCCGAAGGCATCATGCTCACGTATCATTCGCCGCTTCTCGATGTACGCGGCATCTACGACGAGTTGCGCGACCAGAATGGGCGCATGAGCAATATCTTCGCGTCGTCGCGGGAATACTTCGTCGGCGCTAACCTGAAGGTCGACAAGTTCAAGATCCAGGCCGCCTATACGCACTACGCGGCGCCCGATACGCCAGCAGGCATCGCCGATAGCGCGGACCATTACTGGCTCGGCGCGACGTATCAGGCGACGCCGCAATGGGCCGTCACCGCAGCGGGCTTTTATGTTCATGTAGGCGAGGGCGCGGGCGACGCCTCGCACGATCCCGCGAGTCACGCCATGCTGTATTCGCTCGGCACCACGTATAACTTCACGAAGCGCACGTTCGTCTACGGCACCGTGGCCTATGTGCGCAACAGCGCGAACGGCACGTTCTCCGTATTCGCGACGCCGCGTAACTCGGACGCCAGCACGAGCACGAGCCCGCTCGCCGGCGAATCGCAGACCGGCGCATATGTCGGCCTCATGCACATCTTCTGATGCGTGAATCGATTAAGATACTCCGCCTCATTCACCGACCATGACGGAGCCTCTTTCGTGATTCAGCCGAGCAGCGTATTCAAGGACAACCTCGCGCAACTGCCTTCGATCGAAGGCATCGAGCGTATCGATTTGATCGATGCGAAAGGCGATGTCGTCGCGAGCATCGAGAACAAGCCGGGCAAACAAGGCTCGCTCGCGGTCTATCACTACCTGAAAGAGACGTTCGGCACGCTGAACGCGCCGGCCGCCGAGCACGGGTTGCTCGTATTCGCAGAACATACGGCGGACGCGCGCAATCGTCCGGGCGCGCATCCCAATGTGGATCGTCTGCTCGAGATCGCCTCCGGTGGCGATGCAGTCGAGTTGCGCATTGTCGCGGCTTCCTGAGCGCCAGTTGAAACGCCCCGAGCGCCGCAGCAAGATCCGGCGCTCGGGGCGTGTTGTCGAAGCGAACGCGAGTTACTGCGCGCCGAGCTTCTTGATCAATGCATCGAGCTGGCTCATTTCTTCATCGGTCAGATCGGTGAGCGGCGCGCGCACCGGACCGGCATCGTGTCCGACGAGCTTCGCGCCGGCCTTCACGATACTCACGGCATAGCCCGGCCGACGATTGCGAATGGCCAGATACGGCAGGAAGAATTCGTCGATCAGCTTGCCGGTGGTCTCGTGGTCGTTGGCCGCGATCGCGCGGTAGAACTGCATCGCCGTCTTCGGGATGAAGTTGAACACCGCCGACGAGTACACCGGCACGCCCAGCGCCTTGTACGCCGCCGCGTAGACTTCTGCGGTCGGCAGGCCGCCGAGGTACGAGAAGCGGTCGCCGAGGCGGCGGCGAATCGTCACCATCGCTTCGATCTCGCCGACACCGTCCTTGAAGCCGATGAGGTTGGGGCAGCGATCCGCGAGACGCTCCAGCATGTCGGCGTTGAGCTTCGAATTCGCGCGGTTATAGATGATGACGCCCAGGTTCGGCACGGCCTTGCACACTTGTTCGGCGTGCGCCGCGATGCCTTCCTGGGAGGCTTCCGTCAGATAGTGCGGCATCAGCAGAATGCCTTGCGCGCCGTTCTTCTCGGCTTCCTGCGCGAAAGCGATGGCCGTGCGCGTCGGGCCGCCCGCGCCCGCGAGAATCGGCACCTTGCCTTTGCAGACTTCGGTGGCCGTGCGCACGATCTGCGAATATTCAGGCTGCGTCAGCGAGAAGAACTCGCCCGTGCCGCCCGCGACGAACAGCGCCGACGCACCGTACGGCGCGAGCCATTCGAGACGTTCCGCGTATGTATCGGCGCGAAAGTTGCCTTGGGCGTCGAAGTCAGTCACGGGGAAAGAGAGCAGGCCCTCGGATACGATTTGCTTGAGTTCTTGCGGTGTCGTCATGATCTATGTCTCGTTTGGCAGCGTCAGGCGAATGCAGCGCTTATAGGTCATCGTACAACATGCCCGCGCTGTCGGCAACTGATGTACCGTGACGCCGACTATTTCGCGGGTATACACCGAGCCAAACCGAGACAATGTGTTGTAGGATGACATAACTCCAAGACGGCGCGGGCCGTCATGCATCAGGGATCATCAAAAATGAATCAGCCGCCGCTCTATATACGCGTGCACCCCGAAGACAACGTGGCGATCGTCGTGAACGACGGAGGGCTCGGCGAAGGCGCGACGTTCGCCGATGGGCTCGTGCTGCGCGAACGGGTGCCGCAAGGTCACAAGGTGGCCCTCACCGATCTCGCGGAAGGCGATGCCGTGATCCGCTACAACGTGGTCATCGGCTATGCGCTGAAGGATCTGCCCAAAGGTAGCTGGATCAACGAGCACCTGTTGCGCATGCCGACGCCGCCCGAACTCGACGATCTGCCCGTCGCGACCATCAAGGCGCCCGACACGTCGCCGCTCGAAGGCTTCACGTTCGAGGGGTATCGCAATGCGGACGGCAGCGTGGGCACGCGCAACATCCTCGCGATCACGACCACCGTGCAGTGCGTCGCGGACGTCGTGCAGCACGCGGTCGATCGCATCAAGGCGGAACTGCTGCCGCGCTACCCGAATGTCGATGATGTGGTGAGCCTCGGCCACACCTACGGCTGCGGCGTCGCCATCGAAGCGCCGGACGCGATGGTGCCGATCCGCACCGTGCGCAACATCGCGCTGAACCCGAACTTCGGCGGCGAAGTGATGATGGTGAGCCTCGGCTGCGAAAAGCTCCAGCCCGAACGCCTGATGCCGCCCGGCACCATACCGATCGCGGCCGCCGCGCTCGACGACGCCATTGCCGATATCGGCGACATGGAAAGCGAGGCGAACGGCGGCGCGGTGGTGCTGCAGGACGAGGGACACGTCGGCTTTCAGTCGATGATCGATTCCATCATGCTCATGGCCGAAACGCATCTGAAGCGGCTCAACAATCGTCGCCGCGAGACATGTCCGGCATCGGATCTGGTCGTCGGCGTGCAATGCGGCGGCAGCGATGCGTTCTCGGGTCTCACCGCGAATCCGGCGGTCGGCTTCGCGACGGACTTGCTCGTGCGCGCGGGCGCGACCGTGATGTTCTCGGAAGTGACCGAAGTGCGCGACGGCGTCGCGCAACTCACGGCGCGCGCGGCGAATGGCGAAGTGGCCGCGGCCATCATCCGCGAGATGAAGTGGTACGACGATTATCTGAAGCGCGGCGGCGCGGACCGCAGCGCGAACACGACGCCCGGCAACAAGAAGGGCGGGCTGTCGAACATCGTCGAGAAGGCGATGGGGTCCATCGTCAAGTCGGGCAGTTCCACCATTTCGGGCGTGCTGTCGCCGGGCGAGAAGGTCAAGCAAAAGGGCTTGATCTACGCGGCGACGCCCGCGAGCGACTTCATCTGCGGCACGCTGCAACTGGCCGCGGGCATCAATCTGCATGTCTTCACCACGGGGCGCGGCACGCCGTACAGTCTCGCGGAAGTGCCGGTCATCAAGGTCGCGACGCGCTCGGATCTCGCGCGCCGCTGGCATGACCTGATGGACGTGAATGCCGGGACCATCGCGACGGGTGAGGCGAGCATCGCGGACGTGGGCTGGGAATTGTTCCGTCTGATGCTCGATGTCGCGAGCGGGCGCAAGCAGACGCGCGCCGAGAAGCTCAAGCTGCGCAACGCGCTCGTGCTGTTCAATCCGGCGCCGGTGACCTGAAGCACGCGTCGTTCTCGTAGTGTCGAAGCCCCGTTCGCGGCCTTGTTTTGCGGCCCTTTTTGCGAGCGGGGCTTTTTCATTGGTGCTGCCGCGTTATCAATGTAATGACGCGCACGGCATTTCACCCGCGCGGGCCGCCGCCTACCATGCGAGTCGTCGAAGAGAAGACATCAACCGATTCGCAAGGAGGAAGCAAACATGTACGCCATCACGGGTATCAGCGGACAAGTGGGCGGCGCGCTCGCCGATGCGCTGCTGCAAGCGGGACAAAGCGTTCGCGCGGTCGTGCGCGATGCAAAGAAGGGCGAGCCGTGGGCGGCGCGTGGCTGCGAGGTCGTGAACGCGCGCATGAACGATTCGAACGCGCTGGCGCAAGCGTTCGAAGGCGCGCACGGCGTGTTCATTCTGCTGCCGCCGCAGTTCGATCCGTCGCCTGGCTTTCCGGAAACGCGCGAAGTCATTGAAGCCGTCGTCACGGCGGTGCGGCGTGCAAAGCCGCGCAAGATCGTGTGCCTGTCGACCATCGGCGCGCAGGCGACAGAAACGAACCTGCTCACGCAGCATACGTTGCTGCAAGACGCGCTCATCGCGCAGCCGATACCCGTGACCTTTCTGCGCCCCGGCTGGTTCATGGAGAACAGCGAATGGGACGTGCAATCGGCCCGCGAAGAAGGTGTCGTTCATTCGTTCCTGCAACCGCTGGACCGCGCGATTCCGATGGTTGCTACCGAGGACGTCGGCAGAACGGCCGCGCGGTTGCTTATGGACGACTCGCACGGCACGCGGGTGATCGAACTCGAAGGCCCGCAACGCGTCAGCCCGCGCGATATCGCTGCGGCGTTCTCGGCCGTGCTCGGCAAGCCGGTCACCGCGCAAGCCGTGCCGCGCGAGAGTTGGCGCGACATGTTCGAGCAGCAGGGCATGAAGAATCCGATGCCCCGCATCCGCATGCTCGACGGCTTCAATGAAGGGTGGATCGACTTCGAAGAACATAGCGAAGACATCGTCAAGGGTGAAGTCGATATCGAGTCGGTCGTGCGCAAGCTCTGCGCGTGAGAGAAGCAGGCGTCGTTGCGCGTTTTGGAGCGAGCGATCTAAAATGATCGCCTGCCAAACCGGAGCGCGCTCGCATGATCCACTTCTACTTCCATCCCACGCCGAATCCCGCAAAAGTCGCGCTGTTTCTCGAAGAAGCGGGCGTGCCTTATGAACTGAAGCCAGTAGACACCAGCAAAGGCGAGCAGCATACGCCCGCATTTCGCGCGATCAACCCGAACGGCAAGGTACCCGCCATCGTCGATACGGAAGGCCCGGGCGGCAAGGAAGCCGTCGTGTTCGACTCGACCGCCATCCTTCTTTATCTCGCGGAGAAGACCGGCCAGTTCCTCGGCGCGCCGGAAGACCGGCCGCAGCTTCTGTCGTGGCTGATGTTCATCGCCACGGGTCTCGGGCCGTTCTCCGGCCAGGCCGTGCATTTCCAGCATGCGGCGCCCGAAGGGCTCGACTATGCGGTGAACCGCTATCGGCGTGAAGCGGACCGGCACTATCAGGTGCTGAACGATCGGCTCGCAGGTCGGGAGTACATCGTCGGCGATAGCTTCACCATTGCCGATATGTCCGCGTGGGGCTGGATCGACCGTGCGTCGCGTGTGTTCAAGACGACCGAAGCGCCGCTTGCCGCGTATCCCGAGTTGCAGCGTTGGTTCGCCGCCATCGACGCGCGCCCTGCCGTCGCGCGCGCTCGCGCATTGAACAAGCAGCACGCGTTCAAGACGGTCAACGACGAAGAGACGCGCCGCGCGTTGTTCCCGTCGAATTATCCGAAGACGGCTTGAAGGAGAAGCTCGATCATGCCGCGTCCGCGTGAATTCGACGAGGAAGCCGCGCTCGATGCGGCCACCGCTCAATTCTGGTCGCGCGGATATGAAGCGACTTCCGTGCGCGATCTCGCGAGCACGATGGGCGTCACGTCGGCCAGTCTCTACAACGCTTTCGGCGACAAGCGCGCGCTCTTCGAACGCGCGCTGAAACGCTACGTGGAGCACGGCTTTCGCGACCGCGTGCGGCGCTTCGAGCATCATCTGCCGCCGCGCGATGCGATTCTCGCGTTCTTCGACGAGATCATCGAACTGTCGGTGCGCGATCCGCATCGCAAGGGCTGTCTCGTCGTCAATTCGGCGCTCGAACTCGCGCCGCACGACCGTCAGATTCATCGCGTGTTGAGCGCGGTGCTGAAGGAGATCGAAGGCTTCTTCATGCGCTGCGTGCGCGCGGGACAGGACGACGGGACCATCGCTGCTACCTTATCGGCCGACGATATCGCCAAGGCTTTGCTCGCTTCGCTGATGGGCTTGCGCGTGCTGGCGCGGGTCAACCCGCGGCGCGACTTGCTCGAAGGCGCGGCGCGCCCGGTGCTCACCATGCTCGGCGCAACCAAGCGTCGCGCAAGAGTCCGCCGCGCGAGCTAGCGCTACCAGCGCAGCACGCGCGGCCCGAGCCATGCGCCGACGCCGGCCGGCAACAGCATGCCGATGGCATACCACACGCTCCAGAACGCGGGGCTCATCTCCGGACAATGCAGGCAATAGGCGATGGTCGCGAGCCCGCTCGACAGCAGGCCGGCCACCGCGCCCGTCGCGCGCAGATCAGTGGGCGCGAGGCTCCTCGCGGCGACAAACGCTGCGGGAAACGTCGGCACGGACAGCAGCACGATATTGAACGGACACGTGCGCCATGACTGCCCGAGCACGAGCGGCAAGCGTTCAGCGGGCGTCGCCTGACCGAGCACGAGCGCGCCCGCCAGCCACACGGCGATAAACGGCAGCATGATGATCGGCCACGCGACACCGCCGCGCGCGCCCGGGCGACCCAACCGCATCACGGCAATCAGCGCGCCGACCGCGACGCAAAGCGGAAACGCGAGCTTGGCCCAGAAGAGCGATGTCTGCGCGACGCTCGCCAGATCGCGGCGCAGTCCGTAGACCACGAGCATCAGCAGCACCGAGCCGATGAATCCGAGCGGCAGCGCCTGCGCGAAACGGCGGGCGACGGCCGCGCGATCGACACGCACATCGCCGGCTGCGAGCAGATCGATCAGATCATCGGTTCGCATCGGATTCCTCGCTTCTGAAGCCGCGAATGCGCGCGGCAAGCGCCTTGAGTCCGCGATGCACGCCCACTTTCACGGCGGATTCCGAGAGCCCCGTGAGTTGCGCGGTCTGCGCGACCGACAACCCTTCCAGCTTGACGTGCACGATCGGCAGCCGCTGCTTGTCCGGCAGTTGCTCCAGGAGCTTGCCGAGGTCGTGACGCGCTTGGGTCGGTTCGTCGTCGGTGACGGCAAAGAGATCGTCGTGATCGCCTAGGGGATCGTTGAGCGACTCGTGACGCGATCGCGCGCGAAAGAAGTCCATCAGCTTGTAGCGCGCGATGGCATGAATCCATGCAGTAAGCGGTTCTTCCATGCGATAGGTGTGACGTGCATTGTGCACTGCCAGCAAGATCTCCTGCACGAGGTCTTCCACGTCGTCGCGATGCTGCGGAATGCGCTTGCGCAAATAGCCGCGCAGATGCCGCGTCAGCGTCTGCAGAAAACCGCGATAGGCGTTCTGGTCGCCTTCGAGGCCGGAGCAAAGGAGCGTCTTCAGGCGATGTTCCGCGTCATGCAAGGCGAGTCCCGTGAAGGCAAGGCGACGGAAGGACGATGCGAGCGAACGCGGCGCGATGCAAACAGCAAGCGCGGCGTAAGCCCGATCGCGTTTTAGATCGAGCGTTTCAGAATAGCCGAAGCCACGGCGAGCGGCAATGCCGGCTGCCTTTGCGCCAATCGTTTTCATCGCATGCGTCGTTGGGGGCGGGTCGTTGCTTGCGTACGTTAGTTCGCTTGCGAAGCGCGCGCGGTTACAGCGCAGCGGCAAACCGCATCGAAAAATTTTCTCGATGCGCCCTGTAACCGCGCCGACGCGGCGAGCGAATTCACGAGTACATCACCCTTATCGGCCACGATCATGGACACGACACTCGACGCCCCGCCCGATAGCCTGCAACGCAAGCATCCGGTTCATCCGCTGTGGCTGCGCATCACGCATTGGCTCAACGCCGTGGCCGCGCTCATCATGATGTTCTCGGGCTGGCGCATCTACGACGCCTCGCCGGTGTTCGCGCGCATCGTCATTCCGCCTTCCATCACGCTCGGCGGCTGGCTCGGCGGCGCGCTCCAGTGGCACTTCGCCGCGATGTGGCTGCTCGTCTTCAACGGACTCGTGTATCTCGCGCTGAATGTCGCGAGCGGACGCATCTTCTCGAAGTTCTTTCCGTTATCGCCCCGCGCGGTCATGCATGACCTCGTTGCGGCGCTGCGCGGCAAGCTCTCGCACGAGAATCCGCGCGAGTACAACGCGGTGCAGAAGCTCGCGTACCTCGTGGTCGTGCTCGATCTCATCGTGCTCGTGCTGTCCGGTCTTGCCATCTGGAAGTCCGTGCAGTTTCCGTTGTTGCGTGAACTGATGGGCGGCTACGACAACGCGCGCGTCGTTCACTTCTGCGCGATGGCGGTCATGGCGGCATTCGTGGCCGTGCACCTCGTGATGGTCGCGCTCGTGCCGCGTTCGCTGCTTACCATGCTGCGCGGTCGTTGATCGAAGGGAGCCCACGCCATGAAGACTCACGGTAACAAGATCGCCACGCTCGACCGCGCATCCGTGCTCGCCGATGCCACGCGCGAGCTCGCCATGCCGTCGCGACGGCTCTTCGGCAAGCGCATGCTCACGCTCGGCGGGCTATCGCTTCTGACCGGTTGCTCGATCACCGACGAAGACTCCGTCACTACGTTTCTCGGCGCCGTCTCGCGCCTGAACGATCGCGTGCAGGCGTTGCTGTTCGACCCGACGCGTCTCGCGCCCACGTACAGCGAGGCGCAGATCACACGGCCTTTTCCGTTCAATGCGTACTACGGCATCGACGACGTGCCTCATGTGAATGGCGCGGACTACCGGCTGAAGGTGAGCGGTCTCGTGACGGGCCAGCGCGTCTGGACGCTGCCGGAGCTCTACGCGTTGCCTCACGCCGAGCAGATCACGCGGCATATCTGCGTGGAAGGCTGGAGCGCGATAGGGCGCTGGGGCGGCACGCCGTTCCGCGAATTTTTGCGGCGCGTCGGCGCGGACACGACTGCGAAGTACGTCGGCTTTCGCTGCGCCGACGACTACTACGAAAGCATCGACATGCCCACCGCGCTTCATCCGCAGACGCTGCTCACGTTCGAGTATGACGGCGAGCGTTTGCCCGCGAAATACGGCTATCCGATGAAGCTGCGCATGCCGACGAAGCTCGGCTACAAGAATCCGAAGCATATCGTCGAAATCTTCGTCACCAACACGTATCCCGGCGGCTATTGGGTCGATCAGGGCTACAACTGGTTCGGCGGTTCATGATCGCCGTGCTTTCGAATCCGGCGCGGCCGGAGCAGGTTCTCAACGCAGGTCCGCAGGTCCAACAAGGAGAAGTGAAATGAAACGAGTGATGACGGCAGTGTTCGCGGCGGCATTGGCAATCGGTGCATCGGCAGCTTGTGCGCAGGCGAGCGGCGCGATGTCCAACGATGCGATGTCGCACGATTCGATGAGCAAGGACGCCATGTCCCACGACAGCATGAAGAAAGACTCGATGAGCAAAGACAAGATGAAGAAGCACGATGCGATGAGCAAGGACCATCCCGCGTCCGGCGCAATGTCGCAGTAAGCCAGGCATCGAAGCTGGCCTGCGACGAGCACGCCAGCTTGACAGGCGTTTGCCGCGTACCTAGCATCAGTGAACCACCGTTTTTTAATCGCTTACAAAACCATAAGCGAGGAGCGGCGAGGCGAGGGACGCGCAATGAGCCACAACGATTCCCGGCAGCGCATGCGGCGGCACGTTCTTGCATCTTTAGGCGCGGGCCTGGCCGGTGTCCTGAGCGCCGGTCTGCCCGCGAGCGAAGCGGCCGAAGGCGAACCGCGCCTCGAAACCGTGGCCACGTTCGGCGATGACTTCAGGCTCGTCGGCATCGGCGTCTCGCGGCAGGGGCGCGTGTTCGCCACGGCGCCGGCATCGGTCAAACGGTCGCGCTACAGCATGGTCGAAGTCGATACGAAGACCGGCGCGCTGACGCCTTTTCCCGACGAAAGCTGGAACGTCTATAAGCCCGACGATGACGGCTCGAATCAATGGATATCGGTGCAGGCGTTGTGGGTCGATGAGCGCGACCATCTGTGGGCGCTGGACTCATCGCTCACGTCTGTCGATCAGACACGTCAGCCGCCGAAGCTGATCGAGTTCGATCTCGCCACGCGCAAGATCGTGCGCCGGTTCGACTACGGCAAGATCGTCACACCGAAAGACTCGCTCAACGATATCCGCATCGATCATAAGCACGGGTACGCGTTTATCAGCAATGCGGGCAATCAAGGCGGCGTCGTCGTGACGAAGCTTGATACCGGCGAATCGCGGCTCGTGCTGGCGGGCGACCGGTCGAGCGTCGCGGACCCGAACCAGCATCTGATGTTCGGCGATCGCATTGCGCGCAAGCTGGATGGCGGCGTGCTCGTGCTGCAAACTGATGGCATCGCGCTGTCGCCGGATCGCGAGTGGCTGTATTACCGGCCGTTGACGGATCACCATTACTGGCGCGTGCCGACAGCCGCGCTCATCGATGCATCGCTCTCCGCGCAAGAGCTCTCAGAGCGCGTGCAATATCTCGGCGATGGCGCCGAGACCGGCGGGCTCATCATGAGCGGCGCAGGCGTGCTGTACGGCGGCGATCTGGAGAACCGCACCGTCGTTGCGTTCGATGTTATGGAGCGTGACGGCAAGCCGGCGCTCGCGCAGAAAACCTTCGTCGGCAAGCATCCGCAACTTTCATGGGCCGATGGCTTTGCCATTGCGAACGGATACTTGTATATCGCGGACTCGCATCTGCACGAGTTGAACTTCTCGAATGGTTATCCTCGCGAAGGCAGGCTTGCTATCTTCCGAGCGCGCTTGCCGAAGCAGCCGGCGGATGGGCTCGCCGGATAAGCTCGGGCGACTACTTGCGCTGCGCGTTCGCCACGTCTTCGTCGCGTTCCCAGCCGCCGCCGAGCGCGAGGAACAGATTCACCTGATCCTGCGCGACCTGGCTCTCGGCCGCCGCCACCTGCGCGGCGACGCTCGTCAATGTGCGCGTGGCATCGAGATCGGCGACGAACGACTCGCGCCCGGCCGTATATAGCCGATGCGTTTCATCCGCCGATTCCACCGCCGACCGGTACGCGGTGCGCAGATTGTCGGCACGCGTCGCATCGGACGCATACGTCGCGAGACTGCTTTGCGTTTCGCGCAGCGCATTGAGCACCACGCCGTCGAAGTGCGCGAGCGCGCCGCCGGATGCGGCTTCGGCCTGCACCACGCGAGCGCGTTGCCCGTTGATCGGAAAGGTCCAGTTGATGAGCGGCCCGAACGCCCAGCGATTCGTCGTCGCGCCGAGCAAGTCTTCGGCCACGCCCACGGAACCGACCGACGCGCCGAAGCTCACCGATGGATACAGCGCCGCAGTCGCCACGCCGATGCGCGCGGTCGATGCCGCCAGTTGCCGCTCGGCTTGCCGCACATCGGGACGGCGCTTCAAGAGCGACGCGCCGTCGCCGACAGGGATCGGCTCGCGCAGCTTCGGCAGCTTGTCGCACGCGAGCGCGGCGGGGGGCAACGCGGACGGCGCGCGCGCGAGCAGCATCGCCAGCCGATACTGCGCCACGCGGCGGCGCGCGACGAAGCGCGGAATATCGGCCGCGAGCGTCTCGGATTGCGTCTGGCCGCGCGT
Organism: Caballeronia sp. Sq4a; assembly: GCF_023170545.1. Taxonomy (NCBI): domain Bacteria; kingdom Pseudomonadati; phylum Pseudomonadota; class Betaproteobacteria; order Burkholderiales; family Burkholderiaceae; genus Caballeronia; species Caballeronia sp. Sq4a. The sequence continues at coordinate 554,332 of NZ_CP084253.1, read as the reverse complement.
GACTTCGGACTGATTGCTGCGGCCCGCTTCGCGCAGACGCTGCGTGAGTCGCACGCGTTCCCTCTGGAGTGCTAACGACTTCTGCGCGATGCGCAGTTCTTCCGCCGCCGAACACGATTCGACATACGCGCGCACGACATCGGCCACCACCGTGATGCGCGCGAGATCGACAGCGGCTTCCACCGCTTCGTCGTCGGCGCGGGCGGCTTCCACGCCGCGCTTCAGCTTGCCGAAGAGATCGAATTCATACGACACGCTCAGTTCCAGCGCGCCTTCATTCACGACCGGCAGCTTCTCGGTCAACAAGTACTGTTCCGCCGATTCCTGCGCCCGCTGGAACGCGACGGAACTGCGGCTCGAAAAGCTGCCTTGCCGGTTGGCGAATTCGACTTCGGCACGCGAACGCGCAAGGTTCGCGGCAGCGACGCGAATGTCCGCGTTAGAGATCAACGCTTCGCTCACGAGCTCGTCGAGCGCGGGATCGTCGTAGAGACGCCACCATTTCGAAGGCGCCGTGCCTTGCGTGACGGGCGCCTGATCCGCGCCGTCGATGGGCGCGTTCGCGTACGGCGTATTGACCGCTGCGCCTTCGGGCAGCTTGTAGTCCGGGCCGACCGTGATGCAGCCGCCGAGCACGAGCATCGACGCGAGCAGCGTCAGGCCGAGGCGCGGGCTTCTCATGCGTGCCGTGCGCTTCATTGCGATGCACCCGAAGCCGGCACATGCGCGGCGACCGGCGATGCCGGCGCCGTCGCGGACGCGGGCATGTTGCCCGACGCGGCGCGCGATCCGATGCTGGGACCGACGCCACGCACTGAGACGGTGGCCGTGCGCCCGGCGATCATGCGAAAGTCGGCGGGAATTTCATCGAGCGTCACGCGCACCGGAATGCGCTGCGCGAGCCGCACCCAGCTGAAGGCGGGGTTCACGTTCGGCAGCAGGCTCGAGCTCTGTTGACGGTCGCGATCCTCGATGGCCGCGACGATGCTCTGCACGTGTCCGCGCAACAGGTTCGGCTCGCCCATCACCTTGATATCGACCGGTTGCCCGATATCGATGCCGTGCAGCTTCGTCTCTTCGAAGTAGCCATCGACGCGGAAAGAGTGCATATCGACGACGGACAGCACCGCGCGTCCCGCCGAGACGAACTCGCCGATGCGCGGGGCGCGATCGTTGAGATAGCCGTCCACCGGACTCAGGATTTGAGTGCGTTGCAAGTTGAGGCGCGCGGTGTCGATGGCGACTTCGGCATCGGCGAGCGCGGCTGTGGCCTGCTCCACGCGCGAATGCGTTTCCTCGACCACTTCGCGCGCCACGAGGTTGCCGAGCGAGCGATTGCGCGCGTCCTCGCGCCGCGCCTGATCGAGCGTTGCGCGGCGTTGTTGCGCGGCGGCTTCGGCATTGCGCAGCGCGAGCGTGTAGCGCGCGCGATCGATGACGAAGAGCACGTCGCCGCGCTTCACCTGCTGGTTATCCACGACCTTTACATCGGTGATGAGGCCGGACACGTCGGGCGCGACCTGGATGACGTCGGCGCGCACGTGGCCATCGCGTGTCCACGGCGCGAACATGTAGTAATCGACCAGCTTCCACAACACGACGGCTGCAATGGCGACGACGATGAGCGTGAGCAGGATCTGCCCGACGGAGAACCAGGTTTTTTTCACGTGATGAGCCGATGCGAAACGATAACGACAAGCCCCAGCACCAGTACATAGATGCCGAGATCGAAAACGGAGCGATGCCACACGAAGCGATAAAAGCCTACGCGCGTGAGCACGGTGCGGATCACGAGGTTCAGCAGATACGCGACGAACATCAGCACGAGAACGGCCGGCACGAAGACGCCGAGAATGTCGATTTCGCCGATCATGCGAGCGAGTCCGGTGATGTGAATGGAGTGAGCATCAGGCGGGTTCTTCCCGTGGCGCGTCGCCACGCGCGGTTGCCTGCGCATCCGTTGCGGGCGGATGCAGCGACAAGCGCACGCCGATGAGCGCATGCAGCGTGTCGCGCAACAATCGTTCCCCCGGCAATGCCGCCTGCCCGTGCTTTTCCGCCTCCGCGATGGTGTGCGCCGCGACTTGCGCGACGGCGCGGTCGATCGAGCGCACGAGCGTCGACGGCACCGGCTGACGCTCGCGCCGCTCGATGCAGTGCCCGAAGTAATCGCGCACGCCTGCGAGCACCTCGTCGATCGACGCCTGAACGTCCGACGCGAGCTTGCGATGCGCGCGCCGCAGATCGAGCGAATTCAGCGCGACGCGAAAATCGCGGAAGCTCTCGATGGACGGATGCCGGTGCGAGTCCGTCGACGCCTGGCGCGGCAGCACTTGCATCAGGCGGTCGAGCATGCGCGAGTAGAGATTGCGCTGATCGTCGAGCGTCGCCGTCGAAGAGCACGCGACGATATCGCGCCATGCCGAGCGCGTGAGCCGCGCGACCGCGAGTTCCGAGCCGAAGGGCCGCGTCACCCGCGTCCACACGAACGCGAACAAAAGCCCGGCGACGCCCGCGAGATTGCTGTTGAGAAAGACGAAGAAGTCCGCTTCGTACGCGCTCTGAATGCTGATGAACGTGGCCGTATTCACCGCGACGAGCATGGTGATGAGCGTGAAGCGCGGCTGAGGAATCAACGTGCCGACGACGAGGAACGGGCCCGCGAAGATGACGACGAGCATCGGGAAGTCATGCACGTGCGGCAGCACCGCGAACACGTAGAGTCCTGCGAACACCACGCTCATGCACGTGGCAAGAAAGAAGACGAACACTTGCGGCGCGGGTTCGTCGAGCGCCGCGAAGAAGCAGCACGCGACGGCGGCGAGCGTGACCGCGCCCGCGCCGTCGGCCCAGCCCGATTCGATCCACAACGCGCACGCGACGATGATCGCGCTGACCGCGACGCCCGTCGAAAACAGCATCATGCCGCGATCGAAGAAGCGCTCGGTGCCGCCGAGCCGCCAGTGCCGAAAGCGCGGACGCCACTCGTGTTCGTCATGCAGCATCGCGGCGCGCAGCGCGCGAATGTCCTGCCATACGTCGATGACTTGCGAAAGACGCCACAGCGCGCTCGAAAGCAACGCGCCGTCTTCGCTCGCGAGCGCCTGCGCCGATGGCCGCATCGCTGCAATGCGTTCGCGCAACGCGTTCGGCTCGCGATCGGACTCGGCGGCGTCGTGAATCTGCGGCGCGGGGAGCGACATCCACTTGCCCACGTCCGCGAGCAACGCTTTGAGTCCCGGCGGATGCGTGCCACGCTTGTCGACCAGTTCGATGAGCGGATCGGCCAACGATGAAATCAGCGGTAGAAATATCTGCATGCGGCCCTGCAACGCGCGCGCACGCCGGACGATATCGGGCCGCGCGTGATCGTACGTAAGCTGACTCAACAGCACTTCGAGGCCGTTGACGGTCGCAGCGAGCCGCTGCCGCGACGCGGATATCGCGGCACCCGCGAGCCGGCCCGAGAGCGTTTCGCTCGCGTAGAACGCGGCATCGCGAAACCAGGCATCGGTACGTTCGACGAGCGTGGGCGCGAGACGGCTCGGAAACACCACGCTGCCCACGATGCTCGCCACCACGATGCCGAGCAGAATCTCTTCGGTGCGCGAGATGGCGAGATCGAAGACAGCCGGTGGATTCGTCACGGCGGGCAGCGCGATCATCGGCAGCGTATAGCCCGCGAGCAGGAAGACGTAGCTGCGCGCGGTGCGGTCGAACATCGAGAGAAAGAGCAGCGTGCCTGTCCACAGCGCGACAATCACGCTGAATAGAAACGGCGATTCCACGAAGGGCGGCACGATCACGACCGCGCCCGCCGCGCCGATTGCGGTGCCGAGCGCGCGATACAGCGCCTTGGAGCGCGTCGCGCCGACGAACGGGTTGGAGACGATATAGACGGTGGCCATCGCCCAATAAGGACGCGGCAATTCCAGCGCGAGGCCGATGTAGAGCGCGATCATCGCGGCGGCGAAGGTCTTGGCCGAGAAGAGCCACTCGCGTGCGGATGCGAACTTCATGGCGCGTCGGCCCGGCTCTTGTTGCTTGCGAGCGCCGCCGTGACTGCCTGTGCATCGAGCGACGCATGAGAAGCCGCGAATGCGTTGAGCACGCGCAGCGTCGTTTCCAGATCTTCGCGGCTTACGTCCTCGAGCAAGCGGGCGCGCAGCGATACGAGCCGCGCTTCCATGCGCGCGGTCACGGCGCGACCTTCGTCCGTCAACGTGATGGTCTTGGCGCGCTTGTCCTCCGGATCTTCGTCGCGCCGCACGAGGCCCGCCGCGCATAATTGATCCAGCAGTCTGACGAGCGACGGCCCTTCGATGCCGACGTGCTCCGCGAGCGTGACCTGCCGCACCGCTTCGCCGAGCCGGTTCGCGGTGAGCAACGGCACCGCGCACGCCTCCGATACGCCATACGAAGCGAGCACGCCGTGGCTCGTACGCCGCCAGCGGCGTGCTGCCAGCACGAGCGTGCTACTGACCGACCGACGCAGGAGATCAATGGAAGTCATGGGCCGGGATTATAGCGATTGTTTTATTCGTTAGCGTGCTATCAATTTATGTTTCGATGCGTGCTTGCGGTGAGAGGGAGGTATGACGCTGCGGCAAATCGCGCTGGATTGTGGCGGACGCAGAAAGGGCGGATAGTCTCGCCACAGCGCGCCGCTTTTGACCGACAGCTTCAGTAAGCTCCCGTCTAAAAACCGAAGGACTTGAACAATGAAACTCAGAACACTGTTCGCAGCGGCTCTCCTTTCCACGTGCTCGTTATCCGTCTTCAGTCAGCCGGCAAGCATGAGCCGTGATGACGTCAAGCACATCGTCGACGAGACCATCATGCCCTTGATGGCGCGCGACGGCATCGCGGGCATGGCAATAGGCATCGTCGTGCAAGGCAAGCCTTATGTCTTCGATTACGGCGTGGCTTCCAAGGAAAGCGGCACGCCCGTTACGCGCGACACCTTGTTCGAACTCGGCTCGATCAGCAAGACGTTCACCGCGACGCTGGCATCGTATGCAGAGGAGACCGGGCATCTCTCACTGAGCGATCCGGTTGGCAAGTACTTGCCCGAGTTGCGCGGCAGCGCGTTCGGCGACGACGTGACGCTGCTAAATCTCGGCACGCACACGCCGGGCGGCTTGCCCTTGCAAGTGCCCGATGAAGTCCACGACAACGCGCAACTCATGCAGTACTTCAAGGGCTGGAAACCGCGCCATGCGCCGAGTACTTACAGGACATATTCGAATCCGGGCATCGGCACGCTCGGCCTGATCACGGCAAAAAGCATGGGGCAGGATTTCGACACGCTCATCGAGCAACGCATCTTTGCGAAGCTGGGCATGAGCAATACTTATATGCAGGTGCCACGCGCTCGCATGGGCGACTATGCCGAAGGTTATGCCAAGGACGGCAAGCCCGTGCGCATGAATCCGGGCGTGCTTTCGTCCGAAGCGTACGGCGTGCGATCGACGGCGCAGGACATGACGCGCTTCCTGCAAGCCAACATGAATGACGCCGCGCATATCGACGCCACGCTGCAGCGCGCGATCACGGCCACGCATACGGCGTACTTCCAGTCGGGACCGATGACGCAAGACCTCGTCTGGGAACAGTATCCGTATCCCGCGCCGCTGACCGCCTTGCTCGATGGCAACGGCCCCTCGATGATCGTCGATGGCTACGCCGCCGAGCGCATCGATCCGCCGCAAGCGCCGCGCGGCGACGTCTGGATCAACAAGACCGGCTCGACCAACGGCTTCGGCGCGTACGTCGCGTTCGTTCCGGCGAAGCATGTGGGCATCGTCATGCTGGGCAACAAGAACATACCGAATGCGGATCGCGTGCGCGCCGCCTATGCGATCGTGACAGCGCTGGCAGACGGAACGACGAAGCCCTAGCGCGATGCGCTCTCGTACACGTCGGCGGCAGTGGCGCGCAGCGCATCGACCATCACGCTCGTGGCGGGCGCAAAGAGACGGTCGGCGCGCGTGACGATGCCGAAGTCGTCCATCTGGCATTCCATCGGCAAGGGGAGCACCGCGGCCATGCCGTGCTGCGCATAGTAAAGCGCCACGTCTTCCGCGAGCACCGCGATCATGTCGCTTTGTTCCAAGAGGCGCGTGATGAAAAGAATCGCGGCGGTCTCGACCACGTTCGACGGTGGCGGCAGACTCGCGCGCTGAAACATCAATTCGAAGCGATGCCGCAATACGCTGCCCGCCGGCGGCACGAGCCATTCGCACGGCTGGACGTCGGCGAGCGTCAATGCCGGCGCATTCAGCAACGGATGACCGGCACGCACGAGCGCGCGCACCGGTTCGCCCGTCAGCGGTTCGTAACGAAGCCGCAGCTTGTCGTGTTCGACTGAAAGCCTTCCGATGACGATATCCAACTTGTCCTGCGCGAGGCGCTCGAGCAGCACGTTGCTGGTATCGATCTCGACCGAGATGCGGATATCCGCGTGCTGCCGCTTGACTGAAGCGACAGCGGCGGGCAAGAGCCGCACGCCCGGCGACGTGATCGCGCCGATCGCCACATGCCCGAGCCGACCGGTCTTCAACGCGACGAGTTCTTCCTGCGCCTGATCGAGGCTGCCCAGCACCGCGCGCGCGTGACGGACGATGGCTTCGCCGTACAGCGTGGCGCGCATGCCGCGCGGTTCACGCTCGAATAGCGTCACGCCGAGCGTTTCTTCCAGTTCGCGCAAGAGCTTCGACGCGGCTGGTTGCGTCATATGAAGCACGGCCGCCGCGCGATGAATGTTGCCTTCCTCCACGAGGGCGACGACGAGCATCAACTGCCGCGTCTTGAGCCGGCTGCGGATGTACCAAGGGGTCGAATTCAGCAACATTTTTAGGGGTTTCTACGAATGCCGTTTCGGGTATCGGTGGCGTCGAACAATTCATTAGTAGATTATCACGCGCCCTCATAGACTTCGCGGCAATCGCGTTATGAACCAGGACGAAACACATGTCGGCATCGAAGCCCAAGCTGCGCTCCCAAGAATGGTTCGGCACCGCCGACAAGAACGGCTTCATGTACCGAAGCTGGATGAAGAATCAAGGGATTCCCGATCACGAGTTCGACGGCAGGCCGGTCATCGGCATCTGCAATACATGGTCCGAGCTCACGCCGTGCAATGCCCACTTCCGCAAGATCGCCGAACACGTGAAGCGCGGCGTGTACGAGGCGGGCGGCTTTCCCGTGGAATTCCCCGTGTTTTCCAATGGCGAATCGAATCTTCGCCCGACCGCGATGCTTACGCGCAATCTCGCGGCGATGGACGTGGAAGAAGCCATTCGCGGCAATCCGATCGATGCGGTCGTGCTGCTGACCGGCTGCGACAAGACCACGCCCGCGCTCTTGATGGGCGCGGCGAGTTGCGACGTGCCGGCTATCGTCGTCACGGGCGGGCCGATGTTGAACGGCAAGCTCAACGGCAAGGACATCGGCTCGGGCACGGCCGTATGGCAACTGCATGAATCGCTGAAGGCAGGCGAGATCGACCTGCATCAGTTCCTTTCGGCGGAAGGCGGCATGTCGCGTTCGGCGGGCACCTGCAACACGATGGGCACCGCTTCCACGATGGCCTGCATGGCCGAGGCGCTCGGCACCTCGCTTCCGCACAACGCGGCGATCCCGGCCGTCGATGCGCGCCGCTACGTGCTCGCGCACATGTCGGGCATTCGCATCGTGGAGATGGCGCTCGAAGGCCTCACGTTGTCGAAGATTCTGACCCGCGAAGCATTCGAGAACGCGATCCGCACGAACGCAGCTATCGGCGGCTCGACGAACGCGGTCATTCACCTGAAGGCGATTGCAGGCCGTATCGGCGTGCCGCTCGAACTGGAAGACTGGACGCGCATCGGTCGCGACACGCCGACCATCGTCGACTTGATGCCCTCGGGCCGCTTCCTGATGGAAGAGTTCTATTACGCGGGCGGGTTGCCCGCCGTACTGAGACGCCTCGGCGAAGCGAACCTGTTGCCGCATCCTGACGCATTGACGGTGAACGGCAAATCGCTTTGGGAGAACGTGAAGAACGCGCCCAATACGAACGATGAAGTGATCCGCGAACTGAGCAACCCGCTGATCGCGGACGGCGGCATTCGCGTGTTGCGCGGCAACCTCGCACCGCGCGGCGCGGTGCTCAAACCGTCGGCAGCGACGCCCGAGCTGCTCAAGCATCGGGGACGCGCGGTCGTGTTCGAGAACCTCGAACACTATAAAGAGCGCATCGTCGACGAATCGCTCGATGTCGACAAGGACTGCGTGCTCGTGATGAAGAACTGCGGGCCGAAGGGTTACCCCGGCATGGCCGAAGTCGGCAACATGGGCTTGCCGCCTAAGCTGTTGCGTCAGGGCGTGAAGGACATGGTCCGTATTTCCGATGCACGCATGAGCGGCACCGCATACGGCACCGTGGTGCTGCACGTCGCGCCGGAAGCGGCGGCGGGTGGTCCGCTAGCCGCCGTGCGCGACGGCGACTGGATCGAGCTCGACTGCGATGCGGGCACGCTGCATCTCGACATCAGCGACGAAGAGCTGGCGAGCCGCATGAGCGGTCACGTGCCGCCGCGCGTGCATGGCGATGGCGGTTATCAGCGCCTCTACGTCGATCACGTTCTTCAGGCAGACGAAGGTTGCGACCTGGACTTCCTCGTCGGCAAGCGCGGAGCAGCGGTGCCACGCCACTCGCATTGACCACGAGGATACGCATGACATCGGCATACAAACTCGCCGTCGCGGGGATCGGCAAGATCGCGCGCGACCAGCATCTTCCCGCCATTGCCGCGCAGCCCGGCTTCGAACTCGTCGCATGCGCGAGCCGCAACGCGAGCGTCGACGGCGTGCGCAACTACGCGGACCTCGACGCGTTGCTCGCCGCCGAGCCGTCGCTCGATGCGGTGTCGCTCTGCGCGCCGCCGCAAGTGCGCTTTGCGCAGGCACGCGCCGCGCTCGAAGCGGGCAAGCATGTAATGCTCGAGAAGCCGCCGGGCGCGAGCGTGAGCGAAGTCGAGGCATTGCGCGACATCGCGCAAACGCATGGCCGCACGCTCTTCGCAAGCTGGCATTCGCGCGCCGCGAGCGCGGTCGAACCGGCGCGTGCGTGGCTTGCATCGAAAGAAGCGGGCGCGGTGCGCGCGGTCGAAATACGCTGGAAAGAAGACGTGCGACGCTGGCATCCGGGCCAGCAATGGATCTGGGAACCGGGCGGCCTCGGCGTGTTCGATCCGGGCATCAACGCGCTTTCCATCGTCACGCGCATCCTTCCGCGCGAGATCGCATTGCGCGCGGCGACGCTCACCATTCCGCACGATACCGCAACGCCCATCGCCGCCGAGCTCGATTGCATCGATACGAACGGTGCGCCGGTGCGCGCGTCGTTCGACTGGCGTCATGGCCCGGTCGAGGAGTGGGACATCGACGTCGATACGGACGGCGGCCGCCTGTCGATCCGCGAGGGCGGCAAGCGCCTGTCGATCGCGGGCGAAGCCGTTTCGCTCGGACCGGAGCGCGAGTATCCGGCGCTGTATGAGCGATTCCGCGAACTGATCGAGCGGGGCGAGAGCGATGTGGACGTGCGTCCGCTCAGGCTCGTCGCGGACGCATTTTTGTTAGGCAAACACGTAGAAACCGAGCCATTCGGCCGCTAAATCAAACGACATTCACCAACAAAAGCCAGACCAAGGAGACACGTCATGAACCAACAAATTCGCCGCCTGACCTTGCGCGCCATCATGGCCGCGATGTGCGTCGCGCCTTTCGCGCTTCACGGCGCGGCGCAAGCCGACGAGCCGCTCAAGATCGGCTTCCTCGTGAAGATGCCGGAGCAGGCATGGTTCATCAACGAGCAGAAGGCATCGACCGCACTCGGACAGAAAGAGAACTTCACGTCGGTGAACATCGGCACGCCGGATGGCGAGAAAGTGCTCGCCGCCATCGACAACCTCGGCGCGCAAGGCGCGCAGGGCTTCGTGATCTGCGCGCCTGACGTGCGCCTGGGACCGGCCATCGCCGCGCGCGCGAAGCGCTACAACATGAAGTTCGTTTCGGTCGATGACCAACTCGTCGATTCGTCGGGCAAGCCGCTTTCGAACGTGCCGCACCTTGGCATGTCGGCGTTCAAGATCGGCAATCAGGTCGGCGACGCCATTGCCGGCGAAATGAAGCGCCGCGGCTGGAAGCCGGAAGAAGTCGGAGCGCTGCGTATTACGGACTACGAACTTCCGACGGCGAAGCTGCGCACCGATGGCGCCACGCAGTCGCTCGTCGCGAACGGCTTCAAGAAGGAAAACATCTTCGACGCGCCGCAGAAAACCACGGACGATGAAGGCGGCTTCAACGCGGCATCGCCGGTGCTCGCGCAGCATCCGAACATCAAGAAGTGGGTGATCTTCGCGCTGAACGAAGAGTCCGTGCTGGGCGGCGTGCGCGCCACGGAACAGCTGCATATTCCTTCGGCGGATGTGATCGGCGTGGGCATCAACGGCGCGGGCGAAGCGTTCGCCGAGTTCCAGAAGAAGGAACAGACGGGCTTCTTCGGCACCATCGCGGTGAGCTCCACGAACCACGGCAAGCAAAGCGCGCAGAATCTCGTCGACTGGATTCGCAGCGGCAAGCAGCCGCCCGCCGACACGCAAACCACGGGCAAGCTGATGACGCGTGAGAACTGGAAGTCCGTGCGTACCGAACTCGGCATCTAAGCACGCATGGATACGACGACGGACGACGTAACCCTCGCCCCGGCGCACGGCGAGCGCGGCGCATACCTGGAACTCGACGGCATTACCGTGAGTTTCCCGGGCGTGCGCGCGCTCGACGGCGTGTCGCTGTCGGTGCGCGCGGGCGAAGTGCACGGCTTGATGGGCGAGAACGGCGCGGGCAAATCCACCTTGCTCAAGGTGCTTTCGGGCGTCAACAAGCCGCAAGCGGGAACGCTGAAGCTCAATGGCGCGGAACACCGCTTCACGACGACGCGCGAGGCGATCGCCGCGGGCATCGCGATCATCTATCAGGAACTGCACCTCGTGCCGGAACTGACGGTGGCCGAGAACCTGATGCTCGGGCAATTGCCGAACCGTGCGGGCGTGCTCGACGAACGCGCGCTCGTCAAGCGCGCGATGGCCGAACTGGAACGTCTCGGCGAACGGATCGATCCACGCACGCCGGTGAAGAACCTCTCCATCGGCCAGCGGCAGATGATCGAGATCGGCAAGGCGTTGATGCGCGACGCGCGCGTGATCGCGTTCGACGAGCCGACGAGCTCGCTCTCCGCGCGCGAGACGAAGCAACTGTTCCGCATCATCGACGCGCTGCGCGCCGACGGACGCGCGATCATCTACGTCACGCATCGCATGGACGAAGTCTATGAACTGTGCGACCGCGTGACCGTGTTCCGCGACGGCCGGCGCATCGAGACTTTCGAATCCGTCGCGGGCCTTTCGCGCGACAGGCTGATCGCGTGCATGGTCGGCCGCTCGATCGCGGACGTCTATGGTTATCGCTCGCGCGAAGCCGGCGACGTGATGATCGAGGCAAAGGGGCTGCTCGGGCCGGGCCTCTCAGAGCCCGTGTCGTTCAGCGCGCGGCGCGGCGAGATTCTCGGCTTCTTCGGTCTCGTGGGCGCAGGGCGTTCCGAACTGATGAAACTGCTTTACGGCGCGACGAAAGCGAGCGAAGGCCATGTCGAACTGAAGGGCAAGCGCGTCGCGTTTTCGAGTCCGCGCGATGCCGTGCGCGCGGGCATCGCGCTGTGCCCCGAAGACCGCAAGCAGGAAGGCATCGTCGCTATCGCGTCCGTCGCGGACAACCTCAACATCAGCGCGCGCCGTCATTTCAGCCCCGCGCGTTTTCTGCTGGATGCGCGCCGCGAGCGCGCGCTCGCGCAGGAATACATCGCGAAGCTCGCAATCAAGACGCGCAGCGGCGAAACCGCTATCGGCACGCTGTCGGGCGGTAATCAGCAGAAGGTGATTCTCTCGCGCTGGCTCGCGGAACGCATCGACGTGTTCCTGATGGACGAGCCCACGCGCGGCATCGATGTCGGCGCGCGTGCGGAGATCTATAACCTTCTGTATGAGCTCGCCGAAGCGGGACGCACGGTGATTCTCGTATCGAGCGATCTGGCCGAAGTGATCGGCGTGTCGGATCGCATCATCGTGATGAAAGAAGGACGCATTGCCGGCGCGCTGCCGAAGTCGCAGGCGACACCGGACGAACTGATCAAGCTCGCATTGCCCCGCTGACTGCTGACCCCAGCGGCGGCCCCGGAAAGACGAAACGAATTAGAGCCAAGCCATGCAAACTCCAGGCACTTCCTCCACGAGCGATGCTCAAGCGCCCATTGCGCCCTCGCAGGCGCGCATGTGGGACCTCATCAACAAGTCGGGCATCGTCGTGGTGTTCCTGGTGCTGTTCGCGGTGCTCTCCGTCACGGTGCCGGGCTTTCTCACGCCCCGCAATATTCAGGGGCTGCTGCTCTCGGTGACGCTGATCGGTTCCATCGCGGTCACGATGATGTTCGTGCTCGCGCTCGGCGAAGTCGATCTCTCGGTGGCATCCATCGTCGCGTTCGCGGGTGTGATGGCATCGACCGTCATCACCGCGACGCATAGCGTCATGCTCGGCGTCGCGGCGGGCATTCTCGCGGGCGGCGCGGTGGGACTCGTGAACGGCGTGCTGATCGCGCGCTTCAAAATCAATTCGCTGATCGCGACGCTCGCGATGATGGAAGCGGTGCGCGGTCTCGCGTTTCTCACGTCCAACGGCGACGCCGTGATGATCTCCGAAGAGCGGTTCTTCGATCTCGGCGGCGGTTCGTTCCTCGGCATCTCGTATCCGATCTGGAGCAACATCATCGGCTTCGTCGTGTTCGGCTTCCTGCTGAAGAAGACGGTGTTCGGCAAGAACGTGCTGGCCGTCGGCGGCAATAGCGAGGCGGCCGTGCTCGCGGGCCTGCCGGTCACGCGCATCAAGATCACCGTGTTCGTGCTGCAAGGGCTCGTGACCGGCTTCGCGGGCGTCATGCTCGCCTCGCGCATGAGTCTCGGCGACCCGAAGACGTCGGTCGGGCTCGAACTCGGCGTGATTTCGGCGTGCGTGCTGGGCGGCGTGTCGCTGACGGGCGGCGTGGCGACCATCTCGGGCGTGCTCGTCGGCGTGCTCATCATGGGCGCGGTGCAGGACGCAATGAGCCTGCTCAACGTCCCGACGTTCTATCAATACCTCATCCGTGGCGGCATTCTGCTGCTCGCCGTGCTGTTCGACCAGTTCAGGCGCAGCAAGCGCGCGGTCTGAACGATACGGGCTGCGGGCGTCGAAAAGCCGCAAAGAATGACAAAAACGCCTCGAAACTAGGCAGACGCCCGTCACCGTGTAAACTAACGGGTTTTTGCCTGCGGTGTTATCGTGCAAGCCCCCACGCGCACGGCGATCAGCGGGCCGGCGCTCGTGCGCCTGCTCGCGCGTTTCGCCGATCTCGATGTTCACGCACCCGGTTCCTCGCTGTCGGACCGTCTGAGCCAGTGGCTCGGCTGGACCGAGGCGATCGCGTTGTCCACCGCACTTAGCGGCGATCCGCCGGCCATTCCCGGCGCGCGATCCGCATCGGACGGCGAAGAACAAGCCTGCGCGCGCGTGCGTGCGTCGCTAACGAGCGCCATCGTCGGGGACAAGGGCAACGCTCCGGGCGTTCACCGGCGACGCGCGCCGGTGCAGGCGCCGCCTCCTGATCTGGCCGTGGAGTACGCCGTCTACCGACATCGGTATCTGTCGCTGCAACAGGCGATGGAAGCCGAGATCGGCGCGCTGCGCGCTCGCGTGCGCGCGACGCTCGCGGCGAAGTCGACGCGCATGGCGCGTCTTGCCGTCGTCGATGCCGTGATGGAACAGGCGCTCGCCGCGCGCGAACGCGCGTTGCTGGCGCAAGCGCCGGCGCTCCTCGGCAAGCATTTTCAGCGCATGCGCAGCGCGCATCAGGCGTCTTCGGACGACGCATCCGCATGGCTCGGCGTCTTCGAACGGGACATGCAAAGCGTCCTGCGCGCCGAACTGCACGTTCGTTTCCAACCGGTCGATGGTTTGCTCGCGGCATGTCAAACCGCTCACTGAACGCTATGCCCCGTTACCTTCTGAATGTAGCTGTCTTTGTCGTGGGCCTCCTGGCCGTCTGCGGTATAGCCATTGGTTATATCGGCTCGAATGCGCTCGCGCTCGTCGTCACGCTCGTGATCGGCGCGTGCTATCTCGTGGGCGCGTCGGAGTTGCAGCGCTATGAGCGAACGACGCGCGAGCTGGCCACCGCAGTCGGCGCATTGAACGCGACGCCGCCGAGCCTTGCATCGTGGCTCGAACACGTGCCTGCGAGTCTGCGCAATGCGGTGCGTTCGCGCGTCGAAGGCGAACGCACTGTGTTGCCCGGTCCCGCGCTCGCGCCGTATCTCGCGGGCTTGCTCGTCTTGCTCGGCATGTTGGGCACGCTGCTCGGCATGGTCGCGACGCTGCGTGGCACAGGCGCCGCGCTCGAAAGCTCGACCGATCTCGCGGCTATCCGCGCATCGCTCGCCGCGCCGGTGACGGGCCTCGGCTTCGCGTTCGGCACGTCGATAGCCGGCGTCGCGACCTCCGCGATGCTCGGGCTGCTTTCCACGCTATGCCGTCGCGAACGCCTGCACGTCACGCAACTGCTCGACATGAAGACCGCGACGACGCTGCGGCCCTTCACGCAGACGCTTCAGCGCGAAGAGACGTTCCGATTGCTTCAACGTCAGACCGAGATCATGCCGAAGCTCGTCGATCGTCTTCACGCGATGATGAGCGCCATCGAACAGCAGAGCGTCGCCGCGAACGAGCGGCAGTTGGCGAATCAGGCCGCGTTTCATGCGAATACGGAGACGGCGTACCGGCGTCTTGCGACCTCGGTGGAACTGTCGTTGAAGCAAAGCGTGGCCGACAGCGCGCGCGCGGCGAGCGCCGCATTGCAGCCCGTGATGCAGGCGACGATGGACGGCATCGCACG
Organism: Caballeronia sp. Sq4a; assembly: GCF_023170545.1. NCBI lineage: Bacteria > Pseudomonadati > Pseudomonadota > Betaproteobacteria > Burkholderiales > Burkholderiaceae > Caballeronia > Caballeronia sp. Sq4a. The sequence continues at coordinate 539,310 of NZ_CP084253.1, read as the reverse complement.
CGAAACGAAGGCGTTGCACGGCAGTATCGAAGAAGCTGTCGGGCGACAACTCGATGGCTTGTCGAACGGCTTCGAGACGTCCGCGCAGAAGATCGCCGGTATCTGGGATCGCTCGCTGCAGGGGCATCAGGCGTCCAACGAGGCGCTCGTCGACAAGATGAATGCGTCGCTGGAACGCTTCGCGCAAGGCTTCGAACAACGATCTTCGACGCTGGTCGCGGACGTGTCGTCGCGCATGAAGCAGACAGCGGACGGACTCGACGCAACGCTTTTCAAACACGAAGAGGCGAGCGCGGCGCTCGTCGCGCAGACGGGTGCTTCGCTGGATCGTTTCGCGCGAGCAGTGGACGAGCGCTCGCAGAATCTGGCCGCCGGCATGGCGACGCACATCAATGGCGTGACGACCGAATTGCATGCTTGCGTCGAGAAGATTGCCGCCGCATTGAAGGAGTCGGTCGTGAAGCACGAGCAGACGAGCGCGGCGCTCGCCACGCAGACAGGCGTTTCGCTCGATGGCTTCGCGAGCCGTTTCGAGGCACGCGCGAGCGACTTGCTCCAAGGAATTTCCTCGCGCCTCGACAGCACATCGGCTGGCATGTCGGACGCCTGGCGCAGCGCGCTCGCCGCGCAACAGCAGGCGGGCGAACAACTCGCCGCGCAGCATCGAGGCGCATTGAACGAGGCAACCGAACGCTTCGAAGTGCATTCCGCATCGCTACTGAAGTCAGTCGATGAAGCCCATGCGAAGCTCGCCGCAGCGCTCGCATCGAACAACGATGCTCGCCTGAACGCGTGGACCGAAGCCCTCGGCGCGGTATCCGCGACCTTGCGCGACGAATGGCAGCAGACGAGCACGTTCGTCGAGCGCCGTCAGCAGGAGATCTGCGACACGCTCGCGCGCACGGCGAGCGAGATGTCGGACGCGTCGCGCTCGCATGCGAACGGTCTCATCGCGGAAATCGAAAAGCTCATGCAGGCTGCATCGCAAGCGCCCAAGGCCGCGGCCGAAGTCGTCGCGGAAATGCGGCAGATGCTCTCCGATTCGATGGTGCGCGACACCGCCATGCTGGAGGAGCGCAGCCGCCTGCTCGCCACGCTGCAAACGCTGCTCGATGCGGTGAATCTCGCGTCCACCGAGCAACGCACGGCCGTCGATGCGCTCATCTCCACGTCGGCGGATCTGCTCTCGCGCGCAGGCACGCAATTCAGCGACAAGATCGAAAGCGAAGGCGCGAAGATCAGCGCGGTGGCCGCGCAAGTCACCGGCAGCGCTGTCGAAGTGGCGAGCCTCGGCGAAGCGTTGGGCGCGGCCGTCGAGTCCTTCGGCGCGGCGAACGAGACGCTCGTCACGCATTTGCAGCGCGTAGAAACGGCGCTCGACAAGACGCTCTCGCGCAGCGACGAGCAGCTTGCGTATTACGTCGCGCAGGCGCGCGAAGTCATCGACCTGAGCGTGATGTCGCAGAAGCAGATCGTCGAAGACTTGCAACGCATTGCCGGACAGCGTGAGTTGGACGGAGCGCGCGCATGAACGAAGAACTCGACGGCGGCATCGAAAGCGCCGCGCCCATCTGGGCGGCTTTCGCGGACTTGATGTCGGTGCTTCTCGGCGCGTTTGTGCTGATACTCGTCGCGGTCATCGGCGTGCAGTTGCAGCTTTCGACCAAGCTCGAACAGGCCGTGAAAGAACGGCAACAGGAAGCCCAGCGGCGCAAGACGCTGGAACAGGCGCTCGCCGGACCGCTCGCTTCCGGGCGCGTCACGCTCGTGAACGGGCGCATCGGGATCAGCGGCAACGTGTTGTTCGCGCTCAACTCGGATCAACTGCAACCGCAGGGACGTGATGTGCTCAAGAGCCTCGCCGGGCCGCTGTCCGCGTATCTCGGCACGCACGATCAGGTTCTGATGGTGAGTGGTTTCGCCGATGACCAGCAGGTTCGCGAAGGCAATCGCCGGTTCGCGGATAACTGGGAGCTGTCGGCCAAGCGCGCGTTGACCGTGACGCGCGCCTTGATCGATGCAGGCGTCGCGCCGTCATCGGTATTCGCGGCGGCCTTCGGTTCCGAGCAGCCCGTCAGTTCGAATGCCGACGACGAAGGCCGCGCGAAGAATCGCCGCGTCGAGATATCCGCTGTGCCGCGTCCGACGAACTCGCTGGTGAAGCCTCGTGGATGACGGCGTGAATGCCCGCGCGATGCTCGACGCATGGCGCGCGCGCGGCGAGCATCGCGTCAATCCCGTGCGTTATCGCTTCATCGAGGCGCTGGCGCGGCGCGCCATGACGCATGAAGGCGAGGCGAGACGCATCATCGACGCGCGCCTGTCACCGCTCCTGAACGACTACGCGGATACGGTCGCGCAAGCAGCCGCCCGACAAGCCGTTGCAGCGCATGCGCCGAAAGGACCCCTTGCCGTGCTGCTCGACGACATGGCGCGTCACGCGGCCACGCATCCTTCGCACGAAGAACTGCTGGAGTATTTGCGGGGCGTCTGGTCGAAAGTCAGCGCCGAGCGGCAGTTGCGGGAGTCGCAGCAGAAGGTGCCGAAGAACGCGGGTCCGCTCAATTCGAGCAGCCTCGTGCATCGTTCGCTTGCTTTGATGCGCGAGGCTTCGCCGGAATACTTGCAGCATTTCCTCGCGTACGTCGACACGCTTTCGTGGATGGAAGAGATGACAGGCGCGAACGCGCCTGCCGGAAAGGAAGCGCCGCGCGCGAGAAAGCCCGCGCGCGGCCGCAGCGCGCCCTAGTCGAGCCAGCCCTTGATGGTGCTCGCCATCACGTTCGTGGAGATGCCGTAGCGGTCGTGAAGGGTAGGCAAGGCGCCCGCATCGAGGAACGCATCGGGCAGCGCGATCTGTCTGAATGCAGGCGTCACGCCGGCGCTCAGCAGTGCGCACGCCACCGCTTCGCCCAGACCGCCGATCACCGTGTGATTTTCCGCGACCACGACAAGCCGGCCCGAGCGCCGCGCTTCACGAATGATCGTGTCGGTGTCGAGCGGCTTGATCGTCGGCACATGAAGCACGGCCACGTCGACGTTATCCGCTTCCAGCGCCTTCGCGGTTTCGAGCGCGCGCATCGTCAGCAGTCCGGATGAAATGACGAGTACGTCGGAACCGTCGCGCAGCATCTTCGCTTTGCCGAGTTCGAAGCGATAGCCGTATTCGTCGAGCACGGCGGGCACGTTGCCGCGCAAGAGGCGCGCATAGACCGGCCCTTTGTGCGCCGCGATGGCCGGCACCATCTGCTCGATGTCGAGCGCGTCGCACGGGTCGATCACGGTCATGTTCGGCATGGCGCGCATCAACGCGAGGTCTTCGGCTGCCTGATGGCTCGGGCCGTAGCCCGTCGTGAGACCCGGCAGCGCGGCGACGATCTTCACGTCGAGGTTGTCTTCGGCGATCGTCTGGTGAATGAAGTCATACGCGCGGCGAGTCGCAAACACGGCATACGTCGTGACGAACGGCTGCGCGCCTTCATGTGCGAAGCCGGCGGCCGCGCCCATCAACAACTGTTCGGCCATGCCCATCTGGTAGTAGCGCTCCGGAAATTCCTTGCCGAAGATATGCAGGTCGGTGTACTTGCCGAGATCGGCCGTCATGCCGATCACGTTCGACTTCGTGCGCGCCAGTTCGGCGAGCGCATGACCGAACGGCGCGGAACGCGTGACTTGTCCCTCGCTCGCGATCGAGGCGATCATCGCGGATGTCTTCAAACGCGGCTTCTTTTCGATAGTGCTCATGCTGTTCTCCTTGCTTACCGGCTCGATTCGAGTGCTTCCAGCGCGAGTTGCCACTCGTGCGCATCGACTCGGATGAAGTGATTCTTCTCGCGCTGTTCGAGGAACGGCACGCCGCAGCCCATCTTCGTATCGCATACGATGATGCGCGGCTTCGCTTCCTTCAGATTGCGCGCGTTGTCGAAGGCTTCCTTTACGGCGTCGATATCATTGCCGTTCACGCGCTGCACGTACCAGCCGAACGCTTCGAGCTTCGGCACGAGCGGCTCGAAGGCCATGATCTGCGTCGACGGACCATCGGCTTGCTGATTGTTCACGTCGATCATCGCGATCAGGTTGTCGAGCTTCCAGTGCGCGGCGGACATCAAGCCTTCCCAGATCGCGCCTTCGTCGAGCTCGCCATCGGAGAAGAGCGTATAGACGAAAGACTTCGAGTTCTTGCGCTTGAGTCCGAGACAGCGGCCCACGGCAATGGTGAGACCCTGGCCGAGCGAGCCGCCCGACATTTCCATGCCCGGCGTATAGCTCGCCATGCCGGACATCGGCAGACGGCTGTCGTCGCTGCCATAAGTTTCGAGTTCTTCTTGCGGCAGAATGCCGGCTTCGAAGAGCGCCGCATACAGCGCAATCGCGTAGTGGCCGTTCGAAAGCAGGAAGCGGTCGCGCTCTTCCCATTCGGGATCTTCGGGGCGGTAGTTCATCGCGCCGAAGTAACTCACGGCCAATACATCGGCGACATCCAATGCCTGACCGATGTAGCCCTGGCCCTGCACTTCGCCCATCAAAAGGGCGTTGCGGCGGATGCGATAGGCGCGCTCGGCGAGCGTCACCTCCTCGATAACGGGACTGCTCATGTTCGTCTCCTTGAGATGATAGGTAGTAATGCTTAGCGATTGACCGTCTTCGCGGGCACGAGGAAAACCAGCGCCGCACCCACGACCACCGCAGCCGAGATAAAGATCAGGCCCGCCGTGGACTTGCCCGTGAGATCGTTGAGCCAGCCGACGATGGCGGGCGAGAAGAAGCCCGCGAGATTGGCGAAGCAGTTGACCGCCGCGATGCCGGCCGCCGCCGACATTCCGCCGAGCACGGCAGTGGGCAGCGACCAGAACTGCGACGACGAAGCGAGAATGCCCGCAGCGGCGACGCTCACGCAGACGATCGACGCGCCAACGCTGCCAAGCATCGGCAAGGTCGCAAACCCGGCGGCGGAAACAAGCATGGGGATCGCGAGATGCAGACGGCGTTCGCGATGCTTGTCGGCGCTCGCCCCGATCAGCGGCAGCGCGATGATGGCGCACAGATACGGAATCGCGGTGAAGATGCCGACCCACAGCGGGTCCGCCACGCCGGCCCGACGCACGATAGTCGGCAGCCAGAACGTGAGGCCGTACTGACCGAGCACGACGCAGAAATAGATCGCGGCCATGAGCCACAGACGCCGGTCGCCGATGAACGAGCGGATCGACACGTGCTCGAGCTTCTGCGCGTTGTCCTTCTCGACATTGCGAGCGAGGAGCGTCTTTTCGGCATCGGTGAGCCACTTCGCGCTGGCAATGCCATTGTCGAGATAGAACAGAATCACGACGCCGAGCACGAGCGACGGCAACGCTTCGAGGATGAAGAGCCACTTCCATCCCGCGAGTCCGTGAGCGCCTTGCAGCGCATGCATGATGTAGCCGGAGAGCGGCCCGCCGATGATGCCCGCGAGCGGGATCGCCATGAAGAACAACGACAGAGCTTTGGCGCGGCGCGCGGCGGGGAACCAGTAAGTCAGATAAAGAATGACGCCCGGTGCAAAGCCTGCCTCGGCCACGCCGAGCAGGAAGCGCAGGATATAGAACATGGTCGGCGACTTCACGAACACGAAGCTCGCGGAGATGACGGCCCACGTCAGCATGATGCGAGCGAGCCAGTTGCGCGCGCCCACCTTGTGCAGTATCACGTTGCTCGGCACTTCGAAAAGGAAATAGCCGAGAAAGAAAATGCCTGCGCCGATGCCATAGATGGTTTCGGAAAAGCGCAAATCATTAAGCATTTGCAGCTTCGCAAAGCCGACGTTGACGCGATCCAGATAAGCGCCGAGATAGCACAGCATCAGAAAGGGAATGAGGCGGCGTCCGACCTTCGCATACGTCTTTGCTTCGAAGGTGGCGGTGTCGGCCGACGACGAGATATCTGCCGCGAGCGGCGGCGCGGTAAAGCGAGGTTTCATGTTTGTCTCCTGCCATGACTCGTTACGCCCCGGTTAGTCCGGGTGCGCTGAATGCGCCTGCGCGTGAGGCGGGCGCACGCGACATCAATGAATCAGCATGCCTCCGTTGACGTCCAGCGTGACGCCCGTGAGATAGCTCGACAGATCGCTGGCGAGGAAGAGGCACGCATTCGCGATGTCGGCTGCATCGCCCAGACGGCCGAGCGGAATGCCTTTGATGATGTCCGCGCGCATCTCGGGCGTGAGCTTGTCGCCGGTGATGTCCGTCTGAATGAGGCCCGGCGTGATGGAATTCACGCGGATGCGATCGGCGCCGAACTCGCGCGCCATGGCACGCGCGAGGCCGAGAACGCCGGCCTTCGCTGCGCTGTAATGCGGGCCGCCGAAGATGCCGCCGCCGCGCTGCGCCGATACCGACGACATGCACACGATGCTGCCGCTCTGCTGCTTCTTCATCTGCCCGATGACCGCTTGCGACATGTAGAGCGTGCCGCGCAGATTGACGTCGATCACGGCGTCGAAATTCGCCGCGCTGATTTCGAGCGTCTTGATGGGTTGCGTGATGCCGGCGTTATTGATGAGCGCGTCGATGCGGCCGTACTTTTCGATGGTGGCGTTGGCGGCGGCGACGCATGCGTCCTTGTCCGTGACGTCGCATGCGAGGCCCAGGTGTTCCTCGCCGATATCGCGCGCGGCGCTTTGCGCGTCCGCTTCGCGCAGGTCCAGAATGACGACGCGCGCGCCTTGCGCGGCGAGCGCCTTTGCCGTCGCCTTGCCGATGCCACGCGCCGAAGCCGCGCCAGTCACGATCACTACACGATTGTCGAGCAACATTGCTGTCTCCATGGTTTGTTCGGTGTGGAGGCAGTTTCGTCGCGTTCGACGCAGCGATCAACGCGGTTCGGTTCAACTAATGCTGAGAAATTTTCAGGTATCGCCGGCTCGGGTTATCCCTTCGGCACGCGCCCCATGAGGTAGAACTCGTCGTTGGGCCGCATCGACGTGACATTCGCCATGCGGTTCGACAAGCCGAAGAACGCAGTAATGGCCGCGATGTCCCACACGTCTTCGTCGCTGAAGCCGTGTGCATGAAGCGCGGCGAAATCGGCATCGTCCACGGCGCCGGCTTCGCGGCAGACCTTCAGCGCGAAGTCGAGCATCGCCTTCTGACGCGGCGTGATGTCGGCCTTGCGATGATTCACCGCGATCTGGTCAGCCAGCAGCGCGTTCTTTTCATAGATGCGCAAAATTGCGCCGTGCGCGACGACGCAGTAGAGGCATTCGTTGACGCCGCTCGTGGCCACCACGATCATTTCGCGCTCGCCTTTCGTGAGGCCGCCTTCTTTGAGCATCAACGCGTCGTGGTAGGCAAAGAACGCGCGGAACTCGTCGGGCCGGTGCGCGAGCGCAAGAAAAACATTGGGAACGAAGCCCGCCTTGTCCTGCACTTCGCGTATGCGCTCGCGAATGTCGTCGGGCCACGCGTCAGGGTTGGGAACGGGAAAACGGCTGATGGGCATAGTTGGCATGACGTCTCCGTTGGAGCCTCGAGCGGGCTCGTCGAAGAAGTATGCCGCAGCAGACGTAAGGGCGGTCTATTGACCTTGAGCGCCGCCGTTCGTCGTGGATGGCGCGCCGGGCTGGTTCGTCGTGCTGCCGCTGCCGCTCTTCAGCATCGGCTGCATTCCGCCTGCGGAACCTTGTCCGGGCGAACGCATGCCGTCGCCTGCGCCGCCGGTGCCGCCACCCGGCGTGGGCGGGCGCATGGCCGACGCGGGGCCCTGGTCAGCGCCGCTGCGGCCTGCGGCCGACGTGTTCACCGAAGGTCCGGCGCCCGGGCTTCCGCTGCCGCTCCCGGCAGCCAGCACGGTGCCCGACACAGAGAGAGCCATTGCCGCGATCAATGCCCGCGCTTTCATGAGTCATGTCTCCTGCGAACGCATTAGATGCGATCCGCTCGCGCTGCTTTACGACGCCAGCGCGAGCGGACCTTTTGCACCACTCGACGCGATCACGGCTGGCGTTGGCCGCCCTGATGCATCGGCTGCTTCTGCTGATTCTGCTGCTGTTGGCCTTGCGCCTTCCCTTGGTCGTTACGCGGATTGGTCGGGTTCGAATTTCCGAGCTTGGACGATGGCATTGCTTCACTCCTTTGCAACGTGGTTAGGGACTGACGATCACGCATACCGCGTTCCAGCCTAGTACTCGCGCTTCATGCCGCCATCGGTATGTTGATCGTCGTGGCCGAGGCCATAACGTTCGATCAGACGATGAGCCCGCTCGACGCCCGCGCGCAAGGCTTCCTCGCGCGTCGCCCAGCTGGAGCCGGTCGGTTCGACATCCGGCAAGTCGGCAGGCGCGCCATCGCGCAGGGCTGCGATCTGCGGCACCCAGTCGCCCGTATCGTTCTGCTGAATGGTCACCGTAACGTCGTAGCCTTTGAAAGAAAAACTCTCGCTCGTCATGTGTCCTCCGTGCTGATTGACTTGAATGGCAACTCAGCAGATCACGTGCCGTCGCAACGTGGTTTGCTTCTTGCTGGACCTCTCACGCTAAGGAAAGATAGACCAAGAATATGAAAGCAACGATCGTCTCGCACGAAGTGCCGCCGCAAGCTTCGTCGGCTGAGATTCACCGGTTTCGTTTCAAGCTCGACGACGGAACAGCGCCGCCGCTGACTGAATCCATCTCGCTCAGGACGGCGCGCGTGATCGTCGACAACCTTCCGGACGGCAACGCGTTCATCAAGATGCTGCAGGCCATCGTGAAGACGCAGCCGGACCGTTACGATGCGCTCGTCGGCACCGAGTATCCCGATCATTTCAACAATAACGGAACCGACAAGCGCCGCACGACCGACCGCACAGACGAAGGCCCGCGCGCTTGAATGTCACGGCGTCGGTTTGACGGCGCGCTGACGCGCGAGAAATTTGTCCAGTTGAGCGGCGAAATGTTTGCCGTCGCGCGGGCTATAAGGTGAGGGTCCGCCTGTCGCGACGCCGGTGCTGCGCAATTGGTCCATCATCGAGCGCATGGTCAGGCGTTCTTCGATATTGTCCGGACTGAACCATTCGCCGCGCGGGTCGAGGGCATGCGCGCCTTTGGCGAGCACCGCTGCTGCAAGCGGTATATCGGCGGTAATCACGAGATCGCCGGCTTCGGCCATCTCGACGATGCGCGCGTCGGCGACATCGAAACCCGAAGGCACCTGAACAGCCTTGATATAGGGCGAGGGCGGGGTGCGAAGGAACTGGTTGGCCACCAGCGTCACATTGATCGCTGCGCGCGGCCCCGCGCGAAACAGCATGTCTTTCACGACAGCGGGACAAGCGTCGGCATCGACGAGAATCTGCATGATGCGGTCGGGCAAATGGGCGAGCGCACATTATGCTGCATGCGCCCGCGCCGCTGCTTACGCTTCTGAATCCGGCTTGCTGCGCGGATGATCGCTGCTCGCAGCGGGATCGACATCGGGGTCGATATGATCGTTTTCCGGCGTATAAGGCCCCTGTTCGGGATGGTCCTTGCCTTTCGGAACGAGCGTCGGGTCCATGCTGCCATGTCCGCGCTGTTCGATCGTGCCGTCCGGCTTTTCCTTGACTTCGCCTTCGCCGATGGCCTCGCGGCGCTTGTCCGCGCGCTCGACCGGATCGGAGGGTTCAGGGTTCATCGCGTTGTCCTCGCAAGAGTGAGAAACGACGCTCGCGCGCCGTTTTCATAGCGTCTAAAGCGTCACTTGTCCGCGCTGCCGAGCTCGCCGTGCTTGTGCGAGTGCGTCGCGGCGTGCACGAGTTCATAATGCGCGCCCTTGCCGCTTCTCGTCGGCGGGAAGTGCTCGCCTTCCACGCACGTCACCTCGAATGCGGAGCCGCCGTCGCCTTCCTTCACGACGCGATAGATTCCCGAGGTCTGTACTTTGTCACCGGGTTTGTGTTGCTCGGCCATGCGTGCCTCCTTCTGGTTGCGATGCCGTGCTAGCAAGCAATCAGCGTTCCGGGCGGCGAGTCACGGTGAGCGACGACAGCAGCTTGAGGAGGCTTTCCACATTGACCGGCTTCACGAAGTGATAGTCGAAGCCCGCCGATTGCGCGCGCAAGCGGTCGTCGGTCTGTCCATAGCCTGTGATGGCGATCAGAAGCGGCGCGCTCTCGCCTTTGCGCCGCAGGCGTCGCGCGAGTTCGTAGCCGTCGATATCGGGCAGGCCGATGTCGAGCAACGCCACGTCCGCCTGAAACGGCGTGGCGGACAGCGCCTCTCCCGATGAATACGCCACGCGCGCAACGTGTCCTTCGGATTCGCATAGCATCGCGAGAGAATCGGCGGCATCGCGGTTATCGTCTACGACAAGAATGCGCAGCGCGGCATGCGTTTCCAGCGCGCTGCTTTCGGACAGCGCGAGCGCCGAGTGACGCTCATGATGATGCAGACGCGGCAAGCGCACGTTGACGGTGGTGCCGAGCCCCGGCCCGGGGCTTTGAACCGTGATGGTCCCGTCATGCATTTCCACGAGCTTCTTGACGAGCGACAGCCCGATGCCGAGGCCGCCATTGGAGCGGTCCAGTGTGCGTTCGCCTTGCGAGAAAAGCTCGAATACCTTCGGCAACAGGTCGCCCGAAATTCCGGTGCCCGTATCGGCGATCACGATGGATACCCAGTCCTGATCGGCGTCCACCCTCACCGAGATATCGCCGCCTTCCGGCGTGTACTTGCTCGCGTTGTTGAGCACATTGACGAGTATTTGCGAGAGCCGCGTGACGTCGCCGCATACCCACGTGGTTGCATCGGGGACATCGACCTGTATGTGCTGCCCGCGCGATTCGACCATGTTCGCGATCGCTTCGACCGCATGATAAACGGCGGTCCCGACCAGCACCGGCTCGCGCTGCAACGCGATGCGGCCCTGCGTGATGCGCGACACTTCGAGCAGATCATCGACGATGCGCGTCATGTGCTCGACTTGCCTGTTCATGAGTTCGACGAGGTCGTTCGTCTGCGACGACAAGTCCTCGTCCTTTTGCAACAGGGCGATGGCGGTGCGCAGCGGCGCGAGCGGATTGCGCAACTCATGCGCGAGCATGGCCAGAAATTCGTCCTTGCGGCGGCCCGATTCACGCAGGACCAGCTCCATCTGCTTGCGGTCGGTGATGTCGATCAGGCTGCCTATGATTCGCAGCGGCTTGCCGTCCTTGCTGCGCTGAAGCAGCGCGCTGCCTTGCATCCACTGTTCGCCGTGCAGGTTCTGCACGCGAAACTCGAATTGCTCGTGAGGATCGTCGCCGGATGCGAGGCGTCGGACATAGCGGTCGAGAGCGGGGGCATCGTCGGGATGAATGCGTGCGAGCGCCGCTTCGTAGGTGAGCGTCTCTGCCTGATCCGGCCGATGCTCGACGCTCGTTTCGAACAGCATGGTCCAGTTCGCCAGTTCCAGCGAGACGATGTGAATCTTCGCCGCCTGCATCGCAACCGTGAGGCGCAGGCTGCGCGCTTCGATCGCCGCTTGCGCTTCGTATTGCGCCGTGACATCCGTTGTCGTGCCGAACCATTCCTGCAGCTTGCCGTGCTCGTCGTACAGCGGGGCGGCGTGTGCCTGCACCATGCGATACGCGCCATCGCGGCGATACATGCGGAAGGTGAGCGTGCGCGGGCCGCCCTCGTGCAACGCTTCCAGCCATGCGCGATGCGTGCGCTCGCGGTCGTCCGGATGAATGAAATCGAGCCAGCCCCAACGCGACAGCCGGTCGCGCCGCTCGCCGGTGAACATCTCCCATTCGCCGCCCGAAGGCCGGATCTCGCCGTTCGCATCGGCGGACCATACGAGCGCCCCGGTCGATTCCACGAGCGCGCGATAACGGCGCTCGCTGAGGCTCAGACGCTCCATGTCGGCGCGTTGCTGACTGATGTCGAAGCTCACGCCGTGCACGCGCGTCAACACGCCTTGCGCGTCGAACTCCGGATTGCCGCGCATGCGCAGCCAGCGTCGCGAGGCAGGGTCGCCATTGCGGTGGCAGTCCAGCATGAAGTCGAATTCGAACGGGCCGCCATAACGCAAAGCATCGGCGAGCTTGCGTTGAAACGGCTCGCGATAATCCGGGGCCACGCGGTCCCATATCTCCGAGAGCATCACCGAATCGGTGCCGGGCGGAAACGCATAGAGGTCGGCGAGCTGCGCCGTCATGCGCACGACGCGCTCCTTCATGTCCCATTCCCATGCGCCCATGCGCGCGCCCGCGAAGGCCGCTTGCAGACGCCGCTCGCTTGCCTCGTACAGTTCCCAGGCGTGACGGCACTCGTGAATGTCGATCGCGACGCCTACCGTATCCCCGATCTTGCCGTCCTCGTTGCGGCGTGCCTGCAAGTGAAGCGTATGCCAGCGAAACGCGCCGTCCGAGCGCAGAAGACGCACATCGACATTGCGAAGCAGCACGCCGTCGCGCATTTGCCTGAGTGCGTCGAGAACCGTGCGTTCGTCATCCGGATGAATGAAGGCTTTCCAGTGCCGTCCGGCCAAATCATCGGACGATAAGCCGAGATAGCGGGACGCCCACGGATTCGCATACTGGATGGTCCCGTCGCGCGCCGCGCGCCACACGAACGACGGCAGGAAGTGAGCAGGATCGTGCATGAGCGTCCTTGCTTCGGTTGAACGGCGACGTGTCTTATCGCCGGACGCAGCGCAGGGTCGGTGGTGGCGTTGCCTTCAACATTGTACGAATGCCAATGTGCTGAGGCAGGCGCAGAGCGCTGCGCTGCATCTGCGCGCTGCGAATTACTTAGCCATCCTCGCCGACGTCGTTCGGTTCGGGCAACGGCTTGCCCGCGCCTGTCGGCGGCGCCGGCTCGTTCGTCAGGTTCCGCTTCTGCTCGTCGCTCAGGCGGCGGTCCGCGGCGGTGGCGTCGTTGGGCGTTTGCTTCGGCGGAGTCGAACGTTCGGTCTCTTGTGTCATGGTGCGTTTTCCTCGGTCTTCAAATGGTGAGTGCATCCCCGACGGGTTGCATCGAACGTGCCCGCTATCGTTTATTGACTCATGCGGGTATGGCCGATGCTTCGTCGGACATTTGCCTCCCATCCCGACATCCATTCCAATGAAGAAGATTTCCCAAAGCGTTGCCGCGCTCTGCGCCGCTGCGGTGCCGTTTATATCGAACGCGGCGACCATCACATCTTCGCCGTATGGCGCGACGCAGCAAGGCCAGCCTGTCGTTCAGTACACGCTGTCGAATGCGCGCGGCGTGTCGATGAGCTGCATCACCTATGGCGGCATCGTGACGCGAATCGACGTTCCGGACCGACGCGGGCGGCGCGCGGACATCGTGCTCGGCTTCGCATCGCTCGCCGACTATGAGCGATACAACGGCGACATCCACTTCGGCAGTCTGATCGGCCGCTATGCAAACCGCATCGCGCAAGGGCGCTTCACGCTCGACGGACACACGTATCAGTTGCCGATCAACGATCCACCGAACACCCTGCACAGCGGTCCGCATAGCTTCGATGAGAAGGTCTGGACGGTCGTGCGCACGTTCCAGAACGCAAGCGGCGCGGGCGTGCAACTGCGTTACGTGAGCCCGGACAATGAGAACGGTTTTCCCGGCACGCTCACGGTCGACGTGACCTACACGCTCACCGACGACAACGAAGTGCGTATCGACTATCGCGCCAAAACAGATAAGCCGACGGTCGTGAATCTCACGAACCATAGCTATTTCAATCTGGCGGGCGAGGACAGCGGCAGCGTCGAGAATCAACTCATCATGATCGCGGCCGCGAGCTATACGCCGACGCGCGCGGATTCGATTCCAACGGGCGAAGTGGCGTCCGTGGAAGGCACGCCGCTCGATCTGCGCGCGTTGACGCCGATCGGCGCGCGTCTGCGTTCGGCTTTCCCGCAACTGCGCTACGCACGCGGCTATGACAACAACTTCAAGCTGAACAAGAGCAGCCCGCATGAAGGCGAGCCCTCGTTCGCTGCGCGCGCGTATGACCCGGTGAGCGGGCGCGTGCTCGATCTCTATACGACGCAGCCGGGCTTGCAGTTTTACACCGCCAACGGGCTGGACGGCAGCGCTGTAGGGGTATCGGGCAATGCGTATCGTCAGACGGACGCGTTCGCGCTCGAGGCCGAACACTTTCCCGATTCGCCCAACCATCCGTCGTTCCCGTCCACCGAACTCAGGCCCGGCGACGAGTATCACGAAGTGACCGTGTGGAAATTCGGCGTGCGCTAGACGCGCTTTTACTTCGACCGCGCCGCCGGTTGCCACGACAGTGCCGTGCATGCGATGCTTCGCCCTGCTGCAGCTTCTGATTAAAACAAGCGGCACGAGCGAGACCAGTCCGGTTCATCACCCTTCGAAGGAGTGAGCATGATCGTACTGTCGCGATATCGCACGACGCTTGACGCGTCGCAGCACCATTCGTTGAACGCGCGCCGCCTGTTCGGCGCATGGGCCTTGCTCGGCGCGGCGAGCGTCGCTTATGCCGATGCCCAGAGCAGCTATGTCGTGCCGCCACCGCCTAGCGAACTCTATGGCGAACTCTTTATCGCAGTGCAAACGCAGAAGATTTATCCGGACCAGAAGACGTTCGTCGATGCGACGCCCAAGATCGACCCGGCGCAGATCAATCAGCTCTACGCGCAACAGCGTATGGTTCCCGGCTTCAGTCTTTCCGCATTCGTCGCGCAGTATTTCACGCCGCCGACCGATCAGGTCATCACGCCGCCGCCTAACCAGACCTTGCGCGAGCATATCGATTGGCTCTGGCCGCAACTCACGCGCAACTCCGCGACCGTGCCGCCATACAGCACGCTGATTCCGATGCCGAAGCCGTACGTCGTGCCGGGCGGACGCTTTCGCGAAGGCTACTACTGGGACACCTATTTCACGATGCTGGGCCTTCAGGAAGCAGGCCGCGAAGATCTCGTCGATAACATGCTCGACAACTTCGCGTATCTGATCGATACCATCGGCCATATCCCGAACGGCAATCGCACGTACTATGTGAGCCGTTCGCAGCCGCCGTTCTTCTCGTACATGGTGGAGCTTGCCGCGCATAAGGAAGGCGGACGCGTGTACCAGAAGTATTTGCCGCAACTGCGCCGCGAATATCACTACTGGATGAAGGGCGCGCATTCGCTGCAACCAGGCGAGGCCGTGCGCAATGTCGTGATGCTGCCCGATCGTACGGTGCTCAATCGCTATTGGGACGAACGCGACACGCCGCGCGACGAGTCGTATCTGGAAGACGTTCAGACTGCCCGGCTCGTGACGAACCGTCCCGCGAACGAGGTGTATCGCGATCTGCGCGCGGCAGCGGAAAGCGGCTGGGATTTCAGTTCGCGATGGTTCGGCGACAATCAGACGCTTGCCACCATCCGCACGACGTCCATCATTCCGGTGGATCTGAACAGCCTGATGTTCCATCTGGAAACGACCATCGCGCGCGGTTGCGGCGAGGCGCGCGACTTCGGTTGTGTCGCGGAGTTCGTCGGCAAGGCAGCGAAGCGTGCCATCGGTATCAACCGGTATCTGTGGAATAACAACGGCTATTACGGCGACTACGACTGGCAGCTCTGCCAGCCGCGCAACAACCCGTCGGCGGCGATGCTTTACCCGTTGTTCGCCGGAGCGGCGTGGCCCGAGCGCGCGCACGCCACGGCGCGCACGGTCGAAACGTTATTGCTGAAGCCGGGCGGCCTGTCGACCACGACCTTCAATACGACTCAACAGTGGGATGCCCCGAACGGCTGGGCGCCGCTGCACTGGATAGCGGTCGAGAGCTTGCGACGCTATGGCCGCAGCGATCTCGCGCAGCAAATCGGCACGCGCTTTCTTTCCGACGTGAACCATGTCTATGCGACACAGCAGAAGCTCGTCGAGAAATATGTCGTGGAAGGGGCGGGGACAGGCGGTGGCGGAGGCGGCGAATATCCGCTTCAGGACGGCTTCGGATGGACCAATGGCGTGACCTTGCGCCTGCTGGATCTTTACGCGCCGGGTCAATGAACGCTTGAGCATGCGATGGCGGCGCGAGCACGCCGCCATCGGCTCACCGTGTTTTACGCGATGCCTTCGACCACGCGGAAGTCGCGTTCGCATGCATCGCCGAGCACTCTCAGCGCTTCCTGATACTTCTCGCCGTTGAACGTGGCGAGCGCCTGATCGAGCGAGTCGAATTCGACGAGCACCGTGCGTTCCGCAATGCCCGCGCCGTGCACCGTCGACGCCACGCCGCGAACCAGCAGGCGGCCGCCGCCTTCCTGAATCGCGACCGTTGCGAGCTTCGAATACTCAGCAACCTGATCGGGCTTCGCAATCTTGCGGTATGCGCTGACCCAATAGCCTTTTGCCATCTGCAATCTCCTGATTTTCGTTGAGCGCCAAGCGCCATGAGGCGAATGCAACGCGTCTGCAACCCGTCTGCAACGCATGCATTCTTGCGTAGGCGAGAATAGCAAAGATTCGCTCATGCCTTGTGCTGGCGTCGCGATCCTTTTATCTGCGCACATCCGCCAGGACTTACTCCGCTGCGTACTTGCGGTCGAGTTCGTCGAAGAGAGGCTTCTTCACGAGCCGTTGACGCTCGGAGAACGGCGCGACCACAGCCGGATCTTCGTCCAGCTTGCCTTGCTGCTTCAGCGCGGTCAGCGCGGTCTGCATGCCGCGCACGGCGCTCTGCAACGCGGCGTTCGCATACAGGACGAGACTGAAGCCGAGGTTCTGCAAGTCGTCGCGGCTCGTGACAGGCGTCTTGCCGCCGATCACGATATTGATGAGCTGCGGCGCGGCGACGAGCCGGGTCAAGGATGCGATCTGCTCCTGCGTTTCGATCGCTTCGATAAAGAGAATATCGGCGCCGGCCTCGACGAACTGGTTCGCGCGTTCGATCGCGGCATCGAAGCCATGCACCGCGCAGGCGTCCGTGCGCGCGATGATCTGCAGATTTTCGTCCTCGCGCGCATCCACGGCGGCGCGAATCTTGCCGAGCATCTCGCTCGTCGAGATCACGCTCTTGCCCGCGAAATGGCCGCATTTCTTGGGCATGACCTGATCTTCCAGTTGAATGGCATCCGCGCCGGCGCGCTCCAGCGTGCGTACCGTATGGCGCACGTTGAGCGCGTTGCCGAAGCCCGTGTCCGCATCGACGACGAGCGGCAAGTCCACCGCATCGCGAATCCGATTCGTATGCTCCGCAATCTCCGCGAGTCCCATAAATGCGAGGTCCGGCATGCCGAGGGACATGTTGGTGACGCCCGCGCCCGTGATGTAGATCGCCTCGAAGCCGAGGTCCGCGATAAGGCTCGCGCTCATCGCGTTGAATGCGCCGGGCAGAAGCAGACCACGGCGGGCATTCACGAGTTCGCGAAAGGCGGCGCGGCGGCGGGAAGTAGAGGTTGTCATGGCTGAAGAATCCCGGAAGTAGACGTCAGGCGTTGAGGCGAGCATGGATAGCCGCCTCATCACTCGCCATGTTAAAGCGTGCAGCGCGTCGGCGCTTGCGGGAAATGGCATCATGTGGGCTCACGCAGAAAGGAGCCGCGCATGAACGAAACGCTGCCGGATATGCCCTTGCCCGATGGCGTGCGCGCGCGCATGGTCGATAACGGCAACGGCCTGTCGATGTATATGCTGGAAGCGGGGTATGAGACGCCGGAGGCGCCGTGCATCGTGCTGCTGCACGGCTTTCCCGAACTGGCCTATAGCTGGCGCAAGGTCATGAAGCCGATTGCGGATGCCGGCTATCACGTCATCGCGCCTGACCAGCGAGGCTATGGCAGAACCGGCGGGGCGGACACGCGCTTCGACGCCGATCTCGCCGATTACGCGATGCCGAACCTCGTCCTCGATACTCTGGGCCTCGTTTTCGCGCTGGGGCATCGGTCCGTTGCGGCTGTCGTGGGACACGATTTCGGCTCGCCCGTGGCGGCCTGGTGCGCGCTGACGAGGCCCGACGTATTCCGCTCTGTCGTCATGATGAGCGCGCCGTTTGCAGGACCGCCTCGCTTCGCGTTCGACGAACCGGCCTCGCCCACGATGACCGATGCTATGAACGAACTGGCCTCGCTCGATCCGCCGCGCAAGCACTATCAACGCTACTTCACGGAGCCGCAGGCCAACGACGATATGCGGCACGCGCCGCAAGGACTCGCCGATTTCCTGCGCGCGTATTGGCATGTCAAGAGCGCGGACTGGTCCGGCAACCGGCCGCATCCGCTCGTCGCGCCCGTCGTCGAAGAACTCGCTATGCTGCCCGCTTATTACGTGATGGACGCGGACAAGACCATGCCGCAAACCGTCGCGCAAGCCATGCCGTCCGCGGAAGAAGTCGCATCGTGCGCGTGGCTCGACGACGCCGAACTGCATGTTTATGCGAGCGAATTCGCGCGAACGGGATTTCAGGGCGGATTGAACTGGTATCGCGCGAGCAACGACGCAGCGCAGAGCGCGCGCTTGCGCCTGTGGGCAGGGCGCACGACCGACGTGCCCGCGTGTTTCATCGCGGGAAGCAGCGACTGGGGCTGCTATCAGCGACCGGGCGATTACGAAGCCATGCGCCAGTACGCCTGCACGAATTTCCGCGCGGCGCATTTCATCGAAGGCGCGGGGCACTGGGTGCAGCAGGAGCAGGCGCGAACCGTGGTGAGCCGCATTCTCCGCTTCCTGCGGCAGGATGCCCCGCCGCCCTTCTGAAGATGCGCGTCGCCGTGCGGCTTTACGCGCTCGATACCTGCAACGTGCGCTCTTCTTTCGCGCGCAGCCCATAGGCCGTAAGCAGGCGATACAGCGTGACGCGCGAGATGCCGAGCTCGTCGGCGGCTTCGCCGAGCCGTCCGCGATGCCGCAAGAGCGCCACCTCGATGGCCTGCCGCTCGGCCGCTTCGCGCGCCTGCGCAAGCGTGGTCGGCGCGGCTTCCACATAGTCGCCGAGTTCGAGATCGCTCGCGAGAATCTGCCGCCCTTCGCTCATGACGATGGCGCGCCTCACGCGATTGATGAGCTCGCGCACGTTGCCGGGCCAGGCGTAGTTGTGAAGCGCGGCAATGGCGCAGGGCGAGAATCCGCGCAGGCGGCGGCTCGCATCGCGCCGAAAGCGTTCGAGCATATGGTTGGCGAGCAGCTCGATGTCCTTGCCGCGCACGCGCAACGGCGGTTCGTCGATCTGCAAGACGCATAGACGGTGATACAGGTCCGCGCGGAAGCGTCCTTCGAGCATCGCGGTTTGCATGTCGACGTGCGTGGCCGAAATGATGCGCACGTCCACCGCCGTCGACGTCTGCCCGCCAAGGCGCTCGATCTTGCGTTCCTGAAGGAAGCGCAGCAGGCTCGCCTGACTTTCGAGCGGCAGGTCGCCGATTTCATCCAGAAAGAGCGTGCCGCCGTCCGCCGCTTCGACGCGGCCGATCTTGCGCTGGTTCGCGCCGGTGAACGCGCCGCGTTCGTAGCCGAAGAGCTCGGACTGCAAGAGATGCGGCGGAATCGCACCGCAGTTAATGGCAACGAACGGCTGGTCGCGCCGCGCCGAACGCGCGTGAATGGCAAGCGCCGTCAGTTCCTTGCCGGTGCCCGATTCGCCCGAGATGAAGACCGGCGCATCCGTCATGGCAACCTTGCGGATGGAGCGATACAAGCCCTGCATCGCTTCGCAGGTGCCGACCATGCCGACTTCCTGGCCATCCGTCTTGTACGCATCGTTCGAGGCGGCGTCGTGCAGCGAGACCATGCCGTATGCATGGCCCACCGCATCGACGATGCGGTCCGATGCCGACGGCATCGTCACATAGTCGAAGCAGTAATCGCGAATCAGGCGGGAAATATCGGGATTTTCCGTATGATCCGGATCGACGGTCGCGACCCAGCCGATGCGCTGGCTCGACAGTAATCCGACGAGCGCGGCCGTGTCCTCGGCATAGCCACGGCTCGTCAGATCGATGATGCCTGCCGCGGCGCGCTTGTCGTGCTTGGCGGCTTTAGGCGGCTTGGCAGGCGTCACGTATTCGATGGCCCAGCCACGCGCATGAAGTCGTTCGGTCAGATCGTCCGACGCTGCCCGTCCTGCGAAGTAAAGTGTTCTCGATTCCCCGTACATAGCTTTCTCTCAGCATTTATTTGTATGTAGGCACAGTATGCCTTCGACACTACCGAGGGAAAAAGCCGCGCAAACGATAACCTGATGTTGATTATTTGAATGGCTTCGCGTGAAACGATTAAGAAAGCTTGAGCATATTTTGCAAGGTGAACGTCAGTCTCTTCTGCGAACCATCGTGCGATTGCGATGTGAGGCGCGCCGCACAAAGGCTGGCGGCGCTTCGCGAACCGGGCGCTTTTACTGATTGACTTCCGATATGTATGCGCAATCACGCGGCTAGACTTTCATCGCCCGCTCGATCTGGCCGTTCACCCACGACCGGTCGAACGCGCCCTCGCAGATGGAACGCAACGCCTGCGCTTCCTTGATCCCTTGCGCACGAGCGCCTTCGAGCACGTCTTGCGCGTCGGCTTGGGCGATGGCGAGCACGCCGTCTTCATTGCCGACGACGATATCGCCCGGATGCACCACCATGCCGCCGACGGTGACAGACACATTGATCTCGCCGGGGCCGTTCTTGTACGGCCCGCGATGCGTGACGCCGCGCGCGTACACCGGAAAGTCGCGGGCGCGCAGCGAAGCGACATCGCGTATCGCGCCGTCGATCACGAGACCTCTCACGCCGATACTTTCCGCGTAGCTCGCCATGATGTCGCCCATGAGCGCCTGATGCAGGTCGCCTCCGCCATCGATCACGAGCACGTCGCCGGGGCGGCAGAAATCGAAAGCGGCATGAATCGCGAGGTTGTCGCCGGGACGCGTGCGCACGGTCACCGCCGTACCCGCCATGACGCGCGGCCGATGGTAAGGCGCGAGGCCCACTGTCCCCGACGCGCGCGCCATGTTGTCCGACAGGAGCGATACGGCAAGCGACGCGAGCGCGTCGAGCAACTCGGCGCTCGCTTGCGGCGCGGACGGATTGTGCCGCCATCCGGGACGATTCATCATGCGACTCCTTGAATGGATGTGTGCTGTTCGAGCCGGGCGGCGAGGCGCGGATACACGGCGCGCGCATTGCCTTCGAAGATGCGTTGTCTGTCGTCGTCGCTGAGCCAGCGAATGCCGTCGATATAGCGGCGCGTATCGTCGAAGTGATGGCCCGTCTCGGGATCGATGCCTTGCACCGCGCCGATGGTTTCGGAAGCGAAGAGAATGTTCTTCGCGGGTATCACGCGCGCGAGCAGTTCGGCGCCGGGCTGGTGATAGACGCAGGTATCGAAGAACACGTTGTTGAGCAGGTAGTCGGACAGAAGCGGGCGCTTCATGTCCTGCGCGAGCCCGCGATAGCGTCCCCAGTGATACGGCACCGCGCCGCCGCCGTGCGGAATGATGAGCTTGAGCGTGGGGAAATCGGCGAACAAGTCTGCGGTGAGTAGCTGCATGAAGACGGACGTATCGCCGTTGATGTAGTGCGCGCCCGTTGCATGGAAGTTCGGGTTGCACGACGAAGACACGTGAATCATCGCGGGCACGTCCAGTTCCACGAGCGCTTCGTAGAGCGGATACCAATAACGGTCCGTCATCGGCGGACCGGACCAGTGACCGCCCGACGGGTCCGGATTGAGATTGCAGCCGATAAAGCCCAGCTCTTCGACACAGCGCCGCAATTCGGGAATGCAGTTCCTCGGATCGACGCCCGGTGCTTGCGGCAACTGACACACGCCGACGAAATGCTGCGGAAACAACGACACGACGCGATGAATCAGGTCATTGCATTCGCTCGACCATGCCGCGTTGGCCTCTGCATCGCCCAGGTGATGGCCCATGCCGGCGGCGCGCGGAGAGAAGATCGTCAAGTCGATGCCGCGCTCCTGTTGCACTCTGAGCTGCGCATTGCCGATGGTCTCGCGGATCTGATCGTCGCTGATACGCGGGCGGGGCGGCACCGGCGTGCCGTCGGCGAGCGCCTGTATCTGGCGCGTTCGCCACGCCTCGTGTTCCGGCGGCGAAGTGGTGTAGTGACCGTGACAGTCGATAATCATGGATGGCTCGTGTAAGTGTCGTGGAATCGAAACGAATGCTCAGGCGCTGCGGCGCGCGTCGTCGGTGCGTTCTTCTAGCGCTGCATCGTCGGACGGACGCACGCGCATGACGAGCGCGATGATCGTCGCGACGACCAGGAACGCGGCGATGGTCACGAGCGCGAGCTTGAAGTTGCCCGTCGCGTTGCGCACGAGCCCGATGCTCCACGGTCCCACGAGCCCGCCGAACTGCGCGATGGTGTTGATGAGCGCAATCGTCGCGGCGCCGGCCGCGCCGGTGCGAAACGAGGCAGCGAGGCTCCAGAAGAGCGGATTGCCCGCATAGATGAAAAGACCGGTCACGCACAGCAGCACATAGGCGATGACGGGCGAGGGCGCGTAGGCGCTCGCGGCGATCGCCACCGCGCTCATGCCATAGACGAAGGCGAGGTGCTTCTTGCGAATCACCCGTGCGGTCCGAGCTGCGGCTGATGATGAAGGTGCCGAGCACGCCTAAGAGCGGCGGCGCCGCCGAGAGAAAGCCCACTTCGATGTTCGTGAGATGGCCGAGTCCCTTGACGATCTGCGGCAGCCACAGAAAGAGCCCGTAGATGCCGACGAGCGCGCACCCGAAGAGGCATGCAAGACTCCACACGCGGATATCGCCGGCTACGCGCCACATCGACACATGCGCGTCGCCGCCGCGCTGCTTGCGTTCCGCCTGAAGCGTGCTTTCGAGCCATTGCTTCTCTTCGGCCGTGAGCCAGTTGGCATCGGCAGGGCGCTCCTGCATCGCCTTCAGCGTGACGAAACCGAGCAGGATGGCGGGCACGCCTTCGCAGATGAACATCCATTGCCAGCCCGCGAGGCCGAGCAGGCCGTTGGCATAGGTCATGAGCGCCGTCGAGATGGGACCGCCCAATACCGCCGAGAAAGAGCCCGCGATGATATAGCCGCCCACCGCGCGCG
The DNA here is from genome assembly GCF_023170545.1 of Caballeronia sp. Sq4a. Taxonomy (NCBI): domain Bacteria; kingdom Pseudomonadati; phylum Pseudomonadota; class Betaproteobacteria; order Burkholderiales; family Burkholderiaceae; genus Caballeronia; species Caballeronia sp. Sq4a. The sequence continues at coordinate 516,338 of NZ_CP084253.1, read as the reverse complement.
CCCGGTAGCGCTCGGGAAACCACTTCGTCAGATAGACGGCCACGCCCGGCAGAAAGCCCGCTTCCATGACGCCGAGCAGAAAGCGCACGGTATAGAAGCTCGTGTCGTTGAAGACGAAGGCCGTCGCCGCCGCGACCGCGCCCCACGTGATGAGAATGCGCGCGATCCATCTTCGCGCGCCGACGCGATGCAAGAGCAGATTGCTCGGCACTTCGAGGAGCATGTAGCCCACGAAGAACACGCTGCCCGCGAAGCCGAATACGGCGGGGCTGAAGTTGAGCGCGTGATTCATGTCGAGCGCTGCGAAGCCGATGTTGATGCGATCGAGATAGTTGAAGAACATCATCGCGAAGAGCAAGGGCATGAGGCGGCGGTACACCTTGTGCATCGTCGCGGATGCGGTCGCGGACTCGATCTCGGAAGCAGGCGCGCGTGTCATCGTCGTCTCCATGCGCCGGCTTCTTGGCCGACGTCGTTCGATGGCTGTTTGATAACTGTTCGATGATCCGAAGCGAGTGCTTCTGCGCTTCGGCCACGAACGGTCATCATAGGGACGCGACAGGTCCGCCGTCCAAGACGGAATCCGCATGCTTCCATAGGCTTTTGCTTATAGCGGCCGCAAGCGCTGCCGCGTTGGGTCAGCGTGGCGTGTCGGCAAGAGGAAGGCACGCAAGAAACGCCTGCACATGCGGCGAGGCGTCAGTGCTTCGAAAGGTCGCCGTGAGCGACGTGACCTGCGCCGCGCCCGGTCCCGCGAGATGCCGATAGACGACGTCGGAGCGGCCGTGCAGCGCCACCGATTCGCCTACATACGTGACGCCGAGTCCCGCGGCGACGAGCGCAATGGCGGTCTGTATTTCGTAGGCCTCATGCGCGACGTTGGGCGTGGCGCCCGCATCGCGATACAGCGAAGCGATGAAGCGCGGAAAATGCGCGGCGGGATGCTTCGGATAAACGATGAGCGGCGTCTGCGCGAGCTCGTCGATGCGAACCGTGTCGCGTTTCGCGAGCGGATGATCGGACGCGAGCACAGCCATCACGCGTTCCTGCAACAGCGTGCGCGTCGCGCAGCCGGGCCGGTCCGGCGCCTGTCTGCCGATGCCGATATGGATGCGCGCATCGCGGAAGGCATCGGCTTGTTCTTCGGTCAACATTTCGAAGAGCTTCAGCTCGACTTTCGGATACGCTGCGTGAAATGCCTTGAGCGCCGGCGGCAGCACGCTATACATGGCCGAACGGGTAAAGCCGATTGCAAGCCAGCCGAGCGTGCCGGCGTCGATCGCGCGCACGCCGAGCGTCGCCTGCTCGCAGCGTTCGAGAATCTGCCGTGCTTCCGTATAGAAATAGCTGCCCGCTTCCGTGAGACGCAAGGGCCGGCTGCCGCGGTCCACCAACTGGCTGCCGAGACGTTCTTCGAGCGAACGGATCTGTTGTGATAGCGCGGGCTGCGCAATGTGGAGGCGTTCTGCCGCCCGGCTGAAGTTGAGCTCTTCAGCGAGCACGATAAAGCACTGCAATCCCCGGAGGTTCATTCATGCGCTCCTGGCCGCCGGCACGTTCGCGTTCGGAGCCGACCGGGGGCGTCCGCCCGATCGGCGGAACATGATAACGAAGCGCACCGGCTCCGCGCAAAGCGGAGCCGTCTGTACTATTTGCCGCTGCCCGCAGCTGCGCCTGCGCGAGCGGCGGCGCCAGTGTTCGCGGCCGCATTCGACGGATTCTGGCCGTTGACGCCGTTCGCCGTGTTGCCGTAAGTGCTTCCGGTGGAGGTCGAATTGGAATTCGAATACGCGGGCGCCGATTTCGCCGGTTTCGGCTGAAGCGTCTGATTGATGACGCCGATCTGTCCGAGCTTGTGGGCAGCGGAATTGTCTGCCTGCGAAGCGGTGGCAAAAACGAGGCCGCCAGCGCCGATCGCGAACGCGACGACGGAGGTAAGGGTTGTCTTCATGATGTCTCCCTGCGGGAACGCGTGGTCCCGAACGACTATTGTGCGCGGCGGATCGGTCGGCGGGCAGGAGGGTTTTCGCCTACGGCTCGCATGCGGTCTTTCTCTGCCGCATTAGGGATGCGGCGATATTACGCAGCATGGAAGCGGCCGGCGAGCGGCGAAACAGCAGCGCCAATCGGTAAGATGTACTACGTAGTGTTGAATGACGTTCTCGTCCGTACCGCATGGAGAATCGCAGCATGTTTCCCGAATACCGTGACCTGATATCCCGCCTCAAGACCGAAGACGCGCACTTTGCGAAGCTCTTCGACCGGCACAATGCGCTCGATCATGAAATCCGCAACATGGAGACCGGCGTCACGCCGGCCGATCCCTTTGCAGTCGAAGCCTTGAAGAAAGAGAAGCTGCTGCTGAAAGACAAGCTGTACGTCGTATTGCGTAAGGCCGCCGAAGCGGCTTGACGAGACGGCTTCTCGCACGCGCCGCCGCATACGCTGCGGCATTAGGGAGAAAAGGACTTTGAAAAACGCAAGACCAACCGGGGCGCCCGCAGGCCCGACTTCTCGACGCGAACCCCACGAACAGGACGGCGACGTGAGCGTTGCCGAAGCGTCCGAGGCTATTCTCAAGCAGGAAACGCAGGACGCAGTGGATGCGGCCAATGAACTCATCACGAGCGGCATGGCGGACGTGCTCGCGTATGCCGCCTCGAACAGCGAAAGCACCGAAACGCGCATCGACACGCTCAAAGCCATCATAGGCGGCCTGTCTCCGGACGAGGCGGCCACCTTGCGCGCGTATCTGTTCGAGGCTACATCGCTCGTGGGAGCGCCGGCATCGCGCAGGCAGCGTCAGGACGAAGAACTGTCGGCGGGCTGGCGTCACGGGGAATATCCGTACAAGCATCTGATGTCGCGTCAGGCGTACGAGAAGCAGAAGTACCGGCTTCAGGTCGAATTACTGAAGCTGCAGGCGTGGGTGAAAGAGACGGGTCAACGCGTCGTGATCCTGTTCGAAGGGCGCGATGCGGCCGGCAAGGGCGGCGCCATCAAACGTTTCATGGAGCATCTGAATCCGCGCGGCGCGCGCGTCGTGGCGCTGGAGAAGCCTTCGGAACGCGAACGAGGGCAATGGTATTTCCAGCGCTATGTCGAACACCTTCCGACTGCCGGCGAGATCGTGCTGTTCGACCGTTCGTGGTACAACCGCGCAGGCGTCGAGCGCGTGATGGGCTTCTGCACGAATCAGGAGTACGACGCCTTCATGCAGCAGGTGCCGGCATTCGAGCGGCACCTCACGCAAAGCGGCGTGCATATCATCAAGTTCTGGTTCTCCGTGAGCCGCGCGGAACAACGCCGCCGTTTCAAGGAGCGCGAAGTGCATCCGCTCAAGCAATGGAAGCTCAGTCCCGTGGACCTCGCTTCGCTCGACAAGTGGGACGACTACACCGCCGCGAAGGAAGCCATGTTCGCGCATACCGACACAGCCGATACGCCGTGGACCGTCGTGCGCTCTGATTGCAAGAAGCGCGCGCGCCTCAACGCCATGCGCTATGTGCTGCATCGGCTGCCGTATGCGAATCGCGATATCAGGACCATCGGTCCGGTCGATCCGCTGATCGTCGGGCGGGCGTTCTAGGCCGCAGCCTCGATCAGTTGATGCGCGAGCAGACTCGCATGAGGCGTCAGCGCATCGAAAGCGCGCGCGCAGAGCAGCAGGCGGCGCGTGGCCCAAGGCTCCGATAGCGGCACGATCGCGAGACCGGGCCGCCGCAACGCCTGCGCCGATACATCCGAAAGAATCGCGATGCCGATGTCCGCTTCGACCAGCATGCCGACGTTGTCGAGGCTGCGCATGTGAATGCGGTAGTCCAGTTGCTTGCCGAGCCGCGACGCGCGTTCGGCAAGATGCATCTCCAGCGCGGCATCCGCGAGTCCGACGTACGCTTCGCTCACGATATCCGCAAATGCCGCGGCGGATTGCTGCGCCACGCGATGCGAGCAGTGCGCGACCACAACGAGTTGATCCTGCGCGATCACATGCGTCTGCAAGCTGGCGAGGTCGGTGATATCGGCCACGATGCCCAGGTCCGCGCGGCCTTCGGCGAGTGCCTGCACGATATCGACGCTCGGCCGTTCATCGAGGTCGATGGAGAGATCGGGATGCGCCGCGAGAAAGCGCGCGAGTTGCATGGGCAGGAAGGCGGCGAGGGCAGCCGTATTCGACAGCAGTTTGATGCGGCCTTTGAGACCGGTTGCGTAATGACGCAGCTCGCCCCGCATCTGTTCGACCTGAGCCAGAATCACGCGGGCATGCCGCACGAACGCTTCGCCCGCGGCGGTCGCCTGCACGCCCCGGCGATTGCGTTCGAGAAGCGGCGCGCCGAGCGCCGCTTCCATGCCGGCAATGCGTTCACTCGCCGATGCCAGCGCAAGATGCATGGCCTGCGCGCCGGCCGTGATGCTGCCGCGCTCCAGCACGGTCAGAAAAAGCCGCATGTCGGTAAGGTCGAAGCGCATGCCGTGCCTTCGGTCGCGCCGAAGCCTCGCATTGGAATTGCCAGATTGTAAGCGCGCAGGCCGCCCGCTACGATCTGCCGCATGGAACCTCTTATCGTTGTGACAGGCGCGGGTTTCCTCGCGGGCGCGATGAATGCGCTGGCGGGCGGCGGCTCGTTCGTGAGCCTGCCCGCGCTCATTGCAGCGGGCTTGCCCCCGGTTCAGGCGAACGCTTCGTCGACCGTGGCGCTCTTTCCCGGCGGCGTGGTCAGCGCGTGGGCGTACCGCGACGGCTTGAGCCCGGTCGGCCCGGTGTCGCTTCGCGCGATGCTTGTCATCACCGTGATCGGCGGGCTGATCGGCGCGGCCTTGCTGCTCCGCACGTCGTCATCCACGTTCTCGTTCTTGTTGCCGTGGCTCATGCTATGCGCGAGTCTCGCGCTCGCATTCGGCCGCACGCTTGGCGAAGCGTTGCGGCGAAGGTGGCGCATCGGCGCGCCATCGGTTCTCGCGATTCAGTTGGCGCTCGGCATCTATGGCGGCTATTTTGGCGGCGCGGTCGGCATCATGATGATGGCCGTCTGGGGCTTGCTCGACGCGCGCGATCTCAAGAGCCTGAACGCGCCGCGCACGTTGCTCGTCAGCGCAGCGAACTCGGTCGCGGTGGTGACGTTCGCACTGGCGCACGCGGTGCGCTGGCCGGAGACCGTTGCGATGCTCGTCGCGGCCATCGCGGGCGGATACAGCGGCGCGCAGCTGGGGCGTCGCGCGCCGCCTGGCGCCATTCGGGCCGTGACGCTGCTGCTGAGCGCAGGCATCACCATCGCCTTCTTCGTGCGAACGTATGGGCCGATGCTGTCGCATCGATGAAACATCATGATCGCCGCTCTGTTAGAAACGATTGGCGTGCTGTCCGTGCTCGCGAGCGTGGCCGCGAAGATCGCGTGGGCGCGCGACCGTGCCGATCAAACGCCGCAGACAGATCAGCCGGGCGCGCCGCTCATTGAAGCGGACTTGCATAAGGCGGCAAGCCAAGCGCCTTCGCCGCCGATTCATACGCGCGGACGAAGCGGGGGTCGTCGGCCGCTTCGCGCGCCATCCACGCGCCGAGCTCTTCGCTGCAAGCGGCCTGCGCGATGGAGTCGAAACATGCCGACTTCTCGGACATCATGCTCGCTGCCCAATAAAAGCCGAAGAGCGTTCGCTTCTCTGCGGGAGCCATACGGATTGCGTCGGGATCGGCGCCGGAAAACCAGTGCGCGAGTTTCATCTTGAGCGTGGCATCGGTCTCGTGAGCGTCATAGGAGAACAGATAACCGCCGCCTGATTGAGCCGTATGAAAGTCGTCCATCACGACCGCGCTAACGAAACGGGCCGCGCGCGCATTCAGGGCAAACGATTGCGCGTGTGCGCTAGCGAACACACACCAGAGCATGATGAGCAACGCATGAACGGTGTACCGTGGCCAGACACGGCGCTTTTCTAGGCTGCTTCGCGGATTCACGCCAATGAAGATCCAGGAATGTCGCTGCTTTTTCTCGCAGCTTTGAATGTGATGCGTGAATTCTACTGACTTATTGCCCTTGCCGCGATGCTGTTGAAGCGGCGTCATCGCCAAGAGAAAGAAGCTACAGAGCAAAGCTACAGTGCAAAAATAACAAACGGCCCCGAAGGGCCGTTGTGCGCCGAGGCAGCCTGCTATAACTGATTTACAGCGGCTGGATCGTCGAAGCTTGCTTGCCCTTCGGGCCTTGCTTGACTTCGAAGCTCACCTTCTGGTTTTCCTGAAGCGACTTGAAACCCTTGGACTGGATTTCGGAGAAATGTGCAAACAGGTCCTCACCGCCGTCATCCGGCGTAATGAAACCAAAACCCTTTGCATCGTTGAACCACTTGACGGTACCTGTTGCCATTTTTCCAACCCTAAGAGACGAATTTCGTTGAAGATGCGCCCGTGATGTCGAGCGAATACATTTTTACCATGACTCGTGTTTTTGGTCCAATACGCGTTTCTGCTAAGCATGTGGACTTACGCACGTCACAATAAACAAAATTACTTGGCCTCTCTCAGACGTCGGTTTAATTTGCCGCTTTTAGTTCGAGAAGCATGAGATGTGTCCATTACGCCGTACAGCGGCAGCGTCGCGAGCACGTTCACGGCATTGCGCTCAGAATGACTGACATACCGCTATCTTTCACGGAGAAGCTAATGTCGGCATCAAGCAGCGATTCACCCGTGTGGTTCATCACAGGGTGCTCGACGGGCTTCGGCCGCGAGCTTGCCACGGCCGTTATCGATCGCGGATGGCGGGCGGTGGTCGCCGCGCGCGATCCGAAGAGCGTCGAGGATCTGATCGAACGCGCGCAGGGCCGCGCGCTTCCCGTGCAACTGGACGTGACCCGCGCGGACCACATTGCGGCCGCCGTCGCTGCGGCGCATGAATCGTTCGGCCATATCGACGTGCTCGTGAACAACGCCGGCTTCGGTTATCTCGCTGCGGTGGAAGAAGGCGAGGACGACGAAGTGCGCGCCATGTTCGAAGCGAACTTCTTCGGCGCGGCGGCGATGATCCGCGCGGTCCTGCCACGCATGCGCGAGCGCCGCGCGGGGCATATCGTCAACATCACGTCGGTGGGCGGTCTCGTCGGCAATCCGGGCAGCGGCTATTACGCCGCGACGAAGTTCGCGCTGGAGGGGCTCGGCGAGGCGCTGGCACGCGAAACGGAAGGGCTCGGCATCAAGGTCACGGCAGTGGAACCGGGACCGTTCCGCACGGACTGGGCGGGGCGCTCGTTGCGTCAGACGCGCAAGCCGATCGACGATTACGCCGATGTCGCAGGCCGTCGTCGCGCGGGCATCGCGCAGACGAGCGGCAAGCAGCCGGGCGACCCGGTCCGCGCCGCGCAAGTCATCATCGAAGCGGTGCAATCCGCCGAGCCGCCCGCGCATCTGGTGCTCGGCAATGCCGGCATGGAGCTCGTGCGCACCAAACTCACGCGGCTCGCGCGTGACCTCGACGCTTGGCAGGCGCGCAGCGCGTGGAGCGACAACCCAGTGGAATGACATTGCGACATGGATCGGGCGCAGCAACTGGCATCGCGGCTCGTCGCGCAGTATGCGCAGGCGCTGGGCATCGCGACGCCCGGCGTCCGGTTCGTGGAGACGTCGTGCGGGCCGTGCTATGACGCCTTGTTTGATCGCATCGAAATCGATTCACGCACGCTCGGGTTGCCCGAGCCCGCGCTTCGCCTCGTTCTCGCGCACGAAGTCGCGCACGCGACGCAACGCGCCGCGTTGCTCGCGGACTTCGTGGCGACCCTGTTCGGCGTGAGCTTGATCTTCGCGGTGCCATGCGTCCTGTTCGCGGCGTTGCCGGACGGTGAGCTTTGGCGCGTGTCCGTTCCCGGTGCAGGCTTCGCGCTGATCGTGTTAGCGTCACGCAAAGCAAGGCGCGCACGTGCCGACGCGCGCGCGGCGAGATTGGAACGAGATGCGGATGCCAAGGCCACGCGCCTTTGCGGCTCGCAAGCGACGCTCGACGCGCTGAATGTGATGGTCACCCGCGGCTATATCGACGCCACTCGGCTTCACGCCCTGCAGCATCAGCTTCCACTCTCACGGCCTGAATAGAGGCCGAGAAAATGGCTCGGTTCTTGCGTGCGTTCATTGCCTGACGCCTCGGCCTCAAGCGCGACGCGAACCCACGCCTTCCGGATGACCGATCATGTATGTCCTGTTTGTAGAAGATGACGCCCGTCTTTGCGATGCATTCAGAGACCTCGCCGTGTCTCTCGGACACGTCGCGCATGTGGCCTACGACGGTCATCAGGCGATGCTGCTCGCGGCGGAAAACCGCTACGACACCATCTTCATCGACATCGGCTTGCCGGATGTGGACGGCCGCGACCTGTGCCGGCGATTGCGCGCGGCGGGACCGAGCCAGCTTGCGTGCGTCGTGGCGGTCACCGGCGACGATCGCCACAGGAACGAACTGCACGAGCATTTCGACGGCTATTTCCTGAAGCCTTTCACCGCCGACGGTTTTCGCGCGGTGCTCGACGCCTGCTGAACGCGCGAACACACTGACGTTCAGACGTCCAGATCGTCGGCCTTCTTGCGCTCGCGGCGTTCTTCGTTCGCGCGGCGCGCGCGCAGGCGTTGCCGCGACAACTCGGCAATGACTTCGCCCGTCGATGCGCCCGCCGGAATCTCGTTGCGTATGACCTTGGGAACCATGGGCAAGCCCATGCGTTGCCTGCGCAGCGCGCGGGCGATGGCGGTGCGGCATGTTTGTCCGTGACAGTCCCATTCGTCGCGGATTCTTTCGCAATAGGGGCACTTTTCCATGCGTGCAGTTTACTGCGAAACGCGGGAAGCTCGCCCGCGCTGCCTCGCGCGACCTCAAACGCGTGAACGTTCGGTGATGCGCAGCCGTTCTCTGCGAAGCGGCCGCCGCTCCCGCTGATGACGATCGAGGCTGCGCCTCAGGACTTTCTTCACGAGCGACTTGAGGAAGTGAATCGATCGGTCCGTGCGCACGTTGAGGTCGAAAGGCTTGAGTTCGACCACTGTGCGTCCGTTGCGTTCGGCAAGCCTTGCGCGCGTGCTTCGATGATCGGCCGCCATGGCGGACAGGATTTCCGACGCCTCGCGAAACGATGCGCGATCGACTCGCGCGCAGACGTGGCAGGCGCGCTGGAAGACCTTGTCGAACACGGCGAGCCAGAAATCGTCCATCTCGCCGCCGTCGCAGCGCGCGAGCGCCTCGACGCCGTTCACCTGCAGATCGCGCATATCGTGCAGCGTGGCTTTCTGCGTGATGCTGCCGAACCGTCTGCGATAGCCGATCAGCGGCTCTGCAATGCGGTAAATGCGATTCGCGAGCAGGTACAAGGACGGCATGAGCGCCATGTCTTCGTAATGGCGGCCGACGGGAAACTGAGTGGTCTTGAACAGGTCCGTGCGATACACGCGCGCCCAGACGAACGTGTGGAAGGTATCGGCGAAATGCAGTCGCGCATCGCGATCCACCGCATGATCGCCGCCTTCCGTGTCGCTCACCAGGACGAGTTCGTCCAGCTGGCGCCCCTCGTCGTCGATGATGCTCACGTTGTACTCGACCATGTCGTACTTACCTTCCGCGAGGCGCGGAATGATGGCCTCGGTGAATCCTTTGAGGTAGATGTCGTCGCCGTCCAGGAATCCGACGTAGGGCGTCTTCACCGCGGCGAGACCCAGATTGCGGGCGGCGCTGACGCCGGCGTTCTGCTGCCGGATGAGCTCGATATGCGCGCCGCCGTCGCGCTCGATCATCAGTTGGACTGCGGAGTTGGTCTCGTCATGAGACCCGTCGTCGACGACGATGATGCGCATCGCGTCGATGTGTGGCTGGCTCAGTAGCGACTCGAGCGCTTCTTCGATGTACCCCTCGACGTTATAGGCTGCAACCACGATGGTGAGCAGCGGACTTGTGTCTGACCCAGGGTCACGCTCGAAAGACATAGGGACGCTCCGTCTAAATCGGGTTGAAGGAAGCGCCGCCGAAAGGGCGACGCCGTGGCGCGAAACGTCGCGCTCCCCGGACGAATCTTGTGGTCGGTCGCATCGCAGACATTGGCGTGGCATGCCGCTGACAAGCGGCACGTTGCTGGTTGCGATGTCTAGTTATACATGTTGGCGGGCCCGGCCGCATGTCGAGGCAGTGGTCGACCGGGTGGATGCCTTTGCATCGAAGCGCATGCCCCGATGTGATGCACATCATGTCAACCGCGCCACGCAATAGAGCACCTTCGCTGCGGTGGGTTCCCCGAATGAGCCCGAGATCACGCCGATGCGTCGATTCACTGGCTCCTAGCATCCTAGCCGTTCTAAAAGAAGGATGCGCGGTCGTCGTTTAAATACTAGGTTGCCTCCCGCAGGTCAAGTTCGCGCCGGGTATGGCTCGAGGACGAGGGAGCAAGGACAGTGCCAAGGCGGGGGGCAGAAGACGGAGGCGCGGGGACGCTCTAAACACTGGCCTGCGAAGGCGTTAAACAAGCGACGTGAGCCGCTTGCTTACAGTGGTTCGAAGTCACGCGTTCGTCACACGCGAAACATGCTGACTGCGTGTGCCAGCCGCTCGGCGTGCTCGCGCAGCTCGGCGGTCGAATGTTCCGCTTCGCCGACGAGCGACGCGTTCTGCTGCGTCGCCTCGCCGATCTGCATCACGGCCGTGTTCACCTGCTCGATACCGCTAGCCTGCTCGCGCGAGGCGACACCGATCTCGCCGACGATCGCATTCACGCGCGCCACCTGATCGACGATGCCGCGCATGGTGCCGCTCGCTTCCTCCGCAATCCTGAAGCCGTGCGAAACCTTGGTCGCGGACTCCGAGATCAACGCTTCGATTTCCTTGACCGCGCCCGCACTGCGTTGAGCCAGCGCGCGCACTTCCGATGCGACGACCGCGAAGCCCTTGCCGTGTTCGCCCGCACGCGCCGCCTCGACGGCTGCGTTGAGCGCAAGAATGTTCGTCTGGAATGCGATGCTTTCGATCGTCGCGGTGATGTCGGCGATGCGTCGCGAGGATGCATCGATCTCGCTCATCGTCTCGACGACGCGCGCCACGGCCTCGCCGCCCGCGCGTGCCGCGTCGGATGCGGATGCCACCAGCGTGCCCGCCTGCTCGGTGTTCGCTGCGTTCTGCTGAACGGTCGATGTGATCTGTTCCATGCTCGCCGCGGTCTCCTCGACGCTCGATGCCTGCGTCGCGATGCGCGATGCGATGTCGCTGCTGCCGGACGCGATGCGCGCGGTGCCGTCCGTCATATCGGCGGATGCGCTGCGCACTTGCGCGACGATGCCCGCGAGCCCTTGCGATACGCCGTCGATCGCGCGCATCAGACGCCCGATGTCGTCCTGGCGCGCCGTGTCGATGCGCACGGTGAGATCGCCCGCGGCGATGCGTTCGGAAGCGCGCGTCACTTCGTCGATAGGCGCGCCAACGAGCCTGGAGACGGCATAGAGCAGCGCGGCGACGAGCGCGGCGATCACGACGAGGCCCAGCAACAGGAAGCGATTGCGGCTTGCGCGAATGCCGGAGAGCAATTCATCGCGATAAGCGATGCCGCCGATCATCCAGTTCCATTCCGGCACCGTCGTGAAGACGATCTCCTTGGCGCCGCCGTGAACATGCGCGTCGGCGCCGGGGATGTCGGCGGCATCGAACGCGAGCTGGCCTTCGCGGGTTTCGAGCATGTGCGCGAACGGTGCGACGCGCTCATCCGCGACTTGTCCTTCGTTGCCGGGATGCACGAGCAGCTTGCCGCGGTTCGGCCCGTTCGACGCATCGACGACGAAGTGATAGCCGCTCTCGCCAACCGTCAACTTGCGGATGTCGTTCTGGAGCGCGGTCATTTCTGCCGTCACGTCGACGCCCACGAAAAGCGCGCCGATCACGCGGCCTGTCGCATCCTTCACGGGCTTGTATTCGGTGATGTATTGCTTGCCGAAGAGCGTAGCCATGCCGATATAGCTTTTCCCGGCCAGCACCGGGCCGTAAGCGGGGCCCTTGCGGTCGAGCATCGTGCCCACGGCGCGCGATCCGTCCTGCTTCTTGAGCGACGTGGTCACGCGGACGAAGTCGTCTCCCGTGCGGGCGAAGATCGTCGCGATTGCGCCGCTTTCATCCAGAAATGCATCAGGCAGGGAGAAGTCGCCGTTCAAGGGCTTGTCGCCCGCGCTCAGGAGCGGCGTCGCTGTGCCGGCGACCTCGACCGTATGCGTGTCGTCGAGCGTGAATTCGTTAGGCAGACGATGCGAAAAGATGGTCATGAAGCGCGTGACTTCCGCGCTCACTGCCGCGTCGTACAGGCGGATCATCGTCACGATCGAGCGATTGTCGCTTTCCACGCGGGCGAGCGCGTGGGCGTCGACTTGCTCGCCCGCGGAACGCGTGACGGCAAGCGTGAAACAGGCGACGACGATAGCGGCGAGCGTGCACGCGAGGACGGCGAACTGGGTCCCGGCGTTCATGCGGGCGAGACGTTGGAAGAGCATAGGTGCCTAGATCTTGGGAAGGTGTCCGGTGTTTATCGGCAAAAACTGGACGTTTCTTTAGCGAATCGGGTTTTTTCTTCCATCGCCGTCCGCGCTCTTCCGCCGGCATCTTGCATGCGGCATGCGGCGCGCAAAACACCAGTGAGCCGCGTCCGCGAGAAAAACGATTAACAGAGACTTGTCGTAGCGGCCCCACGTCCGACCGCGTACGGGACTGGTTAGGGTAAGTCCCGGGGTAGGCGTTACCCGTGCGATCGCTATATCCTTCGAAAAACGTTTTCCAAGAAAGCGCAGCGCGGCAGTCTCGCCGACGCATGCAAACGGCGCCCGTCGCCTTCACGAACTGACACGCGGCACGACGAGCGCCGCCGCGTACCGGAGACATTCATGCAAACAGCCGTCGTCGGCGTCGCACGCACTGCCAGCAGGTATCGGTGGATCGTGTGCGCATTGCTCTTCTTCGCGACCGTGATCAACTACATGGACCGGCAGATCCTGGGTCTGCTCGCGCCTCTGCTTCAGCATGACATCGGCTGGACGCAGATACAGTACGGACGCATCGTCATCGCGTTCTCGGCGTTCTACGCGGTCGGGCTGTTGTGCTTCGGGCGTATCGTCGACTGGCTGGGCACTCGCCTGTCGTACGCGCTGGCGATGTTCGTCTGGAGTCTGGCCGCGATGCTGCATGCGGCGGTCGGTTCGGTGATGGGATTCGCGATGGTTCGCGCGCTGCTCGGCATCGGCGAGGGCGGCAACTTCCCGGCAGCGATCAAGACGACGGCCGAATGGTTTCCGCGCCACGAGCGCGCGCTCGCCACTGGCATTTTTAATTCAGGCGCGAATATCGGCGCGGTGTTCGCGCCCGCCATCATTCCGGCGCTCGCGGTGGCGATGGGCTGGCGCGCGGCATTCGTGATCGTCGGCGCCATCGGCCTCGTATGGCTCGTGGTCTGGTTCTTCATGTATCGCCAGCCGGATAGCCGCACGCACGACGACGACCTTTCGCACGAAAAGGACGAAGCGGAAGCGGCGGACGCAGGCCATGCGAAGGCGGGCGCGCCCGGCTTCAAGGTGCTGATCCGCAAGCGCGAAACGTGGGCGTTCCTCATCGGCAAGTTCCTGACGGACCCGGTGTGGTGGTTCTACCTGTTCTGGCTGCCGAAGTGGCTCAACGAATCGCGCGGCATGGACATGCAGCACATCGGCCTGCCGCTCGTCATCATCTATGCGATCACCACGGTGGGCAGTATCGGCGGCGGCTGGATCTCATCGGCGCTGCTGCGCGCGGGCTGGAGCGTGAATGCAGCACGCAAAACCGCCATGTTGATTTGTGCATGCTGTGTACTGCCGATTGCATTCGTTTCGCAGGTGCACGATCTGTGGCTCGCGGTGGCGATCGTCGGACTCGCGGCGGCGGCGCATCAGGGATGGTCGGCGAATCTCTTCACGACGGCTTCGGACTTGTTCCCGCGTCGCGCGGTGGGGGCCGTGGTCGGTATCGGCGGCATGGCAGGGTCGATCGGCGGCGTGTTGTTCTCGGAAGTGATCGGTCAGGTATTGCAGCGCACCGGTCAGTACTGGGCGCTCTTTGCGATCGGCGCGCTGGCTTACCTCGTCGCGTTCGCCGTCATGCATGTACTGACGCCGAAGATGGCGCCCGCCAGACTCGACGCCTGAGCGCATCGTGCGACGCATCGTGAACGACATCGCCACGATGCGTCGCGTGTCACTCGGTCGTCGTGGCCGCGGCCGGAGCCGTCGATTCGCGCACGATCAAGCGCGGCTCGAACATGGAGTTGCCGGGGTCCGGATGGCCGGCGAGCGCGTCGATCAGCTTCTGCATCGCGAGTTCGCCCATCTTCTCGCTCTGGATATCGACGGTGGTAAGTCCGGGCGCGGCGTATGCGCCGTACGGCACGTTATCGATGCCCGTGACCGAGACGTCCTGAGGCACGCGAATGCCGAGCGTCGCGGCTTCCTTCATGAAGCCGAGCGCGATCAGGTCGTTGTAGCAGATGACCGCTTGGGGGCGTTTCGGCCCGAGCATGACGCGCGAGCAGGCGTGTTCGCCGGCAAGCGAGGTCGGAGCGTGGGCGTCGTGGACATCGAGTTCGAGTCCTGCCTCTTGAAGACACTCGCGCACGCCGCGAATCCGTTCATCGTTGATGCGCGCCTGGCCGAAGCCGAGGTATGCAATATGCCGATGCCCGAGATTGAGCAGATGCCGCGCGAGCATATGCGAGGCGAGGCGGTTGTCGATGCCGACGCTCGGAATGGGCAAGGCCTCGGCATTGCGCAGGAGCACGACCGGCTTGTCGAGATCGAGCATCCAGCGCGCGTCTTCGTCGGAGAGGCGCGAGCTGACGATCAGGCCGTCCACGCGCTGCGACAACGCCTCGATGAGCGGACGCTCGCGCGCCTGGCTTTCGTCGATATCGACGAGCAGCAGCGTGTAGTCGTGTCTCAGCGCAATGCGATTCGCGCCTTTGACGACGTTCGTGAAATGCGGATTGCTGATGTCGAGGATGGTGAGACCGATGGTGCGCGTGCGGCCGGTGATCATCGAGCGCGCGAGCGGGTTGGACCGGTAGCCGAGCGAGTCGATCGCGGCTCTGAGCCGCGCTTCCACGGGCGCGGAGAAGCGCTGCGCGCCGTTCATGTATTTGGATACCGTCGCGACCGACACGCCCGCTGCGGCGGCAACATCGCGAATGGTCGGAGAGGTCTTCTTCATGTGGGTAACGTTTTCGTGCGTTTTCCAAGTTTCCGGATTGTCGCAGAAAACTCGAACGTAGAATGGTGTTTTGAATACCGCATGCAACACGCCGGCTGAGCGCGGACGGGCGCTTGCCCGGCGCAACGGGGCCGAAAAACGTTTTACCGCATTGCATTCAATCTTAGTAGAGGAGTTTCGATGAACAACACCAACGCAACGGGGAAACCCTTCAGGCGTCTGCTGCTGACCGGTGCTGCCGGCAATCTCGGCCGTCAGATGCGGGGCGCGCTTGCACAGTGGGCCGACGTCGTGCGCGCATCCGATATCGCCCCGCTCGACGATGCCGCAGCGCATGAAGAAGTCAGCTCGGTCGATCTCGCGGACCGCGACGCGGTCATGCGCCTCGTGGAAGGCGTGGATGCGATCGTGCATCTCGGCGGCATATCGGTCGAAGCGCCTTTCGACGACCTGATCGAGGCGAACATTCGCGGCACGTATAACATCTATGAAGCCGCGCGCCGTCATGGCGTAAAGCGCGTCGTATTCGCAAGCTCGAATCACGCGATCGGCTTCCATCCGGTGACGGAAGTGCTCGACGCCGACGCGCCGCAGCGCCCCGACAGCCTCTATGGCGTGACGAAGTGCTTCGGCGAGTCGCTGTCGCGTTATTACTTCGACCGCTTCGGCATCGAGACGGTGTGCCTGCGCATCGGCTCTTCGTTCGAGGAACCCAAGAATCCGCGCATGCTGGTCACGTACCTCAGTTATCGGGATTTCATCGAACTGGTGCGTTGTTCGCTATTCACCAATCGCGTCGGACACACCATCGTGTATGGCGCATCCAACAATCCGCTGAAGTGGTGGGACAACACGAAGGCGGCTTTCCTCGGGTTCAATCCGCAAGACAGTTCGGCCGAGTTCAATGACCGCTTCCCGGTCACCGCGCCGACAGCCGAGCGTGACGATCCCGCGCAGCAGTTTCAGGGCGGCGCGTTCGTTCTCGGCGAGCCGATGGAGCGCAGCCAATGAGCGCTGCGCCGCGCGTCGAGCGGCTGGAGGCGGCTGGGCGCGCGACGGTCGGGGAGTGTCCGGTCTGGCATGCAAAAGACAGCGCGTTGTATTTTGTAGACATCCCGGACCGGCGCATCGTGCGGCTGCACGTCGACAGCGGGCGGCGCGCCGACTGGACGCTTCCCGAGCAGATCGCGTGTTTTGCATTCAATGCCGCGGGCGCGATCGTCGCCGGCATGGAAAGCGGGCTGCACGCGGTGGCGCTGGAGCATGCAGGCGAAGCTCGGGTTGCGCGCCTTGCCGCGCCCCGTTTCGCCGCGCCTGGCATGCGTTTCAACGATGGGCGTTGCGACCGGCAAGGGCGTTTCTGGGCGGGCACGATGGTGCAGGACATGTCGCTCGCCAGTCCGGCGGGCGCGCTCTATCGCTATGGCGCTGACGGCGTGTTGTCCGAGCCGGTCGTCGATGGTCTCGTCACGCAGAACGGCCTCGCGTTCTCGCCGGACGGCGCCACGATGTACCTGTCCGACTCCCACCCGACGCGGCGCCTGATCTGGGCATTCGAGTACGACGTCGCCACCGGCACGCCGCGCAATCGCCGGGTGTTCGCCGATCTGCATCACCACGCGGGGCGTCCCGACGGCGCCGCTCTCGACGCAGACGGCTGTTACTGGACGTGCGCCAACGATGCGGGCCGCCTGCTGCGCTTCACGCCAGAGGGCAAGCTGGACCGTTCGATCGCATTGCCCGCGGTCAAGCCGGCGATGTGCGCATTCGGCGGCGGCGATCTCGGGACCCTCTACGTCACGTCGATTCGCCCATCCGTCAACGCGACCGACGACGACGGTTGCCTCTTCGCTTTGCGCCCCGGTGTGCAAGGATTACCGGAACCGGAGTACGCCGGTATGTTACCGGTCGCATAAATGCCATGAAAACGCGGCAATCGACCCCCGCGAAGCGTGTGGTCGCTTACCGCAGCACAGGCTAAACACCAGTTCTGTACTTCCTCCGTAAAGAGTAGGCTGGCAAGTCGTAACCTAAATCAACGACCATCCGCTTGCCCATTCGGAGGAGAACTTGATGGACCTTGAAACTCGCACCATGAAGCACGTGATGGTACGGCTCGTTCCGTTCCTGATCGTGTGTTACTTCGTTGCCTATCTGGATCGCGTCAACGTCGGCTTCGCTGCATTGCAGATGAACAAGGCGCTCGGCTTCTCGGCGAGCGCCTTCGGCTTCGGCGCGGGCATCTTCTTCATCGCTTACTTCTTTTTCGAAGTCCCGTCCAATCTCTTGCTCGAACGCTTCGGCGCGCGGCGGTGGATCGCCCGCATCATGTTCACATGGGGCATTCTGGCGGCGGCGATGGCGTATATCCCGCACATCGCGCAAGCGACCGGCTTGTCCAATGCGTACGTGTTTTATGGCTTGCGCATTCTGCTGGGCGTCGCCGAGGCTGGCTTCTTCCCCGGCATCATCTTCTTGCTCACGCTGTGGTTCCCGGCGAAGTATCGCGGACGCGTGGTGGGATACTTCATGGCTGCGATTCCGCTCTCCACGGTGATCGGCGGACCGATTTCCGGGGCGCTTCTGCAACTGGACGGTCTCCATGGCATGGCGGGCTGGCAGTGGCTCTATCTGATCGAGGCCTTGCCCGCGCTGCTGCTCGCGTTCGTCGTGTACTTCTATTTGACGGACAAGCCTGCGGATGCGCACTGGCTCGCCGACGACGAGCGTCAGTGGCTCGTGGACCGGCAGGCGCACGAGCGCGCGCATCGCGAGGCAGTGCATTCGTTCAGCGTCAAAGAGGCGCTCTTCAACCGTCGCGTGCTGGCCATTGCGTTGATCTATTTCGGCGCCAATGCAACCAACTATGGTTTGAGCTTCTTCCTGCCGCAAATCGTCAAGGCATTCGGTTTGAGCAACGTACAGACCGGCTTCGTGACATCGCTGCCGTATGCAGTCGGCGTCATCAGCATGGTGCTGTGGGGACGTCATTCGGACCGCAAGCTCGAAAGACGCTGGCACGTCGCGATCGCGCTCCTGGTCGCCGCAGGAGGCATTGCAGCGTCGGCCGGACTCGATAACCCGGTGCTGAAGATGATTGCGTTGTCGATCGCGGGCTTCGGCATCTTCGGCTGCCTGCCGGTCATCTGGACCTTGCCTGCCGCGTTTCTTTCCGGCGCGGCGGCTGCGGGCGGCATCGCGGCCATCAATTCACTCGGCAATCTGGCGGGCTTTTTCGGTCCGTATGTGATGGGCTGGATCAAGGACAGCACGGGCGGCTTCGGCGCGGGCCTGCTGTGTCTGTCGGGAGCGGGGCTGATCGGTGTGGCGGCGGTGTTGCTGCTGCATCACGATACGGCGCTCGAAACCATATCGGGCCCGCAGGACATGGAAGAAGGGGAGCCGGTGAGGTCCTGATTCAATACCGTTTCTAATCTGCGTAGTTCCGAGTGCCCGCCACCGCGCGGGCACTTTTCCTTGTGCGAATGACTCACTCCTTTGCGTGGACGACAAGGTCGCGGCCAGCAGCGCATTGCAACCTGCGCTAATGTCATTGTCTTGGCCTCACACGCGATGACGCCATCTTTCGAAACTCATTCGACTGCAAGGAGAATGTCTCAATGGACTATGTGAAACTCGGTACAACCGGTCTGGAAGTATCGCGCCTGTGCCTTGGCTGCATGACGTTCGGTATCCCCGAACGCGGCACGCATCCCTGGACGCTGGATGAAGAGAAAAGCCGTCCCATCATCCAGCAAGCGCTCGATGCAGGCATTAATTTCTTCGACACTGCGAATACCTATTCGGACGGGACGTCGGAAGAAATCGTCGGACGCGCGTTGCGCGAAATGACGACGCGCGATGACATCGTGATTGCGACCAAGGTATTCAATCGCATGCGGCCGGGCCCCAATGGCGCGGGGCTGTCGCGCAAGGCGATCATGAACGAGATCGACAACAGCTTGCGACGGCTCGGGACCGATTACGTGGATCTCTATCAGATCCATCGCTGGGACTACACGACGCCGATCGAAGAGACGCTCGAAGCATTGCACGATGTCGTGAAGGCGGGCAAGGCGCGCTATATCGGCGCATCGTCCATGTATGCGTGGCAGTTCAGCAAAGCACTCTATACGTCGCGTGCCAATGGCTGGACTGAGTTCAAGACCATGCAGAATCATTTGAACCTTCTCTATCGCGAGGAGGAACGCGAGATGTTGCCGCTATGCGCGGATCAGGGCATCGGTGTGCTGCCGTGGAGTCCGCTTGCACGAGGACGTCTCACGCGCGATTGGGATGCGACCTCAGAGCGTCAGCAAACGGATACGTTCGGCAGCACGCTTTATCAAACGCATGATGCAGATCGCGCGGTGGTCGAGGCAGTGGCAGCCGTCGCTAAGGCACGCAATGTTCCGCGCGCTCAGGTCGCGCTGGCCTGGGTAGCGCAGAAAGCGCCGGTGACCGCGCCGATCATCGGCGCCTCGAAGCCTCATCATGTGAGCGATGCGGTCGCAGCGTTGTCGCTGAACTTGACGCCCGAAGAGATCGCGCAATTGGAAGCACCGTATGTGCCGCACGCGGTGGCGGGCTTCAAGTGATGCGTTGATCGCGGCTCAGGCGATGCGCGGCCAGCGTCAGACGGTCTGCTTGTCTCGTCTGCCCGCAGTACTCAACCGCGAGCGCACGAAGCCGATGTGCTCGCGAAGCACATAGAGCGCATCCGTATAGGCGAGCGGCAACTTCAGCGTATCGAGTGAAGCTTCGATGTCGTCCAGTTCCACAAGCAGCGCGCGCCGTTCGTCATCGCTCGAAAGATGCATCGCGCCGCGTTCCACTGCGATGAGTGCGCCGTAATAGCGATAGATGCGCGATCGCACGCGCCACCGATACAACGCCGGCACGATCCGAAGCGCCGGAAAAATCAACACGGCCACGGGCAGCAGCAACACGAGCGCGCGATCGGCCACGTTCGCCAGCCAGAACGGCAGCGCGCGATAGAGGAAGCTCTTGCCGGAGCGGTAATAGCGGCTCGCGTCCTCACTGATCGGAAACTCGTGCGCGACCGGGCTCGGAAACTGACCCGCGCGCTGCAATAGTCCCGCCTTGCCGTGCACTTCCTGCGCCGCTTCGATCAACAAGTCGGACAGCGCCGGATGCAGGCTCGTGCGAGCCACCAGTTCGACGGTTGGGCTGATCAGATGCACGGCTTGCGGCGGAATGCGCCGGCCGAGATCGAGGACGCCGGGCGGCAATTCGATCTGGTTGAGATAGGGAAAGAGGCGGGTATAGGCGTCCGCTTCGTTGAAGTCCATCAACGAGATGCCGGGCACTTTGAAGAGGCGCAGCATCAACGTGCGCGTCGCGGAATCGCCGCTCAGAAACACTGCGTCGGCCTCTTTGCTGACGAGCTGCGTGGCAGCCTGAAGTCCATCGGTCGATAGCAATTGCGTGCTGCCACCGGGCGTGATGCCGTTCGCTTCGAGCAATTTCAGCGACAACGTCCGCGTGCCGCTGCCTTCGCGTCCGATAGCCACACGCTTGCCTTCGAGTTGCGAGAGCAGCGTCAGGCCCTTGCCGCGATAGAACACGACCAAGGGCACGTAAGCCACGCTTCCGAGCGACATCAGCGACGACGCTTGTTCCGGCGTGGCGATGCCCCCTTGCACGAGTCCGAGATCGACGTGAGCCTTCGGATCGAGCAGGCGTTCGACGTTCTGCACCGAGCCGTCGGACGGCAGCACCTTCAGCGCGACGCCGTTACGTGCCAACAGCTTCGCGTACTCCCCGGCGATCTGATACAGCGAACTATCGGGCGGCCCCGCCGTGATGGTGATGGATCGCGGTGGCGCGGGATTGACGAGCCACACGACTAGCGCAATGGCGAGAGCGGATGCGAGGACCAGCGGCCCGACTGACCAGGTGAGGTCGTGGAGGACTCGCCTCGCATGATCGCGCGCGAAGTGCGAGCGTGGCATGCGAGGCCGCGTCATCGGCGGACCGCCTTTGCATTTTGCATACCGCGGAAGCCTTCACGCATGTCGAGTCCGTTCGAAAGCTGCGTTGACTCGCAGTGTACCGCCAGGCGCGCCCGCGACGGCAGTGGCTTGCTTGCGATTGCATTTTGCGTTCAGGCCCAGTGCGCCGGAATCCACACGGTCCCGACCCAGTGGCCCGGAACCCAGACGGCGGGACGCGGCGCGGGCGCGGCATACACCGCGACCGGCTGGGGCGGCGGCGGGGGCGCAGCGACAACGACCGTCGCGGGCGAAGGAGGCGGAGCGACCACCACCGTGGACGAGGGCGGCGGCACCGCGACGACCGTCGTGCCGCCGGTGACGGTGCCGCCTGACACGACCGTCGCGCTGTGCGTGCCCGTGGTGGCGGTGACGGTGCTCGACGTGACAACGACGCCCTGCGCGACGCTCGTCGCGCTGCCCGCATGAGTGACCGTGCCGCCGTTCGATGTGTCGATCGTGCCCGAGCGGTTGCATGTGTAGCCGGCGCAAGTCGTCGATGCGCTGTGCGTGGATGTGTTCCCGTTCGGTCCCGTTATCGCGCCCGAAGACGAGTACTGGCCCGGCGCGCTACGCGTCACCGTATCCGCGGTCGTTGCGGTTTTGCCGTTCGGGCCGGTCACGTTGCCGGTATGCGAGCATGAACCGCCCGCGCACGTGGTGTCGCCAGCGTGTTGCATGGACCGTCCATAGGGGCCGTAGGCCGTGCCCGAGTTCGAGAACTGGCCGGGGGCCGTGCGCGTCACCGTGCCGGAATTCGTCGCGACGTTGCCCCACGGGTTCATGACGCCGCCCGCATGGGAACAGCTTCCACCGCCGCACGCGCCCACGTGCGCCCCGCTATAGGCGCCGCGGCCGGTATATGCCGTGCCGCCGCGCGCCCAGCCCGCGAACGCCGAACCGCTCGAGAGCGCGAGCGCTGTCGTCGCGACGGCGATCAGCAGCCGGCGCAAGCCCGCCTTCGAAGAGAGTGAGCCAGCGAGATTGAATTTTTCGTTCACGGTAGTTCTCCTCGATGAGTCGGCCACTTGACGTTGCGTGTGGCGACGTGGTGACTATAGGAAAACGCCCGGGCAATGTCCCGCGCAAACTTGTTTCATGCGATGTCATCCGTTGCTACGGTCAATGCGGAGGCCGTTTGCATGCTGGCGCAGGGTGGCTTACGGCAAGTCCTGCGACAACCCGTTTAATGCGCGCGGCTATCGCACGAGGAACGCATACAGAATGCAGCGTAGGGGGTTCTCTCGCAGATGCGGGCGTTGACGTGACGCTCCCGATGACATCAGCGCCTGGCGAATTTATCTGCAGGAGAGTAGGTCGGCATCTGCGCACATATGCGCGGGGGAGTGTCAGCGCGTCGTCCTAACTGTTTATGGCGCCGCGTACGAGGGACAACGCAGGAGACACCAGTTCGACGCGCGGCCGTTCGAAATGGTGCTTCTCGTGGCGTGGCGGCGGCATGCGCCCAGCGTTCATGGATGTCGGTTAGCACATACGGCAACCCTCAACATGCTCGGCGCATCAACCGCAGGTTTCGTCAATCTTTGCCGTAGGACGGCGGCTGCGGATTGTGGGCCGGATTCGTATCCAGTTTGGTAACGTCGATGATGGCGTCGCTGAATTCTGCTTTGAGCCGCAAGAGATCGGCCTCCAGCGAATCGGCTAGCGCTTTGTCGTATATCTCGTCGCCATGCACGTAGAGTGTAAAGGCTTCGAGATACTTCGCTTTTTTAGCGGGATTCTCGATCGTTTCGCGCGTCCATCGATAGAGCGGATAGTGCTGCGTGCCTTCGCGTTCGGCTTCTGCGACGTAATCGGCGAAGGCGTCGAATTGGCACTTCAACACCGCGTCGTGCTTATTCAGCAGCGCATTCAGCGCCGACAGCGCAGCGTCTTCTGGTTCTTTGCGCACCAGTTGCGCGTAGTACGGGCTGAGGCGAATGCGCACCTGGTACTGCCACGTTTCGTCGTTCATGGGCTTCTCCTGTCGCGCGTCAAGCAGACTATACGCCTGCATAGCGTTCCGGTTCGCCGACGAGCGGCCGAACGTGGCTGTCGTCGCTCTACGGTGAGTTGCATGCGGTATGCAAGCGTCCGGCATGCGGCATTCAAAAGACTTCACGCAAAATCACCCGCCCTTGGCGCGCCCGGCTTGCATGGCAACGCCGTTCCATAGATGCATCGCGGCGTAGGCACGCCACGGGCGCCAGCGATCGGTGAAGGCTCTTTGTTGAACCGATGTCGTGAGCGACGGCTCGTGCCGCGCGATCGCCTGCATGAGCACGAGGTCGGCATCGGGCCACGCGTCGGGATCGCGTAGCGCCCGCATGGCAACATAGCCGACCGTCCACGGTCCGATGCCGGGCATCGCGAGCAGATCGCGTTTCAGTTGCTCGCGATCGATTCCCGGCGTGTCGATGGGTAGTGCGCCCGTCGCCACGGCTTGCGCAAACCGCTGCACGGTCTCGACGCGTTTGCCCGGCATGCCGATCTGGCCGAGCTCGGCGGCCGCGAGTTCCGCCGGCGTCGGGAACCGCCAGGCCGTGCCTTCATGCGCATGACCGTCGATACGCCGCCCGGCGCGCTGAACAATCCGCGCCATGATCGTCGATGCGCCTTTCACGCTCACCTGCTGGCCGACGATGGTTCGTACGACGAGCTCGAAGCCCGACCAGGCGCCCGGAACACGCAAGCCGGGCGCGGCTTCGACGAGCGGCGCGAGCAGCGGATCGCGCGCGAGCGACCGACCGATAGCGCGCGGATCAGCGGCGACGTCGAACATGCGCGACAGCGGCTCCGCGAGTTCGTCGGCGTGCCGATGAACATCGCCCTGGACCGTTACCACCAGACGATGCTTACGCTCATGCGGCCTCACCTCGACGATTCCATCGTCGCCGCGCCATTCGATCGCGCGACGATACACGCCGCCCTCGACCGTCTCCACGCCTGCCGATGCTCGTCCGCCGATGAAGGCGCACAAGCGAGTCCAGTCGAAAGGCCGGATGATAGGTAGTTCGATGACAGTGGCAGCGGCGCTTTGGGTCGATTGCATGCTGAATGCCGAATGAAGAATGCCGGAGATGGGGCTTTGGGCGTTGTCGAGGTGGACAGGGGTCCCGAGTACGGCGGAATCGAACGAGCACCATCGGAGCGTCCCTGTGCGCTTCGCACGGATGCGCATGAGCGGCATGCACGAGACATTGAATGCGCTCGATTAGCGCTGCGCCTCGTCGAGAAAACGCACCTTCGGCCTGCGGGCGGTCTTCGGCGGATCTGGACTCGACGCCGCAGCGAAGCATCTATCTCCACTTGGCATTCATCATGCGTCTTTTTCGCGGCGCTTCGCCGGAACAGCAGGCTTGACTGTCGTGAGCGTGCGTTCAGCAAGCACCGCATCGCGCTTGCCTAACAGATGGCGACGCAGAATCGCGGCCATGCGGGGGCCGTCGCGCGTTTCCAGCGCAGCAATCATCTCCTCGTGCTCGCGAATGGCGCTGTCCCACTTCGGCGTCTGAAAGTTGGAGCGAAATCGCAGCGCCTGCAAACGACGATTGATCGACACGTAGGTTTGCCGCAGCGCAGTGTTTCGCGCGGCCTCGTTGATCTTGTCGTGAATGGCCCGGTTCCGTGCGTAATAGCCGGAGAGATCGTTTTGCGCGCGACATTGAACCATCTCTTCATGCAGCGCCTTGATGTCCGCAATCTCGGCAGGCGTGATGCGTTCGCAAGCCAGTTCGCCGGAGAACGCTTCGAGCCCGCTCATTAGTTCGAACATCTCTCGAATTTCGAGGTCGCTCATCTGCGCTACAGAGGCGCCTCGGTTGGGCGCTATCTCGATCAGCCCTTCGGCCGCCAGTACCTTGAGTGCTTCACGCAGCGGTGTGCGCGAGATGCCCAGCGTCTCGCAGAGCTTGCGCTCGTTGAGCTTGACGCCCGGCGCAAGCGAGCCCTCGACGATGAAACTGCGCAGGTTGTCCACGACGGTGTCGTGGAGCCGTAGCCGTTCTAGCTTGGGCAGCAAAGCGGATGGCAAGCGGGCTTCCGGTAGATCCAGGTTTTGCATTCAATACCTCGAAATTCGTTTCGGCAATTCTAGCTCACCAATTGCCCGAAAAACCGCTAACGGGTTATCCCTAGGCCATTTGGCCTAATAAATCCTTTGCCGGCGCGAGTCACTGCGTTAGAGTATTTTGCATGCAAAATTCAATTTCTTGAGGATGCGCACTGATGCTGACGCTCGACTTCCATCCCGCTGGCCGTCACTTTTTGCAGATTCCAGGGCCTAGTCCCGTACCCGATCGCATTCTGCGTGCAATGAGCTACCCGACCATCGACCATCGCGGTCCGGAGTTCGGCGCGCTCGGCCTGAAGGTGCTGGACGGCATCAAGCGGATCTTCAAAACGACGCAACCGGTGGTGATCTATCCGGCGTCGGGAACGGGCGCGTGGGAAGCGGCGCTCTCCAATACGCTGAGTCCGGGCGATGCCGTCCTTATGTACGAGACCGGCCACTTCGCAAGCCTATGGAAGAAGATGGCCGAGAAGCTCGGCCTCGAACCTGAGTTTCTTGGGTTGCCGGGCATCGAAGGCTGGCGTCGCGGCGTGCAGCCCGACATGATCGAGAAGCGTCTGCGCGAAGACATGCAGCATGCGATCAAGGCCGTCTGCGTCGTCCACAACGAGACGTCGACCGGCGTGACCTCCGACATCGCCGCAGTGCGCCGCGCGATGGATGCCGCCGGCCATCCCGCGTTGCTACTCGTGGACACCATCTCGGGCCTTGCATCCGCCGATTACCGCCATGACGAGTGGGGCGTCGACGTTACGGTGTCGGGCTCGCAGAAGGGCCTGATGCTTCCGCCGGGCATCAGCTTCAACGCGGTCTCGCAGAAGGCGCTGGAAGCATCGAACGAGGCGAAGCTGCCGCGCGCGTTCTGGGACTGGAAAGAGATCATCGAGATGAACAAGCAGGGCTATTGGCCCTACACGCCGAACACGAACCTGCTTTACGGCCTCCTGGAAGCGCTCGACATGATTCTCGGGGAAGGACTCGACAATGTGTTCGCGCGTCATCAGCGGCTTGCCGCGGCGTGCCGTTCGGCGGTCACGGCGTGGGGACTCGAAATTCAATGTGCCGATCCCGCCGTCTACTCGCCGGTGCTCACGGGCGTGATGATGCCGGAAGGCGTCGATGCCGACTCTGTGCGCAAGCTCATCTATGAACATTTCGACATGTCGCTGGGCACGGGCCTCGGCAAGCTGAAGGGTCGCATGTTTCGCATCGGGCATCTGGGCGACTGCAACGATCTCACGCTGATGGCCGCGCTCACGGGCTGCGAAATGGGACTGAAGCTCGCGGGCGTGCCACTGAAAGACAGCGGCGTGGCCGCAGCGATGAACCATCTGACGAGCCATATTGCAAAGCCCGAACTGAAGGTGGCCGCGTGAGCGCCCGGTTCGACGCTGAAGCTGCTGCCCGGCTTTTCATGCAAGCGAAGGCACACCGCGCGAAGCTCGACACCTTGCCCGAAGGCGCGCGACCTTCCACCGCGGACGAAGCCTACGCTGTGCAAGAGGCGACGTTGCGCGCGCTCGGAGCAAGCGCCGGGGATGCCGGTCATGCGGGGGTGATCGGCGGCTGGAAGGTCGGTGCGAAGTCGGCAGACGGTCCCATTCAGGGTGCGCTCCTGCCGGCCGACGGCGTGCATCGCTCGGGCGCGCGCCTTTCGATGCAGGCATTCGGCAAGGCCGCGCTGGAACTCGAAGTGGCGTTCACGTTCAAGCGGCGCTTCGAAGCGGGTAGTGGTCCCTATGACGACGCGCAAGTGCTGGCGGCTATCGATTGCATTCATTCGGCAATCGAAGTCGTCGCGAGCCGCTTCGCCGCATGGCCCGATGTCGACAAGCTCTGGCAACTCGCGGATTTGCAGAACCACGGCGCGTTGGTGCTCGGCGAAGGCGTGCCCTATGACGAGTCGTTCCCCTTCGTATCGCCGACGATGACCTTTACGTACGACGGCCGGCCGCTCTTCGACGCGACCCCTGCGAATCCCGCAGGCGACCCACGGCGGTTGCTGGCCTGGACCATCAATCATGCGGTGTCCCGCGGCCTCGCGGTCGAGAATGGCGTAGCGATCACGGCCGGTTCTTATAGCGGCATGGCGTTCCCCGACGGACCAGGCACAGCGATCGGCGCAATCGACGGTCTTCCTCCGGTTCAACTGCATTTCGAATGAAGCATTAGGCATTAGGCATTAGGCATTAGGCATTCCGCATTCGAAAGTCAACGGCCCTTCAGCGATAGCGACGATGCTCAACTCAACCACCGACCGTCTAGTCAAGCCGATACATCTTGTGCCCGCGTCTGCGCGAGCGCGGGTTGGCTCGGCGCCTACGCCTTTGCAGGCCCGCTTGCAGCGCGAGTTGAAGGGAGATGTGCTGTTCGACCGCGCCTCGCGCGGGCGCTATGCGACCGATGCATCGATCTACCAGATCATGCCGCTCGGCGTCGCGGTTCCGCGAGATCAGGAAGATCTTCGCGTAGCGCTCGACATCGCGCGTGCACAGGGCGCGAGCGTCCTCGCACGCGGCGCGGGTACCAGCCAATGCGGACAAACCGTCGGCGAGGCGCTCGTCATCGACACGACGAAGTGGCTGAACAATATCGTCCATTTCGACAAAGACGCACGCACGGTGACGGTGGAGCCGGGCGTCGTGCTCGATCATCTGAATGCCTGGCTCAAACCGCATGGCCTGTGGTTTCCGGTCGACGTATCGACGAGCGCGCAATGCACGATAGGCGGCATGGCCGGCAACAACTCATGCGGCTCGCGCTCGATGGAATACGGCATCATGGTGCACAACGTCGACGCGATCGACGCGATCCTCGCTGACGGACATGAAGCGCGTTTCGGCAGGCTATCCGCGATGCAATTCGATGCACGCATGCGCGATCTAGTGGATGGCGTGCGCAGCATCGCTATGCGCGAACGCGATGAACTGCGCGAGCGCGTTCCCAAGGTACTGAGACGCGTGGCCGGCTACAACCTCGATCTGTTCGATTGCCAGAGCCCGCTGCCTTTCAGCGACGGTGAGCCGAACCTCGCCAACTTGCTGGTCGGTTCCGAGGGCACGCTTGCATTCAGTCGGCAATTGACGCTCAAGCTTTCGCCGATTCCCGCGCATAAGACGCTCGGCGTCGTCAACTTCCCGAGCTTCTACGATGCGATGGACATGACGCAGCACATCGTGAAGCTCGGGCCAGTTGCAGTCGAACTCGTCGATCGCACGATGATCGATCTCGCGATGTCCAACCCGTCGTTCCGTCCGGTCGTCGAGAAGGCGCTGGTCGGCAATCCCGAGGCAGTGCTACTCGTGGAATTTGCAGGCGCCGATCGCGACACGCAGTTGATGAAGCTCGCGCAGTTGGTCGAGTTAATGGGCGATCTGGGCTTGCCCGGATCGGTCGTGCAGATGCCTGAAGCCGGCCCGCAAAAGGCGCTATGGGAAGTGCGCAAGGCGGGGCTCAACATCATGATGAGCATGAAGGGCGATGGCAAGCCGGTGTCCTTTATCGAGGATTGCGCGGTCCCGCTCGAACATCTCGCGCAATACACCAGCCGTCTGACTGAGGTGTTCAGAAAGCACGGCACGGAGGGCACATGGTATGCACATGCAAGCGTCGGTACGTTGCATGTGCGGCCCATTCTCGATATGCGGCGCGACGGCGCGCTGAAGATGCGCGCGATAGCGAAAGAGGCCGCAGCGATGGTGCGCGAATACAAGGGCGCTTATTCAGGCGAACATGGCGATGGCCTCTGCCGTGGTGAATGGGTCGCGTGGCAATACGGGCCGCGCATCAATGAAGCGTTTCGCGACATCAAGCGGCTTTTCGATCCGGATAACCGCATGAGCCCGGACCGCATCGTCGCGCCGCCGAAGATGGACGATGCCACGCTATTCAGGTTTCCGCCGTCGTATCGCGAGCGAGAGACTACGCCGCAGCTCGACTGGTCTGCATGGAACGTGACGCGCGATCCGGCAACGGGCATCGAAGGCATTGCCGGCTCGGGTGGCGACCTCACGGGCGGCCTCGCGAAAGCCGTCGAGATGTGCAATAACAACGGCCATTGCCGCAAGTTTGATGCGGGGACGATGTGCCCGAGTTACCGCATCACGAAGGACGAGCAGCATGTCACGCGAGGTCGCGCCAATACGCTTCGTCTTGCGCTCTCCGGTCAACTCGGCGAGGCCGAAGAAGGGCTCGCGAGTCAGGAAGTCAAAGAGGCGCTCGACCTCTGCGTTTCCTGCAAGGGATGCAAGCGGGACTGTCCGACAGGCGTCGATATGGCGCGCATGAAGATCGAAGCGCGTGCGGCATGGACGGCGCGTCACGGTCTGCGCCTGCGCGAAAGACTCATTGCTTACCTTCCGCGCTACGCGCCTTTTGCGAGCCGCATGCCGTGGCTCGGCAACGCCCTCGAAAGGAACATGCCAAGCACTGCGCGCTGGCTGAAGCTCAAGCTAGGACTCGCGCCACAACGCGCGTTTCCCCGAATCAAGAAGCCATTTCTCGACGCAGCGGCGAGCAAACGGGTCGCATCGGCGACCAAGGAAGTGCTGCTCTTCGTCGATACGTTCAACAACTACATGGAGCCGGAGAATGCTCGCGCCGCGCAGCGGGTGCTGCAAGCGGCTGGCTATACGGTGCATCTGAACACGAAAGCAGGCGAGCGACCGATTTGCTGCGGGCGGACTTTCCTTGCCGCGGGACTCGTCGATGAGGCGAAAGCCGAAGCGCGCCGGACGCTCGATACGCTGCTGCCATACGTAGAACGGGGCGTGGCCATCGTCGGGCTGGAGCCGTCTTGCATATTGTCCTTGCGCGACGAGTTTCTCGGTTACGGATACGGCGATGCGGCTAGTAAGGTATCCGAAGCATCGTTCCTGTTCGAAGAGTTCCTCGTTCGGGAACGTGCCGCCGGACGCTTCGAGCTTGCGCTGAAGGCGCTCGACAAGCCCAGGGCGCTGCTGCACGGTCATTGCCATCAGAAGGCATTCGACGCCGTGCGCCCAGTCGAAGCCGTGCTTGCGTGGATCCCGCAGCTGAACGTCACGACTATCGAGTCGTCATGCTGTGGCATGGCCGGTAGCTTCGGCTACGAGGCGGAACACTACGAAGCATCGCAAGCCATGGCGGAATTGTCGCTCTTGCCGGCGGTGCGGCAGGCACGCGACGCGCAAGACGCCATCGTCGTGGCCGACGGTACGAGTTGCAGACATCAGATCAGCGATGGCGCACAGACCGAAGCGTGGCATGTGGCCCGTGTTCTCGAGCGTGCCCTCGCATGAATCATAGCGAGCGAAGTAGAGCGTAGAGACAAGCGATTCATTCATCGACACCATGACAGCGGACACTTCATCGATCCGCGAACAGGAGACGAAGCCATGAAACCATCGTACAAACCGCACAGTCGCCGTTCACGCCGACGAGCGCCATAAGCACGCGCCAGTCTTTCGTCCTAAGCAACAAGACGCTGTTCCGTAAGTCGTGACAGGCGCCGTCGTGCGCCCGGCTCACGCACGCGACCACTCAAGGAGACGATGATGTTCCGTCGAGCCACCACGCGCGTTCTATTGCTGCTATGCGCGATGTATTTCATCACTTATATCGACCGCGTGAACGTCAGTACCGCTGCCAGTCAGTTCGGCGCGGAACTTGGTCTTTCGCATACACAGATCGGATTCGTGTTCTCCGCTTTCGCGTATCCCTATCTGGTGTTTCAAATCATCGGTGGATGGGTGGGCGACCGCTTCGGGCCGCGCCGAACGCTCACAGTCTGCGCCATTATCTGGGCGGGGGCGACGGTGCTGACAGGCATGGCTGGCGGCTTCCTTTCGCTGATCGTCGCTCGCGTTCTTCTCGGCCTGGGCGAAGGCGCTACCTTTCCGACCGCAACGCGCGCGATGTCCAACTGGATGCCGGCCGATCAGCGCGGTTTTGCACAAGGTATTACGCATGCAGCATCCCGCATCGGGAATGCAGTCGCGCCACCGCTGATCGTATGGCTGATGCTCGCGACGAGCTGGCGCGGCGCGTTCATCATCACCGGCATCATCAGCTTTCTGTGGGCGCTCGCATGGGTGTTCTACTTCCGCGACAACCCGCGCGATCATCCCCGCATCACCGACAGCGAATGCCAGACGCTTGCCACTTACTCAGGCGTGAAGGAACGCAAGGCCGTGCCGTGGCGCACGTTGCTCGGTCGCATGGCGCCCGTGACCGCCGTTTATTTCTGCTATGGCTGGGTCCTCTGGCTGTTCCTCGGCTGGATCCCTCAGTACTTCCTGCACAACTATCACATGCAGCTCGGCAAGTCCGCGCTATTCGCGTCGGGCGTGTTCTTCGCGGGCGTGCTGGGTGACTGGCTCGGCGGCTCTCTGACGGATCGCATCCTGCGCAAGAGCGGGAACGTGAGACTAGCACGCAACATGATGGTCGGCGTATGCATGCTGCTGACGCTGCTATCGCTTGCTCCGATCATGCTGGTGTCGAATCTCTCCATAACGCTCGTAGCGCTGTGCCTGTCGGCGGGATTCTTCTTCAACGAAATGACGATCGGCCCGATGTGGTCAGTGCCGATGGATATCGCGCCGAAGCATTCGGGCACGGCCGCTGGCATTATGAATTCGGGATCGGCGCTGGCGGCCATCGTCAGCCCGGTCGTCGGCGGATGGATCATCGATCGCACCGGCAACTGGAACCTCCCGTTCACGGTCTCGATGATCCTGATGGCGGCCGGCATCATTCTCTCGTTCGCCATGCGCCCCGACCGCACGCTGGAAGTAGAAGATGAAAAGAACGAGACAGCGCATGCGAGGAAGTTCGTGTGACTTGCCGGGTGGGCCGTTCCGACGGTGAGTCGGCGGCCCAAAGTGCATGCAACATTCAATCAGGAGGCAAAGTGGCGGAAGCATCCATCGTGACGACGCGCGACGGCGATATCGCGACGGTCATCATCGACCGGCCCGAGAAGCTCAACGCAATGACCAAGCACTTGTGGCAATCGCTGGGTGAAACCATCGAGGCGCTGTCCCGAGACGATGCGCTGCGCTGCATTGTCCTGCGCGGCGCGGGTGAAAAGGCATTCTCACCGGGCAACGATATCGCTGAATTCCGCACCGACCGGTCCAACGTGGAGCAGGCGCGGGCTTATGGCGCGATCATGCATCGAACGCTCGGGGCGTTGAGGAACTGTCGTCACCCGCTGATTGCGATGATTCACGGCATATGCGTCGGAGGCGGTCTCGAGATCGCGGCGATGTGCGATCTGCGCATCTGCGGCGAGTCGAGCCGCTTCGGAGTGCCCATCAAGAACCTGGGCCTGGTGATGGCTCATGCGGAAATGGAGGGGCTTGTTCAGTTGGCGGGGCCCGCGGTCGCGCTGGAGATCTTGCTCGAAGGACGAATTTTCGGCGCGAGCGAGGCTCTCGCGAAAAGACTGGTGACACGCATCGTTCCGGATGGCGACGTGACATCGCATACGTATGAAACGGCGCGCCGCATTGCCGATGGCGCGCCGCTCGTCGCGCGCTGGCATAAACGATTCGTCCGTCGCGTGATGGATCCGACACCGCTCAGCGACGACGACCGTGACGAAGGGTTCGCCTGTTTCGGCACCGACGATTTCCGCACGGGATACGAGGCGTTCTTGAGCAAAACCAAACCTGAATTCAAGGGGCGTTGAGATGGCATACGAAATACCAAACGACGCGTCTAAGCGGACGACGGAATCGGCAGGGACGGGGAAGGGACCGTTAGCGGGCATGCGGGTGATCGAGCTCGCGCACATCATGTCAGGCCCGATCTGCGGGATGATGCTCGCCGACATGGGCGCGGAAGTCATCAAGGTGGAAAAGATCCCGAACGGCGACGATTGTCGGCGGTTCGCGCCGATTCTCGCGAGCGGCGAATCGGCATCGTTCATGATCGTGAACCGGAACAAGCGAGGCATCGCGCTCAACCTGAAGACCGAGGGCGGCAAGGAGGTGCTCAAGACGATGCTCGCGACCGCCGACGTCGTCACTGAAAACTATCGGCGCGGCACGATGGAAAAACTCGGCATGGGCTATGAAGCGCTACGCGCCGTCAACCCGGGTCTCATCTACTGCGCGATCTCGGGTTATGGTCGCAGTGGGCCGATGGCGGACAAAGGAGGCTTCGATCTCATCGCGCAAGGCATGAGTGGCCTGATGAGCATGACCGGCGAGCCGGGGCAGGCGCCAATCAAGGCGGGATCCCCTGTCACTGACATCAACGCTGGCATTCTCGCCGCGCTCGGCATCAGCGCGGCCTATGCGCGAAAACAGGTCACCGGCCTGGGGCAAATGGTCGATACGTCGCTCTTCGAAGCCGGGTTGCAGCAGATGTACTGGGCCTTCGCCAACTACTTCGCGGACGGGACGGTGCTGCCGAAGGCAGGCTCGGCCAACCCGACGAGCGCGCCTTATCAGGCTTTCCGCACACGCGACGGATGGGTGAACATCGGCGCGGCCAACCAGAGCAACTACGAGCGATTGGTCGGAGTACTGAACATTGGCGGATTGGATCAAGACGAGCGTTTTCAGACCAACGCCGGACGGCTCAAGCATCGGGAAGCACTCGTCGAAATTCTCACTGCACGCCTCGTCGAGCGGACCACGGACGAGTGGCTCGCCGCATTCGACGCAATCGGCTTGCCGAGCGGACCGGTGCTCAGCGTTCCCGAGGCGTCGTCACATGAGCAAGCCTTGGCGCGGGGCATGATTGTCGAGACGGAGCATCCGCTTGCGGGCCGTATGCGAGGCATCGGCTTGCCGATCCACTTCTCCGATTCTTCTACTCAGTCGTCGCGTCCCGCACCGCTCCTTGGTCAGCATACGTCCGAACTGCTCCATGAGTATGGTTTCGACGACGAGCGTATCCAGGCGCTGAAAGATGAAGGAGCCATTCTGGAGACCGAAGTCGC
The DNA here is from genome assembly GCF_023170545.1 of Caballeronia sp. Sq4a. Taxonomy (NCBI): domain Bacteria; kingdom Pseudomonadati; phylum Pseudomonadota; class Betaproteobacteria; order Burkholderiales; family Burkholderiaceae; genus Caballeronia; species Caballeronia sp. Sq4a. Next base: position 482,096 of record NZ_CP084253.1, on the reverse strand, counting down.
GGCGTGAGTCTTTGGCCGCTTCGCGTTCCGCATGGGGCACTTTGTCTGCGGCACTTTGCATGCGGCATTTTGCGTGCCGCATCCGTCCGAGCGGCGTGTCACGCGATAAGATGACTCTTCCTCACCTCACGTGCCCGCACCCATGACGCTCGCTCCACCGCCCGCAGCCCGCATCGGCGACACGCTCGCCGAGGTCGCGACGCCTTCTCTCGTGCTGGACCTAGACGCTTTCGACTCGAATCTCGCGCAGATGAACTCGTTGGCGGCACGACACGGCGTCGCGTTGCGCCCGCACGCAAAGGCGCACAAGTCCAGCGCCATTGCGCGACGTCAGACGGACGCTGGCGCGGTCGGCGTTTGCTGCCAGAAGTTGTCGGAGGCGTACCCGTTCGCAGCGGCCGGCATCCCGAGCATCCACATTAGTAACGAGTTCGTCGGGGCGGACAAGGTGTCGATGGCCGTCGAACTGGCATCGCACGTAAGGCTGTCGGTCTGCGTCGACGCATTGGCGCAAGTCACCGCGCTCGGAGACGCGGCGGCACGCGCGGGCGTCCACATCGACGTATTGGTCGAAGTCGATGCGGGCCAGCATCGATGCGGCGTAACCACCGACGATGCGCTGATGTCGCTCGCCGATGCGATCGCCGCGCAAAAGGCGCTCTGTTTCTCCGGTATTCAGGCCTACCACGGTGGCGCCCAGCATATTGTCGACTGGCAGGCCCGCAAGACCGCAGCGGGTCGTGCCGCTGAGCGCGCCGCGCATTTTGCATGCACGTTGGAGGCACGTGGCATCCAATGTACCGTCATCACCGGTGGCGGAACCGGCACTGTCGAGTTCGATGCAGCCAGTGGCGTCTATACCGAATTGCAGCCCGGGTCCTACCTGTTCATGGACGGCGACTACGGTGCGCTGACATGGAGCGACGCACAGCGCTGGAGGCAAAGTCTCTTCGTATTGTCGACGATCATGAGTGCCGCGCGGCCCGGCATCGCCGTGTGCGATGTAGGACTCAAAGGACTGGCGGTGGACTCGGGACTACCGCGCAGCGTGCAAGCGCTCGATGCGTCCGACGAGCGCATCTTCACCTACATTGCCGCGAACGACGAGCACGGCATGCTGGACGTACAGCTTGCGCGATACGACGACACGGAAGTGCTGCTAGGCAAACGCATTCTATTGCCGCCAGGCCATTGCGATCCGACGGTGAATCTCTACGATGAATTTGTGTGCCATCGCAACGGACGAGTCGTCGATGTGTGGCCGATAGATGCGCGGGGACTGTCGCGCTAACGCGTCCTTGGATGGTCGCTTGGATAGATGGCCGTGGTTAGCGCGTCGAGGTCCGTCACGATGAGGCCGACGACGAAGTAGGCGACGTCCCGCCCCGCGTCATCCGCCCGATTGTCCTCGAGCGCCTTTTTGAGTTGGCGCATGCACTCGCGCACGCGCTCCAGCTTCGACGGGTCCTGCTTCCTGTCGTTGAGGGCGTCCGCGAGTGCTGCGAACGGGGCCTGCAGCGCGCGGCGGATCTCCCGAAAATGCATTCTGTATTCATCCGGCTGCCCATTCGACAGCGCCTTCCCAAGAAACAGCGCGTCACTATGTAGTCGACGCAGAAACGGCGCGGCCTTGTCGATTGCATCCGAACGATGACTACGCAAAGGCACGATGATGTGCTCGCGCTCGGCTTCGTGAAGCGCATCGTCGAGGGCCTGCTGCGCCTGCACACTGAGAGCTTCGAGACGGGCGGCCCTGTCTTCGTCGGCTTGTCCTGAGAGTTGTAGGTCGATGAGTTGACGAAGGCTTTCCAGGGTATCGGCGACCCGTCGATGAGCGGTGAGGAGCGCGCGATTCGGCCAGATCGCCGAAACGATGAATGCCGCCGTCACGCCAATAAGAATCTCGAGTACGCGATGCAACGGCCGCTGAAAGGGCGGTCCGGAGCCCGCCGGTATCAAGACGACAATCACGAGAGTCACACAGGCGAGCCGCATGGCCGGACGCTTCGCGGTCAGAGCGGCGAGCGGTATCAGCGCGACCGCGAACACATCAAGCGGCGCAGCGCCCCGCTGAATCGCCATCACGCCGATCACACCCGCCACGCCGCCGATGCAGGCCCCGATGACTTGATCGCGTGCGGTGCCGAGGGCTTGCGTGAGACTCGGTTGAGTGACGACGACCAGAGTCGTAATCAGCGCCCAATAGCCTTCTGGAAGCGCGGCCAGGCGAGCGCCCGCATAGCTGATTGTGCACGCGACGAGCGTACGCACGAAACGGCGCGCTTCCGGTACACCGAAGGACAGCCAGGTGGGCATATTGGTATTCCGAATTCGTTATCGTTGTGTCGGAATTCTGAATGCAATCTAGCTCAGAGGCCGTCCTTTCCAGCAGCAACGATGAGTCGCAAGCCGAGCGTTGCGACCATCGTTGCCGCGATGCGGTCAATCCACCCTTTCGCGCGCAGGTACACATCACGCGGCCGACGGCTCGAGAAGCAGAGGGCGACGACCGTGTACCAGCCGAACTCAATGCAAAATACAAACGACGGCAGCACGAAGTAACACCAGAGCGGCGGATGCTGCGGCAGGAGTGCCGCGAAGATACTGCCGTACCAGATTGCGGTCTTCGGGTTGCTTAGCTGGGTAGTCAGGCCGAGCAAGAACGAGCGGCGCAGACTGCCGGTGACTTGTGCGCCGCGAGTCTGCATCGATAGCGGCTGCGAGGCGCCGCGCCATATGCGCAGCGCGATGTACACGAGATAGAGTCCGCCGGCTATCTTCAACGCGACATAGAGCCATTCGACGGCGAACAGCAGCGTGTAGAGACCCGCTAGCGCGATACCGGCGAATGCGATACCGCCCAGGCCCATGCCGAACGCCGTGGCGAGGCCGTCGGCCCGCGAAAGACTGATCGCGTTGCGCGCGACCATGACGAAGCTCGGTCCGGGAATCATCGCGCCGAGAAGAATCGCCAGCAGGATCGCGGATATGACCGCTGACGTTGTCATTGGGTGGCTCCTTCGTATGCAAAATGCCGCCGTGTTCGCGTAAGCCAGGTTAAATGTGCTCAAGCGTTGCCGCTCGCCATGCTGTTTTCGTGAACCGCCCGATTGCGGCCGGCGCCTTTCGCGCGATAAAGCGCGGCATCGGCGCTGTTGAGCAGCTTGAGCGCATCGTCGCCTTGTCGCGGATGAACCGTTGCACATCCGATGCTGATGGTGAGTACGCCCTTCAGCGACCTGCTGTTCGGAATTTCGAGGGCCTCTACGTTGGCGCGCAGGCGCTCTGCGAAGACGACGGCCGCGGGCGCGGAGGTGCCGGGAAGGACGATCACGAACTCCTCTCCACCGTAGCGCGCGACGATATCGCCGGGCCGCTGGACGGCATTCTGCATGCAATCGGCAACAGCCACCAGTGCATCGTCGCCCATCGCGTGACCGTAGGTGTCGTTATAGAACTTGAAGTGATCGACGTCGATGAAGAGCGCCGAGATCGGATAGTCGGCGCGGCGCGCGCGACGCCATTCGTCGCCGAGACGTCGATCGAGCGCGCGACGGTTGCTCAGGCCCGTCAGCGAATCCGTGCCCGCGAGCCGCTGCAGCTTCTCGAGCGCGATGGCGCGCGAACGCAGCGAAATCGCGAGCAGCCAGGAGATGGCGATAAAGCCGCCGCCGAACGTCAGTGTCAGGCCGCCGATGACCGTGCTGCGTTCCCGCCAGCCCGCAAGTACGTCGTTCTCCGCGGGTGCGACCGCGGCGATCAGGTTCGTACCCGGCACGCGTACGAAGGTGTACAGGCGGCGCACGCCATCGAGTGGAGAGGTGGAAATGTACGAGCCGGAGCTTTCCTGCTTCATCGAGGCGAACGTCGGCGATGCCGATACGTTATTCGCTCCGTCGCGAGGCAACGGCGGCTTGCGGGCGAGCATGAGACCGTCGCGTTGCACAATGAATACCGATCCGGAGCGTCCAACGTTCACGCGCGACAGCAGGGAATCGAAGTAACTAACGTTCATCGTAATGACCGCGACGCCTGCGAACGAGCCGTCGGGCGCGTTGATACGCCGGCTCAACGCGAGAGAACGTTGACCGCCGCGCAACCGGGAGCGATACGGCCCGGAGATGTATAGCCCGACGTCCGGTCGCTCGACGTGGACCTTGAAGTAGTCGCGGTCGTTGAAGAGGAGATCGGCATGTCTGGAAGGATCGCGTTCGTCGACAATGCGCCCTTGGGCATCCATCACGAAGGCGCCGCCGATGTAGCTCACGGCCGTCGCGCCGTCGAAGAGGACCAGCCGGCGCAGTTCCGGAGACAGGCCGGACACGACTGGATTTTGCATGCCACTCACGATCGTGCGCAACGACAGGTCGCTCGATTCGATATTGCGTGCAATGTCCGCGCTCAGTGTGGCGACCACGTTCGACGATGCCTGATGCGCGTTCTCCAGCGCCTGTGCACGACCTTGCCATAAAGCGGCGAACGAGAGCACGGCCATCGAAAGCGCCACTGCCGTGCCAATCGCGCCCGCGAGGAGCGGGAACTGCGAGAAGACATCGGCTATGCGCATCCATGCATGAGTATTGCGGCGAAAGAGCCGTCGCCGGACGGCCCGGCCGCTCTGGCGTACGGCCCTGATTCTACGGCGCATTCATCTCTCCGTGACGCGAGCGTGTTTCCGATCGATCCGCGACGTGCGTTCCTTGCGTTCGGGATGTTCGGGCGCAGCACTCCTACGTATGCCGGTCACGAGCGAACCTACGCGCTCGTATTCCTCGATTGTAGATGGGTGCCGGTGCGTTTCGACCTTGGTTCGGTGTTTTGCATGCACTTCGAGAAGTGAAGCTAACAGCCGCCGGCGCTTGCAGAAGTTTTGTCCGCGGGCGGTCGCCTATTTGACGAGACGCAGACGCCTTGTTATGACCGTGCCGTCGTTCCGGTCCACCAGCCACAGCGCATCGATGCGACCGTGCAATGTCGATGTCCTCCTCGTGATGTCCGTGGGCTCTTCGTCGGTCGGCTCACTGTGTTCCGTTCGGTCCGAGAGATAAGGTGGTTCCAGTGAGCAGACGACCACGATCGCGAAATCATCACTGCCGCGCGATGCGTCGAACGTCGGTACGACGGCCCGCCCCCGCACGGTAGTCTTGGTGCGCGCACCGGTTTCGAGCTGGATCGTGTCGATGGTTTGAACGAAGCCCTTCGCCTTGGCTTCGGGCGCGATCACCAGTTTGCGTCCGCTTTGTCCGTGGACTTCCCGTTTCAGGAGGATGGCGTCCGGCTGATCAGGTGCGGCAAGCGATACATCGACCGACAGCAGCTTCTTCTTGGATTCAAAACGCACGCCGTAGGCAGCAGGAATAACGAATACAAAAGTTCTGTCGGAACGCGATGCGTCGTCGATCGACGGCCGGGCGCCACTCGGGCTCTCCGGCCGGTGCCCTGCCGCCACGAAGGGCCGGGACAGAAAGCTGCGAACACGACTGGTAATGGACGGGTTCGACGTTGCCGCTTGCTGTCCGGACGAGGTCGCCGCCGACAACGCATCTCGCACATGCTCTGGATCGTCGCCGGCGAAATGAGGCGGCAGCGATTCGGCCGAAAGAATGCCGGCGGCGGTAGCGCTCGGGGCGCTCGCGGAAAGACCCGCGCTTGCAACGTTTCCTTGCGCTGCGCTGAGCGCTGCCTGCGCATGCAAAGCGATCGAGAGGCAGAGCGCCGTGCTAGCGGCGCACGCCACGGTGTTGCGGCCTGATAGTGGGAAAAACACGTACTTACCCCTGGCAAACGTCGCCGAGTCACGGAGAAGCGGCTATCTTAAAATAAAAGCAGGGGAATCGGCCGAGCCGGTTGCATTTCGCGTTTTGCATGCAACGGAGCAGGGGCGAAACGGGCGTCTATGTGCTCCACGGTGCGTTGCAAGCCTCCGCTGCGCGGGGAGTGAAGCGGGCGACCGCGGTGCGCATCTTATTGCGGACAAGGAACGGTGCGGCGCCTTCGACGGTCTGCGGGCGTCTGATATCTTGCTGTAGGCCGGTGACTAACTGCAGTCTGGCCTCGGGCGTCGAACAGCTGCATTCGCCTAGACGAAGCTAGTCATCACGCCGCTGCACTGGCGCCAGCCCCACCGCGCTCGATGAACGCGCACACTGCGGCCGACGCTTGCGCAGTCATTGCGTCACCGCCGAGATCGCGGGCGTACAACGATCTGTCCGCCGTCGCGGCTTCGATCGCAGTCATCGCGCACCGTGCCGCTTCTTATTCACGCAGACAAGCGACCGGATTGTGCCGAGCATTCGGATGCCGAGCCGTGAATGGCAGACCGCCGCAAGCGCGGCGGCGAGGTTGCTCAGGCTTGGGCACAGATGGAGCGCTGGCATATCCCATCTGCCGTCCAACTTCACGATGCCGCACCATGCGACGGTGAATGCGATCGCTTGCGCGTTGCATGCAGAATGCCACGCGATGTCCCCCGATCGCAAAGCCAATGAGAAGCCGCCAGCGCGAAGCGTAAGCACCTGTAAGCTCCGGCGCTATACTGAGCATCCCTTCACCGCAACACGCGCCGGACCGCTGCCTCGAGCAGCCATCTCGCTGGCACTCAACGGCGCTTACGTCAGAAATTGGCTGAACACGACCTAGAAAAATTAAGAATCGATCGGACGACGGGTCCGGGCGCCGTGGCGCCGCGGAGGCGGCGCAATTGGCTGCGCTACGCGGGTGTCCTGGTCCTCGTCCTCGCGATGATCGGCGTCGGTCTTCGGCTCGCTGGGCCGCAGACTGTCGAGACGACCACCGTTACATCCGTGTACCCATCGCAGAGCTATACCATTTTGAATGCAACCGGCTATGTGGTGCCGCAGCGGAAGGCGGCGGTGGCATCCAAGGCGCAAGGGCGGGTCGAATGGCTCGGCGTACTCGAGGGGACGCCGGTGAAGGAAGGGCAGGTCATTGCGCGGCTCGAGAGCGCGGATGTGGCCGCGGCGCTGGCTCAGGCGCAGGCGCAAGTGAAAGTCGCTCAGGCGAATCTGCAGTTGCAGCGCGCCGAACTCGAAAACGCATCGGCTAATCTGAAGCGTTCACTCGTACTCGCTCCACACGGCGCAATCTCCGCTTCGCAATACGACGCCGACCGCTCTCGTTTCGATAAGGCGAAAGCTTCGATCAACAGCGAACAAGCGGCCATTCAGTCTGCGCAGGCGAATGCGCGCGCGGCTCAGGTCGCCGTCGATCAGACGGTGATCCGCGCGCCGTTCGATGGCGTCGTGATCGAGAAACACGCTAACGTCGGCGACAACATCACGCCGTTCTCGTCAGCATCGGACAGCAAAGGCGCGGTCGTTACGATCGCAGACATGAAGACGCTGGAAGTCGAAGCCGATGTGGCGGAGTCGAACATCGGGCATATCGCCGTCGATCAGCCTTGCGAGATTCAACTCGACGCGCTGCCGGATACGCGTTTTGCGGGCCGCGTATCGCGCATCGTGCCGACCGTCGATCGATGGAAAGCCACCGTGCTCGTGAAGGTGCGTTTCGTTGAGCGCGATGAGCGCGTCCTTCCCGACATGAGCGCGAAAGTCGCCTTTCTCTCGAAGCCAGTCCCTGCGGCGCAGAAGAAAGCCGTCGTGGCCGTGCAGCCGGCCGCTGTCGTCACACGCGAGGGCAGAAACGTGGTGTATGTGGTCGACAACGATAAGGTGCGCGAAGTGCCAGTGGCAACAGGCGAGCGCATCGGCGACCTGTTGGCCGTGTCAGGCGTCAAGCCTGGCGATACGCTCGTGCTCGCGCCCGGCGACAAGATCAAGAACGGCGCGAGCGTCACCGTGGCGAAGAAATAGCGTGAGCACGGCGCCCCTGATTCAGATCAGCCACGTCGCGAAGTCGTACCGGCGCGGCGTGCAAACGGTACCCGTGCTGACCGACATCACCTTGTCCATCACCGAGGGTGACTTTGTCGCGCTGATGGGGCCGTCAGGTTCGGGCAAGAGCACGTTGCTCAATCTCATTGCCGGCATCGACCGGCCGGATAGCGGCGAGTTGCGCGTCGGCGGGCTCGACATTACCCGCTTGCCCGAGGCGGCGCTCGCGGAGTGGCGCGCATCGAATGTCGGCTTCATCTTCCAGTTCTATAACCTGATGCCGGTGCTCTCCGCCTTCGAGAACGTCGAGCTTCCGCTGATGCTCACGCGCCTTTCGCGTGCAGAGCGGCGCGAGCGTGTCGCGATGGTGCTCGACATGGTGAACATGAGCGAGCGCATGAGCCATTATCCGTCGGAGCTATCGGGCGGGCAGCAGCAACGCGTCGCGATCGCGCGTGCGGTCGTGACCGATCCGAAGCTGATCGTCGCTGACGAACCGACCGGTGACCTCGACCGCACGTCCGCGTCCGAAGTGCTGACCATGTTGCAGCGTCTGAACGATCGCCTCGGCAAGACGATCATCATGGTGACGCACGACGCGCATGCGGCGAACGCAGCGAGAAAGCTCGTGCATCTGGAGAAGGGTGAACTCATCGATGCCGAGGCGCGCTGACACAATGTATGCGCTCAAGCTGATTCTTCGCAATGCGACGCGCCATCGATTGCGTACCGCGTTGACTGTCCTCGGCTTGACCATTGCCGTGCTCGCGTATGGTTTGCTCTATACGGTCGTCGATGCATGGTATGCCGGTGCGGCGGCTGCTTCCAACGCGAGGCTCGTCACGCGCAATGCAATATCTCTCGTATTCCCGCTGCCGCTCGCCTATGAGAACCGCATTCGCGGCGTCGAGGGCGTCACGATGGTTGCGCGTTCGAACTGGTTCGGCGGCATCTACCGGGACCCGAAGAATTTCTTTGCGCAGTTCGCCGTATCCGACAACTACCTCGACCTTTACCCAGAGTTCGTCATAACGCCACAAGCGCGCGCCGACTACCGTCGCGATCGCAAAGGCTGTCTCATCGGACGTCAGCTTGCGACGCAATACGGCTTCAAAGTGGGCGATGTCATTCCCCTTAAGGGCACCATCTATCCGGGCACGTGGGACTTCGTTGTGCGCGGCATCATGGAAGGGCGCGACGAATCCACCATTACGCGGCAACTCGTTTTTCACTGGGAATATCTCAACGAAACGATTCGAAAGACCACGAAGCGCAACGTCGATCAGGTGGGCGTCTACGTCGTCGGCATCGACGATCCGGATAAGGGCGCGACGGTTTCGCGTAACATCGATGCGGTTTTCAAAAACTCGCTCGCGGAGACATTGACCGAAACGGAGCAGGCTTTCCAGCTTGGTTTCGTCGCGATGTCGAATCAGATTATCGCGGCGATACGCGTAGTGTCCTATGTAGTTATCCTTATTATCATGGCCGTGATGGCGAACGCCATGGCGATGAGTGCGCGCGAACGTACAGTCGAGTATGCGACGCTCAAGGCGCTCGGGTTCGGACCCGCGTTTCTGTCGGCACTGGTGTTCGGTGAATCGCTCGCGATCTGTGCCATCGGCGGCGGCATCGGCATTCTCGCCACTCCGCCCGCTGCGGTGGTCTTCCAGCATGCAACCGGCGGCGTGTTTCCTGTCTTCAAGGTGTCGCATGAAACCATCTTGTTGCAGGCCGCATGCGCATTCGTGATTGCGCTTTCTGCGGCGATCGTGCCGGCGGTGCAGGCCAGCCGCGTGCGTATCGTCGAAGGCCTGCGGGCGATTGGTTGAGGACATACGGCGATGGCTATTCCTGTCACGTATGTCGCACGCAACTTATGGGCGCGTCGTCTTACGACGCTTCTGACCGCTAGCGGCCTCGCGCTCGTCGTGTTCGTTTTTGCCACCGTGCTCATGCTCGATGCGGGCCTGAAGAAAACGCTCGTCTCGACAGGAGAGCGCGATAACGTGGTGGTGATCCGCAAGGGCGCGGAGACGGAGATACAGAGTTCCGTCGATCGCGCGCAAGCGAACGTGATGGCAATGCATCCGTCGGTCGCAATGAATGGCGATGGTCAGCCTCTGGCATCGAAAGAGACTGTCGTGCTGATCTCTCTCATCAAGCTCGGGGCGAATACGCCTGCCAACGTGGTGATACGCGGCGTTTCGCCAATGGGTCTCGAATTGCGCCCGCAGGTGAAGCTGTCGGCAGGCCGCATGTTCAGGCGTGGATCGTCGGAGATCATAGTCGGCAGCAATATCACGAAGGGCTTCGCTGGTACACGCATCGGCGATCACTTGCGCTTTGCGCAACGGGACTGGACGGTGGTCGGTCATTTCGATGCAGGCGGCAGCGGCTTCGACTCGGAGATTTGGGGCGATGTGGACCAACTCATGCAGTCCTTTCGCCGAACGAGCTACTCGTCGATGGTCGTGCGCCTCGTTCGCAGCGACGCGCTCGAACGCTTCAGGACCGATATCGACACGGACCCGCGCCTCGCGGACGAAGCCAAGCGCGAGCAAGTCTTTTATGGCGATCAGTCGAAGGCTCTGTCGACGTTCATCAACATACTCGGCTTCACTCTCTCCATCATCTTTTCAATTGCAGCGATGATTGGGGCAATGATCACGATGTATGCGTCGGTCGCCAACCGCGTGGCCGAGATTGGAACCCTGCGTGCGCTCGGCTTCAAGCGATTCGACGTGCTGCTCGCGTTCTTGCTGGAGGCGCTGTTGCTCGGCCTCGTAGGCGGCATGGCGGGCCTATGCTGCGCTTCTTTGATGCAGTTCGCCTCCTTCTCCACAACGAACTTTCAGACGTTCTCCGACCTCTCGTTCCGTTTCATGCTCACGCCTTCGGTGGTATTGCAGACTGTCGTCTTCTCGCTCGTCATGGGCATCGTGGGCGGCTTTCTGCCGGCGCTCAGGGCATCGCGAATGGATATCGTCGATGCGTTGAGAGCGCATTAAACGGGCTTAGAGGGATTACCGTTCTCGTCGGTCTCAGTCGCCTGCGTCGCGAACCGTACGAAAAGGGCAAACGTCTCACCGCCTGCGAAACGGATAAACAGCGCTCCGTCACCGTTGATGCGGTTGTCGTCCGCGAATTTGCCTGAGTTGCCCTGCATCATATGAATGTCGTGCACGCCGCGGCCAAGCGAGAAGGCGAGCGGCTCGCGTGTCGCGTAGTCGTCGAACTTGTCACCGACGGCGAGCACCACCGCTTGCTTATCGTTCTTCGCGCGCTGTATCTGTCCGTCGAGAAGGGCGGACATCGTGCTGCCGTTACCATCGGCGGCGATGGGCCTCATTTGATCCAGCGGGAAGAGATGATCGCGTAGATAGTCGAGTCCCTCACCTTGCTTGCCTGTCGCGAGCGGGGTGAAACCGTGCGGTCCCGACATCCGTTCGGATATGCCGAGCTTCGTCTCGTTCGTGTATTGGTTACTGCTGTAGGCGAGCACTTCGCTGCCTTCGACGGAACGGATATTGACCGCAACGCGATACGGAGTCTCCGCCGCGTCGACAAGAATCTCGTAATGCGGTGAATTGCCGTTAGGGTTCTCTTTCCCATCGGTAATGCGTCCGACGAGGGCGCCGTACACATACTTTGATGTTGCGGGGCGGAAGCGTTCGATCATTGCGGTCCTTGCATTGTCGGCTGAGACAGCTCTACTCAAGTCATCGCAGCTCACCAAACCGGCGTACGACGATTCATGTTCGCATGCTGCATCCGTAGACATGCGCACGAAGCCGCGCTGCCGCCTTCGGGAGAGATTCCCGGCGCGATCGGGAAAAAGTCCCGGCGCGCGCACCCTTCGTCATGCGACTCTTTCGAAGTCAGAACAGCTCACGTGTATCTTGACAAAATAATATGACGGGAGACGACGATGAGGAGCAATTCCTGCACCCTTAGGCAGGCGCGTTCGCCTACGCGCCGCGCGAGATATAAGGTGGCAATCGGCGGCGCGCTGGCGAGCATGACTGCGGGGGCATGGGCGCAAGCGGCGAGCGCGCCCGACGCGGCATCCACTGCGAACACGGAATTGCCGACCATCGTGGTCGTCGGAACTACGCCGCTGGTGGGCGTCGGCACTCCGCTGGAAAAGGTGCCTGCTAATGTCCAGACCATCAAGGGCAGTGAATTGCAAGCGCAACATTCGTCCACCACCTCGACCATAACGGACTACATGCAGAGAAACGTGACGAGCGTGGACACCAACGACGCACAAGGCAACGCTTCGCAAACCGACATTCTCTATCGCGGATTCACTGCTTCGCCTTTGCTGGGCACGCCGCAAGGCCTGTCGGTATTTCTCGACGGCGTGCGAGTGAATGAACCGTTCGGCGATGTGGTCAACTGGGACCTGATTCCGCAAGCGGCCATTCAGACGATGCAGATCATCCCGGGCTCGAACCCGACGTTCGGACTCAATACGCTCGGTGGTGCGGTGGCCGTCACGACGAAGAACGGCCGTAGTAATCCTGGGGGAAACATTGATGTAAGCGGCGGATCTTGGGGAAGAAAAGCGGCGCAGATCGAACAGGGCGGTGTCATTGGCCATCACCTCGACTATTACTTCACGGCCAACATCACGAATGACAACGGCTGGGCCGAGCACAATTCGAGCCGCTTGCGTCAGGCATTCGGGAAACTCCGTTACACCGATGGGGATACCACCGTTTCGATGTCGATAGGCGGCGCCGACAATACACTCAACGGATCGCAAACCATCCCCAGATCGTTTCTCGACAACTTTCGCCAGGCGTACACATATCCCGACACGAACGAGAACCAACTCGGCTATATCACGATCAATGCCGAGCACTATCTCTCGCCCAATGTGCAACTGAGTGGAAACGTCTATTACCGGCACTATCGCAACAAGAACACGAGCAGCAATGTCAACGACGCCTATAACCCGGTGACGGCCGGCGGCGATAACGATATCGACCTCGTACAGGCCACCAACCAGCAATCCGTCGTACTGACCGACAGTTATGGCGCGAGCCTCCAACTTACGCTGCTGAACAAGCTATTCGGCAACGACAACCAACTCGTGCTCGGGGCGGCAGGCGACTTCGCCAACACGCACTTCACGCAGGCGACGCAGCCGGCGGAATTCACGGACACTCGCGCGACGCTTGGCACAGGCCCGTTCGTTTCCGCCACGAACGCGAGGACGCGCAACGAGAACTGGGGCATCTATTTCGAGAACACCTTCTCTTTCACCGAGCAATGGTCGATGACGCTGGCGGGACGATACAACTGGTCCAAAGCGACTATCGGCGATGAGAGCGGCGTGCAACCTCTGCTCGACGGAAATCACACGTTCTCGCGTTTCAACCCTGCTATTGGCTTCAATTGGAATCCGACGCCGTGGCTTACTGCGTACGCCACCTATAACGAAGGCATGCGCTCGCCCACTGCCATCGAACTCGCTTGCGCGGACCCGAACGCACCATGCTCTCTACCGAATGACTTCATTGCAGACCCGGACCTCAAGCCGGTGATCTCGCGTACATTCGAAATCGGTGCGCGCGGCCGCATCGGCAACGCGACGAGCTGGAGCGCTGCGGCATACAGCACGACGCTGTCCGATGATATTCAGTTCGTCAGCAGTCAAGGCGCAACGAGCACGCTCGGGTATTTCCAGAACGTGGGCAAGACGCGTCGCCAGGGCTTCGAGCTCGCAGGCCGAACGCAATGGGGGCCACTGGGCGTCGGCGCGAGCTATAGCTATGTCGACGCGACCTATCGTTCGACGTGGGTCGAGCATAGTCCCAGCAACTCGAGCGCCGACGGTAACGGCAACATTACCGTACATTCGGGCGACCGCATTCCCGGCATTCCGTCTAATACCGTGAAGCTTCGTGTCGACTACTCTCCGGTCTCGCAATGGAATGTCGGTAGCAACCTGACTTACCGTAGCAATATTTTTTCGCGCGGGGACGAGAACAATCAGGATGTGAATGGCAGCGTCGCAGGCTACTTCTTGATAGACCTCGACACGACTTATAACGTGACCAAGCAGTTACAGGTCTACGCAACTGTGAAGAACCTTCTGAACAAGCGCTATGCGAGCTTTGCCATTCTCGGAGAGAACGCTTTTAATGGACCTAACCATACATTCAGTGGAACGGATACGACGAATGAACAATTCCTGGGCGTGGGCGCGCCGCGTGGCGTCTGGGTAGGGCTTCGCTACGCATGGAAGTAAGGTGTAACGCGCTTGGTCGCTGCCTAATAGTGGCGGCCGTAGTGAGCCGTGCTATTGTGAGGAGGTCCAAACGTAATCAACCCGCATGCGCAGCCATCTGATCAATGGCGCAGCCAGATCGGCGCTCGATGCGCAGATCCTGGACTTCGTGTCGAAACACGCGACCTGCTTGCCGGGGCGGCGCGCGCGCATGCGAGTCGGAATCAAGAACGAATCAGGGGCGCTCTATCGAATCATTGCAGCGGAAGGCGTGATCGAGATGATTCGTATCGACAAGTTTCTTCTGCGCATGGGGTGCACGGAGGAATTCACAGACTCATTAGATGCATTATATGGCGTTCCTCAACGTGTCGACCAGGAGAAGCCCCGTAAAGCAGCAGAATAGCAACGCCTCACGCTCTATACGACGCACCCGCAGTCCCGTTCAATGCGATGACTTCGCCTTCCGGCTTCGAAGAAACGTCCGGGCGACGCGCGACAAGCGGAACGCGTCGCGTGCTTCCGGGCGCGAGATGAAACCAGTCGACTTCCGCATAGTAGTTTGGATCGTCGACATGGACCCAGCGTGCGAGTCTCGTGCTGCTGATGTCGAGGCACCATCCCGCCGCATGCTTCTCAACGGTCACGCCGAGGCCAGGATCGCGGCGGTCTGCAACGCCGAGATCGGGAAAATGAAAAGCCTCTGACAATACTTCACCTGTGGCGACGTCGCTTAGAACGACATGAGTCGCATCGTGTGCGCGTGGGCCGAAGCGATAGGCATAGGTCGTATCGAAGAACGCACCCAAGAGAGCATTCGAGTTGATTCGCTCGACGCCGCGAGCGGGCAACGTGATCTCGCACGAACCGCCCGCCACTTTGATCGCGCCATCGCGCAGGCAACTCAGCATCACACGGGCGCGAATGTCGTGCGCCGTTTCGTTCACGAGATGAAGATCGAGCCCGTCGAGGCCTTCGTCGGTGACCAGAACTTGCACCGGCTGAAGCACGCGAGCGAGTCCATGCAGAGGACTTTTCGGAACGCCGTGGACATCGATGATTCCCCATCCCGCACCGGGCCGCACGTCCAGAAGATTCCACACGATGCCACCGGCACAGGACGAGCCTTTGCGTCGCCATTCGGAAAAGACTGCGCCCATTACGTCGGCGACGACGGCGCGCGACAACGTTAGATACCGCTCAGGATCTTCATACCGCAAACGCGCCACGTCGACGCCGTAGACGGTGCGCAAGTAGTGCTCACGCACGTCGTCGAAGTCCCAGGCAGCGCCCGGATCGCGCGGCACGCCGGCTTTCCAACGTGGCTCATGCGGCCGCGAGGCGTTCGACGCGAGCCGCAGCGCGGCGTTATCCGGAACATTGGCAAAGGCGAGGCATTCGCTTGCGAAGCGCACTTCAGCACGGCGCGCATCGTCGAACGAGCGCTGATATGCGCCGACGCCGTAGTAGTGCGTGATGCCGCCGCGCGTGCCGAACGGCATCGACGACGTATCGCCGGGCGCGGCGCTCGGAGAGTTCACAACGTATGGCACGTCGGGACGCATTGCTGCGACGATCGAGGGCAATTGCTCAGTGAAGAGCGGTTGCTGATAGGCGTCGAACGGAAGCCCGAGCATGGCGGCTTGCTGATGCACTTCGCTTCCGCCGCATAGTACGGCAAGCGACGCAAAGCGCCGCGTGCGCGCGAGGAACTGCTCGGCTTCCTGCTGCACGGCGCGCTGAAAGCGCTCGTCAGTCGGGTAATCGAAATTGGCGAAGGCAAAGTCTTGCCAGACCAGAATGCCGTATTCGTCGGCAAGCTCGTAAAACGTGTCCGATTCATAAAGCGTGGTGCCGCTCACGCGAATGATATTCAGACCCGCGCGACGACATGCGTCGAAGATCGATGCAAGCTTCTCTCGCGATGCCTCCAGAGCAACGATATCGGCAGATGTCCAGCACGCCCCGCGCGCGAAGACCGGCACACCATTCACGACCAGTTGGAAGCCGGCTTTATCCGCACCCCGGTCCACTTCGATCGTGCGAAAGCCGATCTCGCCCAAAGAGACGACGCCTGCCGATGCGCCGATGAGCTGCACGGCATAGCGTGCAGGTTGTCCGTGAGTATGGGGCCACCATAAGCGCGCTTGTGGCACGCGTACGTGGCCCGTCAACGTGTGCGCATCCTTCCACACCAGCGTAGTCGACGCCTCGCCACATTGCAGGCGCATATCATCCGGTGCTTGCGCGTGAAAGAAGCGCACCGTTACATCGAGGACGCCATCGCCGTGTTCTACACGCGACGCTAGATCGACGCGATCAATCGATTCAGGCGACTCGCCGATCAACTCTATGGGGCGCCAGGGTCCGGCAGGTTGCACTGGCGGACACCATCCCGGCATATGGCCGAGCAGGGTCGTACGTATGTTGCGCAGCGTCGCGGGTTGCGCGAGCCTCGGACGCCACCGAGCTCGCCCGCGTTTCGCCGCAAGTGCAGGCGTAATAGACCTGAAGCAAAGGTGAAGCGTGGTCGTTCCCGTGAATTCGTAGTCGATTTCATGCGTGATGAACATCGAGTCCGACTCCAATAGCTTGCAGTCGTCTATCCAGACTTCGGCTATCGTGGCGAGTCCATTGAAGCGCACGCGTCGTTTTCCTTCGGCGTGCAGCGTCAGACGATACCAATGGTCCGAGAGCGCGAATGGTTGAGCGAGTGCTTCGTCGTCCACGCCTGCTGCGCGATGCGCGGAAGCAACCGTGCCGGGCACTTGCGCATCGAGCCACTTGATGCAGGCGTCGAGCGCCATGGGAGTCGCATATGCGCCGGCAGGCGTGCTGGCGCATTGCCACCCTGCGTCCAGGCGGCGAGGCGCGAGCGGGGAGCCATTCATATCACAACCTTCGGGGATGAATGAGAATCCTGTGCCGCGTCGAGGCGCGGCACAGGTTCTAAAGAAGAAGCAAGGCGAGCGGCTCGATGACCTTTTCGTACGCCGCTTCGAGTGAGTCGAGGCAGTCGTTGCATGAGTCCGGACGCGAACGCATACGTGCCCGCGCAAGCCGGAACTGCATGACCATCGCTTCGCTGGCAATCGCCTGTGCGTTGCTCCGAATGTCCTCTGGCACAGTGACGCCGTTCGCACTCAGCCAGGTCAGATATTTCGATAGCAATTCGAAATTCGAACCTAGCTGACGCATGACGTTGAACGTGTACAGATGGTAATAGGCGACGTCGCGTTCGAGGAGTCTCTGCAAATGCTGGGGGAATTCAGTGCGCCATTGCGTGATGGGATTCACGCCCGGCCGATCTACGAGACGCAGCTTGAGTAGTTCAAGCGAACGTTGCACCAATGCTCGACCCTGGAGCGGCGCCCTGGCGCGCTTGACGAATTCGACGTATGGAAATAACGCAAGCACATCGCTCGCGAGATTTGGCATCAATCGAAAGACGCCGTCATAGTCCTCGCCCGATAGCGCGAAATAGCCTGCGTTATGGAAATACGTGAGGCGTTTTGCTTGAGCGTCGATCGAGTCGATTGCGATGGTCGTCTTCGAGTGCGTCTGACGATAAGCGGTGGCGCGCGTATCGGGCAGATAATGCGCGTCCACTTCGGCGACCACTACATGCCCGCGTTTCGTCTGCTCGCAGACGTGTGCTTCGAGCGTATCGTAGATGGCGAGCTCTTGCGCTTGCAGGCCGTAAAGCCTGCCGATATCGTCGAGAGAGAACTTGGGAAACGTGAACTGGTCTCCCTCGAACGCTTGCGTCACCGTGAAGCCGAGCGCAGCATGCGGATCACAGCCGAAGTGATGCAGTAGCTCGATCCACAAATCGACATAGCAATTGGTTTCGAGCCAGACGCGCTCGCCGCGATGCAATGCATGGCGGCTTGCTTCGTCGTCCGCGCCAGTCAACGCTTCTGCAGGCGAGCGCGCGTTCATGCGTCTTGACCCATGTTGGCAAGGCCATTGGAGATGATCGGCGCTGCATCGCCCCAAAGCAACTCACGCACGGGCGCAGGCCACGCCTTGACATCGAGACCGTGATGGCGGAACAGGGCCAGCGTCGTGCGCTCCATGCCGAAGCCGACGCATGCCGTATGCGCGACGGCGTCGTCTGCCTGGCGAATGTTCCAGAGCTCGCCGAAGTGTTCCATGTGATAGTTGAACGACAGGCATGCGGTTGGACGATCGGGCGTCGCGACCGGAACGAGCAGTTCGAACTTCAATTGCTGCGCGCGCTGGCTATCCGCGACGATCTTGCCGCCGCGCCCGAAGAAAGGATCGTTGGCGAGATCGATTTCAAAGGGCAACTGCAAGAGATTCACGAGCAGCGAGCCGCGTTCGATCCACTTCTGGCGGAACGCCATCACCTGTTCGGGACTGCCGACGCGAATATATTCACGCATGCGGAACATCTGCATGCGGCCCGGATCGATGGACGGCTCATGACGGAAGCAGTAGGAGAATGCGTCGAACGTTGCGCCGTCCTCTGCGAGGTTTCCGCGTTTGGCAACGAGCGGATAGATCGGATAGCAGGCGGCCGGAGTAAGTACGAGGCGAGTGGGTTTTTGCTGGTCCATCCATTCGTCGGAGCGTTCTTCCTCTTCGCCGATATGAACGATCTTTTCGAGCGCTTCCAGCAGGCGATGATGCCCGCGATCACTGCCCTGGAACGAATGAATCGTACCGGCGAGATTCGGAAAGCTCTTCAGATACTCGCTGTCTTCGAAGTCGCGGCGGCGCATGGCGGGCGGAAAACGCAGCACTTCTGCGTGCTGGTCCGCGCCCAGCAACGTAATGGCCTGATTCAGGCGTTCGACGATATCTTCAAAAATCGCACTGCGGCCATAGAGTCCGTCTTCGCCAGTATCGATAAGAATGCCCGCTTCGATCAGGCGGTCCCGCAACGTGACGTCCGACTTGTCGTAGTGTGTTTGCGTCGCGTTCGATTGTGTTTGCGCGGTTGCTTCAGCCGGCACCAGCGCGGCTTGTTCCGTCGGCATGTTCATGGTTACAGGTCCCCGGTTGCGGCGCGCTGCGCGAGCAGCAGATTCGCCGTGTTCAATTCAATGCGGTCGTTGCTGATCATGAGCGGCGCGGAATGCAGGTCGCGCAAATGCCGCCCCACGCTGAAAGGCGTGTCGTTTTTATAGCCGGCCATTCCACAGATCATCAGCGTCTCTTGCACTACATGCACAGCCGATTGTGAAATCGAGAGCTTGAGCATGTTGAGGTCCGATGCAAGACCGATGGATGCGGTGAGCGGCGCATCGATGTCGTCTGCATGGCTTGCCTGACGTATCACGCGTTGACGCTGCGACGCTTCGACCGCCGCGAGCGATTCACGCAGGCGCGCCTGCATCATGCGAATGAGCGTGACGGCCTGTGCGAGCCGCGACGCCGACGGCGGCAAGGCGCCCGGCTTGCCACGCGCCTGATTGCGAAAGAATTGATGCGCGCGATTCACTGCATCCGCTGCAATGCCGATCCATACTGACGACCACAGCGTATGCGATACGGGCAGCATGCTTTCGTCGGCGATCTTCGAAAACGGTACTGGGAGAATCTGCTCTGCAGTCCCGCTTGCGACGAGGCGATGGCCTTCGCTGCATGTGCCGCGCATGCCGAGCGTGTCCCATGTGCCGCGCTGTTCGAGCGTACACGTCTCGCGCGGCGCGACAATCAATACCTGATCAGAGGGCGGGGCATCGGGATGACGGCGTGCGGTAACGAGAATGCAGTCGGCGTACTTGCCATATGAGATCGTCGGCGCGAGCTTCTCGATCGTGAACGCGCCATCGACGAGATCGACCGCGCACGCGCTCGTTCGCATGTTGCCGCCGATCGTCTCCTCGGAGGTCGCGGAGGCGAGCAGCAATTGCTCGCTCACCATGCGCGTGAGGAAATCGCGCTGCCATTGCACATTCGCGCCGTGATCGACGATACAGATCACCTGGCTCTGATGCATCGCATAGATCATGGCGGCGGACGCGCAGCCTTGCGCGATCGTTTCGCACAGGCGAGCGACGCCTGAAAGCGAGAGGCCGTCGCCACCATGAATCACGGGCACCATGGCGGAGAAAAGCCGTTCGTCACGCATCGCGGCGACGGCCTCTGCGGGAAAGCGCGCTTCTTTGTCGACGGCGCTCGCGTGTGTCGCCGCAATCGCGGCGACGCGACGCGCGGCTTCGAGCAACTCAGTCTCGCTACGGGCGCCTGCGCTGCGATCGAGTTCGGCCAATTGCGACGCTTCGGCTTCCTGCGCGGCGGCGTTCATGCTGCCGCCTGCTGACGACGAAGTTCCTCCACGGCGGCCGCGAGCGAATCCACGCTGGAAAAGAGCCGGCGCGTAAGCATGTGGTCCGGGATTTCGACGCCGAACTCATCTTCGATCGCAAGCATCACGTGAACCGTGGCAAGCGAAGAAAGACCGGCGGCATAAAGATCGTCGCTGTCGGAAAGAGTATCGATGGGCACGTCGAGGCGTGCGGATTCGGAAAGGATGCGGCGCAATTCAGTTTTCATTATGTCTGGTCCCTTGTACCTGGCCAACGGTGCGACCGGCCAGTTAGGCGCTCAAGGGCATTCCCCTCAACGAACGCCATTTACGTTATTCAAACCGGGGCGTACGGGCGGCGGTGTATTCGCTCAGTGAACGACATTCGATCCACTGAACCCTCGCACTCGCCATCGAGGTTGTTTGATCGTATTTAACGGATTCCGCGGGGTGTACGTCCGTGCGATGGCGCACGGTGCCTTCGATGAGCGATGTCTTCGTCCTTGCGAAAGCGCTGTCTGTAATCAAACAGAAAGTCAGCGGTCCAAAGGGCGTTAATCGGCAGCATGCTTTGCATACGGACGAGGGGAACGAGCACGAAACCTGCTGTAAGTCTCTCGGCGGTTCGGACGGCGGCTCGTCGGCGAGCGAATTCGAGCTCGCCACCGGCTCAGTCTTCTATCGCGAATTGCATACTGTGTGCTGCGTGCCGCATAAAGAATGCAAAGAATCGACAGAGCAGGCGCGTGACAATCAACCTCGACAAACGGAGCAAACGATGAGAACGAGCAGACTGGCAGGGCTGATCGCGTTGGCGGCCAGCATAGCGCTGGCCTCGGGCAGCGCGATGGCGCAGGCGGGCGGCAATGGCAACGGCGGCTCGGGCGGCGGCAACGCGCACGGGGCGGCGACCGCCGGGCCGACGGTGGGCGGAGACAATACGTCCGCACCGGGAAGCACGCACAAGGGCGGCTTCCATTTCAAGCACAAGAAGAAGGCGAAACCTGCGGATACGACGCCGCAGTAGCCGCCGCATCGAGCGCGGCGGGTCAGACCGCCGCGCTTTCGGCGTCGATATCGTCGGTGCCGAGACGCGAGAAGATGTCGCACACGGCACGCATCTCCGCTTCGTCACGAATGCTGACGATGACTCGCGTCACCGTGCCGAGGCTTTCAGCGTGGCCGGCCGCATCGCGATCACGAAAGTCCGGAAGAATATCGGCGGATGGCGATTCAGCGCCGATCGCGTCGTATTCGAAATACGGCGCATAACCGGCATGTTCGGCGGTGATCCACTGCGTGGGCGAACTGGCGCTGAGCGCGATCGACATCTGGATTTCCGCGAGGGGCTCCACGCAGGCCACGCGGATACGGTCGCCCGCAATGCCTTCAGCGCGCAGGTCTTCCAATGCTTCGTCCAGCTTGCGCGGGCCGCAGAACGCCCCGGTTACTTCACGCATCATTGCTCGTCTCCTTGCCGTCCCGTATTGCTGATGCATCGCCCGCCAGTTCGTACGAGGGGATGCGGACTTCCGGCCACCCGCGATCGCGCTAGTTCGCGCCTGAATGTTGAATGCAATACGCCGCGGCGGCCGAAATCCGCATCCTTCGATAGCTCGCGCGTGCGCGGAAGATGGCGAATCCAACGGATGCGGACATGGGATTCAC
Source organism: Caballeronia sp. Sq4a (assembly GCF_023170545.1). NCBI lineage: Bacteria > Pseudomonadati > Pseudomonadota > Betaproteobacteria > Burkholderiales > Burkholderiaceae > Caballeronia > Caballeronia sp. Sq4a. Next base: position 460,051 of record NZ_CP084253.1, on the reverse strand, counting down.
GAGCCCCGAGAGGAAGCAAACAAAAGATGTGCGGTAGGGTCGGGAGCACATGGCGTTCACTTCATGCAGTACGTGAACTCTACGCCCCAACTTTCGGCATTTCAATGCGTAGTTTCAGGCATCCATTACCGTCGTAACGATTGCACTTTGCATACAAGCGGCGCGTCGGACGGCGCATGGCTGGTGTGCAATAGTCATCGTACAAGCGGGTCTGCGCCCTATAATGGGCCATTGGCCTTTCTACGACCGGTTCACTCATGTCTCCTGCACTCGCGCCTGGCGCGCTTCGCCGTTCCCGCAATCTGACCGAGGAGGTCGTCGCCGAACTGTCCGAGCGGATTCGCAGCGGGACGCTTCAGCCCGGCGACAAGCTGCCCACTGAATCCGAGATCATGGCGCAGCTCGGCGTGAGCCGTACCGTCGTGCGCGAATCGATTTCGCGGCTGCAGGCGGCGCGGCTCGTGCAGACGCGGCATGGCATCGGTACCTTCGTGCTGGAGGCGGGCGACCACGACCGATTCCAGATCGAAGCCGCCGGCGACCTGACGATCCGCGACGTGATGGCGATCCTCGAACTGCGCATCAGTCTCGAAGCGGAGGCCGCGGGGTTGGCGGCGATGCGCCGCACCGACGAGAACCTCGCGCAGATGCGTCGCGCGCTGGATGAGTTCGAACGGCACATCGCTTCCCGCACGGAAAACGCGGTTGCAGCGGACGTCGCATTCCATCTCGAACTGGCGAAGGCAACCGGCAACCGCTACTTCCACAGCATCCTGAGCCAGCTCGGCAATACGATCATTCCGCGCACGCGAGTGAATTCGGCCGCGCTCGCGCACAATGATCCGGGCAGTTACCTCGACCGCGTGAATCGGGAGCACGAGGATATCTACGATGCCATCGAGCGTCGCGATCCGGAGGCGGCGCGCGCCGCGATGCGCATGCACCTCTCGAACAGCCGCGAGCGGCTGCGGCGCGCGCAAGAGGCGTCGGCGAAGACTTCAGACGCAGGCTGACACCGATACTCCGGCTTTCCTGTCTGTAAGGCGAGGCTCTTGCTGTGCGCGTTTTGCATGCTGCGTGCCGCATGCATGCGTCTGCATGCAAAACGCAAAGCATCGACCGAACCCTATCGAAAGGAGAAGCACGGATGCACTGGATCGACCCTGACTGTTTGCCGCAAACACGCGGCACGGTCACGCGATTTCTGCTCAATCCCCACGGCGAGCTGGACGGATTCGTTCTGGACGACTCGCGGCAAGTTCATTTCCCGCCGCATCTGTCGAAGCAATTGGCGCGCAACGTGAAGATCGGCGATGCCGTCACCGTGCGCGGCATCAAGCCGCGTGGCGCGGACATGATCGCGGCCGTCGCCGTCATGACGAAGGCGGGCCGCACTATCCTCGACGAAGGCCCGGACTCGGACGGCAAGCATCATCCGCCCGAAGTCGAAATGCGCCAGATGGAAGCGTCGGGCGAAGTGCTGCTCTCGCTCCACGGTCCGAAAGGCGAGCTGCGCGGCGCCCTGCTCGACGATGGCACGTCGCTGCGCATGCCGCCGCACGCGGCCGAGGCGCTGTCGGACTATCTGACGCCGGGCGCCCACGTGCATGCGTGGGGATATGGCGTGAAGAACCGGCTCGGCCGGACCATCGAAGTCGACGAGATCGCTCATCTCGTCGACGAAGACGCCGGGAAATAAGCGCCTGGGCGCGAGGCGTCAGCGCGCTTCGAGTTCGTCGAACTGGATCTCGCCACCCTTCATGACCAACGGTATGCGCTCGCCCTGTCCCAGCATGCAGGAAATGTCTTCGAGCGGGTTGCCGTCGATCACGATCATGTCTGCCCACGCGCCGGGCGCGATGCAGCCGAGCTTCCCGGGCAGGCCGAGCACTTCGGCGGCCGTCGTCGTGGCGGCCGCGAGCGCCGCCGCATTGCCGAGCACGTCGGATCGAATGCGAAATTCATCGCTTTGCAGCCGCTGCGAAGGTCCGAGCAAGTCCGAGCCGAACCCCATCTTCACGCCTGCCTCGCGATAGATTTCGAGCGATCGCAGACCCGCCTCGCGCACATCCTCGATCTTCGCGACGCTTTCCTCGCCGAGTCCGTACTGCGCGCCCTCTGACGCCAACGCTTCGTAGGTCACGAGCGTCGGCACCACGTAGGCGCCGTGTTCGGCCATCAGCTTCGCGGTGGGCGCATCGATCAGGTTGCCGTGCTCGATCGTGCGCACGCCCCAGCGCACGACTCGCGCGATGGCATCCGCCGTGTACGCGTGCGCCATCACATACGTATTGCGGGCGCGCGCTTCCTCGACGATGGCGCGCACTTCATCCTCCGCATAGCCGTATGCGCCGACAGGATCGGTAGGCGATGCCACGCCGCCCGACGCCATGATCTTCAGATGATCGGCGCCCATCTGCAATTCCTCGCGCGCCGCGCGGCGCACCTCGTCCACGCCGTCCGCGACGCGCGCGAGCGCGCCCACGCGCACGCAGCATCCGCACGGCGCGCTGTCGCCCATGTAGTCGGACCGGGCGCGCATATCGCCGTGGCCGCCGGTCTGGCTGAGCGCGCGTCCGGCGACGAACAAGCGCGGGCCCACGGCCAGACCGCTTTCGACCGCGAGCTTGTGCGGGTGGCCCGCGCCGCCGGCATCGCGCACGGTGGTAAAGCCGCGCCGCAACATGCCGCGCATGATCGGCACCGAGCGCAGCGTGACGAGCACATTGGGCATATGCACCTGTTGCGACAGATTTAATTGCACGGCCACGACATGCACGTGCAGGTCGATGAGCCCCGGCATGAGCGTCTTGCCCTTGAGATCGATGACGCGCGACGACGCGCTCTTCAGCGGCTTGTCCGATATCTCCTTGACGACGCCGTTCTCGACGAGGACATGATGCCCGTCGAGCACTTCGGCTCGCGCGGGATCGAGCAGGGCGGCGTTCTGGAAAAGGATGCTTTGCACGGGTGAGTCTCCGGGGAAAACTTGCATTCGGCGTTATGTATTCAACTCTACGTATTCAATACTTGGCGGCGTGCGTGACGGATGCACGTCTTCCGCCTCGCCCGCTGCGATGTCTTCGAGCGAGCGTCCTCGCGTCGGCACGCCCATCACCACGACCGCCAGCGCGCCGAGCAGCAGCACGACGGTCGTCGCGCCGAACACGCCCGCAAAGCCGGAGATGGGATACAGATAGCCGACCAGAATCGGCGAGACGATTGCGCCGATCCGGCCGATGGCCGACGCCGTGCCCGCGCCGGTCGTCCGCACGGCGGTCGGAAAGACTTCGGCCGTGTATGCATAGACGCCGGCATACGTGCCGTTCATGAAGAACGACAGGCAGATGCCCGCCAGCATGATCTCGCCGTTGGTGCTCGCGAACGCCATGCCGAGCGCGCAGGCGCCGCCGCACAGCATGTACGAGGCGATCGTCGCTTGCCGGCCGATGCGTTCGTTCAACCATGCCGCCGTGAAGTAGCCCGGCACTTGCGCGACGTACATCGCGAGCGAATAACCGAAGCTGCGCGTGATGCTCATGCCGTGCTGCACCAGCAGGCCGGGAATCCATGTGAAGAACGCGTAATAGCTGAACGTGATGGAGAGCCACATCAGCCAGGTCATGACGGTGATGCGCGCCTGCCGTCCTGCCCACAGCGCGCGGAAGTTCGCGACGAGCGCGCCGGTGGGCGCGGGCGGCGCGCCGGTCGGACCGACGGCTGCGGCGGCGGGCAGCGCGATGCCTTGCCGCGCGAAATCTGCTTCGATGTCGGCGAGCACGCGGTCGGCGTCGTCGTGACGCTTGCGGCTTTCGAGCCAGCGCGGCGACTCGGGCAGCGAGCGGCGCCACCACAAGAGCATGACCACGGGAAGCGCCGTGATGAAGAGCACGGTGCGCCAGCCCGAGGGAAACGCCGGAACGACGAAATAGCCTAGCAGCGCGGCCGCGACGAAGCCGAACGAAAAGAAGCCGGCGAGCGCGCCCGTGAAGACACCGCGATAGCGTTTCGCGACGAACTCCGCGAGATACGGCGCGATGATCGCGCTTTCCGCGCCCGTGCCCATGCCAGCGACGATGCGCGAGGCGAGGAACGTGGGCCACGAATCGGTCATCGCGCTGACGACCGACGCGACGCTGTAAAGCAGCAGTGCATACATCATCACCTTGCGCCGGCCGATCAGATCGCCGAGCGTGCCGGCGAACAGCGCGCCGAAGAAGTAGCCGATGAAGTTGCCGCTGCCGAGTACGCCCGTCTGCACGCTGGTCAGCGCCCAGTCGTGCCGCAGCACCGGGAGGACGAACGCGACCGCTGCGGCGTCCATGGCATCGAAGGCATAGCCGAAGCCGCCCATCATCAGAAGGCGCCAATGAAAGCGTCCGAAAGGAAGACGTTCGATGCGCGCGGATACATTCGACACAGGGTTCTCCAGGCAGGCGACGATCCGCTCATTCTATGGCGCGTGCATCTTCAACCATATTTATAATCGTGATCCTGTCCATTGACGAGCTGAATGGTTCATGAGCTTCCGTACGCTTGACCTGAACTTGCTGAAAGTATTCGAAGCGTTGATGACCGAAGGGGCGGTCACGCGCGCAGCCACCAAGCTGTCGCTCACGCAGCCGGCCGTCAGCAACGCGCTCGGCCGCTTGCGCGAGGCCTTTGGCGACCCGCTATTCGTGCGCCACGGCGCGGGCGTCGCGCCGACTCAGCGCGCGATGGCCTTGTGGGGGCCGATTGGGGAGTCGCTCGCCCGCATCCGCGGCGCGCTCGACGAGCAGACCTTCCTTCCATCGCTCGCCGACGTGAACTTCAGCCTGTCGATGTCCGACTACGTCGCGGGCATCGTCATGCCGCAACTCATCACGCGCTTCGGCAAGACTGCGCCCGGCGTGCGCTTTCATACGGTGCCGAACATCCTGCTCGATGCGCCCGCGCTGCTGGAGGGCAATCGCGTGGATTATCTGATCGGCGTCTATGTGAACGAAACGCTGCCGCCGGCGCATATCCGTTCGCGGTCGTTATGGACCGTGGATTATGGATGCATCATGCGGCGTGATCACCCGCTCGCCGAAGCGGGCAAACTGACGACGCGACGCTTCCTGAACGCGCGTCACGTCGATGTCAGCCTCGCGGGGCAGACGCAGCCTACGTTCGATACCTTTCTCGCGTCACGTGGACTCCGGCGCAACCTCGTCGCGACGGTGAACCATTACACCGTGGCGTGCGACATGATCCGCGCGAGCGATCTGATCGGCGTACTGCCGAGCGATCTGTGCGAACGGGCGGCGGCAAGCGGCGAACTAATCAGCGTGCGCGCGCCGCTGGAGGCGCCGGATCGCGTCATCAGCCTCTTCTGGCATCAGCGCAACGAAACACTGCCGGCGCACCGTTGGCTGCGCGAGCAACTGGTCGATATGTTTGCCGCGCCGCAACTGGCGGCGCCCGCAAGCGGCGGACGGCGCAAGACATCGGCGAGACGAAACGGGCGGACTTCCGCACGCCCGGTTGTCTGATGTCTTCGGTCTTTTGCATGCATTGTTCATTATTGCCAGCCAGTCAATTCGTTTCCGGCCGCTTTATCGTCATGCGCGAGATGTCTACATTGGCGACGTGGCGCTTCGACGCGGTGAGCCGAACGCCAAGTCCATCTTCGCGGTATTCAATATTCCAAGGAAATGATCATGAGCAAGCTCGCAGGCAAAGTGGCCGTCGTCACGGGTGCATCGAAGGGTATCGGCGCTGCCATCGCCAAGGCGCTCGCGGCGGAAGGCGCATCGGTGGTGGTGAACTACGCAAGCAGCCGGAATGGCGCGGACGCTGTCGTGGCCGATATCGTCGCGGCTAACGGCAAGGCCATCGCCGTCGGCGGCGACGTGTCGAATGCAGCGGACGCCAAAGGCATCGTGAATGCGGCGGTGGAAACGTATGGCCGCCTCGATATCGTCGTGAATAACTCGGGCATCTATGAGTTCTCGCCGATCGAGGAAATCACCGAAGAGCATTTCCATAAGCAGTTCAATGTGAACGTGCTCGGCGTGCTACTCGTGACGCAGGCCGCTTCGAAGCATCTGGGCGAAGGCGCGAGCATCATCAACGTGAGTTCGGTCGTGAGCCGTATCACTCCGCCCGCGAGCGCGGTTTATAGCGGCACGAAAGGCGCCGTCGATGCAATCACGGGCGTGCTGGCGCGCGAGCTCGGCCCGAGAAAGATCCGCGTGAACTCGATCAATCCCGGCATGGTGGCGACCGAAGGCACGCATACGGCGGGCATCATCGGCTCGGAGATGGAAACGGGCATCGTCGCTCAGACGCCGCTCGGCCGGCTCGGGAATCCGGACGATATCGCGTCGGTCGCGGTGTTCCTCGCATCGGACGATGCGCGCTGGCTGACGGGCGAGAGCATCATCGCGAGCGGCGGGCTGCGCTAACACCGCGTCTCGCGCTTCTCCATAGGGAGCAGCGAATCGGCGGCGCAGCGAGCCTTGCGATGGATCGCGCGCCGCCTCAAGTGGCTACTCGGCCACGCTATCCCGAGAGTCGGGCACGCGCACGAAGCCTTCGAAAAGCACCCGCGCGCTGCGGCTCATGATGGCTTTCTTCACTGACCATTCACCGTTCGCTTCGACCGCTTCCGCGCCGACGCGCAACGTCCCGGACGGATGACCGAAGCGCACCGACTGACGCGCGCCGCCGCCCGCCGCGAGATTGACGAGCGTGCCGGGAATCGCGGCGGCCGTGCCGATGGCGACGGCAGCGGTGCCCATCATCGCGTGATGTAGCTTGCCCATCGACAACGCACGCACGAGGACATCGATATCTTCCGCGCCGATGCGCTTGCCGCTCGACGCAAAATAGTCCGCCGGACGCGCGACGAACGCGATCTTGGGCGTGTGCTGGTGTTGAGCGATCTCATCGAGGCTCTTGATAAGCCCCATGCGCAGCGCGCCGTATGCGCGAATGGTTTCGAAGCGCGTCAATGCCGCATTGTCGCCGTTGATCGCGTCCTGAAGCTCGGTGCCCTTATAGCCGATGTCTTCCGCATTCACGAAGATGGTCGGAATGCCCGCGTTGATCATCGTCGCCTTGAAGGTGCCGATGCCTGGCACTTCGAGATCATCGACGATATTGCCTGTGGGGAACATCGCGCCTTGCGCGCCTTCTTCCTCCGCTGCGGGATCGACGAATTCGAGCTGTATTTCCGCGGCCGGAAACGTTACGCCGTCCAGTGCGAAGTCGCCTGTCTCCTGCACGGCGCCCTTGGTGATCGGCACATGCGCGATGATCGTCTTGCCGATGTTCGCCTGCCAGATACGCACGATCGCGATGCCGTTGTCCGGCACGCGCTCAGCATCGATAAGGCCGCTCGCGATGGCAAACGGTCCGACCGCCGCCGAGAGATTGCCGCAGTTGCCGCTCCAGTCGACGAACGGCTTGTCGATGGAGACCTGCCCGAAGAGATAGTCGACATCGTGATCGGGCCGCGTGCTCTTCGACACGATGACGGTCTTGCTCGTGCTCGACGTCGCGCCGCCCATGCCGTCGATCTGCTTGCCGTACGGGTCGGGGCTGCCGATGACGCGCAACAGCAGCGCATCGCGCGCGGGTCCCGCCACGCGCGCCGCTTCGGGCAGATCGTTCAGGCGAAAGAAGACGCCCTTGCTAGTGCCGCCGCGCATGTAGGTCGCGGGGATCTTGATCTGAGGTGCGTAAGCCATGTGATTCCTTTGTTGGATGCAGCGTGCGCGATCAGGCCGCTGCCTTCGCCGATTCGAGGAAGTCCTGAGCGAAGCGTTGCAACACGCCGCCGGCTTCGTAGATCGAGACCTCTTCCGCGGTATCGAGGCGGCACGTGACCGGCACTTCCACGCGCTCGCCATTCTTGCGATGGATGACGAGCGTGAGATCCGCGCGCGGCGTGCGCTCGCCGATCACGTCATAGGTCTCGGTGCCGTCTATGCCGAATGTCTGCCGATTCATGCCCGGCTTGAACTCGAGCGGCAACACGCCCATGCCGATCAGATTCGTGCGATGGATGCGCTCGAAGCCTTCGGCGACGATCGCCTCGACGCCCGCGAGCCTCACGCCCTTCGCGGCCCAGTCGCGCGACGAGCCTTGCCCGTAATCCGCACCTGCGATGATGATGAGCGGCTGCTTGCGTTCCATATACGTTTCGATGGCTTCCCACATGCGCGTCACCTTGCCTTCAGGTTCGATGCGCGCAAGCGAGCCTTTCTTCACTTCACCATTCACGACTGCCATCTCGTTGACGAGCGTGGGGTTCGCAAACGTCGCGCGCAACGCCGTCAGATGATCGCCGCGATGCGTCGCGTATGAATTGAAGTCCTCTTCGGGCAAGCCCATTTTTGCGAGGTATTCACCGGCCGCGCTGGTTGCGAGGATGGCATTGGACGGCGAGAGATGGTCCGTCGTGATGTTGTCGCCGAGCACCGCGAGCGGGCGCATGCCCTTGAGCGTACGTTCGCCCGCGAGCGCGCCTTCCCAATAGGGCGGACGGCGGATATAGGTGCTTTGCGGGCGCCAGTCATAGAGCGGGCTGATTGACTCATTGCTCGCGGCGTTCAGCGCGAACATCGGCTCGTAGATCTTGCGGAACTGCTCGGGCTTCACGCTCTGTCTGACGATATTGTCGATCTCTTCATCGCTCGGCCAGATGTCCTTGAGATAGACAGGCTGGCCGTCCTTGCCGATACCGAGCGCATCGCGTTCGATATCGACGCGTATGGTCCCCGCAATGGCATAAGCGACGACGAGCGGCGGCGACGCGAGAAACGCCTGCTTCGCATACGGATGAATACGTCCGTCGAAATTGCGATTGCCGGAGAGCACGGCGGTGGCGTACAGATCGCGATCGACGATCTCTTGCTGAATGACGGGATCGAGCGCGCCGGACATGCCGTTGCACGTCGTACATGCGAACGCGACGATGCCGAAGCCGAGTTGTTCGAGTTCCGGCAACAGGCCGGCTCTGTGCAGATACAGTTCGACCACTTTCGAACCGGGCGCGAGCGACGACTTCACCCACGGCTTGCGCGTGAGCCCTTGCGCATTCGCATTGCGCGCGAGCAGCGCGGCTGCAATCACGTTGCGTGGATTGCTCGTGTTCGTGCAGCTCGTGATCGCCGCGATGATGACCGCGCCATCCGGCATCTGGCCGGGCGTGTTCACCCATTCACGCGCGATGCCACGGGCCGCGAGCTCGGAAACCGGCAAGCGTCGATGCGGATTCGACGGACCGGCCATGTTGCGCACGACGGTGGAGAGATCGAAGCGCAGCACGCGTTCATATTGCGCATGCGCGAGCGAATCGGCCCAGAGGCCAGTGGTTTTTGCGTATTGCTCGACGAGACTCACTTGCTTCTCGTCGCGGCCGGTCAGGCGCAGATAGTCGATGGTGCGCTCGTCGATATAGAACATCGCCGCGGTCGCGCCGTATTCGGGCGCCATGTTCGAGATCGTCGCGCGGTCGCCGAGCGTGAGGCTCGATGCGCCTTCGCCATAGAACTCGAGGTATGCGCCGACCACTTTCTCCTTGCGAAGGAACTCGGTCAGCGCGAGCACGATATCGGTGGCCGTGATGCCCGGCTGGCGCATGCCGCTCAACTCGACCCCGACGATATCCGGCAGCCGCATCCACGACGCGCGGCCGAGCATGACGTTCTCGGCTTCGAGGCCGCCCACGCCAATAGCGATGACGCCGAGCGCATCGACGTGAGGCGTGTGACTGTCGGTGCCGACGAGCGTATCCGGATACGCGAGCCCATCGACCGCGTGAATCACAGGCGACATCCGCTCCAGATTGATCTGGTGCATGATGCCGTTGCCCGGCGGAATCACTTCAACATTTTTGAATGCCTTCTTGGTCCAGTTGATGAAATCGAAGCGATCCTCGTTGCGCCGGTCTTCGATGGCGCGGTTCTTCGCGAACGCATCCGGATCGAAGCCGCCGCATTCCACTGCGAGCGAATGATCGACAATCAACTGCACGGGCACGACCGGATTCACTTGCGCGGGATCGCCGCCCTGGTCCGCGATGGCATCGCGCAAGCCCGCGAGATCAACGAGCGCCGTCTGCCCGAGAATGTCGTGACAGACGACGCGCGCGGGAAACCACGGAAAATCGCGTTCGCGCTTTCTTTCGATGAGTTGCATCAGCGATGCATCGAGGATCGCCGGATCGCAGCGGCGAACCAGATTTTCGGCGAGCACGCGCGATGTGTAGGGCAGCGTGTCATACGCTCCCGGCGCGAGGGCTTCGACGGCTGCGCGCGCATCGAAGTAGTCGAGCGAGAAGCCGGGGAGGGGTTTGCGGTTTGCGCTATTCATTGCGGTGTCTCGGTCATTGCATGGTCTTTAGCATGCCACGCTCGAAGGGTCATGCAAAAGGGCGACCCTTCATTCGAACATTCAGGCTATTGTAGGCGCCGCCAGCGCCCGACTCGGTGAAGGCATCACCGAATCGAGCGCCGGGCTGAGACGGGGCGTTCAGCGAAGCATCACGAACGCTTTGCCAGTGGGACGAATTCGAGGTTCTCCGGTCCCGTGTAATTGGCGCTCGGCCGGATGATCTTGTTGTCGATGCGCTGCTCGATGATGTGCGCGCTCCAGCCCGACGTACGCGAGATGACGAAGAGCGGCGTGAACATGGCGGTCGGCACGCCCATCATGTGATACGACACCGCGCTGAACCAGTCGAGATTCGGGAACATCTTCTTCGCGTCCCACATGACGGTTTCCAGGCGTTCCGCGATATCGAAGAGCTTGGTGTTGCCCGCTTCTTTCGACAGCGACTTCGCCACTTCCTTGATGACCTTGTTGCGCGGATCGGAGATCGTATAAACCGGATGCCCGAAGCCGATCACGACTTCCTTGTTCTCGACGCGACGCTTGATGTCGGCTTCCGCTTCGTCGGGTGTCTCGTAGCGCGATTGAATCTCGAATGCGACTTCGTTCGCGCCGCCGTGCTTCGGACCGCGCAGCGCGCCGATTGCGCCGGTGATCGCCGAATACATATCCGAGCCCGTGCCCGCGATCACGCGACCCGTGAACGTCGAGGCGTTGAACTCGTGTTCGGCATACAGGTTGAGCGAGACATGCATCGCCTGCACCCACGACTGCGACGGCTCCACGCCATGCAGCAGGTGCAGAAAGTGGCCGCCGATAGAGTCGTCATCGGTTTCGACTTCGATGCGCTTGCCATTGTGCGAGTAGTGGTACCAGTAAAGCAGCATCGAGCCGAGCGAGGCCATCAGCTTGTCGGCGATATCTCTCGCGCCCGCGATGTTGTGATCTTCTTTCTCCGGCAAAATCGTGCCGAGCACGGAGACGCCGGTGCGCATGACGTCCATTGGATGCGCGGAGGCGGGAATCCATTCGAGCGCGGCCTTCAGGTTCGCGGGCAAGCCGCGCAGCGCCTTCAGCTTCGTCTTGTACGCCTTGAGTTCCGCGACGTTCGGCAGCTTGCCATGCACGAGCAGATACGCGATCTCTTCGAACTCGGACGTGGTCGCCACATCCAGAATGTCGTAGCCGCGATAGTGCAGGTCGTTGCCGGTCTTGCCGACGGTGCACAGCGCGGTATTGCCCGCTGTCACGCCCGACAGCGCGACGGATTTCTTCGGCTTGAATGCGCCTGCGGTTGCAGTGCTGTTATCGGCTTCGCTCATCGTGTTCGTCTCCTTCCCAAAGGGTTATTTCTTCGCAGCAAAGAGCTGGTCGAGTTTATCTTCGTAGGCGTGATAGCCCAGGTATTTATACAGGTCGGCACGCGTCTGCATGGTTTCGACTGCGGCCTTTTGCGTGCCATCGCGCTTCACGGTCTCATAGAAGTTGAGCGCGGCGGCGTTCATCGCGCGATATGCGCCGCAACAGTACAGCGCGATATCGACATTCGCTTCCTTCAGTTCGTCGACGGTGAAGAACGGCGTCGAGCCGAATTCGGTGAGATTGGCGAGAATGGGCACGCGCACGGCCGCCTTGAAGCGGCGATAGTCGTCGAGCGTCTTCATCGCTTCGGGGAAGATCATATCCGCGCCCGCTTCGACATACGCCACCGCGCGTTCGATCGCCGCATCGATGCCTTCGGCGGCCGCCGCGTCGGTGCGCGCCATGATGACGAACGCGTCGTCGGTGCGTGCATCGACCGCGGCCTTCACGCGATCCACCATTTCGCCGGTCGGCACGACTTCCTTGCCCGGCCGATGACCGCAGCGCTTTTGCCCGACCTGATCTTCGATATGCACCGCCGCCACGCCCGCCTTGATGAACGAGCGGATCGTGCGCGCAATGTTGAAGGCGCCGCCCCAACCCGTATCGATGTCGACCAAGAGCGGCAGCGACGACGCGTCGGTGATGCGGCGCGCATCGATCAGCACGTCTTCCATCGTGCTGATGCCGAGGTCGGGCATGCCGAGCGAGTTGGCGGCCACGCCGCCGCCCGACAAATAGAGGGCTTTGAAGCCGACCGCTTCTGCCATCTTCGCGGCGTAGGCGGTGATCGCGCCGACGACCTGCAATGGCGATTCTTCCTCGACGGCTCGGCGGAACCGCGCCCCTGCGCTTTTTGGCATTTGGTATTCAGAACTCACATTCGTCTCCTGCTGAAGGTGCGTCCTTAAAGCAACTATCTTGCCAGGCCGTTACAAGCCCGTAACTCCTTGATTTTTCACGGCCAGCCCGGATGACTCTTGCGCAATGGTTTCGGCTGTGAATTGACGATTCCAAAAGTGAAATCGTGGTGCATACTGCATGCTCCCACCCGGCATTCAAAACACCATGCAAACCGAAACCACGTCTCGTCCTCGCATCTGGGCGGTGGGGATCAGCCGGCTAAGGGCCTTGTTCATCGATCTCGCGGGCGCGTACGAAAATCGGGCCGAGCTCGAAGTCGTGCCGCTCGCCTATGAAGATGCCGCGCGCAGCATCGAATCCGCGCGCGATGGGCGGCCGGATGTCGTCGTGGCGGGCGGCTCCAACGGTGCTTATCTCAAGAGCCGGGTGTCGGTGCCGGTGGTCGTCATCAGCCCGACCGGCTTCGATGTGATGCACGCGCTGACGAAGGCGCGACGCGAGGGCGCGAGCGTCGCGCTCGTCACGCACGGCGACACGCCCGATGAGATTCGCCGCTTCCTGGCCGCCTACGGCATCGAGGTGATCTGCGAGTCGTACCGGTCGGCGCAGGACGCGGAGAGCCTCGTGCTGGACCTGCGCGACCGCGGCGTCGACGTGGTAGTCGGCCCGGGGCTCGTCGCGGACCTCGCGGCCGAAGCGGGCATGAGTTCCGTGTTTCTCTATTCGCGCACGTCCGTCGTCGCGGCGTTCGAGACCGCGCTCGAAGTCGCGCAGGCGATGCGTGGCGAGGCCGCCCGCCGTAATCGCCTGGACAATCTGTTGCAGCATCTTCGCGATGGCGTCGTCGCGGTCGATGCAGAAGGGCGCATCGAAGCGATGAATCGTCAACTCGCCGCCGCGCTTGGCATTTTAGATGCATCGCGGGTGGTCGGCCGGGCGCTCTTGGATGTCGCGCCCGAACTGCAAGGCGTGTTGCCGGCTGCCGACGGCGACGTGTTCGGCGCGGTGCGCGGCGTGAGCTACGCGATTCATCGCGGACCGCTCGCGAGCGGCGGCGCATCGGACGGCACCATCTTCACGTTCCAGGAATCGCGAGCGGTCGAGAGGCTCGACAGAAGCCTCCGATCGCGGCGAGGCGCGCAGGAGTTCGTCGCGCGCTATCGGCTGGAGGACGTCGTCGGCGAGTCGGAAGGCATCGAGCGGGTCAGGGCGCTCGTGCGCCGCTACGCGAAGTCCGATGCAACCGTGTTGATTCTCGGCGAGAGCGGCACGGGCAAGGAAATGGTCGCGCAAAGCATGCATCGCCTGAGCCGTCGCAAAGACTTCCCGTTCGTCGCGATGAACTGCGGCGCGTTTCCCGAGGCGCTGCTCGAAAGCGAACTGTTCGGCTACGAGGAAGGCGCGTTCACGGGCGCGCGCAAGGGCGGCAAGGCGGGCCTCATCGAGGCGGCGCATCGCGGAACGCTCTTTCTCGACGAAATCGGCGAGATGCCGCCTTCGCTGCAAAGCCGCTTGCTGCGGGTGCTGCAAGAGAGAGAGGTCATGCGTCTCGGATCGACGGAGCCGACGCGCGTCGACATCCGCGTGATCGCGGCGACGCATCGCACGCTCGTCGAAGGCGTCGCGGACGGCTCGTTTCGCGCCGACCTTTTCTATCGCATCAATATTCTGAGCCTGGCGTTGCCGCCGTTGCGCGCGCGCGCGTCGGACATCGTGCCGTTGGCCATCGAGCTGTTGATGCAGGCGGCGGGGCGCGACAAGGCGCTGGCGCTGCGCGTGCGCAGCCGCGAAGCGGCGGCGCGTGTTGTCGCGCCGCTCGAACAGGCGTTGACGCGTCACGCGTGGCCCGGCAATGTACGCGAGTTGCAGAACATCGTGGAACGGATTGCCGTCGAGATATCCGACATGCCGCTCGACGGGGATCGCCCCGTCGCGTTGACGCCCGACGATCTGCAAGTGATCGCGCCCGAGCTGTTCCCCGCGCAAGCCGAGGCTGCGGCGAATCCGTCGCTTCGCGACATGAGCCGCTCCGTCGAAGCGGATCAGATCCGCGCAACGCTCGCTGCGTTCAATGGCGATCGCGACGCGGTCTGCAAGGCGCTCGGCATCAGCAAGACGACGTTGTGGCGCAGGCTCAATGCGAAGCGGTGAAGCGCGGGAGCACGTCGCACTTCGGGCTCCTCAGTGACCGCGATCCCGAAGCAATCCGCGGATGAACCACACCGGCCGAATCGATACCGGCTGCGCGTCCGGATCGAGCGCGAGGCGAACGAAATAGACCGCGAACGCAGGCACTTCGCGCCAACTCGAATACACATCCATCGCTCGAAAGCGACGCGGATAGGCGCCGAGCACGATGTGAGCGCCCGCCTTTTCGAACGCAAGCCGCGCTCGCGGCAGGTGGTAGTACTGCGTGATGAGCATGACGCGATGCATGCCGCGCTCACGCATGAAGGCCGTCGCGTTTCGAGCCGATGCGAGCGTGTTGTCGCCTCGATTGTCGAGCACGATCGCGCCGTCCGCGACGCCACGCTCGCGCAGCCACGCGCGCATCGCCTGAGCTTCGTCGAGACCGGGCCCGTCGATACTGCCGCTCACGAAGAGCACCGGACACTGCCCCGCGCGATGACATTGCAATGCCGCTTCGAGGTGCGGCCGCAGAATCGAGGCGGGCGTCCCGTTCCGGTTCAGAGCATTGCCGAACACGACCGCCACATCCGCACTTTCCTGCGGCATGGCGAGGCCGCTCACGCAAATGCACACGGCCGCCAGCATCCAGCAGCCCAGTACCGCGATGCCGATGCGCCCAGCCCATCGAACGAGCCCCGATAACGTCACCTCAGCCCCGCCGCGGCGTTGCGCCTACTTGCCGCCTCAGCCAGTCGACATCGACCTGTTCGAGGTATCGCTTGATATTGCCCCAGACGGGATGAAAGCCGTAGCCGCCATTGAGCAATTCGTCTTCCGCGGCCTCTTTGCTCCATCCCTGATAGACCACGCGATACAGCGCGGACACGAGTCCCGTGCGATCCGCGCCGTGCTGACAATGAATCAAAACCGGCCCCTCGCGATCCACGTCGCGCAGCGCCCTGAGCGCGGCGATCATGTCTTCATCGCGGATATCCCACGTATTCATCGGGATGCGCTGCAACGCGATGCCGCTTCCGGCGAGCAGGTCCTCGTCCGAATGAAACGAGCGAAAGCTCACGATCTTGCGGATGCCGAGCGCGCGCAATTGCGGCAAATCGCTCTCCGAAATCTGCGCGCTGCGATACAGCGAAGGCGTGATGCGATGCAGGTTTTCGATGCGCGTGAACAGCATCGGCTCCGCCCAGTTCAGCGGCCGTGGGGCTGGGGTCAACTTCGCTGGCGTCAACTTCGCTGGCGTCGGTGCGAGGGCGCCGGTCGCCATCGATGCGACGACACTCGACACGACCGTCACGCCTGCCGCATAGAACAGCGCGTTGAAGACCCTACGCATCGCGCGTCGCTTCGGTAGTCGTATCCGCTCGTCGCGATACGAAGAACAGCACGCACGCCGCCGCGCTCATCGTCCAGTAATCCGTCGGCGCGAACGCGACCCAATGCTTGTGCCAGGGCACATGAAGCGGATCGAAACGCGTTAGTCCATATGCCGGATTGAGCACGAACCACAGGAAGTCTTCGATGAGCCAGAAGGCCATGATGCAGGCGACGATGCGCGCCTCGATGCGCCATGACCATCGGGCGAAGAAGATCGCGGGCATGTGAAAGCACAGCGCCATGAACGGAAAGACCCAGGCGTGATAGCCGGTCATCGGGCGGCCGCCCCAAAAGATATCGAGCAGCCAGTGATGTTCGATGCGCCACGTCGGCAGATTCGCGGCCCAGCCCGCGCTGCCTTCGATCTGAATCTCGACGTTGGCGAAGAAGAAGCCCAACAGCGCGACCCATGCGACGAGCGCGAGCGTGCGTACGCCCGGCAACCAGCGACACGCCTTCATGCCGCCTCCGAAGCCGCAGACGACAACGCATGCAGCACCGTGTCCAGCACGAACCGTCCGGCGTGCGGCCGCGCGAGCGGCGCGATCCGGCGGCGCATGTCGTCGAGTTGCGAAGGATCGCGCAAAAGACCACGAACGCGATATTCGAGCCCGACTGCATCGACGGCCTTGAGCGCGACGCCCTGTTCGAGCAGGAAGTCGGCGTTGCGTTCTTCCTGGCCGGGAATCGGCGCATTTAGGATCATCGGCAGATGCATCGCAAGACACTCGGAGGTCGTCAGTCCGCCGGGCTTCGTGATGACGAGGTCCGAGCAGGCCATCAGGCGTTCGACGCTGGGCGTGAAGCCGGACGCGTGGAGCCGTCCCGGATAGCTGCCGCTCAGTTCCTGCAACGCCCGCAGCATCGCCTCGTTCCGGCCGGCAAGGGCAATCAGCTGGAAGTCGCCGTCCATGCGCAGCAGGCGCGCGGCGAGCGTATCGAGCGCGCCCAGGCCCGCGCCGCCGGACATCATCAGAAGCGTGCGCCGTTCGGGATCGAGACCGACTTCGGCAGCGCATGCCGCGCGGTCCAGCTTCTCGCTGAACGCAGGCATGACGGGAATGCCGCCCACATGAATCGACGCCGCCGGCACGCCGCGCGCGGCCATGCGCCACGCCACTTCGTCGTTAGCGGCGAAATAGCCCTGCATGCCCGGCACCACCCACAGGCGATGAAGATCGAAGTCCGTGACCTGCACCCACACCGGCGTGCGCAGATTCCCTCGCCGACGCTCACGCGACAACAATTCCGCAGGCAGAAAATGCGTGCAGACGATGGCATCGGCTTGATGCCGCTCGATCTCTGCTTGCAACGCTCGGCAGTTCAGGCGCTCGACGGCGCGTCGCAGCCGCTCGCCGAACGATCGCGGCGACGCATGATCGGTCTTCTGGTAGAGATAGCTCCACAACGCCGGCTGATGCGCCACCAGCTTGATGTAGAAATCGGCGTAGAGCGCCTTGAAGCTCGCGGGCACGTAGTCCATGACATCGAGATGCACGGCTTCGACGCCCGCCGGATGGACCGCCGCATACGCGCACAGCGCCTCGGCGGCGCGCACGTGTCCTGCGCCAGCGCTGACGCTCAGAATAAGGAGCTTCGGCATGGGAAACAACTCAGATGGATTTCGTCAGGATGACGTTGCAATTTCGACCGGGGATCATAGCGGTAATGAGGCGTCGCATACCGTGGCGCATCGATTTTCACAATTGGTCGGTGCCGGCCTGGACTTCCACCTCCGGCAGCATGCTTCTTCGCAAATCTCCCGCCGCCTGCTTTGCATATGCCGAACGCTTGGTTTGCGTTCGGCGGCTGCCGTTCTATGGTGTCGGCTTGCGCGGATCACGCGGCGGCGCAGCATTCGCACCGCAGGCGGCGGTTCGTCGCGATCCCCTCCAACCGACGAACGCAACGCACGAGAACGGCATCGCATGACAGGCATCAACCGACGACACTTCCTTCTTTCCACGGGCGCCACGCTGGCGTCGGCAAGCCTCTCCTCGCTGTCTTTCGCACAGAGCAAGGACGCCGGGGCGCCGCGGCGCGGCGGCACGCTCAACATGCTGATCAATCCCGAGCCGCCGGTGCTGGTGTCGATCTTTCAGACAACCGGCCCCGCGCTCGTGGCGAGCTCCAAGGTGCTCGAAGGTCTGCTCGCCTATGACTTCGATCTGAAGCCCAAGCCGCAGCTTGCGACCGCATGGAACGTGGCCGACGACGGCCTCAAGTACACGTTCACGCTGCGCGAGAACGTCAAGTGGCACGACGGCCAGCCGTTCACGTCGGCGGACGTCGCGTTCTCGATCGACCTGCTGAAGTCGGTGCATCCGCGTGGCCGCAGCACGTTTGCGAACGTCACGCGAGTCTCGACGCCCGATGCGCGCACGGCCGTCATCGAACTGGCGAAGCCCGCGCCGTACCTGCTGAAGGCGCTGTCGGCGGGCGAGTCGCCTATCGTGCCGAAGCACCTGTACGCATCCGGCGATCCGCTCTCGAATCCGCACAACAACGCGCCCATCGGCACGGGGCCGTTTCGCTTCAAGTCGTGGACGCGCGGGGCGAACATCGTCTACGAGCGCAACCCGGATTACTGGGACGCGGGCAAGCCCTACATCGATTCGCTCGTTCTAAAAGTGATTCCCGATGCGGCCGCGCGCTCGGCCGCGTTCGAAACCGGCGCGCTCGATCTGGGCGGAGAAAATCCGGTGCCGCTCACCGACTTGCCGCGTCTCACGCAACTGCCACAACTCGTGACGGAGACGCGCGGCTATCGCTTTCTCGAACCGCTGTCGGAAATCGACTTCAATCTCGATCACCCGATTCTGAAGGACCTGCGCGTGCGGCAGGCAATCGCGCATGCGATCAACCCGCAGATCGTGCAGAAGACGATCGCGTACGGATACGCCGACCTCTCGCCCACGCCGATCACGCCGGGCTCGCCGTATCACGATGCGAAGCTCGCGCCGTATGCGTTCGATACCGCCGCCGCCGAAAAGCTGCTCGACGCGGCGGGTTATCCGCGCAAAAACGGCGGCCCGCGCTTCCAGCTCACGCACGACTTCCTGCCCTACGGCGACATGTACCGGCGTCAGGCGGACTATGTGAAATCGGCGCTCGCGCGCGTGGGCATCGACGTGACGGTGCGCTCGCAGGACTTGCCGTCGTTCCTTAAGCGCGTGTATGCGGACCGCCAGTTCGACTTCACGAGCATCGGCGTCAATACGCTGTTCGATCCGAGCGTGGGCGTGCAGCGGCTCTACTGGTCGAAGAACATCCGGCCCGGCGTGCCGTTTTCCAATGCGCCGCATTACAGCAATCCCGACGTGGACCGGCTGCTCGAATCGGCATCGACCGAGGCGGACGACAGCAAACGCGTCGCGCTCTTTCAGCAGTTTCAGCAGATCGTCTATCGCGACCTGCCGATCCTGAATCTCGTCGCGCCGCGCATGGTGACGCTCGCGAACCGGCGCGTGCGCAATCACACGGTATCGGCGCAGGGTCTCGAAGGCAATTTCGCCGACGTGTATCTGAGCGCGTGAGGGCAAGCGCATGAACCGAGGGAACCGACGCGCGCGCCTCGCCGCGATCGCCCGACGCACCGCATGGCAGGCGGTGCCGACGGTGCTGGCCATCGTGATCCTGAACTTCTTTCTGCTGAAGCTGATGCCGGGCGACGCCGCCGACGTGCTCGCGGGCGAATCCGGCTCCGCGACGGCGGAAACGCTCGCCGCGCTGCGAGCGAAGTTCGGGCTGGACCAGCCGCTTCTGCATCAACTCGGCGCGTACCTGTCGCATCTCGCGCATTTCAGTCTCGGCTACTCGCCGCGATACGACGCGCCGGTGATGCAGCTGATTCTCTCCCGCTTGCCGAACACGCTGATCCTGATGGGCAGCGCGCTCGCGTTCGCGATCGTCGCGGGCGTCGTGCTCGGCGCGATCATGGCGCACTGGGCGGGCAAATGGCCCGACCGCGTGCTGTCGGTGCTCGCGTTGCTGCTCTATTCGACGCCGGGCTTCTGGATCGGCCTGCTCGCGATCATCTTGTTCTCGGTGCGACTCGGCTGGCTGCCGAGCGGCGGCGACGTCACCGTGGGCGCGAATCTGCACGGCCTCGCGTATGTGGCCGATGTGGCGAAACACGCGCTGCTGCCGGCCGCGACGCTCGGCACGTTCTTCGTGGCGATCTACGCCCGTCTCACGCGCGCCGCGATGCTGGAAGTGCAGCGTCAGGATTTCGTGCGCACCGCGCATGCGAAGGGGCTGCATCCTTTGCGGGTGAGCGTGCGTCATGTGCTGCGCAACGCGCTGATGCCGCTCACGACGATGGTCGGCATCCACTTCGGCACGCTGCTCGGCGGCGCGGCCGTCACAGAGACGGTCTTCAGCTGGCCGGGCCTCGGCCGCCTCGCGCTCGATGCCGTCATGGCACGCGATTTCAGCGTGCTGCTGGGCGTACTGCTGCTGTCGTCGCTGCTCGTGATGGCCGCCAATCTCGTGATCGATCTGCTGCAGGCGTGGCTCGATCCGCGCATCGCCTAATCCTCTTTTTCCTTCGGCTCAAGCATGGCAACCGACTCTTCCGAACTCGTCACGGCGCAAACATCCGCCGGGTCCGCCTGGCGGCGTCAACTCGCAGGCGCGGTGTTCGGCGCGCGCCGCGCGCAGGCCGCCACGCCACGCGCCACGCGCGGCGTGTGGCGCGCGTTGCTGCGCAATCCGTCGGCGCTCGCGGGCATCGTGCTGCTCGTCGCGCTGCTGGCGCTCGCGCTCGCCGCGCCGCATCTGTTCCCCGGCGATCCGCTCGACATGGTCGCGCCGCCGTTCGAGTGGCCCGGCGCCGATCCGCTCTACACGCTCGGCACCGACTCGCTCGGGCGCGACGTGGCGGCGGGCATCGCGCACGGCACGCGCGTGTCGC
Organism: Caballeronia sp. Sq4a; assembly: GCF_023170545.1. Lineage (NCBI taxonomy): Bacteria > Pseudomonadati > Pseudomonadota > Betaproteobacteria > Burkholderiales > Burkholderiaceae > Caballeronia > Caballeronia sp. Sq4a. The sequence continues at coordinate 439,023 of NZ_CP084253.1, read as the reverse complement.
TTGTGATCGGCGCGTCGGCGGCCGGCATCGGGCTCGTCATCGGCACGCTCGTCGGCGCGCTCGGCGGCTTCTTCGGAGGCGTCATCGACGATCTGCTCGCGCGCGTCACCGAGGTCTTCCAGACGGTGCCGTCGTTTCTGCTGGTGATCGTCATCGTCGCCATCGGCAAGCCGAGCGTGACGGTCATCGCGCTCGCCATCGGCATCGCGTCGTGGCCGACGGTCGCGCGCATCGTACGCGCCGAGTTCCGCACGCTTCGTCAGGCCGATTTCGTGCTCGCGGCGCGCAGTCAGGGCTTCTCCGATGCGCGCATCATCTTCGGCGAAATCCTGCCGAACGCGCTGCCGCCGGTGATCGTCACGGCCTCCGTGATGGTCGCAAGCGCGATTCTCATCGAATCGTCGCTGTCGTTCCTCGGCATGGGCGATCCGAACGTCGTCAGCTGGGGCGGCATGATCGGCGCGGGGCGCGATTCGCTGCGCACCGCCTGGTATCTGACGGCGCTGCCGGGCGCGGCCATCGTGACCGCGGTGCTCGCGCTGAATCTTCTCGGCGACGGCCTGAACGACGCGCTCAACCCTCGTTTGCGGGAGCGCGCATGAGCGACGCCAAGCTGCTGCAAGTGCGCGACTTGCGCGTGAACTTCGGCGCGCATCAGGCGGTGCGCGGCGTCGATTTCGACATCGCGCAAGGCGAGACGCTCGCGCTCGTCGGCGAATCGGGCTGCGGCAAGTCCGCGACGGCGCTCTCGCTGATGCGGCTCGTGCCGGCGCCGGGCATCGTCACGGGCAGCGTGCGCTTCGCCGGCCGCGAGTTGCTGACGCTCGCGCCGCGCGAGATGCGCGGGATTCGCGGCGCGCAGATCTCGATGATCTTTCAGGAGCCGATGACCTCGCTGAATCCGGTGCTGTCCATCGGCGCGCAGATTGCCGAGACGTTGCGCCAGCACGAAGCGCTGTCAAAGCAGGCGGCGCTGCGCCGTGCCGTCGAACTGCTCGACCTCGTGCATGTGCCCGAACCGCAGCGGCGCGTGTCGGATTATCCGCATGAACTGTCGGGCGGCCAGCGTCAGCGCGTGATGATCGCGATGGCGGTGGCGTGCCGACCGCACCTTTTGATCGCCGACGAGCCGACCACCGCGCTCGACGTGACGATTCAGGCGCGCATTCTGGAACTGCTCGACGAACTCAAGCGCGAATTGTCGATGTCGCTTCTGCTCATCACGCACGATCTGGGCGTGGTCGCGCAACACGCGGATCGCGTCGCCGTGATGCTGGGCGGCGAGAAGGTGGAAGAGGCGCGCGTGGAGACGCTTTTCGCTGCGCCGGCTCATGCCTACACGCGCGGTCTCTTGGGCGCGTCGCTGAATCTGTCGGGAGAGATTCACTATCGGGACTGGACGCTGCCCGAGATTCGCCACGGCAGCCGCGAGGACGGCGACGCCGCGTTCAACGTGACGCCGCTCGCGCCGCGCACATTCGAGGCAGCGACGCCTCCCGCCGATGCGCCGCTCCTGTCGGTGGACCGGCTCACGGTGGACTATGCGCATCGGCACGGCAAGGGCACGCTGCGCGCGGTGGACGGCGTGTCGTTCGACATCGCGGCCGGGGAGACCGTCGGCCTCGTCGGCGAATCCGGTTGCGGCAAGTCGACGCTTTCTCGCGCGATTCTGCGGCTCGCGCCCATCACCGGTGGCTCGATCCGTCTCCAAGGCACCGACCTCGTGCCGCTTACCGAACGTGCGCTGCGCCCGCATCGGCGACGCGTGCAGATGGTGTTTCAGGACCCGTATGCGTCGCTCAATCCGCGCCGCACCGTCGGCGAGATTCTCGATACGGTGATGGCGGTGAATGGCATCGGCGGCGATCGGCGCACGCGGCGCGCCCGCGCTTTGGCCATGCTCGATCGCGTCGGCCTGCCCGCCGCCGCGCTCGCTCGCTATCCGCACGAGTTTTCCGGCGGACAGCGGCAGCGCATCGGCATCGCCCGCGCGCTGGTGCTCGAACCGGCGCTCCTGATCTGCGACGAACCGGTGTCCGCGCTCGACGTGTCCATTCAGGCGCAGATCCTCAATCTGCTCGTCGAGCTGAAGCGCGACCTGGGGCTCGCGTATCTCTTCATCTCGCACGATCTCTCCGTGGTGCGCTATATCGCCGACCGCGTGCATGTGATGCACGGCGGCAGGATCGTCGAGAGCGGCGACCATCGCGACATCTGGCGCGCGCCGCGGCACGCCTACACGCGCGCGCTGCTCGATGCGATTCCCGCAGGGCGCCCGAACGCGCGCGCGGCCTGACCTCTCTGCAAGATTCACCAACAAGGAAGAAAGATGTCGACACTCGCACGCATCCGCACAGAGCCGGATCACGCATTGCAGGACGCGCTCGATGCGCTGCCGGCGCTCGCCCGGGAAATCGGCGAAGAAGCCGCCGCCCGCGAGGCGCGCCGCGAGTTGCCATTCGAAGCGTTCGCGCGCTTTCGGGCCTCCGGCTTAGGCAAGCTGCGTCTGCCGGTGGAGTGGGGCGGTCTCGGCGGCTCGCTCGAAGACGTGTTCCATGTCATCTCGACGCTCGCCGCGCATGAAAGCAACGTGGCTCATGCGCTGCGCATCCACTTCGACCAGACCGAGGCGTTGCTGCTTTCGCCGCGCACGCCGTTCAACGCGTTGCAGATCGAGCGCATCGTCGATGGCGCGATCTTCGGCGGCGCTTCGACCGAAGCGGGCACGTCGCGTCCGGGAGAGATCACGACGCAACTCACGCGCGACGGCGACCACTACCGCCTGAGCGGGCGCAAGTACTACGCGACGGGCACGGCCTTCGCGGACTACGCGCGGCTCAATGTGCAGGATGATCGCGGCGAACCGGTCGTCGCGATCGTGCCGGTGCGGCGCGAAGGTCTGCACGTGCTCGACGACTGGGACGGCATGGGTCAGCGCATGACGGCAAGCGGCAGTCTCGTGTTCGATTCCTTGCGCGTGCAGGCCGACGAAGTCGCGCCGCGCAATCTGACGACGCTTGCCGGCCGCCACACGGGCGCGCTGCGGCAGCTGCATCTGGTGGCGGTCGCGGCGGGCATCGTGCGCAACGTGCTCGCCGATGCCAAACGCTACGTGGTGCAACACGGACGCCCCGCGCTGCATAGTCCCGCGCCGACCGCGCGCGAGGATGCGTTCATTCAACAGGTCGTGGGCGATCTGTCGTCGCACAGTCATGCAATCGATGCTCTCGTGCGCGAGAACGCCCGCGCGCTCGACCGCTCGTCGCGCGCGGTGCGCGACGGCGACGCGCGTGCCGATGCGCTCGTGCTCGAAGGCGCGCTCGTCACCGCGCGCACGCAGCTCGTCGTGAGCAAGCTCGCGTTGCATGCGGCGGAGCGCATGTTCGAAGCGGGCGGGGCGTCGGCGACGTCGCGCGCGCACAACTTCGACCGCCACTGGCGCAATCTGCGCACCATCTTCAGCCACAACCCGCTGCTGCATAAATCGCGGGTGATCGGCGATTACGAACTGAACGGCGTGACCACGCACCTGACCGAAGGGCGCGTGTTCTGAGCGCCGCGGCCATCATCATCGAAACGGAGTGACCAGTCATGAGCGCATCTCTTCCGCGCCAGTTGCATCTCAACATCAACGCGCTGCATTCGGGCTTCGTGCCGTCGGCGTGGCGCGTGGCACAGGCCGATCCGCGCGCGTTCATCGACGTGAATCATTACGTGCGGCTCGCGCAGACCGCCGAGCGCGCCTGCCTCGACGCGATCTTTCTGGCAGACAACGCGGCGATCTCCGATCAGCTCGACATGCGTCCGATCACCGCGCTCGAACCGACGATGCTGCTCACGAGCGTGGCCGCCGCGACCACGCATATCGGACTGATCGCGACCGCGTCGACGAGCTATAACGAGCCGTACAACATCGCGCGCCGGTTCGCGACGCTCGATCTGATCAGCGGCGGGCGCGCCGGCTGGAACATCGTGACGACGGCCGATCTGCCGTCCGCGCGCAACTTCGGTCTCGACGCGGTGCCGCAGCACGCGGAACGCTATGCCCGCGCCGATGAGTTCGCGACGCTCGTGAAATCGCTCTGGAATAGCTGGGAAGACGATGCGCTGGTGGCGGACAAGGCCAGCGGGCGTTTCGTCGATCTGGACAAGCTGCATCCGGCGCAGCATCGCGGGCGCTTCTTCGGCGTGCAGGGCGCGCTCAACCTGCCGCGTTCGGCGCAAGGGCATCCGGTGCTGGTGCAGGCGGGCGCATCGGGCGATGGACGCGAACTGGCCGCGCGTCACGCGGAGGCCGTGTTCTCGGCTTCGCAGTCTTTCGACGAATCGCGCGCTTACCGAGCCGATCTCAACGAGCGGGCGGCGCGCCACGGACGCGGCCCGAACGCCGTGAAGGTGCTCGCCGGGCTGACCACAATCATCGGCGCGACGGAAAGCGAGGCACTGCGCCGTCGCGATGAACTCGTCGATCTGATCCCTTGGCGCTACAGCCTCAACCGCCTTGCCGGAACGCTCGGCGTGCCCGTCGAATCGCTGCAACTCGATGCTCGCCTGCCCGCCGATCTGCCGCTGCCCAACGACGGCAACGGCAATCACACGTTCTTCAACGCGACGCTCGCGCAGGCGCGCACGCACGGCTATACGGTGCGCGAACTGGTGCGTGCGCTGGCGGGCGGCGGCGGGCATCGCGTGATCGTCGGCACGCCCGAACAGGTAGCCGACGACATCACGCACTGGTTCGAAAACGGCGCGGCCGACGGTTTCAATCTGATGCCGGACGTGCTGCCCGATGGTCTGGAAGCGTTCACCGAAGGCGTCGTGCCGATCCTTCAGCGCCGCGGCATCTTCCGTCGCGCTTACGAGGGCACGACGCTGCGCGGACACTTGGGACTCGCGATACCGGCGGGCCGGGGCGCGCCTGCGGTGGAGCCCGAAGCGCGGGCGGCCTGACGTCGACAAAAGGCGGTACGCCGAAGCCGCCCATCTCCGCACTTTCCCTATGTTACGATCGTAACAACGTTGCGATAGACTGAGATCAATCTATCAAAAAGCTGTTGTGCGTTGCGCAAGCGCACAGCCTACCGATCTCATGCTGGAAACCGCATCGAAGTCCATCGTCGCGTGGCCCGGAACCGCTCACCCGGCCACGCGCGCGCGCAATCCCGGCGTCCCTTTCGACCTCGCATGGCTCGAAGGACTGCGCGTCAATCAATCGGCGGTCGCGCGCCGGGCAGCGAGCTTCGGCCTGCGTCGCTCCGTCAAGAAAGACGCGCAGGCGGCGTGGCTCTTGAAGGCGATCACCTGCATCGACCTCACGACGCTAAGCGGCGACGACACCACCGCGCGCGTGCAACGGCTCTGCGCCAAGGCGCGCCGCCCGCTGCGCGAGGACTTGCTCGACGCGCTCGGCATGTCGGATCAGCCGATCACGACAGGCGCCGTGTGCGTCTATCACCGCTTCGTCAAGACGGCGGTTGACGCGCTCGCCGATAGCGGCATTCCGGTCGCCGCCGTGTCCACCGGATTCCCCGCCGGCCTGAATCCGCATGCGCTCAAGCTGCGCGAGATCGAAGCATCGGTGGCGGACGGCGCGAAGGAGATCGACATCGTCGTGACGCGCGAGCACGTGCTGACCGGAAACTGGCAAGCGCTCTACAACGAGATGCGCGACTTCCGCGCGGCTTGCGGCGACGCGCACGTCAAGGCGATTCTCGGCACCGGCGACATCCGCACGCTCTCCAACGTTGCAAAGGCTTCGATGATCTGCATGATGGCCGGCGCCGATTTCATCAAGACATCCACGGGCAAGGAAGGCGTCAATGCGACGCTCGACGTGTCGCTCGTGATGGTGCGCATGATTCGCGAATATCTGGCGCGCACGGGGATCGCGATCGGCTTCAAGCCGGCGGGCGGCGTGTCGACCGCGAAATCGGTGCTGAACTATCAGATTCTCATGAAGGAGGAACTCGGGCGCGAATGGCTCGAAGCGGACTTGTTTCGCATTGGCGCGTCCAGCCTGCTTGCCGATATCGAGCGGCAACTCGAACATCACGTGAGCGGGCGCTATTCGGCGTTCAACCGCCATCCGGTCGCCTGAACCAGCCCAATACAGACACAAGCCTCATGAGCGTAGCCCACTACTTTTCTTCGATGGAATACGGACCCGCACCGGAAGACGATCGCGCCGTGCGCGCATGGCTCGATCAACACGCCGGACGCTTCGGCCATTTCATCGACGGCGCATGGCGAGACGGCGGGGACGAACATCGCTTCGATTCGCGCGAGCCGGCGACGGGCCGCGTGCTCGCGTCGATTGCGCAAGGATCGAGCGGCGACGTGGATGCCGCCGTGCAAGCCGCGCACGATGCGCTGGAAGCATGGCAAGGCATCGGCGGTGCGGGCCGCGCGCGGCACCTGTACGCACTGTCGCGCATGGTGCAAAGGCATAGCCGCCTCTTCGCCGTTCTCGAATCGCTCGATAACGGCAAGCCGATTCGCGAATCGCGCGACATCGACATCCCTCTCGTCGCAAGGCATTTTCTGCATCACGCGGGCTGGGCGCAATTGCAGGATCGCGAGTTCGCGGACTGGGCGCCGCTCGGCGTGATCGGGCAAATCGTGCCGTGGAATTTTCCGCTGCTGATGCTCGCGTGGAAGATCGCGCCGGCGCTCGCGCTCGGCAATTGCGTCGTGCTCAAGCCCGCGGAATACACGTCGCTCACGGCGTTGCTGTTCGCGGAACTCGCGCACCGCGCCGGCTTGCCCAAGGGCGTGCTCAACGTCGTGACCGGCGATGGCCGCACGGGCGCGGCGCTCGTCGAGCATCCGCACGTCGCGAAGATCGCGTTCACCGGATCGACCGAAGTCGGCCGCCAGATTCGCTCGACGACAGCGGGCTCGGGCAAATCGCTCACGCTGGAACTGGGCGGCAAGTCGCCGTTCATCGTGTTCGACGACGCCGATATCGACTCGGCTGTGGAAGGCGTCGTCGATGCGATCTGGTTCAATCAAGGCCAGGTGTGCTGCGCGGGTTCGCGTTTGCTCGTGCAGGAAGGCATCGAAGCACGCTTTATCGACAAGCTCAAGCGCCGCATAGAAACGCTGCGCGTCGGGCCGTCGCTGGACAAGGGCGTCGACATGAGCGCCATCGTCGATGACGTGCAACTCGAACGCATCCGCGCGCTCGTGGCGAAGGGCGAAAGCGAAGGATGCGAGATTCATCAGCCCTCGCGTCTCGCGTTGCCCGAAGGCGGGGCGTTCTTCGCGCCGACGCTGGTGACCAACGTCGCGCCGGCATCGACGCTTGCGCAAGAAGAAATCTTCGGGCCCGTGCTCGTCTCGATGAGCTTTCGCACGCCCGACGAAGCCGTCGCCCTGGCGAACAACACGCGCTATGGCCTCGCCGCGAGCGTCTGGAGCGAGAACATCAGCCGCGCGCTGGACGTCGCGCCGCGCCTGCAGTGCGGTGTCGTATGGATCAACGCGACGAATCTGTTCGATGCGGCAGTGGGCTTCGGCGGCTATCGCGAGTCCGGTTTCGGGCGGGAAGGCGGACGCGAGGGCATATACGAATATCTCAAGCCGCGCGCATGGTCCAAGCTGCCGATGCGCTCCGACACGCAAGCGCCGCCCGTCGAGCCGGACTCGCTGATGGAGTCGGCTAATGTCAGCGCGATCGACCGCACGGCGAAGCTCTTCATCGGCGGCAAGCAGACGCGGCCGGATAGCGGTTACTCGCGGCTCGTTCGCTCGCCTGCGGGCGAGATCGTCGGCGAAGTGGCCGAGGGCAATCGCAAGGACATTCGCAATGCTGTGGCGGCGGCGCGCGGCATGACGAAATGGGCGGCAGCGAGCGCGCACAACCGCGCGCAGGTGCTGTATTACCTCGCGGAGAATCTGAGCGCGCGAGCGGAGGAATTCGCGCGCCAACTCGTGACGCGCGCGGGTTCCGGCGAACGCGATGCGAAGCGCGAAGTCGAGGCGTCGATTGCCCGCTTGTTCACGTACGCAGCGTGGGCCGACAAGTTCGACGGCGCGGTGCATGCGCCGCCGTTGCATGGCGTCGCGCTGGCGATGCACGAGCCGGTCGGCGTGATCGGCGTCATCTGTCCGGACGAAGCGCCGTTGCTCGGTTTCGTCTCGCTGATCGCGCCCGCGCTCGCGCTGGGCAATACGGTCGTGGCGGTGCCGAGCATGACGTGCCCGCTCATGGCGACAGATTTCTATCAGGTCGCGGATACGTCCGACGTGCCGGGCGGCGCGCTCAACATCGTGACCGGCGACGCGCGCTCGCTTGGCGAAACGCTCGCCCAGCACGATGACGTCGACGCGCTCTGGTGCTTCAATGGCGCGGCGCTTTCGGCGATGGCCGAGCGCGAATCGGTCGGCAATCTGAAGCGAACCTTTGTCGATCACGGACGACTGTTCGACTGGCATGATGCATCGAGTGAAGGTTTGCCCTTCTTGCGCCAAGCCGTGCAAGTCAAGAATATCTGGGTGCCGTATGGAGATTGATTTGCGGCACTCGTAATCCGAGGTTCAACGGCGCAGATCCGAAAACAGGACGCGCCATGCATGGAGGAGACGCTCTTGCTGAAGAACATTGACCCGCTTCTGAACGCCGACATTCTCTACGCGCTCGCCGCGATGGGACACGGCGATGAAGTCGTCATTTGCGACGCGAACTTTCCCGGCGATTCGGTCGCGCGCCAGACGGTGCTCGGCAAGCTCTTGCGGATCGACGGCGCGAATGCGCCGCGCGTCGTGCGCGCGGTGTTGTCGGTGATGCCGCTGGACACGTTCGTGGACGATCCCGCAGGCCGCATGGAAGTCGTCGGCGACGCGACCGCGTTACCCGCCGTGCAGCGCGAAGCGCAACGCGAAGTCGATCACGCGGAAGCCCGCGAAGTGGCGTTCGCGCCGATCGAACGCTTCGCGTTCTATGAACGCGCGAAGAAGGCGTATTGCGTCATCCGCACGGGCGAGACGCGCGGCTACGGCTGTTTCATCTTCAAGAAAGGCGTGCAGCTCGCGCCGGATGCGCCGCAAGGGGACGCGCCATGAGCGGCAGCGTCGTCATCCTCGGCATCTATGTGACGGACCTCGCTTTTCGCGCGCAGCGCATGCCCTTGCTTGGCGAAACGGTGGCGGGCTCCGCGTTTGCGATGGGACCGGGCGGCAAGGGTTCGAATCAGGCCGTGGCCGCCGCTCGCGCGGGCGCGGACGTCGTCTTCTGCACGCGCATCGGCAACGATGTGTTCGGCAAGATCGCGCAAGCCACGTGGGCGGCCGAAGGCATCACATCGCGCGCCAGCGTGATAGACGATATCGCGACCGGCGCCGCGCATATCTATGTGGACGAGAACACCGGCGGCAACGCGATCATCGTCGCGGCGGGCGCGGCCGGCACGCTCGGCCCCGATGACGTGGATGCGATCGAAGCGGACATCGCGAAGGCAGCCGTCTTTGTCACGCAACTGGAGCAGCCGGTTCCGGCCGCGAAACGCGGGCTCGAACTGGCCCGGAAGCATGGCGTGACGACCGTCTTCAACCCGGCGCCTGCGCTCGCGCTCGACGACGATATCTATCCGCTTTGCGACTACATCACGCCGAATGAAACCGAGGCGGCGGCGTTGACCGGAGTCGCCGTGAAGTCTGTCGACGATGCGCGTCGCGCGGCTAATGTTCTGTTGAGCAAGGGCGCGCGCGCGGCGATCATCACGTTGGGCGAGGCGGGCGCGCTTTTGCATAGCGCGAACGAATCGGTGCTGGTTCCTGCGTTCGAATGCGGGCGCGTGGTCGAAACGGCCGGCGCGGGCGATGGCTTCACCGGTGGTTTCGCGGCGGCGCTCGCGCGCGGCGACAGCGCGCTCGATGCGGTCCGCTTCGGATGCGCGTTGGCGAGCATCTCGGTCACGCGGCCAGGCACCGCGCCCTCGATGCCTCGCCTCGACGAAATCAATGCATTGTTGAGCGAAAGGAGCGTGACGCAATGAAGGCGTCGAAGTGGCTCGCTGACCGGCAGTTCAACTTTCTGATCGGCGTGAATCTGCTGGTCGTGATCGTCGCGACATGGCTTTCGCACGGCCAGTTTCTCGACATCGACAATCTTCAGTCGATGGGCGGCCAATTGCCCGAACTCGGCTTGCTCGCGCTCGGCATCATGTTGTCGATGGTCTCGGGCAATGGCGGCATCGACCTCTCGGGCGTCGGCCTCGCGAACCTCTCGGGCATGGTCGCGGCGATGGCTCTGCCGCATATCGTCTCCGCCGACGATTCGCCCGCGCTCTATACGGCCGTGTTCGTCGGCATCGTTGTTGCGATGGGCGTGGTCGGTGGCCTGCTGAATGGCGTGGTCATTGCCAAGCTCAGGCTGACGCCGATTCTCTGCACGCTCGGCACGCAGTTGCTCTTCACGGGCATTGCCGTCGTGTTGAGCAACGGCGCATCGGTGCGAGTCGAATATGTCGATCCGCTCTCGAACATCGGCAATGGCACGTTTCTTCAGGTGCCCATTTCGCTGTGGATCTTCATTGCGGCGGTGCTCGGGCTCGGCTGGGTGCTCAAGCGCACGCCGTTCGGCCTGCGGCTTTACCTCATGGGCACGAATCCCAAAGCCGCCTTCTATGCGGGCATTCCGCGCGCGCGCATGCTGATTCTGACTTACGGCATGTGCGGCGTGCTCGCATCGCTGGCGGGTCTCATCAGCGCAACGCATACGTCCAGCGCGAAGTGGGATTACGGCAACTCTTATCTCTTGATCGCGATCCTGATCGCGGTGATGGGCGGCGTGAATCCGGCGGGCGGCTATGGACGCATTGTCTGCGTGTTTCTCGCGGCAACGGTCCTGCAATTCCTGTCGAGTCTCTTCAATCTGCTCGGCGTCTCCCAGTTTTTCGGCGATTGCGCGTGGGGCTTCCTGCTGCTCGCGTCGCTCGCCTTCGCGGGTGGCGAACGCGTGCGCGCGATCTTCGGCATCGGCGGCGCCAGGCCCACATCCAAGATTCCACCGCCGCCAGCATCGACGGGACGTTGACCACTCGCTGTGTGATTGCTTCAAAAGACCATCGAACGACATTCCAAACATAAAGGAGACAACACGATGAAGCTCAAGACTTTCGGCACCGCGCTGACCGCCATTGCGCTCGCTGCCGGCGCGGTCATGGCCGCCCAGGCCGCGACGAACGAAACCATCGTCACGGTCGTCAAGGTGACCGGCATCAACTGGTTCAATCGCATGGACGACGGCGTGAAAGAGTTCGGCAAGGCGAACCCGAACATCAACGTCTATCAGACCGGACCCGGCCGCGCCGACGCCGCGCAGCAATTGAAGATCATCGAGGACTTGATCGCGAAGAAAGTCACTGCGATTGCAGTGGTTCCGTACGATCCGCCGACGCTCGAACCCGCGCTCAAGAAGGCGATGGATCGCGGCATCAAGGTGGTCACGCATGAAGCCGACAACGCAAAGAACACGATGGTCGATATCGAAGCGTTCGACAACACGGCATACGGCGCGGGCCTGAACGAACGTCTCGCGAAGTGCATGGGGCAGCAGGGCAAGTGGGCGGTGCTGGTCGGCTCGCTCGGCAGCCGCTCGCAGGTGCAATGGGCGGACGGCGGCATCGGCAACGCAAAGGCGAAGTATCCGAAGATGGATCTCGTCGAGCCGAAGCTCGAAACGAATAACGACGGCGAGCGCGCGTATCAGGTCGCGAAGGAAGTGCTGCGCAAGCATCCGGATCTGACCGGTTTTCAGGGCTCGTCGTCACTGGATGTGATCGGCATCGGGCGCGCGGTGGAAGAGGCCGGCAAGGTCGGCAAGATCTGCGTGTACGGCACGGGTCTGCCCACCGAAGCGGGCAAGTTCCTCGAAAGCGGCGCCATCAACGGCATCGCATTCTGGGACCCGAAGCTCGCCGGCATCGCGATGAACAAGGTGGCGCAGATGCTCGTCGACGGCAAGACGGTGGAGAACGGCGCGGACCTCGGCATTACCGGCTATAACAAGGTCACGGTGAGCAAAGGGCCGGGCAAGGGCGTGATCGTTCGCGGCACCGGCTGGGTGGACGTGGACAAGACGAACTACAAGCAATACCCGTTCTGATGCGACTGATGTGATGTTCGCGGCGCACAGCGTTCGACGTTCGACGTTCGACGCGCGCGCCGCCCGAATCCATACGCCATGACCCAAGAGACACCGCTCCTCGAAGTCGTCGATATCCATAAACGCTTTACCGGCGTCTATGCGCTGCGTGGCGTGAGCCTCGCGTTTCAGCGCGGGCAGATCTATCACCTGCTCGGCGAAAACGGCTGTGGCAAGAGCACGCTCATCAAGATCATCTCGGGCGCGCAGCCGCCGGACGAAGGCGAGCTCGTGATCGAAGGCGCGCGTCATGCGCGGCTCTCGCCGCTCGAAGCATTGTCGGCCGGCATCGAGACCGTGTATCAGGACTTGTCGCTCCTGCCGAACATGAGCGTGGCCGAGAACGTCGCGCTGACTTCCGAGCTCGCGGAGCACGCGGGCAAGCTCGCGCGCACGTTCGACCGGCGCGCGCTCGCGACGACCGCCGCACGCGCGCTCGAAGCCGTGGGTTTGCCGGGCGATGCGGAGTTCCAGAAGACGCTGATCGAACAATTGCCGCTGGCGACGCGCCAACTCGTCGCCATCGCGCGCGCCATTGCGAGTGAAGCGAAGTTCGTCATCATGGACGAGCCCACGACCTCGCTCACGCAGAAAGAGGTCGACAACCTGATCGCGGTGCTTGCGAGACTGCGCGCGCAAGGCGTGGCCGTGCTGTTCGTGAGCCACAAGCTCGACGAGTGCTACGCGATCGGTGGCGAAGTCATCGTGCTGCGCGATGGTCAGAAGATGGCTCAAGGACCGATCGAGCACTACACGAAGGCGCAGATCAGCGAGCTCATGACGGGCAAGCATCTTTCGACCGACCGTTACCGCGAAGAAGGCGAGGCGCGTGCGTCGAACGTCGTGCTCGATGTAAAGGAACTCGGCCGCAAGGGTCAGTTTGCCGACGTATCGTTCGCTCTGCATGAAGGCGAGATACTCGGCGTGACGGGACTGCTGGACTCGGGCCGCAATGAACTGGCGCGCGCGCTCGCGGGCGTGGCGCCTGCGGACAGCGGCGTCGTGACGCTCGACGGCATGCGTGTTCGCCTGCAATCGCCCGCGGATGCCAGAACGCAACGCATCGGCTATGTGCCGGAAGACCGCCTGAACGAAGGGCTTTTTCTCGACAAGCCCATCCGCGATAACGTCGTGACCGCGATGATTGCGAGCCTGCGCGACCGCATCGGGCAAATCGATCGCAAGCGCGCGCAGGCGCTAGCCGAGCGCACCGTCAAGGATCTGCAAATCGCCACGCCCGATGTCGACAAGCCAGTGCAGTCGCTTTCCGGCGGCAACCAGCAGCGCGTGCTGATCGGCCGCTGGCTCGCGATCAATCCACGCGTGTTGATTCTGCATGGGCCGACAGTCGGCGTCGATGTAGGCTCGAAGGACATCATTTACCGCATCATGCAGCGGCTGTCGAAGGAGGGCATCGGCATCATTCTCATCAGCGATGATCTGCCCGAACTGCTGCAAAACTGCGATCGCATTCTGATGATGAAGAAAGGCCGCGTCGCCGGCGAATATCGCGCCGATCGTCTGACCGAGGCCGATCTGTATCACGCGCTACTTTCTGAGGCAGCATGAGCATGAGCGAATCCATCCGCGGCGCCGCAAGCGAGACCGTGCCGCAAGCCGTGAGCAATGTCGCGCCGCGCGTGCGCAAGGGCAGTCTCTACGCGCAGTTGATGCGCAAGCCGGAGTGGTTCACCGTCGGGCTGATTCTCGTCACGTGCCTGATCGTGGGTAGCCTCAACCCGCGCTTCTTCCAGTTCGCGACGCTCTTCGACATGCTGCATTCCGCGACCACGGTGTCGCTGTTTGCGCTCGGGACGCTCGTCGTGCTCGCGTCGGGCGGGATCGACGTATCGTTCACCGCCATCGCTGCGTTGACGATGTATTCGATCACCAAGGCGGTGTTCGCATGGTGGCCCGAATGTCCGTTCGCGCTGATCGTGTTGACGGGCGCATTGGGCGGCGTGCTGCTCGGCGTGGTCAACGGCATGCTCGTGCATCGGCTGAAAGCGCCTTCGCTGATCGTCACCATCGGCACGCAATACCTGTTTCGCGGCTTGTTGCTGACCTTCGTCGGCACGCAGTTCTTCATGAACATTCCGCACAGCATGGATGTGTTCGGCCGCTTGCCGCTTTTCTATTACCACACGGCGGACGGCTTGCGCGCGGTCCTTCCTGTGTCGGTGCTGGCGCTCGTGATCGCGGCGATCGTTACATGGTGGCTCCTGAATCGAACGATGATGGGCCGCGGCGTCTATGCGATGGGCGGCAGTCTCGCCATTGCGGAACGGCTCGGCTATAACCTGCGCGCGATCCACTTATTCGTATTCGGCTACACGGGTTTGCTCGCCGGCGTAGCGGGCATTCTGCATGTATCGACGAACCGGCTCGCCAATCCGTTCGATCTCGTCGGCACGGAGCTCGATGTCATCGCTGCGGTGATTCTCGGCGGCGCGCGCATTACCGGCGGCACGGGAACGGTGACGGGCACGCTGCTCGGCGTGGTGCTCGTCACGCTCATCAATAGCGTGCTGATTCTCGTGGGCGTGCCGAGTACGTGGCAGAAGGTCATCATCGGCGCATTCATTCTCATCGCAGGAACGCTCTTCGCATTGGGTCGCAGGCAGTAGCGCAACGCGCGGCGCATTTGGACTTACGGGACTTACGCTTCTGCTATTCGCGTGAGTCCGTGCGCCGTTGCCCTTCCTCGGTGATGACGGAGTCGAAGTCGGAGATCTGCGAGAAGCGCACCGCTTTCACCTTGCCGAACTTACTCGCATCGACCACAAGATGCCGTTCGACGGAGCTCGCCATGGCCGCCTGCTTGATGGCGACTTCATGAAAGTTCCAGCACGTCACGCCCCGTACTTCATCGACACCGCCGGCCGACATGAATGCCTTATTGATTCCCATGCGCCTAAGCGTTTCGACGCTTTCATCGCTGGCGAATGATTCCGACGAAGGCACGTACACGCCGCCAAGCAAAATCATGCGTATGTTGGGCTTGCGGCGCAGAATCTCCGCGACGTTGAGCGAATAACACACCACGGTCAGATGCATCTCAGCGGGAATCTGCCGTGCTAGTGTCGTCAACGTCGTGCCGCAGTCGATGAACACAGTCTCGTTGTTCGTGAGCAGGCGGGCGGCATGACTCGACGCAATGGCTTTCGCTTGCGCGAAGTGATCCTTCTCTTCGTCGATGGTATAGCCCGCTGCATTCGGCAAGTCCGCCGCGCTCACGATATAGCCGCCCAGGTAAGTGAACTGCCCGGGGTTGGCCGCAACGTCTCTGCGCACCGTCATTTCGGAGACACCGAGAAGCGCGGCGGCATCGCGCAGACGCATCACGTTTTGTTTTTCTAATGCGCTCGAGAGCGTGCGGAGGCGGTCGATCTTGGCCATCGTTTTGCAGTGCTTTCCACGCGTCGCCGAATGTGAGTTTCTGGTCTTACGTTGATAAGATTATAACAACGCAAGGCGCGTCGAATGCGCGCCTCGCGTGAGTTCACGGGTAAATACGGAGCGCGTGCCGCTTATGCGCCTTCGTTCTCTTCGAGCATCACTGCGAGCGTGCCGGCTTCGCTTTGCACGCCGGCATCGAGGTCGATTTCATTGGGCGTCATCTTTGCAATGGCGCGTAAGAGGCGCGGCGAAAATGTTGCGCCGAACAGCGCGATGGCGTCATCGCGGCGCCGGTCGTCGGCATGCGCGAGCGAGCGCAGTTCGCTGAGCGGAAGTCCGACGAACAAGTCGAGCGGATACGGCGGAGCAGCAAGTGCGGCCGCCGCGGCCGTTGCCGCCGTCGCGCCCGGAGCGCGCACGCGCAAGCCCGGTTGCAAATGTTCCGCGAGTTCCATCGTGATGTCGTAGTCCGCCTCGAATTCGAGGGATGTTCGCGCTTCGCTCTGCAGGAACGGCGCAACGGTTTCCAGACGAGCGAGTTCTTCATCGGTAAGCAGCATGGCATTTCTCCTTCGATAAACGCAGACAAGGTTTCCTTTATCGGACACTTAGCTAAATGCTTGCCCGGTAGCCGAACGAACCCCGAACGCCTCTGGCGGAAAAATTGACTCACGCAGTGCGCTGTGCATCGAAGAAGGCTGCGATGGCTTCATTCACTGCTTCGGCTGCGTCGCGGTGAGGCGAATGACGGCAGCCCGGCAGTTTGACGAGATGAGCGTGAGGAACCGCTGCCTTGATCTTGTCGATCTGCTGCATGGACGCGTATTCGTCGTCGTAGCCTTGAATGGCGAGCAGCGGCCGGCGGATGGATTCGAGCGTCGTCGTAATGTCCCAATGAAGGAACGCGGGATCCAGCCATGCGTCGTTCCAACCATAGAAAGCGGAATCCACGTTCTGATGGTAGGGCTCAAGCCGCGAGCGCAAGGCGCCGCTCTCATAAGCGCTTCGTGCCTGAGTGATCGCCTGAACGGTCATCGGCTCGACGAACACATGCGGGGCCAGCACCGCGACCCCCGCCAACGACTCGGGATAAGCACTTGCATAAAGCAAGGCGATCGACCCGCCGTCGCTATGCCCGATGATCCACATGCGTGCGCGCTCGCTCTCGTTTATGCCGATTGCATCCAGCAGCGCAGGCAGCACGACCTGCGCTTGATGATGCAGAAAATCGCCCGCCCAGTGCTCGTCTGCGCGACGCGGCGTCGAACGTCCATAACCCGGACGCGAATACACGAGTCCGCGGCAACCGAGGCGATCACATAGCGACTGCGGCCAGTCTTTCCATAACGCAATGGAACCCAGTCCTTCGTGCAGAAATACCGCAATAGGCGCGTCTTTGAGTTCGGGGTTGAGCCATTGATATTCGATGGATAGCGGATACAGGCTACCGGTCACCTGAGCATATTGGATAGCGTCGATAGCGCTTGTGGGGTCATTCATGGCTTGAAGTTTCGCGCGAAGAATCACTCATTGAGTTTCAAGAGTACCAGACGAGTAATGGATGAAACGGTCGGCAGCATCGCCGCATCATGCCGTATGTTTCGATATCTTCGCGACGCCCGCCGAATGCGCGAGTTGATCGACAGTCAGGCGAATCGCGTCGATCAGCGCGCGGGCGGCCGGAGAAGGCGTGCTGCCCGCGCGTAACGTAAGCCCGATATCGCGCCGTGTGTTCTGCATCGCGATGTCCAGCACGACGAGCTGCCTCGACTCGCATTCATAGAACAACTGCTGGGCCGATACGACCGCGAGCATGTCGGTGTGCGTGAGCAAGCCACGGATCACGGCAAGGTCGGCGGTCTCGACCGTCGGCATCGGCGGTTTGAGCCTGAGCCGCTTGAATTGCGCCTCGAACATGCCGCGTGCGGGCGCGTGACTACGCGGCAAGACCCATTGCGCGGCGCTCAACTCTTTCAGTGTCAAAGCCTTGGCCTTAGCCAGCGGATGATCGCGCCGCGCGATGACCACCATGTCCTCCGACATCAGGCGCTCGTTGGTCAATCCGCTCGATGCATCGTTCGGCCTGAGCGCGCCCAGAACGAAGTCGATATCGCCCGCTCTCAAGCCGGCCACGAGCGGTTCGTAGGCGCTCTCATCCGTGGCGATGCGTACGCCCGGATACTGCGAGGCCACGCGCGCGATCGCCCCCGGAAGAATCAGCGTCCGGCCGAGCGGCAGCGCGCCGACGGTCACATAGCCTTGAATGGTGCCGCGCAGAGCCGCGATATCGTCCGGGATGTGGCGCAGTTCGTTGAGCGCGCGACGTACGTGCAGCACGAACGTCTCGCCTTCGCTCGTGAGCAACAGGCCGCGCGGGCTGCGATAAAACAATTGCATACCTGCGCCCGTTTCCATGATGCGGATCGCGCTGCTGACTGCGGGCTGACTGATGCCGAGCGTCTGCGCGGCGCTCGGCATGTGCCGATGACGCGCCAATGCCGAGAATAGCTGTAACCGCCGCGTATTCAGCAGGAACGCAGGCAACGCGTTGCCGTTAGCCGAGCGTCGCCGTGACTGCCGTGCGGTGCACCATTGACCCAGCGCTTCGAGCTCCGCGAAGATCCGTTCGCAACGGAGAAGAACGGCGCGACCTGCAGGTGTCGGCAACATGCCCGACGGGCGACGTTCGAACAGCGTCTCGCCTACGGCTGCTTCCAGTTCCTGCAAGGAGCGCGTGACAGCGGACTGCGCGCGAAAAAGGGCGGCGGCCGCGCGCGTCGCGCTGCCCGTCTGCGCCACGAGCCTGAACGCGCGCAGATAAGCGAGGTTGAGCAGTTCGCGGTTATCCATGGCTATGCTGAAAGAGTTATAGCCATCAGTTTAGTTTATCGGCACGCCGGGACGCGAGTTCAGTCTTCGATCGTGCCATGCACGCCTTGCTCGCCGCGCTTCCAATAGGCGGAGGCGCGAATGCGGCGCTTGTCGATGCCTCGCTCATTGCACAACAGCTGGCGCACTGCGCGCATGAGCGCAGCCTCGCCCGCGGCCCACACGTATCCCTCGCCGTCGGGAAGATACGTTCCGCGCAACGCGAGCAAGAGATCGCCGCCCGCGTACGCGGACTCGCTGCGGTAGCACCACTGCACATACAGATTGGCGCGTGTATCGAATTCGATTCGCGCGGAGGGATCGGCGACTTCGAGCAGCGCCGCCACGCGCGTGCCGGCCGGAAGCTCCTCCAGGCGACGGGCGATGGCGGGCAGCGCGGTCTCGTCGCCTACCAGCAGATGCCAGTCGAACCGCGTCGGAATGACGAACGAGCCGCGCGGCCCGCCGATGCCGAGGTAGTCCCCCGGCGCGGCCTTCGCGGCCCACGCGGTCGCCGGGCCGGCGTCGTGAAGCGCGAATTCAATATCCAATTCGCGCGCCGCCCGGTCGAAGCGCCGAGGCGTGAAGTCGCGGGCAATGGGTCGCGGCTTGGCGGGATCGAACACGGGACCGTCCGGGCCGGCCTCCGGCACCACCGGCATGCTTCCGCCCGGCTGCGGAAAGAAGACCTTCACGTGGTCGTCGAAAGAGGCGCTCTCGAAGTCTGCGAGCGCCTCGCCCGTCAGGGTGATGCATACAAAATGCGGATTAATCGGCCTGACTCGCTTGACCTGAAGCAAGCGGAATTTCAGCGGGTGACGCACGCGCGTGACTTCCAGTTCGGAGCGGCCTTGTTGTGCTTCGACGAGTGAATGGCTCATTCTGTCGTTCCTTTTGCCTGTTTCGGCGCATTGTCTTGTTCGATGTCGGCCGTCGCGCGTTCAAGAATCGCGGCGATGCGGCGCTGCTCTTGCGGCGATGCATCGGTGCGCAGGAGTAGCGCCCGCTTCAGGGCGCGTCGCGCTGCGATGAGTTCGGGCACCCAGCCGCCGTCGCCGGCATCCTCGTCGGCCTGCTCGCCCGCGTAGGCACGCCGTACCAGGTCCATCTTGCGTGCAAAATGCAAAAGCTTCGCGAGCATCAGATCGACCCGTTCGCGATTCGCCGCGAGATATTCACTGCCCGCATCCGACAGCGCGTAGCGCTTGCGGTTGCCTTCCATCTCGACCGTCGCATAGCCCAGTTCTTCCAGATACGTCAGCGCGGGATACACCATGCCGGGGCTTGGCGCATAGAAACCGTTGGAGCGATCCGCCAGCGCCTTGATGAGCTCGTAACCGTGGCGCGGCGCCTCGGCCAGCATGGCGAGCAGCAAGAGTTGCAGGTCTTCGGACGAGAATTTGCGGCCGCGCGGCATGCCGCCCATGTCGTCGGGACCCCCGCCGAAACCGCCCGCACCACCGGGGCCGCCCGCGCCGAAGCCGCCGCCAAAGCGCCCGCCGCCGCTGTGCCGATGACGTCCGATCATCTCCCAGCCGCGCCACGCAAGGCGATCGAGGCGGTCCAGCGCATCGAACGGAAGACCGGAACCGAAGCCGCGCGAATCGTCGCGCTTGCCGTGAAAGCAACGTGATCTCATGACACACTCCCTTTATGTCGTAAAACATATCTAAAGATATATATCGTAAGAGTCTCTGTCAAGGCGTTCTTTTTCGCACCGGAACGTGGCGAGGGGAGCGCTCGCGGCATGAGGCGTCCTTGAAGCCGGTATTCAAAAGACAGCATCCATCCGCCGGCACGCGAAAAGTTCGGTGCGTGCACGGAGCGTGCTAAAGCACCCGCATCCTTCGACAAATAGACCCACCTCTGCATGCCGGCTTATCTCGCACTGGCACTGGTATTCATGATCAACATGGCGGGCACGACGTTGCCTACCGCGATCTATCACGACTATCAGACGACCTACGGCTTCAGTCCCGCGACCATCACGGTCATCTTCGCGGCCTACGCGATCGGCGTGCTCGGCGCGCTGTTGGCGATGGGCAGCTGGTCCGATCAACTCGGGCGCAAGCGCATGCTCAAGGCGGGCCTTGCTGCCGCCGCCGTCTCTGCGCTGATTTTTGTATTTGCCGACGGCCTCCTCATGCTCTTGCTCGGTCGTCTCGTCTCGGGCATCTCGGCGGGCATCTTCACGTCGACGGCGACGGTCGCGGTGATCGAATCAAGTCCGTCCGACTCGCGCTCGAAGGCGATGCTCGCTGCAACGTCGTCGAACATGCTCGGGCTCGGCTTGGGACCTGTCCTCAGTGGAGCGCTTGTCGAGTTCGCGTCCTGGCCCATGCGTCTTTCGTACCTCGCGCATATCGCATTGCTGGTGCTCGCCTTCCTATTGCTACGCGCCGCGCCTGAAACGGTGCGCGTGGCGGATCACCCGAAATTGCATATGCAACGCATCTCGCTCCCGCGTGAGGTGCGTGCTGCGTTCGTGCCGGCAGCGTTGTCTGGATTTGCGGGCTTCGTCGTTGTCGGATTCTTTACCGCCGTTTCGCCGCAACTCATGCGCAACGTGCTCGGATATCACAGCGGCTTGCTGATTGGCCTGGCTGTGTCTTTTATCTTTCTCTGCTCGGCGATCGGTCAGGCGGTCGAGAAACGTATCCCGCAAAGATGGCGACAACCTGCTGGTTCGGTCGCGCTTGTCGTCGGTCTCGCGCTGCTTGCGCTATGCGCATGGCAGCGTTCGTCCACCGCCTTTGTCATCGGGACGATGCTATGCGGACTCGGGCAGGGCATCAGCTTTCGTGCTGCACTCGGCGAGCTATCCAATCGCAGTCCGGCCGAGCGCAAGGCGGAAGTGACCGCGGCGTTCTTCGTCGTGCTGTATGTGGCGATATCGCTGCCCGTCATAGCGATAGGCGTCGCGGTGCAACGTATCGGCATCACACCCGCGACGATCACGTTCGCCGCGATCACGGTCGTTATCGTGCTTATTTCGCTCGCGTGGCTGCACCGCGTCGAGAAGGCGCAGTCATAGCAAGGAACGAGTCTGCATCGAGTAAAGGGTACTATCCGAAGGTTGCCGGCATCCCCTCGATGCATCTTCCGCGATGGGGCCAACATCACACACACTGGCGAATAAGATATGGCAAAGGGCAGCGACAAAGACGAAGTTTTGAGCAAGCACGGCGATGAACAGGGAGATGGCCAGAGCATCGGCCGGCCGGCAGACGGCGAACTGGAAGGCAGCGCTTATTCACCGTTAGGCAATCCCGGGATCAAGCACTGGCAGGCAAGCCAGATTTCCCGCCCTGGACTGGACGACCGCAGCAATATCTTCTTCGCTGCCGTCGAAATGACGCGAATGCCGATGGTCGTATCCGACCCGAATCAACCGGACAACCCTGTCGTTTTCGCCAACCGCGCGTTTCTCGACCTGACCGAGTACACCGAGGAGCAGGTTCTCGGACGCAACTGCCGATTCCTGCAGGGCGCGGAAACCGATGCGCGCGCTGTGGAAGAAATCCGTAACGCCCTGCGTGAGCAGCGGGCAGTCGCAGTGGACGTGCTGAACTACAAGGCGAGCGGCAAGCCCTTCTGGAATGCGTTATTTATCGGCCCCGTGTTCAATAAGGATGGGAAACTACTCTACTATTTCTCATCGCAGATGGACATTACTCGCCGCCGGATCTCGGAGCAGTCCTTCCTGCAGGCGCAGAAGATGGAGGCCATCGGGCAACTGACCGCGGGGCTCGCGCACGACTTCAACAACCTGCTGCAGATCATCACGGGGAATTTGGAACTGGCCGCAGCGTCTCTGCACGACAGGCAGGCAACCCGCGAAGCAATCGGGCGCGCCATGTCGGCGGGAGAGAAGGCGGGCAAACTCACTCAGCAACTACTCACGTTCGCTCGCAAGCAACGCCTGGAACCCAAACAACTCAATCTGAATACGCTGGTGGTCGAGTTCAGTGAGATGTTAGTCAGAACGCTCGGCGACAAGATCGACCTGCACCTCGATCTGAAGCCCGGCTTGCCGGCTTGCACCCTCGATGCCACGCATATGGAAATGGCATTGCTGAATGTGCTCATCAATGCTCGCGACGCGATGCCGAAGGGTGGGAGAGTCACGGTCGCCACCTCGGTCATCAATGACGCTGAGCGAATCGAGGCGCATAACCTGACGCCCGGAATCTATGTCGTGATCTGCGTGATCGATCATGGAGAAGGCATGACGCCGGACGTCGTGAGACGGGCCACCGAGCCGTTCTTCACGACCAAAGGGCCGGGCACGGGTCTTGGACTCGCAATGGTTCATGGCTTCGTACAACAGTCGCATGGCCGACTCGAAATAGACAGCACGCCCGGACAGGGAACGACCATACGCATGATCTTCCCGGTGGTCAGTCAGGCGGAAACCGATGTCAGCCAGAAAGGCGACAAATCTCTGAACTGGAGCACCGAAGCCATTCTCGGCAAGCATACGGTGCTGGTCGTGGACGACAACCGCGACGTTCGGGAACTCGCGTATGGCCATTTGAAGAATCTCGGCTATCGCGTATTGTCCGCGCAGAGCGGCGAGGAAGCACTGAAAGTCATCGAGCGATATGGCGATGTCGATTTGCTTTTCACTGACATCATCATGCCGGGAGGAATGAATGGGTTGCAGCTCGTGGAGCGAGTCAGAGAGCGACAACCGGATATCGCCGTGTTGCTCGCGACGGGCTATATGGATCAGCTTCCCGCCGCGAACGTGTCCGCAGCGCCCATCACCACGCTCACGAAGCCTTATCGGGTGAGCGACCTGGCCGAGCACGTGCGCGCCTCGCTCGAGAAGAAGTTTCCGTCGCAGGCAGCTGATGGTTTTCGCCATGAAGGATGAGACCCGAACAAGGCACGTACTGATTGTCGATGACGAGGTCGCGATCGCCTATGTTTTTCAGCGCTACTTCGAGTTGCGCGGATTCCGTGTTTCTGCGGCCTACGATGGAAACGCCGCGCTTGCCATTAGTCAGAGCGAGACCATCGACGCACTCGTCACTGACTTTCGTATGCCGGGGATGAACGGGCAAGAGCTTATCGAGCGTCTCAGGCAGACGGCCCCGCATCTGCCTGCGATCATCGTATCCGGGTTCGGTAGCGAGATTAGCGGACGTCCGGCTGGAGTGCGCGTTATCGGCAAGCCAGTCGAGCCGGCCTATCTCGTCGAGTGCGTCAGAGAAATGATCGCTGATGCAGACACCGTGCAGTGGTTGAACAACCCGAAAGATTGATGGAAAGAAGAAGCCCAGCGTAGCAGCGTGAGTTCAGCAATCGTTCATACGAAGTCAACGCAGTATCTTCGACAGGACCATCACATAAGCCGCTGTCACCGCGAGTTGACACAGCGTGACGGGCAAGCCATAGCGCAGGAAGCGGGCGAACGTGACCGGGCGTCCTTCGTTCGCGCAGACACCCGCGGCGACGATGTTCGCCGCCGACCCGATCAGCGTGGCGTTCCCCCCGAGCGTCGCGCCATACATCATGCCGACGAATACGGGTATCACTGTTTGGGGCCACTGTGTGAATTGATCGGCCATCGCCGCTTCAGGGACGAATTCGGCAGTCACAAGATAGGCTTTCAACATCACGATGGAAGCTGCCGCAACCGGGACGTTGGCCAATAACGACGACAGCAGGCCGATGCCGCTAATCATCGCGAGCGTGACGAGCGTCAGATTGGTCCCGAACCATTCATGAAGCCTGAGCGCCATCACCTGAAGCAGGCCGGTTTTGACCATTGCTTGCACGAGACAAAAGATGCACGCGAGAAACACGAGCGTTTTCCAGTCGACGTCGCGCAGCACGCGATCGGTCGGCTCGATCTTGAACGCATAGGCCACGAGAAGCGCGAGCGCGCTCGCGATCACGGCGACGGCTGGCGGAACGATGCGCGTCGGCAGTTCCTCGCCCAGGATGAATAGCAGCATCATCAGCGCGAGCACGACAAGGGACAGCGCTGCATAAACCGGCCTTTGCAACCTCGCATGTTGGACGCGCTTCGGCACGGGCCTGACGACGCCCCATATGTCCCGCATGATAAGCGGCAACAACGGAATGACCGCGACGATGGACAGCAGGCCGCCGAGACTCGCGTACCTGAGGTACTCGCCGAAGGTCATGCCGATAGAACTGCCGACAAGAAACGTGGCGGGGTCGCCGACGAGCGTCAGCAGCCCCGCAGCATTGCTGAGCATGGCGGTGAGAATAAGCGGCGACGCAATGTCCACATCCAATGCACGGGCCACGCGAACGATGATTGGTGCGAGCAGGATCACTGTCGTCGCGTTCGGCAAAAGGGCGCACAACGGCGCGACCACCACGATCAGCAGTAGCAGGAAGCGCTTGCCGCTTCCCGCGGTGGCCCGTAGATAGATGTCGCCGATCACGTCGAAGAGGCCAGTGGTCGCCAGAATACGCGCCACGACCATGCCGCCGAAGAGCAGGCTGATAGGGCCCGCCGAGGTTCGCGCGGTGGCGAGCAAGTCCTGTTCGTCGAGAATGCGCAGCGCAATGAGTATGCTGGCCCCGACGAGCGCCGCCACGGTCATGTCGATGACATTAAAGGCGATCACGAGTATGACCGCCGAGAAGACCCCGACGACGAGATAGATCTGCCAGTCGCTCACGATGCGTTCTTCCCTCTTCATTGCATCGGCGGGGCGTACATCAGGCCGCCGCGCGTCCATGAGTCATTGAGTCCTCGCTTCATCTGCAGAGGACTTGCACTGCCCAGATTGCGATCGAACATTTCTCCGTAGTTACCGGCACTGTTCAGCGCTCTTGCTGTCCAGCCGGGCTTTAGGCCGAGCATGGTCGTCACTGCTGCATCCGGAACCAGCGCGCGAGCCACGCGCGGATCGCGCATGCGTTCGACATGATTGGCGCGCGTCACGCCGAGTTCTTCGGCAGCGATCAACGTGAAAAGAACCCAACGCACGACGGTAAGCCACGCGCTATCGTCGTCTCGCACGACAGGGCCGAGCGGCTCCCTCGATATGCGTTCGGGAAGAATGACAACCGACGATGCCCCGCCCGGCGCGCGAGCTTGTAGGGCAGCGAGTAGCGACGCGTCCCCCGTGGACGCACTGCATTGGCCCTCGAGGAACGCGCGCTCTAGCGCATCCACCGATCCGACGACGAGCGGCTTGATATCCAGCGCATTCGCTTCGGCATACGTGGAAAGATTGCCCTCGCTCGACGTGTCGCGCAGCACGCATACGGTCGCGCCATTCAGGGACGAGGACGCGCGTATGGGGTTCTTCGTCCACACCATGAACGCCTGTGCGTCGTAGAAGAGAACGCCTGCGAACTGCACGCCGAGCGTCCCCTCGCGAAGCAAGGTCCAGGTCGTATTGCGCGCGAGCAGGTCGATGCGGCGCGTTCGAAGTGCGGGAAAGCGTGCGGACGTCCTGAGAGGAACGAATGCGACCTTGTCAGGATCGCCGAGGGCGGCGGCAGCCACGGCACGGCAGAAGTCGGCATCCATTCCCGTCCAGCGCCCGGACGCATCCTGAGCCGAGAAGCCGGCTATGCCTTCGCTCACGCCGCACCGCAGTGCGCCTCTCGCCTCGATCTGAGCGAGCGTCTCTGAACCGGCGGCCAGGGATGCGGCCGGCAACGCGAGCATGAGGAGGGCTGCGAGGACGACCGCGCAGATGCTTTCGGCAGCTCTTTTCATTGACTTCCCGGTTGAAGAACCGAATGCGTGGCCGGTCCGTTAGACATGGCGCACGGAACAATGCATCGCGCATTTGTCGTTAGGCCGTGAATACGTTTTAGGCGAATCAGTGTTCGTTTCAAGGCGCCTTTTCCTGAGAGTGTGGCCTTGCTCTCTGACGTCATTGAGAGAGATGTTGTAAGTGAATGAATAGTCTTCGTGGAGAAAGTGGAGCGTGAAAGCGCCAGAGTTCAAGCGCTTGAAATTTGTAGCTCCTAACATATCCTTGCAACGTATCGAATGACGAGGCGACCATGAACGATGCTCCTGTCCTAGACGCAGCCTCCCGTCGCGCGTCAGCGACGAATGAGCTCGCCGATAATCCGTTGCAGCACGACATCGTAAGGAACCTGATTTGTCGTCAGGCGCGCTACCCGGACATCGCTACTCGCCAAGACTGGTACATGGCGCTCGCGTTCAGCGTGAGAGACCGAATGCTGGCGCGCTGGGCCGCATCGATGAAAATCTATGCGGCGAAAGACGTGAAGGTCGCGTGTTATCTGTCGGCTGAATTCCTGATCGGTCCGCAACTCGGCAATAACCTGCTGAATCTGGCCATGCAGGACGAGGCTCGCAATGCGTTGAATGCGCTCGGCCAAGACCTCGACGCCCTGCTTGCGGTCGAAGAAGAACCGGGCCTCGGTAATGGCGGACTGGGGCGCCTCGCTGCCTGCTACATGGACTCGCTCGCTACTCTCGAGATACCCGCGATCGGTTATGGCATTCGCTACGAGTTCGGCATCTTCGATCAGCAGATCCGCGATGGCTGGCAGGTCGAGGTCACGGACAAGTGGCTCGAGAAGGGCAGTCCATGGGAAATCGCGCGGCCGGACGTGTGCTATTACGTCGGCTTTGGAGGACAAACGACACAGCGCACCGACGATCAGGGCCGTCTTTGCATCGAGTGGAAACCGGCGCAGCAGGTCAAGGGCGTGGCATGCGATTTCCCGGTGCAAGGCTACCGCGTGGACACCTGCAACGTGCTTCGGCTGTGGAAGAGCGAGGCAGTCGAGTCATTCGACTTTCAAGACTTCAACGCCGGCCAATATTACGAGGCGGTGCAGGAGAAAGTCTTGTCGGAAACGTTATCCAAGGTGCTATATCCGAACGACGAACCGGAAATAGGCAAGCGACTGCGACTCGCGCAGCAGTACTTCTTTGTATCGTGCTCGCTGCAGGACATGTTGCGGCTAATGACAATCAAAGGGACGTCGGTACACCATTTCGCCGATCTTTTCGCTGCCCAACTGAACGATACGCACCCGTCCATAGCGGTAGCCGAATTAATGCGTCTGCTTCTCGACGTGCACGGCCTGCCGTGGGACGAAGCGTGGGACATCACACGGCGCACGTTCGCCTATACCAATCACACCCTGTTGCCCGAAGCGCTCGAAACGTGGGGCCTGCCGCTCTTCCAGAGCATGCTGCCGCGCGCGCTCGAAATCATCTATGAAATAAACAGCCGTTTCCTGGAAGATGTACGGCGCGCCTTTCCGGGCGACGATGCCCGCGTGGCGCGCATGTCGCTCATCGACGAGGCCGGCGACAGAAAGGTGCGCATGGCGCACCTCGCCACGGTCGGTAGTCATGCAGTGAACGGCGTCGCAGCACTGCATTCGGATCTACTCAAGCAGACGGTGATGCGGGACTTCGCCGACATGTTTCCCGAACGGTTCTGCAACGTGACCAACGGCGTGACGCCGCGCCGCTTCTTGATGTTGAGCAATCCCGGACTGACACGTCTGCTCGACACGACCATCGGCGACGGATGGGCCACTGATCTATCGAGGCTCGATGCGCTGACAGCGCTCGCGGATGATCGCGGGTTCCATGACGCGTGGCGTTCCGTGCGGCGCGAGAACAAAGCGGCGCTCGCGGAGCGCATCAGGGATGCCACTGGAATCGTCGTCGATCCCGACGCGCTCTTCGACATACAGGTCAAGCGAATCCATGAATACAAGCGCCAGCATTTGAATGCGCTGTATATAGTGAGCTTGTACCGTCGCTTGTGCGCGAACCCGGACATTCCCTGTGCGCCGCGCTGCTTTATCTTCGGCGGAAAGGCTGCTCCCGGTTATGCGATGGCCAAACTCATTATCCGTTTGATCACGGGCATTGCGGATGTCGTCAACAACGACGCCGCGATCAGGGGGCGGCTGAAAGTCGTTTTCTATCCGGATTTCAATGTCAAGAACGGGCACTGGATCTATCCGGCGGCCGACCTCTCCGAGCAGATTTCGACGGCGGGAAAAGAGGCGTCGGGCACCGGCAACATGAAGTTCATGATGAACGGGGCGCTGACAATAGGCACGCTGGATGGCGCCAACGTGGAGATTCGCGAGGAAGCGGGCGCCGAGAACTTTTTTCTCTTTGGACTCACTGCTCAACAGGTCGAGCAGGCAAAGCGCGAAGGATACCGGCCCGCTCAATACATGGAGTCGAATGAAGTTTTGCGCGATGCAGTCGAAGACATCGCGCAAGGGCGCTTTTCGGGCGGCGACAAGAATGTATTTCGGCCGCTGGTCGACAACCTCGTGCAATTTGACCCGTTCCTCGTATTGGCCGACTTCGCGGATTACTGCGCATGCCAGGAACGCGTAAGCGAAACATGGGCAGATGTGCAGCAATGGACTCGCATGTCGATCATGAACACCGCGCATTCGGGCAAGTTCTCGTCAGACCGCGCGATCAGCGAATACTGCAAGCGCATCTGGAAAACGTCGGCAGTGAGGATCGACCTTGCTCAGAGCTAACGTCGACAGCGCGCACAGCTATCGTGTGCAGCCGGGTTCGCGGTTTCCTATCGGCGCGACAGTCGCAGAGGGCGGCGTCAACTTTTGCCTGTTCTGCCGGCACGCGACAGGCATGGAGCTGTTGCTCTACGCTTCGACGGAAAGCACCGAGCCGTTCCGGATTGTCTCGCTCGCGCCCGAGGTGAACCGGACGTTCTATTTCTGGCATGTCTTTGTCGAAGATCTACCGGTTCACTGTTGCTACACGTGGCGTGCCTGCGGTCCACATGGCGTACCCCAAATGGATGACGCTGCCGCCAGCCGCAAGGAACTGCTCGATATACACGCGCGGGCGGTCAGCGAGCGTTTCTGGAACCGCCAGCAGGCTTCGGAGGCGCAAGGCGCGCCACACGCATCGTTGAGAGCCATCGTCACGGAACCTCTCGAAACGCGGGACGACGTCGACATTCGCACGCTGGACGATGCCATCATCTATGAGTTGCATGTAGGCGGCTTCACGCGGCATCCGTCGAGCGGTGTCCGATGTCCCGGTACGTTCGCCGGCGTGATCGAGAAAATCCCTTATCTGAAGGAGTTGGGCGTCACGCATGTCGAGTTGCTTCCGGTCATGGCATTCGACGAGCAGGACGTTCCGCCTTCCGCAGCCGCAAAAGGACTCACGAATTTCTGGGGCTACAGCACGCATAGCTTCTATAGTCCGCATTCGCGCTATTGCGTGGAAGCGGCACGAGCGCCGCAGGAATTTCGCGCGCTCATCGACGCCATGCACGCGGCGGGCATTCGCGTGCTGCTGGACGTCGTGTTCAATCACACTGCGGAGGCCGGTGCAAACGGTCCCGTCATCAACTTCAAGGTGCTCGCGAACGATATCTTCTATCACGTCGATCCAGCCGATGGCGGCCGTTACCGCGACTATACGGGCTGTGGCAACACGATCAACTGCAATCATCCGCTGGTGTGCGCGTTCATTCTGCGATGTCTGGAGTATTGGGTACGCGACCTCGGTGTCGATGGTTTCCGGTTCGATCTCGCGAGCGTCTTCACGCGCGGCGAGGGCGGCGGGCTAATGCGCAACCCGCCGTTGCCTTGGGCGATAGAATCGTCGGAAATGCTCTCGCGCGTGCCGCTGATTGCCGAAGCATGGGACGCGGGCGGCCTCTATCACGTAGGCGCGTTTCCGGGGATGGCGTGGGCCGAATGGAATGGACGCTACCGCGACGTGATTCGACGCTTCGTGCGCGGCGACCCCGGGCTCATCGGGCAAGTATGTACGTGCATGGCGGGAAGCGCGGATCTCTACCAGGCGGATGGCAGGCTGCCCGCCAACAGCATCAACTTCGTCACCTGTCACGACGGCTTCACGTTACTCGATCTCGTGAGCTATAACGCGAAGCACAATGAGGCAAACGGCGAAGACAACCGCGACGGCACCAACGATAACCTCTCGTGGAATTGCGGCGCGGAAGGCGAGACGCACGATCACGCGGTCATCGGTCTGCGTCTCAAGCAGGCGCGCAACTTCATGGCGATCCTGCTTTTGAGCCAGGGCGTACCGATGATTCTCGCGGGCGATGAAGTCCTGCGCAGCCAGCGAGGCAATAACAACGCGTTCTGCCAGGACAATGAGCTGTCGTGGCTTGACTGGCGTACCTCGCGCGATGCGCTCGACATGTTGCGCTTCGTGCGCGAATTCATCGCACTGCGCAAGCGGCACGCGAGCCTGCGCCGCCGACGCTTCTTGACGGGGCGGCCTGCGAACGGCGACGTTTATCCCGACGTTGCATGGCACGGCGAGCGACTGGGCGAGCCGCCGTGGCATGACCCCGCCGCACGTCTCGTCGCCTTCACGCTTGCCGCGCAAGCACCGGGCGAAGCCATGTTGCACATCATCATGAACATGAACGACGACGCGCGTATCGTCGCGGTGCCTGTCCTCGACAAGCAAACTTGGCGGCGCATCGTCGATACATCGCTTGCATCGCCGCTCGATATTGTTTCGGATACCGTAACAGCGAAGGCGGAATCGGATGCCTGCCATGTCGCGCCACGTAGCGTGGTCGTCCTAGAATCGCACCGAAACGCAACTTGACCGTGCTCGTCAATACCGCTGGACTGCTTCAGACAAACCGCCTTTAATGATTCTGTATCGCTGCGTTGCCTGATTCATTAACGGGAGGCCGCATGGACGCAGTCAGAACGTTTCTCGAAAGCCAGTCGCTCTTCGCATTGTTTCTCACGATCGCACTCGGCTATCTCATCGGCGAGATCACGATCAAAGGCGTCGCGCTCGGCTCGGGGGCCGTGCTGTTTGTCGGACTCGCCATCGGCGCCTTTGCGCCAAAGTCGGCGCCGCCGGCCTTGCTCGGCACGCTCGGCTTGCTGCTGTTTCTATACGGCATCGGCATTCAGTACGGCGCGCAGTTCTTCAGAGGGCTCACGAGCCGCGAAGGGGCGAAGGCGAACGCGGCCGCTTGCCTCGGCGTCATTGCGGCCGGTCTCGTCTCATGCGCTTTTATCCGCTTCGGCATCACGCTCGCTGATGCGTTGGGCATGTTCGCAGGCAGCGGGACCAGCACGGCAAGTCTTCAGGTCGCCATTGCTTCGATGAAGAGCAATGATGCGGCCGTGGGCTATAGCGTCGCTTATCCGTTCGGCGTGGCCGGTCCCATTCTCTTTCTCTATGCGCTTAACGTATTGCTGAAAGTCTCGATTCCGAAGCCGCCAGCGAAGGTACTCGAAACGGCAGAGATCGCGCTAAAGAACGCGAGCTTCTTCGGGCTGCGCCTATCGGAACTATTGAGCCGCTTGCCGCTGGGCGTGTCGATTGCGGCGGTGCGGCGCGCGCATCGTAATCAGTTGCCCGCCGACGACTTCATCGTGCAGTCCGACGACGTGCTGCTTGTCACCGCCACGGACAAGCGCTTGCTCGACGAGGCCACGGCATTATGTGGCGAGTCGCAGCCAGGACGCATCGCGAGCGATCGCGAAGACATCGACTATATGCGGGTGTTCGCATCGAATTCGGCGGTGGTCGGCATGCCGCTCGGCAAGCTGCGATTTCCCGGCGGCGTGAACTGTTCGATCGCGCATGTGCGCCGGGGCGACGCCGATTTACTCTCGACGCCCGATCTCATTCTCGAAGCAGGGGACCGCGTGGGCGTGCTCGTGAATCGCGCGCATCGCGCGACGATTCGGGCGTTCTTCGGCGATTCGATCAAGGGCACAGCGGACCTCAGCTTCATTTGCCTTGGAATCGGCGCAGCGGCGGGGCTGCTGCTAGGGGCCGTTCCGTTGCGGTTTCCCGGCCTCGGCAGCTTCAGCCTCGGTCTCGCTGCGTTGCTGCTGCTCGCGCTGTGCCTTGGCAAAGCAAGGCGCAACGGACCGTTCGTGTGGGTCATGCCGCTATCGGCGAATCTGGTTCTGCGCAATCTCGGGCTCACGATCTTTCTTGCGCAGGTCGGAATTTCATGCGGGCCGAAGTTCGTGGCGACCGTGGGCACAGCGGGGCCGCTGCTGCTTCTTTATGGCGTGATCACGCTGCTCGTGCTCGTGGGCGTAACGGCCGCGTCGTGCCTATGGCTATTCAAGCTGCCCTTCGATACCTCGGCCGGCGTCGTATGCGGCGCGACCGGTAATCCTGCCATTCTCGCGTTCGCCAATCGTATCGCGCCCACGGATCAGCCCGACGTCATGTACGCGATGATTTTCCCGTCGATGACCATCGTCAAAGTGCTGTTCGTGCAGATCGCAATCTCGCTGGCTAGCGGCTAGCTCTCGTATCGGAGATGAAATCATGGACGTGGCGATATTCAGTTCGACGCGTTATGAGCGCGAGTTTCTGGACCAGGCGAACGAATCCGCGCACCACAGGCTCAAATACCTCGACGTGTCGCTGAATCGCGATACGGTCGGGGAGGCTGCGGGATTCGGCGCGGTGTGCATCTTCGTGAATGACAAGGCAGACGCCGCCGTTCTGGAGGCGCTGAAAAGCGGCGGCACCGGATTGCTCGCGCTGCGCTGCACGGGCTTCAACAACGTCGACCTCGAAGCCGCCGCGCGGCTCGGGCTGAAGGTCGTTCGCGTCGTGACGTATTCGCCGAACTCAGTCGCCGAACATGCCGTCGCGCTGTTGCTCGCGATCAATCGAAAGGTGCATCGCGCCTACAACCGTACGCGCGATTCCAATTTCTCTCTCGACGGACTCATCGGCTTCGATCTGTGCGGCAAGACGGTGGCCGTCGTGGGCACCGGTAAGATCGGCTGCGTCTTTGCGAAGATCATGCTCGGCTTCGGCTGTACTGTCATCGGCTACGATCCGTATCCCTCGCAAGAATTCGAGGCGATGGGCCTGCGTTATGCGCAGCCAGGTGAGATCGGGGAAAAGGCCGATGTCATTTCACTGCACTGTCCGCTGACGCCTGCGACGCATCACATCATCAATGCGGACACGCTTCAGCGTGCCAAGCGCGGCGCCTTGCTCATCAATACGAGCCGGGGCGCGCTTATCGACACGGGGGCCGTGATCGAAGCACTCAAAAGCGGGCAACTAGGCGGACTCGCGATCGACGTGTATGAGCAGGAGGCGGACTTATTCTTCCGCGATCTGTCCAATGAAATCATTCCGGACGACATCATTCAGCGGCTCATCTCATTCCCCAATGTGATCGTGACCGGGCATCAGGCGTATTTGACACGCGAGGCGCTATCGACTATCTGTGAGACCACGCTCGCGAGCATCACCGCGTTCGAGCATAACGAACCGCTCGTGAACGAAGTCAAGACCGGGTGATATTCATGCTGCCGGACACCACCGCCGACGCCGCACTCGTCGAACCGCGCGGCAACACGCGAGCGCCCGTGCTGGACACGGTCGACCGCGTTTCCGAACTATGTTTCGGATTGTTCATGGCGCTGACGTTCGTCGGTACGGTGTCGGCAGCGACGAGCGGCGAAGATGCCGGCCGCAAGATGCTGTACACGGCCCTCGGCTGCAATCTTGCTTGGGGGCTCGCGGATGCCGTCATGTATCTGATGCGCACGCTCGTGAACCGAGGGCGGCGGCGCACGCTCGCGTTTGCGATCAGGCGCGAACTCGACGCGGCAGAGGGCGTGCGAGAACTGCGCGCGAGACTACCGCCGTTTCTCGCGCCATTCTTCACGGACGCCGAGCTCGAATCGATTCGCAGCCGGATCGCTCGATACGATGCGCTCCCTGAGCGTCCCTCGCTGGAGCGCGACGATATTCTTGCCGCGCTCGGCATCTTCATCCTTATCGTGCTGTCCACGTTTCCGGTCGCCGCTCCGTTCGTCATCATCCGGCATGTTCCCACTGCGTTGCTCGTGTCACGTGCGCTGACGCTCGTCATGCTATTCGGATGCGGCGTTGCTTTGGGATCCTATGCTGGATGGGGCGCGCTGAAAGCGGGGTTGGCGATGGTGACGTTGGGCGTGCTTCTGACGATGGCGATCATCGCGCTGGGCGGGTAAGTCAGATCGATCGGTCAGCCGATGAATGCATCTAAATGACCGCGCCCGAGTCTTGAATTCGCCAAAGGGTTCGCATATCTTTCAATCACTATCTCGTGCTCATGGCCGCGCTCTTTAGCGCGTTGCGCTACAAGCGGCGAAACCAAAGTAACGAATGACGACGCTGCTTTGCTCGTGTATTTCCTTGCGGATCACCTCGTTTTCCAGAGTGCCCGACGCCACGCGATTCATCTATGACCAGAAGAAGGCGGAAGCCGCGAAGTAACGTGACGCAGCTATTGCCGCCGCCCATCATGACTCGGCTCAATAAGGTATTCAAACGCCCTTAAGCTTTTCTTAAGCAAGAGTGAATGAGTTTGTCTCACTGTCTTGAACGATCGGTGAAAGACCCAATGCGCTGCGGGGTACAGCTTGCGCTTTGGGCGAATGGGTAGAACAGGCGAGAGACGGCCACCTCGGTGGTAAGACAACAATGCCCAAGTTCATCAACGTGCTTCTGGTCGTGTCGGCGCTCGCAGGTGGCACGCATGCGCTCGCTCAGGCGCCGGCGGCAAGCGTCCCGCCGCCCGCGGCAATGAGTGCCGCGGATCTGGACAAGCTCGTCGGTCCCATCGCGCTCTATCCCGACGACCTCGTTGCGATCATTCTTCCCGCTTCGACGTATCCGGTCGAAGTGGTGCAGGCCGACCGGTTTCTCGAACGCAGAAAGACGGACAAGAATCTTCCGGTCGATGAACGCTGGCAAGACTCGGTGAAGGCGCTGCTCAACTATCCCGAGATCGTGAAGAAGATGAGCTCGGATCTCGACTGGACGGTTGCGCTCGGCGAAGCAGTCGTGGCGGATCAGAACGCCGTCTTGCAAGCCGTGCAGCGTTTTCGCCGGCAAACTCAGTCGGTCGGCAACTTAAAGAGCGACGACAAGCAGACGGTCGTGGTCGAGAAGGAAGTGATCAAGATCGTGCCGTCTAACCCGGAAGTCATCTATGTACCGCAGTACAACCCGTCCACAGTGGTCGTGAGCAGTCCGACGCCGGTCTATACGTACGCTCCGGCGCCTTACCCCGTCTACTACTATCCGTATGCACCCGGCGCGGCCTTCGCCACCGGCATGATCTGGGGCGCGGCCATCACCGCGGCGTGGAACGGCGGACGGTACGAGGCCAACTATAACGGCGGCAATAACACCATCAACATCAACCGCGAACAGAACGCCAATCGAGCCGACGTGCAGAACAACCTGAGCAATCGCGCGGCGAACCGGTCGGGATCGGGTGCAACGCAACAGTCGAGCACATGGCGCTCCGAGAAGAAGCCGGGACAGGTCTCCGGCACGGGCGGACGGTCCTCGATGCAGCGCGTGGGCGACGCGCCTTCGCGTGGAAGCGGAGCAGGCGCGGGTTTCGGCGGGGCCGGCGGCACCGAGCGCGCGTCCGCACGCACGCAACCCGCCATGCAGAACACGCCTCGCGCGCAGGGCGCGTCGAACTTTCAGGCGCGCGGGGGCGATGCATTCAGCGGCTATGGCTCGGGCCAAAGCGCCCGCGCGGACAGCGCGCGCGGGGCCGCGAGCCGGCAGTCGATGGCAGGCGGCCAGGGCGGTCGCAACTTCCAGGGCGGCGGTGGCGGCTTTGGTGGTGGCGGAGGCGGTGGCTTCTCAGGAGGCGGCGGTCGCAGCTTCGGCGGCGGCCGCGGGGGTCGTCGCTAGGGGATGCCTATGAACACTCATCGAACCGATGGCCGGTTGACTCGTCTCGTCATTGCGTTTGCGACAGTCGCGATGTTGCTCGCGCCCGCGACGCTCTTCGCAGCGACCGACCAGCAGACCTTCGCGACACCCGAGGAAGCGGTGAGCGCACTCGTGCAGGCGCTCAAATCGGACGATGACGCCGCGCTCATCGGCATCTTCGGCAGCGCGCACAAGCGACTCGTCGTGACATCCGACGAAGCCGAGAATCGCCAGTTGCGCGCCAATGCGCTCGCCGAATTCGAGGCGTTTCACCGGCTCGAAGAGGCTTCGCCCGACCGCCGCATTCTCGTGATCGGCGACGATGCGTGGCCAATGCCCATTCCGCTCGTTCGAGAGAACGGCGTCTGGCGCTTCGCCACGGAAGAAGGCGAGCAGGAGGTGCTGGACCGGCGTATCGGCGCGAACGAGCGCGAGGCGATCAAGGTGCTGCGCGCGTATCTCGATGCGCAGCGCGAGTACGCTTCCCAAGATCGCATGGGGGACGGCGTGTTGCAGTACGCGCGCAAGCTCGGCAGTTCGCCCGGCAAGCGCGACGGACTCTATTGGCCGGCGGATGCGAGTCGGGGCGAAGAACAAAGTCCCTTCGGTCCGTTGATCGCCGCGAGCTCGACCTATTTCACGGACCGTCACGCGGGCGACCCGTATCACGGCTACCACTTTCGCATTCTCACGCGGCAAGGCAAGAACGCGCCGGGAGGCGCTTTCAGCTACATCATCAATGGACGCATGCTGGCCGGCTTCGCGATGGTGGCGTACCCGGCGCAATACGGCGAGAGCGGCGTCATGACATTCATTGTCAATAACAACGGCGTGGTGTATCAGAAGAACCGGGGCCCGTCTGCGCAACCGCTGACGGAATTCGATCCGGACCCGACGTGGACGCGCGTGAACGAACCGTGACGGAGGGCTCGCTGCGTCGCGATGCAGGCTGAAAGTCTGACAATTGAAGGAGTCCATATGAACGCACTGTGTTTGCGCGCGCTCTGCGCCATTGTGATCGCCTCGCTCGCCCTGGAAGCTCTTGCGCAAAGCAAGCCAATCGCGTATCCGTCGAAAGGACAAAGCGCGCAACAACAACAGAAGGATGACGGCGCGTGCTACAGCTGGGCGAAGAGCAACACGGGTATCGACCCCGCGACCGCATCGACGGCGCCGCCGCCGCAATCGGGCCCGGCTGTCGGCGGCGGCGAGCGCGTGGCCGGCGCGGCGCGCGGCGCGGCCGGTGGCGCGGTGATCGGCGCGATCGCGGGCGATGCCGGCAAGGGCGCGGCCATCGGCGCGACAGCCGGCACCATGGCGGGCGGCGTGAGGGCCCGTCAGAACCGGCGCGCGCAGCAGGCCAACGCGCAAGCGCAGAGCCAGGGCGCCATGGATACCTATAACCGCGCGTGGGCCGCATGCATGCAGGGGCGCGGCTATTCGATCCAGTAGCGTTAGCGAGGTTTCTTGCGTCAATCGAATGAGGAGTGTCGAAATGAAGCGTGTCAGTCTGGTCGTCATCTCGTGCCTTGTCCTTTTCACAACCGCATTCGCAGCCGAGCCGCAAACCGACGCGACCATTACGCGGGACGCAAACAGCGCTACCGTGCAAGGCGTGTCGAAAGTGACCGCGACCATCGTCGGCATCGACCGGGCCACGCGCACCGTGACGCTCAAGACAGCGGCCGGCAAGGTGATGGAACTGGAAGTGACCAACGAGGCGCGCAATTTCGACCAGCTTGCGGTGGGCGATCTCGTGACCACGCAGTATCGTGAATCGCTGACGCTGAGTCTCGTCGACAAGAAGACGTCGCCATCGGCGTCCGAGAAGGCGACGGCCGAACGCGCGCCCGTGGGCGCGAAGCCGGGTGGGGAGATAGGCCGCGAAGTGACGATCATCGCCGACGTCGTGGCAGTGGACCGGCATGCGAAGACCGTCACGCTGCGCGGACCGCGAGGCGATACGGTCGATCTGCATGTGGAGGACCCGGACCGGCTCAAGCGCGTGAAGAAGGGCGATCAGGTGAAGGCCGTCTATACGGAGGCGCTCGCGATATCCGTGGAACCGGCCGCGAAGAAATAGGGTGCAGCGCGCGACCATGGATTATCCGGGCATAGCCATGCCAGAACGCATCGCAGTGGCGTTATCACGCGGCGCATGCATCGCCGTGCTTGCGCTCGCAGGCTGCGCGCAGCCGGAGCAGCACGTCGAGCCGGGTATGGATCAGCAGGCTATCGTCGCGCGGCTGGGAACGCCGAAGGAAACGTATGATTTGCCGGGTGGCGGCAAGCGGCTCATGTGGCCCACGCAGCCGATGGGCAGCACTACCACGGCCGTCGATGTCGATGCATCGGGCAAGGTGGTGAGCGTCCGGCAAGTGCTTCAGGACAACGAGTTCTACCGCGCGGAAGTAGGCAAATGGACGCGCGATGACGTATTGATGAACTTCGGCCGCCCGTTCGAGACGGCGCACTACAAACGAATGAATCGCGACGTGTGGTCGTATCGGTACATGGAGAACAACATCGATCATATGCTGTTCCACTTTTATTTCGACGAACAAGGCGTGCTGCGCCAAACGCAGAAGCAGCCCGACCCGAAGTACGATCCGAGCCAACGCAACGTGTTATGAACGACACCGAACCATGATCCGGCTATCGCGCGGTCTCGCATACACGGTCGCCAAATGCAGCGTCGCGGCGACGCTCTCGATGTCCTGCGCCTGCGCGTTCGCCAACAATCTGAACTTCCTGCGCGACACGCCGATCAGCTATATGAAGCCCGCTGACCGCCAGGCGCTCAACCGTGCCGCCCAGCATGCGCTCGACACGCAGAAGGACGGGCAGTCGGTTCCCTGGAACAATGAAGGCACGGGCAATCCGGTTCACATCGAAGGCACCGTCACGCCGCGCGACACCACGCAAAGCGGCGGCGAAACGTGCCGCAGCGTGACGCTCGTTGCTGTCGCGAAGGGGCAGACGCAGAGCTGGACACCGGTCGCCTGCAAGAAGGCAAGCGGCGAATGGCGTATCAAGAAGCGGTGAAGGCCGCATGTGGCGACAGAGTCAGAAGCTAACAGCGAATCCAAAGGACACGCCATGCACGTTGTGTCCGAAGACATACCGCACCATGGCGCGCGTGCGCGTGATGACGATCGGGTACTTGCTGCTGTCGAGTTCCAGCCCTACGCCGAGCGAGGTGAGGTCGTTGAAGCCGAGCGCGCCGGCGCTGTCGCCGAAGTAATGCGAGTACGCGGTTTCGAGCACGTAGCGAAGCGGCCTGTCTAACGCGCTCAGGCCGGTCGGCGCGCGCCAGCGAGCCCACAGGCTGAATTGCTGCGCGGTCGCGGATCCCTGCACGGCGTCGGACGACGAGCCGAAGCTGCGTAGATAGATATCGGTCGCGCGCAGTTCCACGTCGACTTCGTAATGCTCGCGATAGTGCTCGAGATCGAGCATCAGCGACCCGCCGACGCCATAGGCGTTGAGCACGCCGTCTTCGAGGAATTGCAGGTTCGCGTCGGCCACATGGTTGAAGACGGTCTGCGCGATGCGCAGGTCGCTCGCCACGCGGCCCACCATGCCGTTCACGATCGGCCGCAGGCGCAGTTCATCGGTAATCGGAAAGTCCCAGCCGATGCCCACCGTCGTGCTCGCCGTGTTCCATTTGGTCGGCACAGGACGTTCCTGATTGCCGTCGGTGGCGATGAAGGTCGGATCGTAGCGGCTATAAGCGACCGTGCCTTCGAGATAGAGCGGAAACGACCTGCTGATGGTGAAGCCGCCGCCGAATTGCGTCTGACCGAATCCCGGGTTGCCGGTGGTGCCGCTATTGATGGAGAGCGAGCTCGTGGTCACGTCGGGCACGGCCGTGTACGACATGATGGCGAGCACGGCGTCCGCGTACTGCTTGACGTTCGCGCCGACGAACGTGCGGCCCGGCGCCTGCGGTGGCGTGTTCTGAGCCTGTGCGTGATCCATCGCTATCAAGAGAACGAGCGAGAGCAACGAAGCCACGAATCCATGCAATCGGCCGTGCTTCAGAATCGCGTTCGGCATGTTCGGCCTCTGTTGAGATGCACGGCTGTCCAAGTCGTACCTGCATCCTTTCGCGCCGCCGGTGGCGCTCGCAGGACCGGCGCAGTGGCTCGATTTCAGTGGCAATACGCTAGCAATTTAGTCCAACGCGCCGAACGCGCCAAGCGGATTGCAGCAAGTGTGTCCACAGGACCACTCAGAATTTCCTAAACTGAAGTATCCGATGCATGGCAACCGCGGAGGCATGGATGAGACGAACCGAGGTTCGAAGCGTGTGTGCCGCAATCGGCGTTTTCATCTGGCTGGGCGGACTGTATGCCACGATTCACGGTCTTCTGTATGACACCACATCCGAATTCCGCTATGGCATGCTGGCGCTCGCATTGGGCATCGTCATATTCGTGAGCGCGCTCAATCCGCTCGCGCAGCGCAAATCTAAGGCGCGGGACGAACGCGGTTGATTCGTTAAGCACATCACGCAGCCGACGCGCGACACGACCAGGCACGCGGCTCGTCGAACTCA
This sequence comes from Caballeronia sp. Sq4a, assembly GCF_023170545.1. Lineage (NCBI taxonomy): Bacteria > Pseudomonadati > Pseudomonadota > Betaproteobacteria > Burkholderiales > Burkholderiaceae > Caballeronia > Caballeronia sp. Sq4a. Next base: position 398,328 of record NZ_CP084253.1, on the reverse strand, counting down.
CCTGGCTCTAACCGGTGCATTGAGGGAGGACATCGCGATGAGTGATCTCTGGCTAGGCAATGTCGAACCGAACACGACGGACGATGAAATTCGCGATTTTCTCTGCAAGTACGGGTTTCCTGCGTTCGACGCGATAGAGCGCGTTCCCGGCACCGGCGAACGTCCCGCTGCGGTCGTGAGCTTTCACTCGCTCGAGCCGCACATGTTGCGCACGCTCCAGCCGCGCGTCCACAACATGTTCTGGAAGGACCGCACGCTCGTGGCGCAGGTCATGCCCGAGCGCAACGAAACGTGAAGCACGCGTGCGTCGCTTGAAACGAGCGCCACGCATGACTACAGCTCGAGAACCAATGAGGAGCCAACGCGATGGAAGACAAGGTTGCCGGGGAATCGGAAGGCGCGCGCTCGGGAAATCGTCTGAGCGGAAAGCAGTACGAGAAGGAACTGGCGCGCCTGCATGTGGAACTCGTGAGACTACAGCAGTGGACCGTGCATACCGGCGCGAAAATATGCGTGGTGTTCGAGGGACGCGACGGCGCGGGCAAGGGAGGCACCATCAAGGCACTCACGGAGCGCGTGAGTCCGCGCATCTTTCGCGTGATCGCGCTGCCGGCGCCCACGGAGCGCGAGAAAACGCAGATGTACTTTCAGCGGTATATCCCGCACCTTCCCGCCGCAGGCGAAATCGCGCTATTCGACCGTAGCTGGTACAACCGTGCGGGGGTGGAGCGCGTGATGGGGTTCTGCACGCCCGAGCAAGTGCAGACCTTCTTGAAGGGCGTGCCGCTCGTCGAGCGCGCGATCATCGACTCCGGAGTGATCCTGCTGAAGTACTGGCTCGAAGTGAGCGAAGAAGAGCAGACCCGCCGCCTCGAAGCGCGCATCCACGATGAGCGCAAGATCTGGAAACTCTCGCCGATGGACCTGCGGTCCTATAGCCGCTGGTACGACTATTCGCGCGCGCGTGACGACATGTTCGCTGCCACCGATACCGACGATGCACCGTGGTACGTGGTGCGTTCGGACGACAAGCGGCGCGCGCGACTCAATCTCATCAGTCACCTGCTCGATAACTTCCCTTACACCGTGCTTCCCCGCGAAAAGGTGAAGCTGCCGAAAAGGCAGAAGCCGGAGGGCTATCGCGAGAGCGATCATCCGCTCAGGTACGTGCCCGAGCGGTTCTGACGCCTGTTTCCGTCGACGCCGCACCGCCCGCCCACCGAGGGAGTCGTCATGCCGGAACGCGCATCCGCCGCTCGCGCCACCCGCGCCGGGATGATCCCCGAGTGGCTGTCGCGCTACGACAGGCAGTGGGCGCATGCCGACGTGATCGCGGGCGCGACGGCTGCGGCTGTCGTCATTCCGAAGGCGCTCGCTTACGCGACGATCGCAGGCTTGCCCGTGCAAGTGGGCCTCTACACAGCGTGCGTGCCGATGCTCATCTACGCGCTCACGGGCGCGTCGCGCGTGCTGAGCGTCAGCACGACCACCACGCTGGCGATTCTTGCGGGCGATACGCTCGGCATGATGAGCAATGCCGGCGACCCGCAGATGCTCGCGACCCTGAACGCCACGCTGACCGCTCTCGTCGGCGGCATGCTCATGGCGGCGGCCGTGTTGCGAATGGGCTTCGTCGCGGACTTCATTTCCGAGCCTGTGCTCGTGGGATTCAAGGCAGGCGTGGCCATCGTGATCGTCGTGGATCAGTTGCCGAAGCTATTCGGCATTCATTTCCCGAAGGAATCGTTCTTTCACAACGTGGCGTCGTTGATCGGCAACCTCCCGCACGCGTCGCCGGTCACGATGGCGCTCGCGTTCATCAGCATCGCCGCGTTGATCGCGCTGGAGCGCTGCGTGCCGCGCGCGCCTGCGCCGCTCATCGTCGTGGGGGCGGCGATTGCGGCCGTCGCCGTCTTTGGCTTGCGCTCGCGCGGCGTGGAAACCGTGGGCGCGGTTCCCGCAGGACTGCCCTCGTGGGTGAAGCCGGACCCGGCGCTTGCGCTTGCGCTGTGGCCGCACGCACTGGGCATTGCGCTGATGAGTTTCACCGAAAGCATTGCGGCGGGCCGCGCGTTCGCGCGCAACGACGAGCCGCCACCCAACGCCAACCGCGAACTCTTCGCGACAGGTATCGCGAATGTCGGAAGCGCGCTCTTCGGAGGCATGGTAGCTGGAGGCGGCACGAGCCAGACCGCCGTCAACCGCCAAGCCGGCGCACGCACGCAATGCGCGCAGATCGTCACGGCACTCATCGCGCTAGCCGTCATGCTGATATTCGCGCCGCTGATGGCGTTGATGCCGCACGCAACGCTTGCCGCAGTCGTCGTGTATTACTCGATCGGCCTTTTCAGCGTGGCCGAATTTCGGGCGATCCTGAGAGTGCGCAAGACCGAGTTCGTCTGGGCGCTCACTGCATGCGTGGGCGTCGTGTTGCTGGGAACGCTCGCGGGCATTGTCGTCGCCATCGTGGTCTCGCTGCTGATGCTCGCGCATCAGGTGTCGAATCCGCCGCTGTACGTGCTCAAGCGCATACCCGGCACCAACGTATTCCGGCCGGCATCGGCGCGACATCCCGACGACGAAACGTTTCCCGGCATGCTCCTGCTTCGTCCCGAAGGACGAATCTTCTTCGTCAACGCGCAGCGCGTGGCCGACAAAATTCGTCCGATCGTTCAGGAATCCGATGCAAACATCGTCGTGCTGGATCTGAGCCGTGTTTTCGACCTCGAATACACCGCCCTCAAGATGCTGGCGGAAGCCGAACAACGCCTGAGCGCAAACGGCACCGTGCTATGGCTCGCGGGCTTGAATCCGAGCGTGCTCGACAGCGTGCGACGTTCGCCGCTCGGCGAGTCGTTGGGCGAGGCACGCATGTTCTACAACCTGGAGCATGTCGTCGCCAGATATCGCGAGACCGTTGCAACGAGCGAGTCGCGTTGACCGTCGGCATGGCGGCATCGTTGGGCGTCATCGGGATCGCCTTAAAGGTCACGTCATGAGCGCGCCTGCGCTCCCTTGAAATTCCTGCTGGAGGCATTCATGGAGCATACGCATGAGAAGTATCAACGGCTGATCGAGATTTGCACGACGCTGCCGCCGCTTGCCACTGCGGTCGTGCATCCGTGCGACCGGACGTCGCTCGAAGGCGCGGTGAAGGCGGCCGAAATGGGGCTGATCGCGCCGCAACTGTTCGGGCCGAGCGACCGTATCCACGAGATAGCCTGCGAGTGCGGGCTCGACATCTCGCGCTATCCGCTAGTCGACGCGCCGCACAGCCACGCGGCCGCGCAGCTGGCGGTGGACAGCGTGCGCGAAGCGCGCGTCGAAGCGCTCATGAAAGGCAGCCTGCACACCGACGAAGTCATGGCGGCGGTCGTAAAGCGCGAAGGCGGCCTGCGCACCGCGCGGCGCGTGAGCCACTGCTTCATCATGGACGTCCCGGGGCATCAGAACGCGCTCATCATCAGCGATGCGGCGATCAACATCGCGCCGACGCTCGCGGATAAAGTCGACATCGTGCAGAACGCAATCGATCTGGGCCATGCATTGCGCCTCGAGGAAGTGCGCGTGGCGATTCTCTCGGCGATGGAAACGGTGAACCCGAAAGTGCCGTCCACCATCGAAGCGGCGGCGCTCTGCAAGATGGTGGACCGGCATCAGATCACGGGTGCGCTCGTCGACGGGCCGCTCGCGCTCGATAATGCCATTGATCTCGAAGCCGCGCACACGAAGAAGATCGACTCGCCGGTCGCGGGGCGCGCGAACGTGCTTATCGTGCCGGATCTCGAAGCGGGCAACATGCTCGCGAAAAGCCTGTCGTTTCTCGCGGGCGCGGATGCGGCGGGCATCGTGCTCGGGGCGCGCGTGCCGATCATCCTGACGAGTCGCGCCGATTCGCTGCAATCGCGGCTGGCTTCGTGCGCGATCGCCTCGCTGGTCGCGGCCAAGCGCCGCGAAGAACTGCACGTGACGGGGTGAAAAGATGGCCGACGTCATTCTGGTTCTGAACGCGGGTTCATCGAGCATCAAGTTCAGCGCATTCGACGCGCAAAGCCCCGATCTCGCGCTCGTTTCGCGCGGGCAAGCGGAAGGGCTCTTCGGCTCGCCGCGCTTCGCCGCGTTCGACGCGCGCGGAGAAACACGCATCAGCACGGCGACGAGCAAAGTCGGCGCGTGGGTGATCCCCACGAACGAAGAACTGATGATCGCGCGTCACGCGCGCAGCGTGATGGATCGCGCATCCCGTTGATGCGGGCGCTGCGCGATCTCATGCTCGTAGGAAGCGACGCGGACTTATTCGTCCAGTCGGCTTATTTTCGTGCCCTGAAGCGAGGCATCCGCCATCAGGCCGGCGTTCGTCAATACGATCGCGTTCACCGGTTTGGTGGCGGTGGTGGTATCGATCGTGCCGTTCGCGCCCATCTTGAGAAGCGCCACCGATGCATCCGCTCCCGCCGACCAGCCCTTGGAGTTGCGGAAGTTGTCGAGCGCCTCCTGCGTCATGAAGAGGAAGATGAGCGCCTTCGATTGCGCGCCGGCCTGCAGGCCGAACGAGCCCGAAGTCGTGCTGTAGTAGCCGACTGTGTGGCCGCCTACGCGAAGCGCGCCCTTGCCGTATTGCGCGCCGACCACGAGGCCGGCCTGAAGTACCGACGGAAACACGAGTACGCCGCGGGCCTTGCCGACGAGTTCCCGCGACCCGGGTACGCTGGCATAGAGCCGCTGGATGGTGCTGTCCACATCGGCGTCGATGGAGCGCCGCTGGTCGGCGGCACCCGCCGCTTGCTCGGTGCCCGCGTTTCTGTTCGTGGTGCAGCCAGTCAGTGCGAGGCAACTCAGCGCCAGGACGGCGGAAGATGCCGTCACGAGAATTCGTCTTTGCATCATGGTTTCCACCGTTTGGCTAACGAAGCGTTGAATTGAGACACGGGGTGCAAGGAAAGTTATAGCACATGGACCCGGAAGCGCGACCCTCGCTTGTCCCTACGGCGCGTTGAGTTGTGCTGCGGATGCCATGCGCGTGTCATAAGCCGTTTTCTCCGCGCCAAACGATTCCCGATTACAACGTGGCACGTCCCGTCGCTGCATTGCACTGGATTTGTTTGAGAAGTCGGATTGTCCGTCCTAGACTTGGACGGGGAACGCTTTTCTCAGCGCCTCTGCGGGTGCACGTCGTATCCGCGTCGTGCGATCAGTGGTCGCATCTTGTCGGACCGGCGCTGTGTTCGCGAGCCGGCGCGCTCATAGTCGATGGTCCCGGCAACCGTGGTCAGCCGTGCGTCACGCTCCGCGGCAAGCCGCGAGGAGGCACGAAATGCTCACTCCCGTTACCGAACGCACGCTCTCGCGCGAGTTACTCGATGTCCTGATTCGCGCAGGTCTCGTCGCCGTTCTCGCCGTCTTCTGCTTTCGCGTCTTCGTGCCATTTCTAAATCTCATGGTCTGGGCGCTCATCCTGGCTGTCACGCTGTATCCGCTACAGGTCAAGCTTCGCGGTCCGCTCGGGGGCAGGAACGGGCTCATCGCGTCGCTCATCATCCTCGTCGCGTTCGCTGTGATTCTGGTGCCGACGTACCTGCTCGGCGTGGCAATAGCGAATTCGATGGACCACGCGATGTCCATCATCCGGAGCGGCACGCTGCATATTCCGCCGCCGGCCGAATCGGTGGCCGCATGGCCGTTCGTGGGCCGACACGTCTATGACTTCTGGGCGCAAGCATCGACCGATATCACCGTTCTCGCACAGAAGTTCACGCCTCAGTTGAAGCAAGCGGGGCTCGCGGTGCTCGGCACGATTACCGGTCTCGGTGCGGGACTCGTCGTGTTCTTCCTGGCCTTGATCGTCGCTGGCATATTCATGGCGCACGGCGAGAAAGGCTATCAGAGCGCAGTGTTGATCGCATCGCGGATCTCAGGACCGGAGAACGGACGACAGATCGCCGATCTGTCCACGGCCACGATCCGCGCCGTCGCGCAGGGCGTGGTCGGCATCGCGTTCATTCAGATGTTGTTGATCGGCATCGCGTTCATCGTGATGGACATTCCCGGTGCCGGTCTGCTCGCGCTGGCCGTGCTGCTCATCGGAATCATGCAGCTTCCCGCGACCTTCATCACGCTGCCGGTCATCGTCTATGTCGTGCTGACCGAGGGCTTCAGCGCGGCGACGATTGCTTTCGCGATCTACGTCTTCATAGCGGGGCTCGCCGATAACGTGCTCAAGCCTCTGCTGCTGGGCCGTGGCGTGGCAGTGCCCATGCCCGTGGTTCTGATCGGCGCGCTGGGCGGCATGGTGACGGGCGGGGTGATCGGACTCTTTATCGGCCCGGTCATGCTCGCGGTGGCGTACAAGCTTTTCTGGCGGTGGGTGAAGGACCAGCCGGAACGCGAGTCGATCGTGCAGAAGGAAAAGGTTTGACCGGGGCGAAGTCTTTGCGAAGAATGCGTGAACGTCGGTGTAAACGCTGACTGGCACCGAAGCCTAAATTCTTGGCGCGCCGGCCTAAATCCCATTCTCGGGCAGCCTGTAACTTAGTCGCGCGGGTTCGTTCGCCGCGTGCGACACCGGCGAACGCTCCAATCCTTTCCCGGCTTGCAGCCTGTCCTTTGAGACCACGCCATGAACTTCCTCGACGGTTCCCTCTACACTGAAAATCAGCCGCCCCTCGTCATCACAGCCGCGCCGTATGCGCCGGCATGGGTGCCTTCCGACTTCCCGGAAGACATTCCCGTCACGATGGACGAGCAGATTCAAAAAGCGGTGGATTGCTATAACGCCGGCGCCACCGTGCTTCATCTGCACGTGCGCGAACTCGACGGCAAGGGCAGCAAGCGGCTGTCCAAGTTCAACGAACTCATCGCCGGCGTGCGCAACGCAGTGCCCGACATGATCATCCAGGTCGGCGGGTCGATCAGCTTCGCGCCGGAATCCGAAGGCGCCGCAGCGAAATGGCTGAGCGACGACACGCGCCATATGCTGGCCGAACTCGATCCCAAGCCCGATCAGGTCACGGTCACCATCAACACCTCGCAAATGAACGTGGTCGAGCATTGGGAAGACGACGACGTCAAGGGAACCTCGATGGAGGACCCCGAAGTGTATAACGCATATAAAGAAATGACCGTGCCGGCGCAGCCGGGATGGGCCGAGGAGCACATTCGCCGCCTCAACGCGGCGGGCATTCAGAGCGCGTTTCAGTGCTACAACATCAACAGCTTCGAGTCCGTCGAGCGATTGATCCGGCGCGGCGTGTACAAAGGCCCGCTCGTCATGAACTGGGTGGCCATCGGTGGCGGCATGGACGCGCCGAACATCTATAACCTCGCGAACTTCCTGCGCGCGACGCCCGATGGCGCGGTGCTGACCGTGGAAAGCTCGATGCGCAACGTGCTGCCGATCAACATGATGGGCATTGCCATGGGCCTGCACGTTCGCTGTGGCACCGAAGACAACCTGTGGAATCAGTCGCGCACGCGAAAGATGAGTTCCGTCGAACAGATCGAGCAACTGGTGCGCATCTCGCGCGAATTCGGCCGCGATATCGCCACCGCCGATGAAGCGCGAGCCATCAACAAGATCGGCGTGTTCTATGACACGGTCGAGGAAACCTTGGTCGCGAACGGTTTCGCGCCCAACCGCAACGGCGGCACGCAGGGCTTCTTGCGCAAGGCCGTCTGACGGCGCGGTATCGCGAAGTACCGATATCGACTCCGCGCATAGAGCAGCCGGCGCCGATCAACGCCGCCGGCTGCTCCGCCAGTCGCGCGGCGTCATGCCGAAGCGCGAGGTGAACCAGTTCGTGAACGATCCTTGCTGGTTATAGCCCAGTAGCGCGGCGACGCGTCCTATCGGATAGCGCGGGTTGCTCATGTAGCGCACCGCGAGTTCGCGGCGCACTTCATCGACGAGTTCGGAGAAGCTGGTGCTCGCCATCTCGAGCTGGCGCTGCATCGTGCGCACGCTCAGTCCCAGTTGCCGCGCAACGGGTTCGACCGTGCCTTGTTCGAGCGGCAAGAGCAGGTATATCGCCTTGCGCACTTCCAGCGTGATGGAATCGCCCTGCGCTTGCTTGAGCGGCGCGGCGAGACTCTCGGCGTAGCGGACGAGCTCCGGGTCGGCGGCAGGATTCGGGTAGTCGAGATCCGTTGCGGCGCATACAAAGCCGTTGAAGTCGCTTCCAAATTCCATAGGACAACCAAAGAACCGTCGGTGGTACGTGAGGTCGGCGGGGCCGGCGTGCGTGAAATGGACGGTGCGCGGTTTCCAGTGCGCGCCTAAGAGAGCGCTCGAATGGCGCGCGAGCACGCCGAGTGCGAGTTCGATTGCCTGGTTGGTCGGCGTGCCCGGCGCAACGACGAGTTCCTCGCGGATCGTGACCGTCGCGCCGGCGTCCTCCACGTAGATCGCGAGCGCTTCGTTGAGCAGGTGCCGATATTCGGCCGCGGCAAGCAACACCTCGCGCAGCGTGCGCTTATGGGCGAGCAGCAGGTTGACCACGCCTGTGCCGAACTTGTGCCGCGTTTCGGCCATTTGCAATGCAAACGTGGGACACGACGCGGCGTCTGCCGTCAGTTCGAGTAGCCGGCAGCAGGCGGCAGCTGAAACGCGACTGTCCGGATTCGCGAGCGCGGAAGGATCGATGCCGACGCGCTGCGCCATATCGACCGCGCTGATGCCGAGCCGCCGCGTGACTTCGAAATAACCGCTCATCGCGATCGACCGGAGCATCGTCTCCATGGCTTTCCTTCGGTGCGTGTATGCGTTGCCGCTTGCCGCCCGCGCCGCTCATCGGTGTTTTCACGGAGTGGCACGGAAACACAAAAACATGGCGCTCAGCACGAAATTGTAGTTTGCCGTTCCCGTATCGTGCAATGACGGCGCGGTTGTAATCAGATAGCTTCGTAAGCGGCTGTGCATGCGCGAGGCGGTGAACGACTTCACCGACGAACCCTTGCCGCTAGTGAAGACGACCGGTAACCAGCCAGACGTGAAGGAGACAAACAATGCTTGTTCAGCATGCGCAGCCCGCGACGGGCGATGTTGCGGTATCGGAAGCGGACGTGCCCGGCTATGCCTGGGTCGTGTTCGCATTGACGGTCGGATTGCTGCTGTCCGATTACATGTCGAGGCAGGTCCTGAACGCGGTATTCCCGCTACTCAAGGCGAACTGGGCGTTGACCGACACGCGCCTCGGGTCGCTCAGCAGCGTGGTCGCGTTGATGGTCGGCGTGCTGACCTTTCCGCTATCGGTGCTCGCGGATCGTTGGGGGCGTGTGAAAAGCATTCTTCTGATGGCGGCGATCTGGAGCTTCGCGACGCTCGGCTGCGCGCTCGCCACCAACTATGGCGAGATGCTGGTCGCGCGTGCATTCGTCGGTATCGGCGAGGCGGCCTACGGCAGCGTCGGCATCGCGGTCGTGCTGAGCATCTTCCCGGCACGGCTACGCGCGACGCTGACCGGCGCGTTCATGGCAGGGGGCGCGTTCGGCTCGGTGCTGGGCATGGCGCTCGGTGGCGCGGTGGCGGCTCATCTCGGCTGGCGCCCGGCGTTCGGCGTCATGGCCGCGCTGGGTCTCGTGCTCGTCGTCGTGTACCGGTTCGTCGTGACCGAAAAACGGCTGGCACCGCTTCAGCCCGCGAGCGTGAGCGTGAACCGCGGCCCGCGCGAAGTCGGCATGCGCCTCAGTCTGCGCGCTTTGTTGAAGGGACTGTTCTCCACGAAGTCGGTGGTGTGTGCCTATATCGGCAGCGGCATTCATCTGCTCGTTCCCGCCGCGATGTGGGCATGGATGCCGAGCTTCCTCAACCGCTATTACGGCATGCCGGTCGGCAAGGCCGCGATGAGCGCAGCCGCATTCGTTCTGGTGACCGGCCTCGGCATGGTGGTGTGCGGGAATCTGGCCGACCGCTTGAGCAAGCATTCGCGAGAAACCAAGTGGGCCGCCGCAATCGCCTTTTGCGTGACATGTGCCGCGTTGCTCGCTATCGGTTTGCGCATGCCGGCCGGGCCCATGCAACTCATCGTGATCGGCGCTGGCATGTTCCTGAGCGCAGGCGCAAGCGGTCCGGCCGGCGCGATGGTCGCCAATCTCACGCCGCCGTCGATCCACGCATCGGCATTCGCGACGCTCACGCTGGCGAACAACCTGTTGGGCCTCGCGCCCGCCGCGATTCTCACCGGCGTCATCGCCGACCGGATCGGCTTGCTGGGCGCGTTGCAACTCGTGCCGTTCGCGCCGCTCGTCGCCGGAATTGCGTTCTACATCGGCAAGCGCAACTACGCCGGTGATCTGGATCGCCTGAACACGCTGCGCGAGCAGGCCGTGCGTTGAACGCGCCTGCATCGACGGCCAAATTGATTGAGCAGTTACGTAATCGAGAGGAGATTGAACATGGCTAAAGCGATTCGCTTCCATGAAACCGGCGGTCCCGAAGTCTTGCGCTACGAAACGGTCGCAGTAGGCGATCCGGGTCCGGGACAGGTCCGTTTGCGTCATGAGGCCGTGGGGCTGAACTTCGCCGACACCTATTTTCGCAGTGGTCTTTATCCGGTGCCGCTGCCTTCGGGTATGGGCGTCGAAGCCGCGGGCGTGGTCGAAGCTGTCGGCGCGGGCGTGGAGAACGTCGCGCCCGGCGACCGCGTGACCTACACAGGCTTCATCAATACGCTCGGCGCCTATAGCACGGAGCGTTTGATCGCCGCTGCGCCGCTCATCAAACTGCCCGCTGCGATCTCGTTCGAAACCGCTGCCGGCATGACCATGCGCGGTCTGACGAGCGCGTACCTGATGCGCCGTATCTACGACTTCAAGGCCGGCGACACGATTCTGCTGCATGCGGCGGCGGGCGGTGTCGGCCTGATCGTGTCGCAATGGGCGAAGCTGCTCGGACTCACCGTGATCGGCACCGTATCGACGGAAGCGAAGGGCGAAGTGGCGCGCGCGCATGGCTGCGATCACGTGATCGACTACAGCCGGGAAGACGTCGCGGCGCGAGTGCGCGAACTGACTGACGGAGTCGGCGTGAACGTGGTGTTCGATAGCGTCGGCAAGGACACATTCGACGCGTCGCTCAATTCGTTGAAGCGCCGCGGCCTCATGGTCTGTGTCGGCACGGCATCCGGTCCGGTCCCGCCCTTCAATCCGCAGATACTCGCGATGAAGGGCTCGCTCTATCTGACCCGCCCCGCGCTCGCCGATTACATCGCCGATGAAGCAGAGAAAAACGAACTCGCCGCCGAACTCTTCGCGCATGTGGCCGCGGGGCGTATCGATATCCAGGTGAATCAGCGCTATGCGCTCGAAGACGCGGTGCAAGCTCACCGCGATCTCGAATCGCGCAAGACGACCGGTTCATCGGTGTTCATCATCTAAGGAGGCCATGATGCGAATCGAACCTCTCACATGTGCAATCGGTGCGGAACTGTTCGGCGTCGATCTGGCCGACGGCATTCACGACGACGGACTCTTCAGCGAGATCAGAGCGGCGCTGTTGAAGCATCGCGTGCTGTTTCTGCGCGAACAGGACATCACGCGCGCCGAGCATGTTGCGTTTGCGCGCCGCTTCGGTGAACTGGAAGATCATCCGGTGGCAGGCAGCGACCCCGAGTATCCCGGGCTCGTGCGCATCTACAAGACACCCGATCAGCCGAACGACCGGTATGAGAACGCATGGCACGCGGACGCAACGTGGCGCGAGGCGCCGCAATTCGGCGCGGTGCTTCGTTGCGTGGAATGTCCGCCCGTCGGAGGCGACACGATGTGGGCGAACATGGCGCTCGCGTACGAGAACCTGCCCGCGCACATCAAGACGCAGATTGCCGACCTGCGCGCGCGTCATAGCATCGAGGCGAGCTTCGGCGCTGCAATGCCGACGGAAAAGCGCCATGCACTCAAGGCGCAGTTCCCGGATGCCGAACATCCCGTTGTGCGCACGCACCCCGAGACCGGAGAGAAGATTCTGTTCGTGAATGCCTTCACGACGCATTTCACCAACTATCACACGCCCGATCGCGTGCGCTTCGGCCAGGACGCCAATCCGGGCGCAGGCGACCTGCTGCGCTATCTGATCAGTCAGGCATACATCCCCGAGTATCAGGTGCGCTGGCGCTGGCAGAAGAACAGCGTGGCCATCTGGGACAACCGGAGCACGCAGCACTATGCGGTCATGGACTATCCGCCGTGTCATCGCAAGATGGAGCGCGCGGGAATCATCGGCGACAAGCCTTATTGATAACAAAAAGGCCGCTTCATGAATTCACCTACGATGCCGACCGTTGTCATGGTGCCGGGCTTGCGCGGTCATGTCGCCGAACACTGGCAAACGTTGCTGCAAAAAGAATTGCCCAAGTCCGCCTGCGTGCCGCCGCTCGAACACGACACGCTCAGTTGCGCGGCGCGCGTGGCGGCGCTCGATGCAACGCTCGCGAAGATAGACGGTCCCGTGATTCTCGTCGCGCATAGCGCGGGCGTGATGATCACCGTACATTGGGCGCAGCATCGCCGGCGCGAGATCCACGGTGCGGTGCTGGCCGCCCCGGCCGATCTCGAGACGCCGCTGCCCGCTGGCTATCCGACGCTCGAAGCGTTGGCGCAAAACGGCTGGCTTCCGATTCCGCGCGGGACGCTGCCGTTTCCGAGCATCGTCGCCGCGAGCCGCAATGACCCGCTTGCGCGCTTCGAGCGCGTGTCCGGGATGGCGAAGGACTGGGGCAGCCGACTCGTCGATCTCGGCGACGTGGGACACCTGAACCCCGCGTCGGGCTTCGGCGAATGGAAGATGGCGCACCGTCTCATTCAGGAACTCGTGTGAACGGATGCGGGCAGTCTGCACCGCATGCCGCGTAGTGTCATAACCCGTTGAAAGCGCGCGCCGGAACGTCAGCCGTGATGCGCCATCAGGAGAACGAATCATGCAAGGCTTGATGATGCAGCAACCGCTGCTGGTCGCTTCGCTGCTCACCCATGCCGAACGGCATCACGGTGCCCGGGAAATCGTGTCCCGGCGAGTGGAAGGGGACATTCACCGCTACACGTATCGGGATCTCGCGCAACGCGCGCGCCGCATGGCCAACGCGCTGGCCGCGCTCGGTATTCAGCCGGGTGATCGGGTGGCCACGCTGGCGTGGAACGGCTACCGGCACATGGAACTGTATTTCGCGGCCTCCGGCTCGGGTGCCGTGTTGCACACGCTGAACCCTCGGCTCCACATCGACCAGCTGGCCTACATCATCGATCATGCGCAAGACCGCGTCGTGTTCTTCGACATGACGTTCATGCCGCTCATCGAATCGGTCGCGTCGCGCGTCAAGAGTCCGAAGGTGTTCGTCGCGATGACGGACCGCGCGCACATGCCACAGACGCACGGTCTGTCCACCATGCTGATGTGCTACGAGGATCTGATCGACGCAAGCAGCGACGCATTCGACTGGCCGCTCCTCGATGAGAACAGCGCGTCGTCGCTCTGCTACACATCGGGGACCACGGGGCATCCGAAAGGCGTGCTGTACAGCCACCGCTCGACCCTGTTGCATACCTTCGCCGCCGCGCTGCCGGATTCGCTCAATTGCTCGGCGCGTGACTCGATACTGCCCGTGGTGCCAATGTTCCACGTCAACGCATGGGGCTTGCCGTATATCGCCTGCATGGTGGGCGCGAAGCTGGTATTCCCCGGGGCCGCCCTCGACGGCGCGTCGCTCTATGAACTGATCGAAAGCGAGCAGGTCACGCTGTCCGCTGGCGTGCCGACCGTGTGGCAGGGGCTGCTCGCGCATGTCGACGAAACGAAGGGCAGCTTCTCGTCGATGCGACGCACGGTGATCGGCGGAGCACCGTGTCCGACGGCGATGGCTACCGCCTTTCAAGAGCGTTATCAGGTGGACGTGCTGCATGCGTGGGGCATGACCGAACTGAGTCCGCTCGGCACCGTATGCAGCTTCAAGGCGCATCAAGTCGCGCTGCCAGACGCTGACCGCTACGCGCTTCAGGCGAAGCAGGGCCGCGCGGTGTTCGGCATCGACATGAAGATCGTCGGTCCACAAGGGTCGGAACTGCCGTGGGACGGCCGCAGCGCCGGCGATCTCATGGTGCGCGGCCCGTGGGTCACGCGCCAGTACTTCGGCAGCGACGATGCCTCGCCGCTATCCGACGGCTGGTTCCCGACCGGAGACATCGCGAAGATCGACCCCGACGGGTTCATGCAGATCACGGACCGCAGCAAGGACGTCATCAAATCGGGCGGCGAATGGATCAGCTCGGCCGAGATCGAAAACATCGCCTGTCTGCACCCGGACGTGACGACTGCGGTGTGCATCGGCGCGAGGCATCCGAAGTGGGACGAGCGGCCGTTGCTGCTCGTCGTGAAGAAGCCGGATAGCGCGGTGACCGAACACGAGCTGCTCCGTTTCTTCGACGGACGCTTGGCCAAGTGGTGCATGCCGGACGCGGTGGTCTTCATCGATTCGGTGCCGCACGGCGCTACCGGCAAGGTCCTTAAACATCGACTACGCGATCAATTCACGGACTACTTCGTGCCGGGCTGACACCGGCCCGCATCGACGCAGATTCGTTCCGGCACTACTCACACAAGACCGCTCGCATGCGGCACATCGTTGGAGACACGCAATGAAATTGAAGTTGAGCGGCGCCGCGGCGCTGCTGATGTTCGCGACTGCGGCGCACCCGCAATCGTCGGTCACGCTGTATGGCGTGCTCGACAGCGGGCTGCTTTATCAAAGCACGTCAGCGGCGACGTTCCTGCCGACCGCGCGCAACATGGGGCATGTGTATCAACTCAAGGACGGCGGCATCTACGCGAGCTTCTGGGGCCTGAAGGGCAGCGAAGACCTCGGCGGCGGCTACAAGATCAACTTCAAGCTGCAAGGCTCGTTCAACAGCGCGAACGGCCGCACGGGGCTGCCCGATACTCCCGGCACGACAGCGATCTTCAACCAGTACGCGACTATCGGCGCATCGGGGCCGTTCGGCACATTCGACGCCGGCCGGCAGATCATCCCGATGATCTACGCGATGGCGGAAACCGACGTGCGCGGCGCGCAGTACTTCGGCAGCATTCTGACCGCGTGGCTGGGCGTGAATCAGGCTGCGGGCTGGCCCGGCACGAGCACGAATGCGCCCATCGGCGCGCTGTATGACAGCAACGCGCTCGTCTACACGACGCCGAAATTCTACGGCGCATCGCTTGCGCTGGAATACGCGCCGGGCGGCGTCGCGGGCCAGTTTCAGGGCGGCACGCGCGAATCGGCCGTGCTCAAGTATTCGAATTACGGCCTCAACCTGTCCGCCGTCTACTACAACGGACACGACACCAATCCGTATCCCATCAACTATCCGGCTGCGCCCGCCATCACGCCGACCGGACAGGACAACAACCGCTTCTATTACTTCGGCGCGATGTACACCATCGACGGCGTGTCGATTTCCGCGTCTTACGGCATCGGCAAGAACCCGTCCAGAAGCAACACCGTGAACTTCGAGATGGCATCCGGTGGTCTCGGCTATCAGTTCCACTCGCGTTTCAAGGTGACATCCGGTTTCTACTACCTGAAGGACCGGAACAATTCGGCTAACCATTCCAGCGAATTCTCACTGGGAGCCGAATACAGCGTATCTCCCCGAACCCGGGCGTACGCGCAAGTCGGTTATGTCGACAACAAGGGCACCATGAACCAGACGATCATTTACGGCGCACCGGTGGCGCCGGGCGTCTCTACCACGGCCGCGATGGTCGGCATTCGCCATGTGTTCTGAACGCGCCACCCTAAACGACGGGAGAAACCCATGAAGCATGTCCGCGCCCTACAAGTCGCTGTGGCGTCATTGATCGCAATAACGTCCGCGAGCGTCTGGTCTCAGACTAACAATGCATCCGGCGCACAGGCCGCCTCAGCGACGGCGGCTTCCGCCAGCGCAGCGCCCGAAACCGGCAGAAAGGCGAATCGCGCGCTGCGCAGAAAGGTGTATGCGGCAATCGGCAAGCACAAGGAGATCAGTGCCGGTGATCTCAGCGTCATCGCGAAAGACGGCGCCGTGACGCTCGGCGGCACGGTCACGGACGCGCAGCAGATCAAAGAGGTCGAGGACATCGCGAAGGCGGTTCCCGGCGTGACGTCGGTGACCAACAAGCTGACCGTGAGAAAGCCGCTTGGCGGCATGTAGTCGTCCTAACGAACATCACTTTGCAACACCTGGACTAAACGAATATGACTTACGCCGCACCATTGAACGAGATGCTCTTTACGATGACCGAGCTTGCGGGCCTCGACGATATCGCCACCTTGCCCGGCTTCGAAGATGCAGATCACGATACGGCCCGAGGCGTGCTCGAAGAATGCGCGAGGCTGTGCAACGAGGTCTGGGCGCCGCTCAACGCAGAAGGCGACCGCAATCCGAGCACATGGAAGGACGGCGCGGTCGAATCGACTCGGGGCTTTCGGCAAGCCTTCGGCCACTTCGTCGAAGGCGGATGGCAAGGCGTGCATCATCCGCAAGAATATGGCGGACAGGGGCTGCCGAAGCTGATCGCAGCCGCGTGCACCGAGATGCTGAACGCGTCGAACCTGTCGCTCGCGCTGTGCCCGCTGCTGACCGATGGCGCGATCGAAGCGCTGCTTATCGCGGGCAGCGATGAACAGAAGTCGACCTACTTGCCCAAGCTCGTCTCGGGCCAGTGGACCGGCACCATGAATCTCACCGAACCGCAAGCGGGGTCCGACCTCGCGCTGTTGCGCACGCGGGCGCAGCGGCAGAGCGACGGCACGTACCGCATCTTCGGCACGAAGACCTTCATTACGTGGGGCGAGCACGACATGGCCGAGAACATCGTGCATCTCGTGCTTGCCCGCACGCCCGAGGCGCCGGCAGGCGTGAAGGGCATCTCGCTCTTCATCGTGCCCAAGCGGCTCGTCAACGCGGATGGTTCCTGCGGCGAGCGCAATGACGTGACGTGCGTCTCGATCGAACACAAGCTCGGCATCAAAGCGAGCCCGACCGCCGTGCTTCAGTTCGGCGATCACGGCGGCGCGACAGGCTTTCTGGTGGGCGAGGAAAACCGTGGCCTCGAATACATGTTCGTCATGATGAACGCGGCTCGCTTCGGCGTGGGCGTGCAGGGCATCGGCGTGTCGGAGCGCGCGTATCAGAAGGCCGTTGCCTACGCGAAAGAGCGCGTGCAGGGCCGCCCCGTCGACGGATCGTCGAGCGAGCCGGTGCAGATCATCGCGCATCCGGACGTGCGCCGGATGCTCTTGACGATGCGCGCGCTGACGGAAGGCGCCCGCTCGCTCGCCTACGTCGCGGCGGCGCATGCCGACCGGGCTCACGCACATGCGGACGCGAAGGTGCGTGAAGCGAACCAGGCGATCTATGAGTTTCTGGTGCCTATCGTGAAGGGGTGGAGCACGGAGATGGCGCTCGAAGTGACGAGCCTCGGCATTCAGGTTCATGGCGGCATGGGCTTCATCGAGGAGACTGGCGCTGCCCAGTACTACCGCGACGCGCGCATCCTCCCGATCTACGAAGGCACGACCGCCATTCAGGCGAACGACCTGATCGGTCGCAAGACGCTGCGCGACAAAGGCGCGGTGGCGATGCGTCTTCTCGCCCGCATCGAAGAAACCATCGTGACGTTACAGAGTCACGCGTCTTTCAACACGAGCGCGGCGTTCCAGTCGATGCACGCGCATCTTCTCGCGGGCCACGACGCGCTTGCGCGTTCGGTGTGCTTCGTCGTCGACAACGCGCGCCGCGAACCGAACGCCGTGTTCGCGGGAAGCGTGCCGTACTTGCAGCTGGCGGGCATCGTGCTCTGCGGCTGGCAACTTGCGCGCTCATTGATCGCCGCCACGGACAAACAAGAAAGCGACCCTGCTTTCCATGACACGAGAATCGCCACGGCGCATGCCTATGCGACACACGTGCTGCCGCGAGCGATCGCACTCGAAGCGGCCGTTGTCGCCGGGCTCGACGTCGAAGGCGTTCCCGCGTTGCAGGGTGAACAGTTCTAGTTCGAAGGAGTGAACAATGCGAAGGGATGTCGTCGTGGTCAGCGGTGCGCGCACCGCAATCGGAAAGTTTGGTGGCAGTCTCAAGGACCAGCCGCCCACGGCGCTAGGCGCGCACGTCGTGCGCAACGTGCTGGCCAAAACCGGCCTGCCCGCGCAGGACGTGGGTCGGGTCGTGTTCGGCAACGTCATCGCTACCGAGCCTAGAGACCTGTATCTGGCGCGTGTCGCCGCGCTGGACGCCGGCCTCGCCGAGCACACGCCCGCGATGACCGTCAACCGTCTATGCGGCTCCGGACTGGAAGCGATCATCTGCGCGGCGCAGGCCATTTCGCTGGGCGATACCGACGTCGCGATCGGCGGCGGCGCCGAGAACATGAGTCGCGCGCCCTACCTTGCGACGGACGCTCGCTTCGGCGCGCGCATGGGAGACAGCCGGCTCATCGACATGATGCTCGGCGCGTTGCACGACCCGTTCCACTCGATCCACATGGGCATGACCGCGGAGAACGTCGCGCGCAAGTACGGCATCACGCGCGAGCAGCAGGATGCGCTCGCGCTGGAGTCGCATCGGCGGGCGGCGCGCGCGATAACCGAGGGCCGCTTCGCAGGCCAGATCGCTGCAATCGCCACGCACGTCAAGGGCAAAAGCACCGTCTTCGATACCGACGAACACGTGCGCCACGACCTCCGGCAAGGCGAGCTTGCCGGCTTGCGTCCCGCGTTCCTGAAAGATGGCGGAACGGTGACGGCGGGCAACGCCTCCGGAATCAACGACGCGGCCGCTGCGATTCTGATGATGGACGCGCAGACGGCGAAAGCGCGCGAGATTCGGCCGCTGGCACGTCTCGTTTCGTATGCGCACGCGGGTGTCGATCCGCAGTACATGGGCATCGGTCCGGTGCCCGCGACACGCGCGGCGCTCAAGCGCGCCGGTCTGCACGCGACCGATCTCGACGTGATCGAATCGAACGAGGCATTTGCGGCTCAGGCGTGCGCGGTGACGAAGCTGCTGGAACTCGACGCGCGAAAGGTCAACCCGAACGGATCGGGCATATCGCTCGGGCACCCGATCGGCGCGACGGGCGCGGTCATCACCGTCAAGGCGCTTCACGAACTGGAGCGCATCAACGGACGCTACGCGCTCGTGACGATGTGCATCGGAGGCGGGCAGGGCATCGCGGCGATCTTCGAGAATCTTCGGAGGGCTTAAGCCGTCGCGAGTGTCTGGCTGAGTGCCAGGCACGGCACCTATCCTCAGGCGAAGGCAGCGCGCGAACAATCGGTGTATCGTCGATTCTGCCGGCGCGGCTCGAACTGATCGTCCGGCCCGCTGCGGCAGACTTCGGCCGCCGACTCACGCCCCTTCCACAGGAAAGATCATGTGCCGCTGGCTCGCCTATTCGGGCAATCCGCTTCAGCTCGAAACCGTGCTCTTCAACGCGAAACATTCGCTCATCGACCAGAGCCTGCATGCGCGGCTCGGCCAGACCACCACCAACGGCGACGGCTTCGGGATCGGATGGTACGGACATCCGACCGACATTCCCTTTCGCTATCGTTGCATTCAGCCGGCGTGGAGCGATCGCAACCTGCGCGAAGCCGCGCGCGCCATCCACGCACCGCTGTTCGTCGCGCACGTGCGCGCGGCGACCGGCACGCCGTCGCAGGAAACCAACTGTCATCCGTTCCGTTACGGCCGGTGGCTCTTCGTGCACAACGGCCTCGTGCGCAACTACCCGGTGTTGCGCCGCGATCTGATGGTGGCGGTCGCGCCCGAGCTGTTTCCGTCGATCGAAGGATCGACCGATTCGGAAGTGCTGTTCTTTCTCGCGCTCACGTTCGGCCTGGCGCATGCGCCTGTCACCGCGCTCAAGCGGATGGTGGCATTCGTCGAGGACACCGCCCGCCGCCACGGCGTAGCCGACCCGCTGAACATGACCGTCTGCGCGACCGACGGCGAGCAAATCGTGGCCGTCCGCTATTCGAGCGAGCGGCAGTCGCGCTCGCTCTTTCACAACACGTCGTTCCGTCACTTGCACGCGTTGTATCCCGACGATCCGCGCATCGCGATGGCCGGAGAGGATGCTTTCCTCGTCGTGTCCGAGCCGCTCGCCGATTTGCCCGGATGGTGGCAGGAGATTCCGGAGAGCACCGTGGTCGTCGCGCAGGGCGGCGAAGTCGAGCAGTTTCCGTTCGAGCCGCAAGCGGCCTGAGTCGTGCGTCCGGACGCGCGGTTCAACGGCTGATCACTTTGCGACTTCGCGCGCCTCAAATGCAAAGCTCGATCAGGAACGGGCCGGGACGTCGCACGGCCATCGCGAAGAGTTCGTTGAAGCGCGCCATGTCGCTCGCTCGGTCCGCTTCCACGCCCATGCCGCCGGCGATCTTCACCCAGTCGAGATCCGGATTGCCGATGTCCAGTATGTCCATCGCCGTCTTGCCCGCCGTCGCGCCCACGCTGGCGAGCTCGTGCTGGAGGATGGCGTAGCGGCGATTCGCGAGCAGCACCACGGTGACGTCGAGCTTTTCGCGCGCCATGCTCCACAGGGCTTGCGGCGTATACATCGCCGAACCGTCCGCCTGAAGCGCAATCACGCGCCGGCCCTTCGCGGCGACTGCCGCGCCCAGCGCGAGCGGGAGGCCATCGCCGATGGCGCCGCCCGTTAGCTGAAGCCAGTCGTGCGGCGCGGCGTGAACCGTCCCGGGATAGAAGGCGTGTCCGAAGCTCACGCTTTCGTCGACGACGATGGCCTCTTCCGGCATCAACGCGCTCAAGGTTTGCGCCACGGCCTGAGAACTTATCGCGCCTGTGCCGACGCGCGGCGTGGCCGAAGCGAACGCGGGAACGCGCACGGCCGGCGCCTTCAGCGCGTCGGCGAGACGCGCGAGCGCGTCGGGCAGATCGTCCTCGGGGCGCGCGAGGACGTGGATCGCCGCATCGTCCGGAAAGGGACGCGCAGGCTTGCCCGGATAGGCGAAGAAGTTGGCGGGCGCAGGCGTGCCCACCAGGACCACCTGACGAATGCTCGAGAGCCGGGCGCGTGCGGCATCGCCGGAGTAGGGCATGCGCTCGATCGGAAAGCGCCCGCGGCCACGCGGCACGCGTGCGTTGAAGGTCGTCGACATGAGCTGCGCGCCCGTCGCGGCCGCGATGCGATGGGCACAGGCCAACGCGTGTTCTTCGAGCGCCGCGCCGGCGAGCAGCAGCAACGACGGCTGATCCTGCCGCAACACACGCGCGATGCGCTCGATCTCGTCCGGCGACACGCTCGCCGCGCGATCGGGTTCGAGCGGCGCGGCAATCACGCCGCCGCTGTCCCAGCAGACATCCGACGGCAAGATCAGACTGGCGACTCCGCCGGGCGCGGCGCGGGCCGCCTGCACCGCGGCGGCGGCGGCCGCGCCGACGGCATCGGCCTGTTCGACGGTTCGGGTCCACACCGAGACGGGGCGCGCCCACGCTTCTGCGTCGGTGGTGAGCGGCGCGTCGTACTGACGGTGATGCGTCGCCTGATCGCCGATGAGGTTGACCACCGGCGTCTGCGCGCGCCGCGCGTTGTGCAGGTTCGCGAGACCGTTCGCGAGGCCCGGACCGCAGTGCAGCAGCGTGGCGGCCGGCTTGCCCGCGATGCGCGCATACCCGTCCGCCGCGCCGGTCACGACGCCTTCGAACAGGCCGAGCACGCAACGCATGGCGGGAATGCGATCCAGCGCCGCGACGAAATGCATCTCGCTCGTTCCCGGATTGGCGAAGCAGGTATCGACGCCGCAGGCCAGCAGCGTCCTGACGAGACTCTCGGCGCCGTTGATGGTGCTACACGCTTCGGACGTTGTCATGGGTCGTTCCGGAAAAGGGGGCTTGCGGCTCTGATCCGCACTGACCCGAAAGTATGAGCAACGAAGCTCGCGCGCGATTCCGGATTCGGGCGTCGGCCAGAGCCCGCAAAGCCGGGCCATTGCCATGACGAGCGTTGCGACTTCGGCGGCGCGTTCCGCGTTTCGCTGACGCGGCCGGCCTCGCATGGCATCGGCTAAAACGATCGCCCCGCGCGACGAGGCGCGCGATACCCCTATCTTCGAGGGGGTGTGCGCGCTGCGATTCCTGCCTATTCTCGACGCACTTTCCGCCTGTTGATCGCCGTCACGCACGGCGACGCTGCGCTTCGGCATGCAACAGACCGTTCGACATGCGCGGCGGCAACCCTCAATCAAACAAGGAATGCTCATGGATTCCCCGTCCGACCCTTCAGCGCCGCCGTCGAGATTTCTTCTGATGCTCGAATCCCGCGCGATCTGCGAGCTCGGCGCCTTTTACGCGGCCGTCCCGTTCCTCCAATTCGCGCCGACCGGCGACGGGCATCCGGTCCTCGTGCTGCCCGGCTTCGGCGCGAGCGACTTCTCGACCCGGCTCCTGCGGATGTTCCTGCGCAATCGCGGCTATCACGCGCTCGGCTGGACGCTCGGCGCGAATCTCGGCCCGCGCTCCGGCGTCGAAGACAACATGCGCGCGCAACTCGCCGACATCGCCGAGCGTGCCGGCCGCAAAGTCAGCGTGATCGGCTGGAGTCTCGGCGGCGTGTTCGCGCGGGAGCTTGCCCGCCATGCGCCGCAACTCGTGCGCAGCGTCATCACATTGGGCAGTCCGTTCGCGGGCGAGCCGAGAGCCAATCACGGCTGGCGCTGCTACGAGCACTTAAGCGGGCGCAAAGCCGACGACTGGCCGCAACGCGAACTCATGAAAGAGCCGCCGCCCGTGCCGAGCACGGCGATCTACAGCCGCAGCGACGGCGTCGTGGCATGGCAGGGCTGCCTCGAACGCGTGAGCGCGACCTCCGAGAACATCGAGGTCGAAAGCAGCCATTGCGGTCTCGGTCACCATCCCGCGGTGCTGTACGCAATCGCGGACCGACTCGCGCAGCCGGAAGGCCAGTGGCGGCCCTTCGACCGCGAGGCCGGCTGGCGGCGTTTCGTGTACGGCGACCCGGCTCGTGGGGACGGCCAGCGGCCTGCCGCCGCCTGAGTTCCCGCATTCAAAGCGTTCCACACCTGTACAACCCGCTCGAGGAGGATGCATGGCAAGCACGACGACGCAGGACCCTACGCCGCAAACCGAACAGCCGGCGTTTCCGCCGGGCCTGATCGCCTATGGCAATTTCATCGAACGCCTCCGGGCGCGCTATCTCAACTGGTCGGCGATGGCCGAATCGCATCGCAAGGATATCGACGCGCTGCTTCAGGCGAACCGCGATGCCTACGACGGCTTCCATGCCATCGTCGAGCGGCGCAACGCGCTGCTGCTCGAAGAACTGGCGCAATGGACCGAACTCATCAACGGCCTGACGGGTCCGCAGGCAATCGCACAGCGCGCCGAGATCGGGCAGAAGTCGCTCGCGCGGGCCATGCAGGGGATACGCGAGCTGATCGAGCTGGAAGGGTCCGTGCGCAACAGGACCTGGAAGGTGCTGCAAGACCGTGTGCAGGAAAGGGTCACGAATCTGCAAGGATCGTTGCAGCCGTCGGAAGCGCAGCAGCAGTCGCAAACGTCGCAGACGTCGCAAATGTCGTAATGGCCATCGGCAGGCGTACCCGGAGCGAGAGCGATCCGGGTCACGGAGTGCCATCGGCATCAGAAAACTATATGAATACGAGAGACACGGTAATGGACCATCTGAGCAGCACGGACGCTTCGTATCTGCATCTGGAGACACCCGAGACGCCGACGCATATCGGCAGTCTGATGCTTTTCGAGCTTCCGGACGGCTATAACGGCGATTTTTTCGAGGACGTCAAAGCGGTGCTCGCCAAGCGCCTGCATCTGTGCAGCCTGTTTCACCGGAAGCTCGCGCAAATGCCGTTCGAACTGGCCGATCCCATCTGGGTGGAAGACGACGATGTCGATATCGACTATCACGTTCGCAGTCTCACGTTGCGTCGGCCGGGCACCATGGCGCAACTGGAGCAGCTGGTCGCCCGGCTGCATTCGTCGCTCCTGGATCGCAGCCGGCCGTTGTGGGAAGCGTATGTGATCGACGGCCTGGAAAACGGCCAGATCGCGTATTACACGAAGGTGCATCACAGCACCATCGACGGCAAGGCCGCCGTGGAAATGGGCAAGGTGCTGTACGACGTTTCTCCGGTGATCCGCGAGGTGCCGCCCGCGCGCCGCACGCGCCGCAGCCACGCGAACCCGCTCGGCGTCATTGAACTGTTGCAGGCCGCTGTCTCCAACACCACGAAGATGTACAGCGACATCGGCGCGTTGCTGCCGACGGCTTTCATGGCGCTCGGCACCGCGACGCAGGCGGTCGCTTCGCGCAAGCTGACCGAGGACAAGCGCAGCCTCGACCTCGGGATCGCGCCGAAGACCATTTTCAATGCGTCGATCACCAATCAGCGTTCGTTCACCACCATGTCCTTGCCGTTCGAGGAGATGAAGTCGCTCAGCAAGGCGGTGGGCGGCACGGTGAACACGCTCGTCATGGCCATGTGCAGCGGCGCGTTGCGGCGCTTTCTGGCCGAGCGCAACTTGCTGCCCGACAGCTCGTTGATCGCGATGGTGCCGGTCAGCCTGCGCAGCGACGACGACCGGTCCATGAACAATCAGGTGTCCGCGGTTCGCGTCGATCTCGCGACCGACATTGCCGACCGCGCCGAGCGCTTCAAGGCGATCCACGCGTCGTCGGAGTCGGCGAAGGCCATCGTCCGCGAATTGAAGCCGGTGCTCGGCGCGCAGGTGCCGGTCTTCGGCGCGCCGTGGCTGATGACGGGCATGGCTTCGCTCTTCGGGCGAACCGATTTGCAGAGCCGCTTGCCGAGCGTCGCCAATGTGCTGATTTCGAACGTTCCCGGCCTGCCGACCACGCTTTATATGGCCGGCGCCCGCATGGTGCATTACTACCCGGTGGCGATTCCGTATCACGGGCTCGCGGTGAACATCACCGTGCAAAGCTACGCCGGGTCGATGGAATTCGGCATCACGGCGTGCAGGCATGTGCTGTCGCAGGAAGAGTCGCAGGAACTCATCGGGCATCTCGTCGCGGAACTGGAGGCGATTCGCCGACTGAAACCCGCAGAGACGCAGGCCGTTGCGACCGAGCCCGCCGTCATGCAGGAAGAGGTGGCATCGGCAAATGAAGCGCCCGCGCCAGTGGACGCGCCCGTCCGACGCGCGCCCGGCCGAAAGCGCGCGCAGAGTCTCGCGGCAACGGAACCGTCGCAAGCCGCATCGAAATGATGTTCGCGACGCGGCGCGCGTGCGTGTCCCGCGGATGCGCATGACGCCTGCATGCACCGCTAGATAGACGGCGGTGCATGCGAGCGACGCATCGAGGCATGACGCAATTCAGGCACGCGTTTAATACATCGAAGTACGAAGCATTATCCTTCTACGCAAACCAGAACATATCAACATGTGAGGAGCAGCTTCATGAGCCAGTTGAACGAACCGGCCGCGCTGTCAGGCGGGGCTATGGTGCAGGAGGAGAGCGCGGCTTATCGCAAGGTGATCGGACGCCTGATGCCGTTTCTGCTCATCGCGTTCATGATCAACGCGATCGACCGGGTGAACATATCGTTCGCGAAGCTGGGCATGGCGCACGACATCGGCCTGAGCGACGCCGCCTATGGCCTGAGCGCAGCCGTGTTCTATCTGGGATATGTGCTGTTCGAAGTCCCGGCCAATCTCTATCTGCAACGTGCCGGCGCGCGGGCCACGCTCACGCGCATCATGATCCTGTGGGGCGCGGTCACGATGCTGACCGCGTTCGTGAAGAGCCCGAATCAGCTCATCGCGATGCGCTTTCTGCTCGGCGTCGCGGAGGCAGGCTTTCTCTCCGGCATGATCCTGTATCTCAGCTACTGGTTTCCGTCCGCGTTGCGCGGGCGCATTACCGCTGCGTTTCTGATGTCGGGCGTGGTGGCGGGCATCCTCAGCGGACCGTTCGCTGGCTGGATCATGACGCATGTCGGCCACGACGCGTGGCTGCGCGACTGGCAAGCGCTCTTCGTCGTCGAAGGCATGCCCGCGGTCGTCATGGGCGTCGTCGCGTGGTTCTGGCTGACGGACCGGCCCGCCCGCGCGCAGTGGCTCACTGACGCGCAGAAGCAGGTGATCGCCGCGGCGCTGGCCGCAGAGCATCAGCAAGCGGCGGGACACGCATCGTTCGCGCAGGTGCTGCGCAACCCGATCGTCTACGTGATGGGACTCGTGTACTTCTGCATCTACGGCGGATCCAACACGGTTTCCTACTGGATGCCGACGCTGATCCGCAGCATGGGCATCGATAATCTGAGCACGATCGGGGCGTTAGCCAGCCTGCCCTATGTAGTGGCGCTCGCCGGCATGTACCTTCTCGGGCGCAGTTCCGATCGCCGTCAGGAAAGGCGCTGGCATCTCGCGCTGACCATGTGCGCCGGGGCCGGCTGCTTCATCGCGCTGGGCTTCGCGCGCGGCCATCTGGCGTTGTCCATCGCGCTGATGAGCGTCGGCTGCGCGGCGGCACTGTCGGCAATCTCGCTCTTCTGGACGATCCCGCCGGCCTTGCTCAAACCGGGCGGCGCGGCGGGCGGCATCGCGATGATCAGCAGCATCGGCACGACGGCGGGCATCGTCAGTCCTGCGGCGGTCGGCGCGATACAGTCCGCGACGGGAAGCCTGTACGTGGCTTTCGACGTGATGGCGTTCGGTCTGATCGGCGGGGCGCTCGTGCTGTTGGTCGCATTGCGGCGCGCTTCGGCTCCGGCCACGCTTGCCGTCGCGCCAACCGGCAGTCAACGCGAATCCGCATGATGGCTGGCGCCGCGCGCCCCGCATCTCATGGGCACGCGGCGTGCTCCGTGCCTCCAGCCTCAACATCGAAAGCGAAGTGGCATGAACATCGTCTGTGTGGCTTGGGGGTCGTTGCTATGGAATCTAAAAGGGTTCCCCATCGACGGAGAATGGCGCGAGGGCGGTGCGCTGCTTCCGCTGGAGTTCGCGCGTCATTCGGACGGCGAGATCGTGAGTCTGGTCGTCCTGGAATCGGGACCGTTGCAACCCACATTTTGGGCACGGGTCGCTCTCGACTCCCTCGACGCCGCGCGCGAGGCGTTGCGCGCGCGCGAGGATGTCCGCGCCAATGTAGTCGAATGGATCGGGAGCATTCCCGCGCCTCATGGCATGGCGTATCCGCAATCGCATGCCATCGCGTCATGGCTCGAACGCAACGGGGCCGACGCCGTGATCTGGACGGCGCTGCCGCCCAAATCGCGCGAGGTCAACGGCCGCATGCCGAGTGTCGATGAAGCGGTGACCTACCTCCAATCGCTCGGCGAAGAAGAACGCATCCGCGCCGAAGCCTATGTCCGGCAATCGCCCGCCGGCATCCGGACGCCGTTTCGCGAGCGCTTCGAGGACGCGTTCGGCTGGACGCCGACCAGCGCCGATAGCTGAACCGCGCGAGAATGGCCCACTGCCGCGCTGCGCTCATTCACCGATGCCGCTCAATCCCGATTCCCCGCTGACTCGCCTCATGCTCGCGCCGGTTCGCTCGGGCCATGTAGTCTGGATCGGCCTGCGCGCGGCGCGGCGCGCGCCGCTCGTGGAAGTGCGCTCGGTTCGCGCATCGACGAACGAAGGGCTCGAAGGCGATCACTACAGCCGCACGCGCGGCAACCGACAAGTCACGCTGATCGCAGCCGAAAGTCTGCGGGCGATTGCGAGCCATCTCGGGCGCGAGCACGTCTCGCCACTGGATCTTCGGCGCAACATCGTCACCGAGGGCATCAACCTGAACGCGCTGAAGGACCGGCAGGTCCGCATCGGCGGCGCGGTTCTTCTGGTGACGGGTGAATGTCATCCCTGTTCGCGGATGGAAGAAACGTTCGGTGTCGGCGGATACAACGCGGTGCGAGGTTTCGGAGGCGTCACGGCTCGCGTCGTGGAAGAGGGCGTCATCGAGACCGGCAGTCTGGTCGAGCCGGTCGGTACTACGCAACTGTGACGCGCAACGGCGGACGACGGCAGGCATCTCATCGGCCGCGCATAGCGGACTCACCGCAAGACGTTCGTCAACCGGCTTACTGCTGGTGCACGACAGGCGCAGCAATCATGCAGATATCGCTGAATCAGTGAACACTCGCACCGGCTTCGCGCACGGCGGCGTCATCGTGCGCAACGCGCCGCGCCGTTCATTCGGCTAAGCGTTGAGCATCGCATCGTCCCCAACTCTGTTATCCGGACACCTTCGTTGCAAGGCACGTCGCACCAGTGCAACAATGCATTGCATCCGCCGCTCTTCCACCAAGATGCCGGCGTCCGTACTCTCCCCACATCGCGTTGCGTACTTCGTCGTACCAGCCGCCACTCACGGTAGCGGTTGTCATATTGGCGCCGGAAAATGATCGCCGGCTCATGCTCTATAACGTCAAAAAGGAAACGACCATGCCGTACGTCACAACGAAAGACAACGTCGAAATCTTCTACAAGGACTGGGGTCCGAAGGATGCGCAGCCGATCGTCTTCCATCACGGCTGGCCGTTGTCTTCCGACGACTGGGACGCGCAGATGCTCTTCTTCGTGCAGAAGGGTTATCGCGTGATCGCTCATGACCGGCGCGGTCATGGCCGCTCGACGCAGGTCTCGGAAGGGCACGACATGGACCACTACGCGGCGGACGCCTTTGCCGTCGTCGAGGCGCTCGACCTGCGCAATGCGGTGCATATCGGCCATTCGACGGGCGGCGGCGAAGTGGCGCGCTATGTGGCAAAGCACGGCGAACCGGCGGGGCGCGTGGCCAAGGCCGTGCTCGTCAGCGCCGTGCCGCCGCTCATGCTCAAGACCGAAGCGAATCCCGAAGGTCTGCCGCTCGACGTGTTCGACGGCTTTCGGAAGGCGCTCGCCGACAACCGCGCGCAGTTTTTCGTCGATGTTCCCGCAGGCCCGTTCTACGGATTCAATCGTCCGGGCGCGACCGCGCATCAGGGCGTGATCCAGAACTGGTGGCGCCAGGGCATGATGGGCAGCGCCAAGGCGCACTACGACGGCATCAAGGCGTTCTCCGAGACGGACCAGACGGAAGACTTGCAATCCATCTCCGTGCCGACGCTCGTGCTGCACGGCGAAGATGATCAGATCGTGCCCATCGCCGATGCCGCGCTCAAGTCCATCAAGCTGCTCAAGAACGGCACGCTGAAGACGTACCCCGGCTTCTCGCACGGCATGCTGACGGTCAACGCGGAAACGCTCAACGCCGACCTGCTCGCGTTCATTCAGTCCTGAGCGACAGGTTCAGGCGACCCATGCCGGGCTCGCGCAAGCGAGCCTGCGCTGCACGCGGCGGCGCGCGGCTCCGTGAGGAGTCCGCGGCTGCCGCGTTCGTCATTCAGGCACCGCTGCGTGCCACCGCGCCCCGGCCGCCGGGCGCATGTTCCCGAATACAATCCGAGTCCGAGCTCGCCCTAAGCTGCGCCGCTCCCGCTTAAGCACGCGCTTCATCCATTTCCGCTGCCGCGTCCCCCCTATTTACGGGTGGGCGACGCAGAACGGTATCAGCGTATTGTTGTGTCAGCTCGCGTACGACGGCGGCGCGCCCGCGACGGCATTGCGCCGGCACCGTTGCAGCGAGCGAGCGTCAGCCTTCGGCCGAGGCGGCACGCGCGGCAGACGCCCACCAAGCCCGGACGCGGCACATCATCAAAAAATAATGGGAGACATCATGAGCGGTACGAATTCGGGAACTCTGGTTCATCGCTTTCTGCACTGGGAGCAAGCGCAACCCGACGCGATCTATCTGACCGAACCGACGCCGGACGGACACGTCGTCGACTACACGTGGAAGGACGTCGGCGACGAGGCGCGGCGCATGGCCGGCTGGCTGCGCTCGTTACAGTTGCCGCCAGGCAGCTCCATCTCCATCGTCGGCAAGAACAGCGCGCACTGGATCATCGCGGATCTGGCCATCTGGCTCGCCGGGCACGTTTCGGTGCCGCTCTATCCCACGATCAATCCCGATACCGCCCAATACGTCTTCGAGCATTGCAACGTGCGCATGGTATTCGTCGGCAAGCTCGACGGCGTAACCGACGCATGGAACGCCATCCGCAAGGTGGTTCCCGCGAACGCGCGGCTCGTCGGACTGCCGATGTCGCCGCCCACGCCCGATGCGTCGTGGTGGAGCGATATCGTCGCCGACACCGCGCCGCTCGAAGACGTGCATCTGCCTTCGCCCGACGAACTCGCGACGATCATCTACACCTCGGGCAGCACCGGGCGTCCGAAGGGCGTCATGCACAGCTTCGGCACCATCTACGCCTACGCCACGCGTTCGGGCGACTTCGGCGGCTACACGCCGGCCGACCGCGTGCTCTCTTATCTGCCGCTCGCCCACACGGCGGAGCGTTCCTTCGTCGAGTC
Organism: Caballeronia sp. Sq4a; assembly: GCF_023170545.1. Lineage (NCBI taxonomy): Bacteria > Pseudomonadati > Pseudomonadota > Betaproteobacteria > Burkholderiales > Burkholderiaceae > Caballeronia > Caballeronia sp. Sq4a. Next base: position 367,917 of record NZ_CP084253.1, on the reverse strand, counting down.
CAATTCGCTGTGCCGCGGCTTTCGCGTGTTCTTCAACGACAGCCTCGCCACGTTCGCGCAGGACTTGCTGCGGGCGCGGCCCACGGTCTTTATCTCCATGCCGCGCCTGTGGACCAAGTTCTATCAGGGCATCTGCGCGAAACTGCCGCAAGAGCAACAGGCGGTGCTGCATACGGACACGCCCGAAGCCGCCGCGCTCAAGCGCCGGATTCTGACCATGCTCGGCCTCGACGCCACGCGGCTCGCGTTCACCGGCTCCGCGCCGCTGCCGGAGCAGATCACGAACTGGTATCGCGCGCTCGGGCTCGAACTGCTGGACGTCTACGGCATGACGGAGAACTTCTCGTATTCGCACTACAGCCGCCCGGGCCTCGTGCGCCTCGGCTATTCCGGTCAGGCGATGCCCGACGTCGAATGCAAGATCGCCGAAAACGGCGAGATTCTGCTCAAGTCGCCCACGATGATGCTCGGATACTATCGCCAGCCCGAACTGACCGCCGAGAGTTTCACGGAAGACGGCTTCTTCAAGACGGGCGATCGCGGCGAGCTCGACGAGATCGGCCGGCTGAAGATCACCGGTCGCGTGAAGGAGATCTTCAAGACGAGCAAGGGCAAATACGTGGCCCCGGCGCCGATCGAAAACCGGCTGAGTCATCCGAAGGTGGAAGCGGTCTGCGTCACGGGACCGGCGTTCGCGCAACCGTTCGCGCTCATGATGCTGTCGGCGGCGGCACAGGGCGACCTCGACGCCCCGGCGACGCGCGAAGCGTTGCGCGCGGAACTGAGCGCGTTGCTGGACAACGTGAATGCGACGCTGGAAGACCATGAGAAACTGGACTTCATCGTGGTGGTCAAGGATTCGTGGCGGATCGACAGCGGCCTGCTCACGCCGACGATGAAGATCAGGCGCGGCAGTATCGAGGAGCGTTACCTGTCGGCTGCCCGCGCGTGGGCCGAACTCGGGCAATCGGTCATTCTCGAAGACGAAGTGCTGCAAGCGCAACACTGACGCTGCGGGAGCGTCGCCCGGAACGCCGCGCGCTTCTGAAAGCGCGCGGCGTTTTGCTTATCGAAGCGCGTCCTTCATCGAGGCCATGTCGATCACGAAGCGATATTTCACGTCGTTCGCGAGCATGCGCCTGAACGCCGTGTTGATCTCACCGACGCTCACCATCTCGCAGTCCGGCACCACCTGATGCTCCGCGCAGAAGTCCAGCAACTGCTGCGTGGCAGCCAGACCGCCCATCAGGGAGCCGGCAATCGAGCGATTGTTGATCATCAGCAACGCGCCGTGAATGGGCGCGAGCGGCTCCAGTGCGCCGACCAGCGCCAGCACGCCGTTGCGGCCGAGCAGCATGAGATACGGGTTGACGTCGTGCTGCTTAGGGATCGTGTCCAGCACGAGATCGAAGCGGCTCGCCGCCGCCTTCATGGCTTCGGCGTCTTTCGCGACCAGAACGTGTTGTGCGCCGAGCGCATGCGCGTCGCTCATCTTTCCCGGCGATGTCGTGATGACGGTGACTTCCGCGCCGAGCGCGACGGCGAGCTTCACCGCCAGGTGCCCGAGCCCGCCGAGACCGGCCACCGCGACTTTCGAGCCCGGTCCGACGCCGTGCTTGCGAAGCGGCGTCCATACGGTGATGCCGGCGCACAGAAGCGGCCCGGCGAAACGCAGGTCGAGCGCCTCCGGCACGCGCAACACGAACTTCTCGCGCACCACGATGTGTTCCGAATAGCCGCCGTACGTGTCTTCGCCCGTGTGCCGGTCGCGGCCGTTATACGTGAGCGTCGGACCGTGCGCGCAGCTTTGCTCCTCGCCTTCGGAGCAGGGCGCGCAATGTTGGCAGCTATCGACGAGACAGCCCACCGCCACGCGGTCGCCCACCTTGTACTGCCGCACGTCCGAACCGACCGCCGTCACATGGCCGACGATCTCGTGGCCCGGCACGAGCGGATAGCGCGAGCTGCCCCAGTCGTTGTGGACATAGTGCGCGTCCGTGTGGCAGATGCCGCAATAAGCAATGGCGATGGCGACGTCGTCCGGGCGCAGTTCGCGCCGTTCGATACTGAGCGGAGTGAAATCGGCGTGAGCTTCGGGTACGCCGAAAGCGGTGCATGATGTCATGGAGTCCTCGGTGGTTGGATTGTTGATGCGCGCGCGCGGCGCTCAGAGATCGATCGACGGCCGCATCCACGGCGCGGGCGTCGCATCGGGCGATGCAATCTGGTGGGAAATCCACTTGCCCATGCGACGCATCGGCTCGATGGCGTCTTGCGGCGCCTGCCACTTCATCGCCGCTGCGTAGCCGAGCGAAACGATGCGCTGCGCCCCGTAAAGCGGCAGCACGTTCTTCAGCGCGTCCTTGATGCTTTCCGGATAGACGCCGACGGTTTGCGTGTAGGCGTCGACCGCGTCCATCACTTCGTCGAGCGAATCGACGGGAACGAGGTTCGCCGTGCGGTCGTCGAGACTCGCGGCGAACGGCACCGCTTCGGGAAGCTGCGAGCAGATGATCGCGCCTTCGCCATCGGCGCCGCCGATCACGCGATACCACTCGTCGTCGACGCGCAGCGCGTCCACGTGCGCCTTGAGCTGCCGGTCGTAATGCCGCGGCTTCGTCGAGAGCGTGTTCGGAAGTCGGGCGAGGGCGTCGTAGACGTATCGGCCGAAGGTGTTGAGCCGTTGCAGGCCCGCCGCGTCGGTGCCGCTTTGCACGTACACGACGCGCGCGCACACGCAGCCTTTCTGGTTCAGCGCGCCGATATCGCTCGCGAGCCGCAGCGCCGCTTCCTGCATCGCGCGCTCGTCGTCGAACGTCTCGCGGCCGATGATGCTCGCGCTGCGCTTCGGGTCGAGCGAAATGAGTTCGAGGCCCGGCTGGATATAGCGCGTGACGTGCCGCAGCGACGCGAATCCGCCCCACGCGACGATCTTCTCGATGTTGTGCGGCTGATAGAGCCGCGCCTCGAACGCCTCGTCGCCGCCCTTCCAGTACGCGACGCTCAGGTGACGCGTGAGCGGATGATCGGGCGCCATGTCGACCATCGTGCGCGCGATGGCGAGCGCGGTGAACGGATCGTTCGACGGCGCCTTGATGATCGCGTCGCTGCGCAAGACCATGTTGCGCAGAATCGTGATGAGCGACAGCGGCACCGCGTTGCCCGCGACGATATGCAGCGTGCGCGCGCCGAAGCAACGGGTTTCGAGCTCGGTGCCGTCGAGCAGGCGCTCTCTCACCCAGCCTTCGAGATAGCGAATGCCCACGGTTTTCTCGACCATCTCCGTGATGAACTCGCGGCCGAGCAGGTTCCTGAGACCTATGTACGCGCCCTTGACGATGCTCGGCGTCACGGGCGCGGTCAGATACGAGAGCTCGCAGGCTTCCTGAAGGTAAGGGTTCTTCGCGAAGTCGAGACGCTCGCCGAGGGCTTGCGCATAGTCGAGGATGTCCTCGAAGCGCAGCGCGTACAGGTCGGCGAGGCGCGCGGGGTTGGAAAGCGGCAGCGCGTCGGCGTAGCGGTGGGCGTCGGGCGTGAGGAACGCGAGATCGCCGCCGCGCCCGCCCACTTCGATCAGATTGTCGGTGATGACTTCGCCGCGAATGATCATCGGGGCGATGGGCATGGACATGTGCATGGCTTCAGTTCTCGAGACGGTTCAGAAAATCCATGGCTTCCTGATGCGAGCTTTCGGTCGCCGCGCAGGTGATCTTGTCGTCGCCGCCGTTTTTCTCGCTGTATCGCTGGATCGGCCCCACGACGTAACGCGCGGGCCGCCCGCACGCGCACGGCTCGTCCCAGTCGATCGTGATTTCATCGCCGGTGATGAAGCCGCCCCAGCGCGCATCGGCGCCCAGATCGAAGAAGGCGGCGCGCCCGGTCACGCGTCCGGCGCGCGGCAGCGGCCGGCTCGTCTCGGGATCGAGCAGATACGGAATGACGGTCGGCGCGAAGTGAAAGTGGCCGTGCTCGCAGCGCGCGTGCGAGCCGCCGACGATCTCGGACATCGCATAGGTCTCGTTCAGGTGCTTTGCGCCCGTGAAGCGCAGCACGTCCTCGCGCCAGCCAGCGGGCGGCGTCACGCCTTTCGCGCCGCCGGTCGTCGTGATGTACGAATCGGCATGGAACACGGCTTCGAGTCCGCGTTCCAGACCGGCCTTCGCCATGGCGTGCAGCAGGTTCCACGTCGCGCCGATGAACACGCGCTGGCCGCGCAAGTCCGACGCCATCTGCTCGAAAAAGCGCGCGAGGTGCCCCGGCATGTCGGCCTGAAGCTGGTCGAATGCTTTCTTCTTCGCCATCAGTTCCGGACTGATTGAGAGGCGGTCGAGCGTGCCTTTCGCCTGATGAGCGCGAATCTTCGCGCCGAGATGCAGCACATCCGAGGACAGCGTGGCGGGATAGGCGCAGTGAAAATGCGCTTCGTCGGGCAAGAGCGCCGGAATCAGGAACTCGTTGGCGCGGACGTGCGACAGATAGCCGTGCCGATAGTACGGATAGACCGTGTGCAGTTGCGGCGAAGGCGTATCGGGACCGGCCGTATTCCAGACGATCATGCGGCGCAGGGCCGCCGTCTTCTCCCATTCCCGCGTGCTGTTCGGCAGAAACGACAGCGTGCCCGACGTGCCGGACGTATGGCTGATGCGAAACTGTGGCACCGCGCGATCCATGGTTGCGAACCAGTCGTCGAGGCCGGTGCAGCGGCTCACGTCGGCGGCGGCGATGGCCTCGGCCAGTTCGGGCGTGACGAGCTTGCCGATCCACCGGTTGATCTGCGCGAACTGCTTTTTCTCCAGCAGCGACGGCGGATACGACTTGTACATCGTGTGTTCGAAGAGCAGCGGCACGATGTCGTCGAACTCATCGACGCTTTCGATGCCTTCGCCGTCCGCCAGCTTCTTGAGCGTCGGGACGCGGTCGCGCAGGTCGGCGAAGCGCTGTTGCAAAGCCGCGAGTTGGAGTGCATCCACTTCGGCGCGCGGCATGTGGTTCCAGCGCTGATGCGAATAGTCAGCGAGTGCGGCGGGCGCGTTGAGAAGCAGGGACACCTTGCTTTTTAGAGATGTGTCTTCGGTTGGCAGAGTCATGTCGAGAATGGATTCGGGCGGCAGCAATGACGGAAAGGCGGCGCGCGGACGCGCGCCGCTCTGATGGTCGTGCCAGACAAGTATCTGCGCGCGAACGTCAGCGGGATTCCGGATTCGCCTTACCGCGAGCGCCCGAGCCGACGCGCCTGTGCGACGGCGATGCGTCGTGCATTCGGAATTTTGCTGAGGCGGGGTTGTGGCGCGCGGTTAGAAGAAAGCCGAAGTCGAGTCGGGGGACAGATGTTTTGCTGTCGCCCGACGGCGAACGCCGGTCGTTGCGGACATTAACGCGAATGATCAATTCGGATGCCGAATGACTTACACGGCGCTGCACCCGAAGGTCCCGGCCAGCGCGGTCGTGCTTCAAGGGGCAGAAAGCAAATGCGCTGCTGCTAATAGAGCGCCGAGGGCCAGAACCCTTGCGCTCGCCCGACCGCGACCGCGGGCGGTCCCGGACTCGGCTCGGATCGGCGTTTCGGAAAGATAAAGACATGCGCCGCGCCTGACGCTCGCCGCCGACGTCCCGCGCCGTTCCGACTCCAAATCCGGCCAGCATAAGCGCGGCCGGATCCTGCCATCAACGGCTATTCGCCCGCTCCGCGTTCCACTCGCTTTGGTCCATCGCCAGGCGGAAACCGAGGTGCGACATGCCGTTCATCGGATCGGTGCCGCGCCGTGCGCTCACGCGGTAGCTCTGGCAATACGTTTCGCTGCACAGAAACGAGCCGCCGCGCGTCACGCGTTCAGGCGCGTAGGCGGTGGGGCCGTTCTCCGGATCGAAACTCTGCGAGGGTCCAGCCGGATTGCTCACGATACCGCCGCGAGCCGCCTCGATGCGAAACGCGTCCGCGCGATACCAGTCCGCGACCCACTGCCACACGTTGCCCGCCATGTCGAAGAGGCCATAGCCGTTCGCCGGAAAACTGCCGACCGGCGACGTGCCGACCTGCACCTTCTCGTGCGCGTCCGGCAGATTGACGGGAAAGACGTGGGCGCTGTCGTTCCAGGTGTTGGCCATCTGCCGGCCGCCCGGCGCGAATTCCGCGCCCCACGCGAAGTCCGCCTGTTGCAAGCCGCCACGCGCGGCGTACTCCCATTCGGCCTCCGTCGGCAGCCGCTTGTGCGCCCAGCGCGCATAGGCGAGCGCGTCCTCGTACGACACCTGCACGACCGGATGATTTTCCTTGCCGGCGATGCTGCTGTCCGGCCCGGTCGGATGCCGCCAGTTCGCGCCGGGCACGAACTTCCACCAGCGCGTGTAGTCGTTGAGCGGCACCGGGGCGTCGGTGCCGGTGAAGACGAGGGCGCCGGGGACCAGCGTGCTCTCGGGCGGCCGAGAAGTGCCCGGCGGCAACTGCACTTGCAGATCTTCCCAGCGAGGCTTGCGCTCGGCCGTGGTCACATAGCCGGTCGCCGCGACGAAGCGCGCGAATTCGGCATTCGTCACGTCGTGTCGATCGATCCAGTATCCGCCGAGCTTGACCGTGTGCGCCGGGCCTTCGTTCGGCAGGGCGTGCGGGTGAGCGCTGCCCATCGTGAACGTGCCGCCCGGTATCCACACCATGTCGTTCGGGCCGCTGCGGCCGTCGCCGACGGTGAGCGCCGCCGGCTCGCGCCGCTCGTATTCGTAGTACGCGAGAGCGGAGCCCGCCAGCGCGACGGCAAGCGCGACGACGCCCGCACAGCGCCGTTGTCGAATCGTGAGCTTCATGTCGAGTCTCGTTCAGGCCGTGGCGCCCGCCTTCGCGCGAACGCGGGCGCCGCGGATTACTTCAGCGAAATCTGGTGCCGCGGCGGATATTTCTTGAGCACGTCGCGATACCGCTGCATCTCCATCACGAGCGGCACCGAAACCGGAATGTGCCGGACAGCAATGGACTCCTCTTCTTTCGGGTCGCTGTACAGGTTGAAGACGAGCCCGGCCCACGCCGACTGCATCGTGCCGGAAAAGCCGCCGTTGTAGCCTTGCCGCGTGACGGAATCGCCCACTTGCATCTTCTGCATCAGCTTGAATTCGTCGACGCGCACCGCCGAGAGTTCGTCGTTCCAGAAGTAGAAGATGCTACGCCGGTTCGACACGCCTTTGTCGGCGAGCAGGAACGAAGTCTGATCGATGCCGTCGATATAGCTGCTCGCCGGCACGAGCTTCGACACAGCCGCGCCGGGCTGACCGGCGAGCGCCACCGACGTGTTGAAGATGTCCGCGAAATCGAACAGGCCGTCCGAGCGGCGCGGCTCGATCATGCCTTTCCAGTAGACGAAGAACGGCGAGCGCACGCCACCTTCCCAGGTCGACCCCTTGCCGCCGCGAAACATCGTGCGTCCGGCGGGCTGCACTTCCTGTTCGGGCCCGTTGTCGGAGGCGAAGAAGATGATGGTGTTCTCCAGCTCGCCATTGGCTTCTAGCGTGTCGATCATCTTCTTGAAGATGTCGTTCACCTCGACGATGCAGTCGCCGTAGTTCGTGCGCGCCGCCGAACGGCCGCGGTAGTAGTCGTTCGGATAATTGTCGAAGTGACAGGCGCGCGGCGCGTAATAGAGAAAGAAGGGCTTCGCGGCGTCCTTCTGCCGGTCGAGGAACGCGACCGTGTAGTCCAGCCACTTCTGGTCGAGATCCTTGATGGTGTCCGTGTTGATCTCGTAAAGGTTTTCGATCTTGCCGCCCTTCACCGCATGAACGTCGCTCTTGTTGAACGGCAGGTTCAGGACATAGCGATACCGCTCCGGACTAAGCGCGACCTCGGGGTTGTACTGCGGATCGCGCCATTCCGTGTACATGTCGGAGACGGAGAGGAACCCGCGGAAGTCGTCGAAGCCGACGTTCTGCGGCTGCGAACCTTCGTTCTCGCCGATATGCCACTTGCCGACCGCCTGGGTCGTATAGCCCGCACGCGACAGCAGTTCGGGCAGGGTGGTGAGTCCCGCCAGTCCGCCGGGCTGACCGTACATCGGCGGCACCTGAATGCCGTGATGCGCCATGTTCTGGCCGGTCATGATGGTGGCGCGCGTGGGCGAGCAGCTCGGCTGCGAATACGCCGAACTCAGAATGAGACTTTGCTTCGCGATGCGGTCGACGTCCGGCGTCGCGTTGCCCACGGCGTCGCCGCCGCCGTTGAAGCCGAAGTCGCTGTAGCCGACGTCGTCGAGCAGAAAGACGACGATGTTCGGCCGCTTGCCGGTCTTGCCGCGCAGCGCCGCGAGCTTTTGCGCTGCCTCGTCGGCCTGATCGGCGTGCTCGACGACGGGCTCCATGTTGTCCGCGATCTTCGTGGCGCGGCGCGCGAGATACTGGTTCGGCTGGTTGTAGCCGGGCAGGTTCTCGACCCGCGTGGGCTGCGTGATGGAAGGGCTGACGGATGGCGCCGCGAGCGTCTGGCTCGCCGCGATGACGGCCGCCGACGCGGCCAGCAGCAGAGCCGGGATGAAACGTTTCATGCTGTCTCCGATGGTTGTGTGCCCGCCGGACGGGCGGCGAGTCAGTGCCGGCGAGCGCGGCGCGCGACGCGCTGGCAAGCCGATGCCGCAAGCCCGACGCGCGATGTTCGCGTCGCTGCTGGCGCCGGCGATGCGGCACGTTGCGAGAATAGCAATGCTGAACAATGCGCCGCCCCCCTCCGAAATGGGGGGCGGCGCGTGCAGTGCTTGCGGGGCCTACGCTGCGAGCGAAAGCGCCTTCGCTCAGAACTGCTCGTCCCGCAGCGCGAGCACGCCGTCGTCGCCCCGCGCGCTGAGAATCGCGATTTCGAGCGTCAGGGCGCGCGGCAGAATATGCGTCGCGTAGAAGTGCGCGGTCGCCTCCTTCGCGCCGTAGAAGAGCGGATCGCCCGCTTCCAGCGCCGCTGCGGCCATGAGCGCGCGCGCCATCTGCCAGCCGCACAGCACGGTGCCGGACAGCATCAGATAAGGCACGCTGCCCGCGAAGACCGCGTTCGGATCCGACTTCGCATGCGTCAACATGAAGTCGATGGCGCGCGCGAGCGCGGCGCGGCCCGCATCGAGATGGTCGTGCATCGCCGCGAACGCCGGTCGAATGCCGAACGCCGGATGCGCGCGCAGTTCACTGAGCGTCCGGTCGATGCGCGCGAGCATCTGCGTGGCGACCGCGCCGCGATCGCGCAGCGTCTTGCGGCCGAGCAGATCATTCGCCTGAATGGCCGTGGTGCCTTCGTAGATCGGCAGAATGCGCGCGTCGCGATAGTACTGCGCCGCGCCAGTCTCTTCGATGAAGCCCATGCCGCCGTGCACCTGAATGCCGATGCTCGTCACTTCCACCGACAGCTCCGTGCTGTAGCCCTTGACGATCGGCACGAGATATTCGTAAATCGCGCGGTGTTCGGCGCGCACGGCGTCATCGGCATGGTGCTGCGCGATATCGTGATGCGAAGCCGCTGCGTAGGCGAGGGCGCGCGCGCCTTCCGTGAGCGCGCGCATGGTGGCGAGCATGCGCTTCACGTCCGGATGGCGGATGATCGGAACCGCCCGCTCCGACGAGCCGTCCACCGGGCGGCTTTGCACGCGTTCCTTCGCATACGCGGCGGCCTTCTGGTAAGCCCGGTCCGCCATGCCGATTCCCTGCAGGCCGACAGCGAAGCGCGCCGCGTTCATCATCACGAACATGTATTCGAGGCCGCGATTTTTGTCGCCGATGAGAAAGCCCGTCGCGCCGCCGCCGTCGCCGAATTGCAGCACCGCTGTCGGGCTCGCGCGGATGCCGAGCTTGTGTTCGAGCGAGACGCAGTGCACGTCGTTGCGCTTGCCGAGCGAGCCGTCCGCGTTCGGCAGGACCTTCGGCACGAGAAAAAGCGAGATGCCCTTGATGCCCTCGGGCGCGTCCGGCGTGCGGGCCAGCACGAGATGGACGATATTCGACGCCATGTCGTGCTCGCCCCATGTGATGAAAATCTTGGTGCCGAAGATTCGATACGCGCCGTCGTCCGTCGGTTCGGCCCGCGCGCGCAGCAGGGCGAGATCGGAGCCGGCTTGCGGCTCAGTCAGGTTCATGGTGCCGGTCCACTCGCCGCTGATGAGCTTCGGCAGATACCGCGTTTTCTGCTCGGCCGAGCCCGCGAGCAACAAGGCGTCGATGGCGCCGTCGGTCAGCGACGGGCAGGTGCCGAACGACAGGTTGGCCGCCATCAGCATTTCGAGGCACGGCGCAGCGATCAACTTGGGCAGCCCCTGACCGCCGAACTCCACCGGATGCATCAAGCCTTGCCAGCCGCCTCGCACGAATTGGGCGAAGGCCTCGGCGAACCCCGGCGACGCGCTCACCTCGCCGTCGCGCCAGATTGGAGGCTGACGGTCGCCCGCCGCGTTCAAAGGCGCAAGCACTTCGCCGCACAGCCTCGCGCCTTCTTCGAGAATGGCCTGCGCCGTGTCGCACGTGGCATCGGCGCAACCCGGCAGCGCGACGACCGTATCGAGTCCGGCGAGCTCGGTCATCACGAACATCATGTCGCGGATGGGCGGGGTGTAGCTCATGGTTCTTCCTGAGTGGTCTGAGTGCATGACGACGCCGGCCTTCACGCTTCTGATGGCGGCGGACGACGACTCCGCGGCCGTGCCGGTTGTGACCGGCATGGTGGCGCATGTGACCGACGCTGCCGCCCCTCGAAACGAGGGGTGAGCGCGCCCCGGCGGCTGCTTATAGTCGAGGCGGACATGTCGCGGACCGCAGCGCGCGGCCGCCATCATCGGGAGAAGGGATGCATCGAACGGATTGTCCGGTGGCAATGGCCGAGCACGACTGCGTGGTCCGCGTGAAGCGGCCGCGCGGCCTTCGGAAGGCGCCGCGGCAGGCTCGCTCCGTGGCGCTCGTCACGGCGTTGAAGCAGACCGGCCGCAGCATTCTGGAAAACGAGGGACGCGAAGCGCTGACGGCGCTGCGCGTGGCGGAAAGCGCGGGCGTCGCGATCAGTTCGCTGTACGAATACTTTCCGACGATGGATGCGCTGATCGGCGCCGTGTTCGACGACTACCGCAACGAATCGCGCGATGCGCTGCTCGCGGGCATCGCCGCATTGCCGCCCAGCGCGACGCTGTTCGACGGCATCCTGCTGACGCTGACGGTCGGGCTCGGCGTGCATCGCAAGAAGATGCTGCTCGATCCGGCCTTCAACGTGCGCTCGATCCACTACGACGAACTCGTGCGGCTCGATCTCGTCAAGGCGGAGGAAATCTGGCATCCGGGCGCGACGCCGGCATTGATGGCGCGCTTCCAGTCGGAAATCCGCGTGCGCGATGCGGAAAAGGCGCGGTTCATGGTGCTTCACACGCTGCTTGCGCTGCCCCGCGCGATGGTGCTCGAACGGCCCGACTATCTCGCCGCGCCGGACACGCCGTATCTGCTCGCACGAATGATTCATGCGCTGCTCACGACCGAATCGCGGTAAGGCGCGGCCTTCCGTCCCGCGCTCGCCAGTCGCGCCCCCTATTCACGAGGGGGGCGGGACATCGGACAATGCGCCTATCCTTGCGGTGCAAAGAGGATTGCGGGCGACGGCGTTTCGCGATCCGAATGAATTCGAGTTCGACAGCGGACGGGCGTTGCAGGTCCAGCGCTGAAGAACATTTGCCGCGCCTGCATCGACTGGCGCGGTCATTTCAGGGGAAACATGTTGAAGAATTTGAAGCAATACCTCCTTCTTCCGGTGTTGTGCGCGACGGTCGCGCTGGCGCATGCGCAAGCCGCGAGCGACGTTCCCGCGAGCGCGGACGCCGCCTCCGCCGCTCGTCAGCAAGACAAGACCGCGGATCGCGCGCTGCGCAAGGACGTCATCCGCTCGCTCACCCGCACGAAGGGGCTCAACACCGCGCGCATCACGGTGCGAGTGAAAAACGGCGTCGTGATGCTGCAAGGGTCGGTCGCGGACCAATCGGAGATCGACTTGGCCACGCGCGCGGCGTCGAACACGCCGGGCGTCGCGTCGGTCAAGAACAGCCTCACCATTCAGGGGCCGATGGGTAGCGAGTAGGCCGGGGCGCTCGGGTGACGAGAAGCGCGAGCACAAAGAAAAAAGCCCGTCGCAATGCGACGGGCTTCTTCGCTTAGATGCCGCCAGCAGCGTCAGTCGGCAGTCGTCGCGAGTTCGAGGCGCAGTTCGTTCATCGACATCACGACGCCCGTCGGCGAATTGTCGCCATTCACGCGCACGAGCGAGACGACGACCTGCTTCAGTTCCGCGGGCGTCAGGCCGCGCAGCGCATCGTTGGCAGGCAGCATCAGCGTGCCGCCGGCATGGTGCATGGCCGCTGAGACTTCGAACGGTCCGATCGTTCCGACGAAGCGGGCTTGCGCGCTCGGATCGGCGTCTCCGGCAGACGGCAAGTTGACGTACACGTTATAAAAGTAGCCGCCTTGCTTGCCGAGCGACGTGACCGTGACGGTGTCGAGCACGATCTTCGCGAACTTGGCCTGGCCGGGCGCTGCCTGGGCGTTCGGGTTGGCGTTCGTGGCCGCGGGAGTGGTCAACGGCGATGTGACCGCGGTTTGCAGAGCCGTCACATCCGACGATGCCAGCGAGACCGCCGCGCTCACCGAATGCTCGTTGAGCTTCAGATTCGCCACGCCGCCGAGCGAGCGGCGGCCGTTGCCGATGGAGCGGGGCCCCGTCGCGCTGAAGTTGCCGATGGCCGGACGCGTGCGGATCGGCGGAATCTGCGCCTGCACGCGGATGATTCTGCCCACCTGCGCGCTCGGCGGCATGGACGACGGCAACGAGTTGTTCGCGTACGAATAGCCCAGCAGCGAAGGCTGGTAGGTCTTCGACTTCGCTATCGTGAGTCCGGACGCATACGTGAACGAGCCGCTCCAGTACGAATCCGTCGGCGACGGATAATTGGTTCGCGCGAGGCCCGCCCATCCGTCGAACAGGCGGTCGACGTTTGCATGATGCAGGTAGAAGATCGGATCGGTCGGCGACTGCATGTCGGCCATCCATCCACCGATAATGTCGTGCACCGGATTGTGCGGCGCATTTTCGAACGACGCTTCGTACGAGTTACTGGTGCCGCGCTGGAAGTTATTGACCTGCGTCGAAAACGGCGCCATGGTCAGCGCGTTATAGACGTTCGAGTTCGCGCGGCCGGACACGTATAACGGATTACCGGTCGCGCTATCGAGAAACTCGCTCGGAATGGTCGGGTGCGCGTAGTAATCCCAATAAGGCAACGTGAGCGAGCTGTCTCCGCTAACGGTTCGCAGTTGCTGTTCGAAGTAATAGAGATAGCCGCGGTGCCATGCGAAGAAGTACGGCTTCATGTGCGGGCAGTAATTCACGTGCACATTCACCCAGTAGTTCCACGAAGTGGGCTTGCTGGCGTCGGTGACGGCCTTCATCAGCTTGATGGCATTCAGAAAAGACGCATATTGCGGCGTCGTTTTGAACGTTTGCCATTCCACCCGGACGTGGCCCGTGGTAGCGGTCATGCCGGGAATGGGAAGCGACATTAACGCCGCTGCGGACGCGGAGCTTTTCAGGAAAGTCCGGCGGCTATAGGGGTTCTTTGCCATATTGATTCTCCTACGGCTAAATCGATGTTTTGTGCGCGGGGACGCGTTAGGGCCGTGTGCACCGGCAGATGCACAGGCGAAGTCATGAGTGCGGTATCTGACCGACCGGACATACGATACCCGTCATCGCGCGCGCGGTGCGCCGCAGTTGCCGCCCGAATGTGGCACGGCGCACACTATGCGGTTCTGCAAAGCCCCGCGTGAAGGGCATTTGTAGGAAAGAGCCCGAGGAGGGTGCAATCCGACCGGTCGGTCGCGAAAGCGCGCCGCGGCTCTCGCGCAACACTTTGTACGTGTGCGCTCCGGTAAATCCCCGGCTGACTGAGAGGTGAGTGGCGCGCCGGCCCGCTCTGCGCTTGTATTGGTTCTATTGAGCGGCGGGCCTTAGGCGCGTTCAGTCGTTGTCAAGCTCGGCGTTCGCATCATTGCGCACGAAGCCGGCATCGTGTAATTGGAAGGTATCGCGCGGCAGACGTTCACGGTCGACCGCCGTCACCCGCCAGACGACGCCCTGCGCACTGGACCAGATCACGAGCGGCAAACGGTCCTTCTCGCTCCAGCAGACGCGATGCGTCTCGCCCGCCTGCTCGATCCCATACCACCGGCAGCTCGCCAAAGGCGCGTCGGTGTTCGGCGGCGCCTCGGCCGGCACGATGCGGTACGCGCCGACCGGATGCCGCAATCCGTGCGAGAGATCGAACCAGTCCGAGAAGCGCCCGAGACGCACCAGGTTGTTCCGGTCGATGCGCGTCGTGATGCGCTTGTCGTAGTCGACGACGATCATCTGATAATCCGTCGGGTCCGACGCGTCGCGAATGACGTACGTATCGACGGCATCGTCGGTGCGGCGGCGCAGGCGCGACTCGCCGTCGCGCCAGACCTGCATCGTGTGGAGCCCGTCGCGCGCCGCATACTTCACCGTGAAGTGAAGCGTCGGCGGCTCGCCTTGCGCGGAAAACGCGGACTCGAACGTCGGCGCATGGACCTTCTTCGGCGAGCCGTGCGCGGGAGAACAGATCAGGAGCGCGCCGCACAGCGATGCGAGCATCGCCGCGCGGCCGCGCTTAATGGCGAATGGCCTTGGCATAGTCGAAGTAGCGATAAGTCTTGTTGTCCACGGTCAGATCCTTGACCGCGAGGTTGATCGTGTAGGTGCCCTGCGCAAGCGACGTGTCGGCGGTGGCGCCGGTCGGGTCCGTGGGCAGTTCGAAGCGCAAGCCCGTCGCGACCGAAGGCGGCGTGACCACCGACGCCGCGACGCTCGGCGTCGCGCTGCTCGCGGCAGTCTTGAGCGATTCGTTGATGATGCGCCCGTCGGCCTGCGGCATCGAAAGACCGAGCAGGTAGGCTACCGTCGGCGCGACATCGACGTTGCCGGTCGGCGTGCTGACGACCGTCGACGGCTTGAACGACGGACCGTTCGCAATGAGCGTGTTGTGCACGTCGTTGATGCCGAAGCTGCCGTGCATGCCGCGCTGTCCGCCCACGCTCTCGAACTCGATGCCCGGCATGCCCTGAACGCTCGTCTGGTCGTCCCACGTGAAGCTCGCGACGACGTCCGGCTGGCCGTTGTTCTGGCGCTGGGCGTTTTCGAGGTTGACCATCGACATCGGCAGGGTGCCCGGCAGGTTGCCGTAGCGGCTATCGACGAAAATCGCGCCGAACTCTTCGCGCTGTTGCAGCACTTGCACGAGCTTGCGGATGGTGGCGGGATCGTGGCCCGGCACGTAGAAGTAGTCGGAGCCGCCGTTCGCCGCAATGACGATGCCGTTCGCCGGCAAGCTGCCGACGGCCGGCACCTTGAAGCTCGCGACGGGCGCGGGCAGGTTCGCGCTGATCGCCTGATACTTCGTGTTGGCCGCGCCGCACAGCGTGCCGGTTGTATCGTTCTTCACGGGCACGGTGGGCGTGCCGTTCGCCGTCAGACCGTACATGGCCGAGGTGACGCAGCCGGAGCCGTCGTAGGCGTTGAAGCCGCGGAAGGTGAGGAGGTCGGCCGAGCGCACGTCGCCGGAGAACGAGTAGCCGTTCGCGTTGACGGCGCCCAGCGCGGCGGCGTCGCTGCCGCTCGTCGAGCCGTTGACGGGGCTGCCCGAAGGCGGCGTCGCGGACGGCGTGATCGCGCGCAGCGGATACAGCGCGAGCGGACCCGACACCGTCGAATGCCCGTGGTCCGACACGACGACGATGTTCGTCGTCTCGTAGAGATTGTTGGCTTTCAGGCCTGCGATCAGCTCGCCGAGCCGCGCGTCTTGCGAACGCAGGCCGGCCTTCATGTTCGACGTGCCGGGGCCATAGCCGTGCTCGACGTTATCCGGCGTGCGGAACCAGATGAGCGACAGCATGGGCTGCTTCTTCGGCAGGATGTACTGCGTGAAGACGGACATCATGTACTTGTTGGCCGCGTCTTCCGGCGCGCCTTGCGTCGTGTCGGCGCTGTCGCGCGCGGCGACCGTGAGCTTGCCCGCCGGGTCGTAGGCCGTCGTGTTGAACGTGACGTAGCCGGCGCGCGCGGTCGGATCGCCGTTGCTGGACGCGAGCGTGACCGCGTCGTTGCCGGAATAGCCGAACACCGTGTTCTTCGGCACGGCGATGTTCGCGGCCTGCAGCTCGGACACGAGGCTGCGCGGCTGCACGGTGTTTTCGTCGAGGAAGTAACCGCCCTGATTCAGATTCTGGATGTATGCCGCGCCGGACTTGCCGATGGCGGCCGTCACCATGCCGGCGGCCTGCGCGGTGGCGAACAGGCTTTTCACGAGCAGCAACTGGCCGCTGTAGTAGTTATTGAGCGTGGTCAGGACTTGATAGTCTTCGGTGAACACCGGATCGACGTAATCCTGACTCCCGCCCGAAGCCGACTTGCCGACGGGAATGGTGTTCGACGCGCCTTGCGGCGGTGTCCAGAACGTGTTGCCGTAGAAGCCGCTCGTCTTCGGGAACGAGCCCGTCGCGAACGACGAGCCGTTCATCATCGTGAAGGTCGGATACGTCGAGTGATTGTCGGTGAAGTTGACGCCGGCCTGACGGAGCGCGTAGAGGTTCGGCGTATCGGCCTGAGTGACCGAGTCGGGGCGCAGTCCATCCCACACCATGATGACGGTGCGCGTTGCCTGCGGAGGGTTCGGATGCGACGCGTCATGTCCGCCGCAACCGAGTAGAGACACACTGCCCACCAGGGCCATTGACCAGAAACGCAGGCTCGCCATTCGATTCACTCCGTTAGTCTTAGACATCGTTTAGAGGAGCGAGGCTAAAGACGCCGGATTACAAGGAAGTGACAAAGCTTGCGATTGTGGGATTTCGGCGCTGAGTGGATTACTAAAGCCGTACGTTTGGATGGACGTCGGGTGGACAGAGGGGCTAATAAGGTTGAGACCGTGCTGGTGCACCTGGAGCGATGATGGATGCCGTGGAGAACGTGGCATTCTGCGAAGCTGCCGTGCGCAATGGGCTCTCGCGGAGTACGGTTGTATGAATGGTGCTGTAAGGCTGGCTTTATGCCGATGGCTTTGAGATGCCTATTCACGCTACCGAAGCGCGATGGTCTTAGGCGACGGATTCGCTTCCCAGCGCCGGCGCCGACAGCGTCGCGCGTTCATGCACGTGAGCCATCGGCGTGCGGTCGATCATCAGACTGAGCAGTTCGGGACGGTTGTAATGGCCGGCTGCGTCCATCAGCATCTTGCGGCGGTCGATCTTGCGCTCTTTCCCGCCTGACCGACGCGAGTTGCCTGGCGACTTCCAAGCGCAGCTTCCCGACGTAGACCCTGGCGACTCCCTGTTCAACGGCGGCTGCTGAGCCCGGGCGATGACCGGATCATCTGCACCGTCCCGCCGCGATCATCATCGTTGGCCAGTCTCCGACCGTCGTGCTGATCGGTCTCGCGCGTGAACCGGGCGTCCGATTCGAAACCTTGCGTTGCTCGAAAGACAACGACATGTGAACTTAGTTGCTCTTGCTCGCACGGCTGCATGCGTCGACTATGGTCTCACCCGACGAGGGAAGACCCAATAGGAGACGCGGATGTCGACCATTCAGATGTTGCGCGACGGCCAGGCCGTTTCGGCGCTCTATAGCAGAATCAATTGGCGGCTTTTACCGCTGCTCATCGCGTGCTACATGTTCGCGTATCTGGATCGCGTGAACGTAGGGTTCGCGAAGCTTCAGATGCAAAGCGACCTCGGCTTTTCCGATGCCGCATACGGCGTAGGCGCTGGGATCTTCTTCATCGGCTACGTGCTGTTCGAGATTCCAAGCAACCTGATGCTGCCGAAGCTCGGGGCGCGCCTCACGTTCAGTCGCATTCTGGTTCTCTGGGGCGTGACGTCGGCATGCATGCTGTTCGTGCGCAGCGTGCCCGCGTTTTACGCAATGCGTTTTCTGCTCGGCGTGTTCGAAGCGGGCTTCGCACCGGGCATGATCTATTACCTGTCGCGCTGGTATGGACCGACGCGCATGGCCCGCGCCATTGCGATCGTGTTCGTCGCGGGGCCGCTCGGCGGCGTGATCGGAGGGCCGCTTTCGGCGTGGCTGATTTCATCGCTCTCGGGCGTCGGCGGACTGGCCGGCTGGCAGTGGATGTTTCTCGTCGAAGGCCTGCCGTGTATCGCGCTCGGCGCGCTCGTGTGGTTCGTGCTCGCTGATCGTCCGTCTGATGCGCGCTGGCTCACGCAGGACGAACAACGTGTCGTCGAAGCGGAAGTCGACGCGCACGCAAGTTCTGAGCATCGCATCGAATCGTTTCGCGAGGTGCTGCGCAATCCGCGCGTCTATCTGCTCGCACTCGCGTACTTCTGCATCATCTTTTCGATCTACGCGATCAGTTTCTGGCTGCCGACGCTGCTCAAGGAACAGGGCGTGAACGACACGATCCGCCTCGGCTGGTTCGTGGCGATTCCGTATCTGGCCGCCGCGATCGCCATGTATGCAGCCGGCCGCCGCTCCGACAAGCTGGGCGAGCGGCGCTATCACAGCGCACTTCCGGAGCTTGCCGCTGCCGCGTTGTTGGTCGCGACGCCTTACGCGTCCGGGCATCTCTTCGCGACCCTCACGCTGCTCACCCTCGCCACCGCCTGCATGTGGATGGCCTACACGGTCTTCTGGGCGATCCCGTCGGAAACCATCGCGGGTCCCGCGGCGGCGGGAGGCATCGCGTTCATCAATACGATCGGGCTTTCCGGCGGGTTCTGGGGGCCGGCGGCGCTCGGCTGGGTGAAAGCCGCGACCGGCAGCACGAACGGCGGACTGCTCCTGATGGCAGGCATGGCTGCGCTTTCATGCGTGCTGATTCTTGCCAACAAGCGAACGGTCGCGAGCGCAAGAATGCGCGCAGCCTGACTCTCTATCGACAGATACACGGACCACGGACATGAAGATCTTGATCGCAGGATTTCAGCACGAAACGAACACCTTCGCGCCGACGAAGGCAAGCTACCAGAGCTTCATTCAGGGCGAAGGTTTCCCGCCGATGGCGCACGGCGCCGAAGTGCTCGCGCTGCGTGACGTGAATGTGCCGATCGGCGGCTTCATCAAGTGGGCAGAGGCGCAAGGCCACGAATTGATCCCGGTGATCTGGGCTGGCGCGAGCGCATCGGCGCAGGTGACGGAGGACGCGTATGAACGCATCGCGGGCGCCATCGTCGAGCAGGTGAAAAAAGGCGGCTTCGATGCAATCTATCTCGATCTGCACGGCGCGATGGTGACCGAGCATCTCGATGACGGCGAAGGCGAATTGCTTGCGCGCGTGCGGCGCATCGTGGGCGACGACATGCCGCTCGTTGTGTCGCTCGACCTGCATGCGAACGTCACAGCAAGCATGCTGGAACTCGCTGATGCGCTCGTCGCGTATCGCACGTATCCACACGTCGATATGGCCGAGACCGGGTTGCGCGCAGCGCATCTCCTCGCGCAGCGCGTCGCGCACGGCAGGCCGTTCAAACGCGCGATGCGACGCGTGCCGTTCCTGATTCCGGTGAACGGTATGTGTACGCTGGTGGAGCCGGCGCGCGGCATGTACGGTGCGATCGAGGCGCTGGAAAAGACGGTGGTGTCGCTATCGTTCGCGCCCGGCTTTCCGGCATCGGATTTCGTCGCGTGCGGTCCGGCGATCTGGGGATATGCGCTCGATCAGGCAAGCGCGGAGCACGCGGTCGATGCGTTGTACACGCGGATCACCCACGACGAAGCGCGTTGGGGCGTGTCTTTCCTTTCGCCTGACGAAGCCGTCCTGGAAGCCATCGCCGCCGGCCGCGCTGCGACAAAGCCCGTTGTCATCGCGGATACGCAGGACAATCCCGGCGTCGGCGGTGATTCGAACACGATGGGCATGGTGCGCGCACTGTTGCGTCACCGTGCGCGCGACGCGGCCGTAGGCGTCATCTGGGACGAGCAGGCAGCGCGGGCGGCGCATCGCGCAGGCGTGGGCGCGCGCATCAGACTCGCGCTCGGCGGCGGCTCGAATGTACCGGGCGATTCACCGGTCGAAGGCGAGTTCGAGGTCGAGTCTGTGTCGGATGGACGATTTCGTTTCGACGGCCCGATGCTTCAAGGCATGAAAGGCGAACTCGGGCCGACCGCGTGCCTGCGCATCGAAGGATTACGCATCGTGGTAAGCAGCATCAAGATGCAGGTGTTCGACCGAAATCTGTTTCGCGTCGCGGGCATCGAGCCGGAGCATATGAAAATCGTCGTGGTCAAGAGCTCGGTGCATTTTCGCGCCGACTTCGAGCCGATTACCGCGCGCATTCTCGTTGCAAAAGCTCCCGGCCCGATGGCCGCCGATCCTGCGGATCTGCCCTGGCGCCATCTGGATGCACGCATGCGCTTGCGACCGAAAGGGCCGACGCTCGAGGCGCTGCGTGCATCGGCTGCATGATGGTGTTTGGGTTTGCGGCTCGACGCGATCATGAAAGGGACGAGCGGTAGTCAGTCTTTGCATGATGCGGGAAGCCTTTGCAGGTTTTCAGCTTGCCGTTTCTCGGCAGCTTGACCGAAGAGGCCGCGAGTCGGCATAGGGCGCGATCGGATCGTCGGCGTCGTGCATTGCGAGCTGGCCGATGGCTGTCCTGCAAGCGATGGCACGGAATGACGGTTCCACTCCAATGAAAACGGCGACTGCGCGACCGGCTGCAACAGGTCGCCTAGAGCCGACCGCAGCCGGTGGCACGCGGCCATGAAGCGTCAGTCGATGCGCCATCGCTCGGACGTTTCGACGTAATGTTCGCCCTCGAGTGCAGCGGTTGAGGGCCGAGATCGACTGGCCGGGGCAAGGCGATGGTAGGCCAACAGGCCATCGCCTGTCATGCGTTGAAAAGCGCCTCACTTTCCTTGAATGAATCGATCAAGTGCTGCGTAACCACCCTTAGCGTCGGCACGTTACGGTCCTGCCTGCGTATGAGAAGCCACATATCTCGCGGGGGAGGCAGCGGCCCTAGAGCGGACAACCGCAGCCCAGACAGACTTCGCCCTAGATAATGGGGCAGCAAAGCTAAACCCGCGCCGTCCCGAGCCGCAATAGCTTGCAGTATGTGATTTTCAGCGCGGAATGAAACGCGACAGTGAGGGAAATGCTGCGACAACCAGCTCGTGCCGGGCATGTCGGCGCTTTCCTCGTTGAAACTCACGAAAACCGGCGGCTCTCCTCGTTCGACTCGTTCACACTGCGCGGTTGTGCCATAGAAGCCGAACGACATGAGGCCGAGTGACTTGGCGATCAGGTCCGCGTCGGCAAGGCGACCCACGCGCACCGCGATATCTGCTTTGTGACGATCGAGACTGACCGAACGAAGGTTCGTCGCAAGATCGATATCGATACCGGGGTAGGACTCGGTGAGGCGGGTAAGGCGGGCAAGTATGAAGCCCTGCGTCAGCGCGGGCGGTGCATTGATACGCACCAGGCCTCGAAGGCTGCCGTCTCCATCGCTCGCCTCGGCATGCTTCATTCTCTGCGCTGCAGCTTCCATCTCCGCTGCAGCCTGCAACGTATTTCTTCCCGCAGGAGTCAGTACGTATCCTTCTGGCCTGCGCTCGACCAGCTTCTGACCCGTGCTCTCCTCGAGAGACTGAACACGGCGGGCGACCGTTGCATGATTAACGCGCAGTGCGCGTGCCGTAGCAGACAGGCTTCCGTAGCGTCCAAGCGCCAGAAAAATCCTGATGTCCTGCCAGTCGAGTTCTGTGCGTTTTTTATCAGTCATTGCGCAAGGATAGCGACTCCCCGTTCACGAAGTCCAGCGCTAACCTCCTGTCCATACCACGAGATGCCAACGGCATCCCAAGTTCAGTCAACAGCCAGGAGAAATACCATGAGTCAGAAGAAAGTAGCCATTGTCACCGGCGCTTCCCAAGGTATGGGCGAGGGGATCGTCAAGGCTTTTCGCGCGCGCGGCTACGGCGTGGTTGCGACGTCGCGCTCCATTCAGCCCTCAGCCGACCCGGACCTTGTGACCGTCGCGGGCGACATCGGTGACCCGGAGACCGGCAAGCGTGTGGTCGCTGCAGCGCTGGACCGCTTTGGCCGAATCGACACGCTGGTGAACAACGCCGGCATTTTTATCGGCAAGGCATTCACTGAATACACCGAAGAAGATTATCGTCTCAAGCTAAAGACCAACCTCGACGGTTTCTTTTTCACGACCCAGCAAGTCATTCCGGTGATGTTGAAACAGGGCAGCGGACACGTTGTCCAGATCACTGCCTCGACGGCGGAGTTTGCGAGCTCTCGCTCTCCCGCTTTCCTCGCGATGCTGACCAAGGGCGGGATGAATTCCGCCACCAAGAGCATGGCGATCGAGTACGCCACACGCGGCATTCGCGTGAACGCAGTGGCGCCGGGCGTCATCCGCACGCCCATGCACGATCCGAGCATGGTGGAAAAGCTGGCTGCCTTTCACCCCATGAACAAGCTAGGCGAGGTCGAAGATATTGTTCGAGCGGTGCTCTACCTCGAGGACGCAGCCTTCTCGACCGGCGAGATTCTCCACGTCGATGGCGGCCTTATCGCAGGGCGCTGAACTTAAGGGAGGCGCGCAATCAGCGCCTCCCTTTCTCTTGGAGAACCGTATGCCGATTGTGAATATTCTCGTGACTCGTGAAGGCACACTCCCTCACGAGGAACGTACGATCCGTGAGCAGAAAGCCGCAGTCTCTGCAGCGCTCTCTCTTTCAAGCGATGGCACTCCATCGACCCGTCCACGGTGCACCGAGCCGCGCACTAGTCGGGCAACCTTCGTCGAGTCACTGAGTGGGAGCGCTGCGAGCGAGCCTACGTCGGCGAACCGGCCTTTGGGACGAAAGCCAAGCTTTGGGCTGGGATCACTCACGCCGAAGTCACAGGCGGGCCTCGATCATTCATCGCAGGGGCGCGACGCACTTCGGCTAACTGACATGCTCGGCGACATATGATCGACCGCTTGCCTTGCATACCGAGTAGCGGCCGGTCCTCCCCATTGGTGCCCGCAGCGAATCGCCGAGCATTCAATAGTGGATCGTAAGTGGCTCCGGGTAGTCGAGCGGGTAAGCTGACTCAATGCCCCACGCTTCAGCCGTGTAAGGTGGGGGACCGGAGTGACCTCCCGGGTAGGTATAACAGGAGCCCGCGCCCGAACTCGAATGAACGACTATGGTCGTGGTCGGGCCGTCGGGCGCGAGATAGAGGGTTAGCTTCGCGCCATTCCTGACCAGAGTGGAAGGCCTCAGCACTGGCCAGGCATTGACGATCGCGGGGGGGCCGCTACAGTCTGCGGTTGGAAAGGAGAATCCGCCTGCCGACCAAGCGTACTCCGACGCATGTTGCCGGCCATGTTCGTCGAAGGGTCGATAAACGCCTACGAACGTCCGCGCTCCTCCGACTGTCAGAACCACGCCTTTGCCGACGCTATCGATTGCGAGCGGGCCGACCGCATTGCCCCTGGCGTCGAGAACCTTGAGGACATCGTGCCCGTGCCGTCGGCCGTCGCCATGGACACCGTCTCCGTCGTGGTCACTGCCGGCGAATGCTGGCGTGGCGATGAACAGGAGCGTAACGACAGAAAGCAATTTGCACATCTCGGTCTCCCGTCAATGGGACTCTTGCGAGCTACCGGACGGTCAGCGGCTCAGGGAAGTGCTCGGTGAGCGAGAAGCTGCTCTCGGGCGTCCAGCCTTCCTCTCGACCAACGGGCATGATGCTTATGCACGAGCCGTCGACATACCGCGTGGAGCGTACCGACGGTGCTAAGTCGGACGAAAATGAGTCGGGCGCTATGTAAAGCGTCGCTTCGCCGCCCTGCCGCGAAACGGCTACAGGGCGTAGGTTGCCGGCTGGCTCTCCCCGTACGAAAGGCGGGCCGCTGCAGTCGCTCGTTCGGAAGGAGAACGCGTAAGACACATCGCCCCAGACGTACTGCGACGCGACGGTATGGCCGTTCGCATCGCTCGCCCGGTGAATCGGTACGAATACAATGGCCCCGTTCACCGTCAGAACCACACCCGGGGACGAGTTGCCGAAGAAGTCAGTGTGACCGGACGTTAAGGTGCCTACGAAACTTCCGCGCGCATCGACAACTCTCAGAGAGCGATGCTCACCTTCATGCCGTGTACCTACATCGTCGGCAGATCCGCGGCCGCTCCACATCGAGGCAAGGGCCACTACAATCACCGCAGTCTTGACTGTAGCTTTCACGAGAGACTCCTTCGCGTACTCGCAGTCCTGTCATCGCGTTCAATAGTGGACGGTGAGCGGCTCAAGGAAATACTGAGTTAGTGAATAAGCAAACCCAGTCATCCAGACCCCTCCCACGCCTGGAAGGTCATAGGCGCTGCATCGATCTTTAGCGTCGGAGTAGGACCTGAGGTCGACCGAAGCCGTGTCAGTATCCGAAGCAATGTAGGCTGTCACATCGGTGCCGCGTCGTACGACTTCTAGCGGTCTTAGCACGGCGAAGGTGTCGATGATCACCGGGGGCCCGCTGCAATCAGTTGTTGAGTACCACGGTTTTCCTTCCGCCCACGCATATTGAGTGGACGAGACGTGACCGCCGCTATCCGTCATCCGCCTTATGGGGACAACGACATTCGCGCCGTTGACAGTGATGAGAGCACCACTCGAGAAACTCGAGAATGGAGCATCAACGAGTGGTCCGACCACAATGCCCCTGCTGTCGAATACCCGCAGCTTTCGAGGACCATCGTGGCGATCGCGGTCGCTCTCACCGACTCCACCGTCGTGCGCAAATGTCTTCGACGGGACAGTCAGCAAGACAAGCAAGACACAAGAGAGCTTTCGCAGGTCGAGTTTCATGGTGTCGGATCGTACAACGCTGATCGCTTGATCAACCTGCTGTGTCGTCTGATCGAGAGTCGCCAGGCATGTGCACGAGACTAGCTGTTGCTCTCGACACAGAGGGCCTGCGGGGAAGGCTATCTGTTAAGAATATAGGATGCGCGCGACGACTAAGCAAACGGCGAATGTCGGCGAGCCGAGGCAGTCTTGAACAAAGTAATGCGCAACGAAAGTGCTAGTTATCCGGCGCGTCCGGCGAATGCATCGGCGACTTATGTCCCTATCGGCGAATTCGAAACGCGGTCTAACGCAGTGACCTCACGAGGTCAATCATTCTGAAGAAGTTTCGGTGTCGGCCATGAAGCGTCATTAGCACAGTCAAATTTGATCTGATTTCCAGGCGTCGCTTCCGCCTGCGGAAACAGCCGAACGCGTCGAGTTGCACCAGCATGCGCGCGCCCGTGTCCTCGGCGATCTGGATCGTGACGCCGGACAACTCGTATTGATCTGCATAAAGTGCGGGCACCGCATCCGCCGTACCGCGTTCAGCAAACACTGCGCACTCCGCTCCGACAGCAAAAAAGGGGCAGCAGCGCGCCGCTCACGCTCGAGTTGATCGGCGACCTCGCTTTAGATCACGAGGGTCGATGGCAGCCGCGCATAGCGACCTCATCGGCCCAGTCATGCGGATCAATTACTGATACTGCCGATTTACCGTTTGATTTGCGTCATTAAGCGGCTCAACAAGATCGAGTTGCGCTTTCAACGGATTCGGCTGGTTCACCTGCAAGGTGCCTGCTGCATTGAACTCCAATTGGTTGTCGAGTGCAATGTTGTATGCCGGCCAGTTTGTTAGACCTGCGTTAGACGGATTTCCCGTTTTTGCGAACGCAGTCCAGTAGGCGATCATGTTACGCGCCACCTGTTCGTCTTGACTCGTGACAGCTGTCCCGTAGATAGAGGAAAGGGTATCAAATACGTACGGAATCTCGGCACCATGCGTGGCGCCGGCGACGCTATTTTTGATCGACTGAGCGACATACGAGAAGCGATAGAGATACGTCGGCGCGCCGTTGGACGTAAAGATTCGGGCGACAAAGCGTGCGGGCTCATCCATCGTAATGACACGAGAAATTTGGCTCTCAATGGACGCCACAGAGGCGGTGCCGGTCGGATCGAACGCCGCAGCGGCAGCGCTCAAGTTTTGAGGACCGAAGATCGCGTACGCCTGCTCCTTCGTCGTAATGCCTTGAGTCGAAAATCCGAGGTCGGCACTGTTCACCCCAATCATGAGCGGGATCTTCGCAAAGTGTCCCGCCTTGTACTGATTCTCCGGTTCGTCAACCACAAGTTTACCGTCGATGACCGCGCCGCCTGAGAACGTGGCCAGGCTATGCGATGTATTCAACGTTGAGGTGTCCAACCCGCCGAGAACTTGATCTGCCGAGAGGGCACGTAGGGCGTCCAGCGAACTGGCATCACTCCCGTTGATTCCCAGTCCACTGGCGAATGAAGCACCCTGTTCTTCAGCCGACGCCCCAACCGTCTTGGCGTTACGCGTGAGCGTACGGCCATAGTACTGGTTGACGCGTCCATTGCCGGACTCATTGATCGCCTTCGCAAACAGTCCTGATGCCAACGGCGATGTCAGCAGGTTGTGGATAGCTTCACCTCCAGCCGATTCCCCGAATATCGTGACGTTCGTGGGGTCGCCGCCGAAATTGGAGATGTTACGCTGCACCCATTTCAAGGCGGCGATCTGGTCCATATAACCGTAATTAGCCAACGTTTCGCCGGACTGGGCAGCGGCCGCGGTGAGTGCAGGATGTGCAAAGAAGCCGAAGCGGCCGAGCCGGTAATTCACAGTGACGATAACGACGCCTTCTTTGGCGAACTGTGTGCCGTCATATTTCGGCATCGATGTTCCGCCAACGACGTAGGCACCGCCGTAGATCCAGACCATCACAGGCAAGTTCTTGCCAGTGCTGTTTTGCGGGCGCCAGACGTTGAGGTACAGACAATCTTCCGACGGGGCGACCGTCAGTGCGGAATTCGGGCCGCTCGTTTGCATGCAGTCATGAACAAAAGACGTGGCCTGCCGCACACCGCTCCATGCAGAGACGGGCTGGGGCGGGCGCCAGCGCAAGCTCCCGACGGGAGGAGCCGCAAAGGGAATACCCTTGTACGCCACCACGCCGTTAGCCGCCACGCCCTGCACGGCACCATCGGCCGTCATCGCGATTGTGGGATCGGCGGAATTCGAAGAGCCGCCACCTCCACAAGCAGACAGCGCCGCAGCGAGAATGGGGAAGGTAAGCAATGCGGGCAAGCGCATCGATGTGTCTTGCTTTAGCATAGCCTGTTCGATTTTTGCTGGAGCTTTACGTCTCTGTGTAGTCATGATGCCATCGTCCCCTCTATGATCCCGGATACCTTACCGCCATGACCCGTTGCTGCGGCGGGCTCTGCGGCGCAGAGCGGAATCGAGTATCGAAGAGTGAGTTTCTGCCGTCAAATTCAGGACATTAATGGGCTATATGAATTGCTTTCATACGGTCCGATAGTAAGGAATGCGACGTAACGTGCCTTGTAATCGAGCCCATAAGCTCGGCAAGGCGTACTGTGAGAGCTTTCCCGCCCGCATCATTCGCAGCACGTAACGCACGTAAACGAGCGGGCGTCCCGTCATCCGACAGGACGCCCGCGTAGGCGTGATTGAACTCAGTGGTTATTCCCCGTTGTGCGATGAACAGCTTTATGAATTCATCGGACTGACTAGGCATGCCTTTCTCGACACTCTGGCGGTAGAGAATTACAGCTCCAGGCACCTAAATGACATCGGCGAACCCTTGAAAGATGATGAGCTTGCCGCCATGCGTCGCGAATGCGGAGAGGTGAGGATAGGACGCATTATCTGCGAAGTCTAGGGTGTCGTGCATCACATCAACGGCCGCGCAAGCCGCCGATGTCCTTCAACGGCGCGACATCTCACAGCGCCGCTTATCCGCTTGCACCTATAAGAAGCGGGCAGACTTGCATGATCACGCTGCCTCGCAGGAAGCGGGGCGGGGGAGCCGATGAAACTGCCGCCCGAAATACACGAGACCATCGCCGTCGTTGCGCGAGCCAATGTGCTCGACCTGCACGAAAAGCACCGAATGCGAACCGACCTTCTTACTGTCGACGATACGGCCTTCAAGACTTGCGATCGCGTCATCGAGCACGGGAAGTTCCAGTGCGCCCGGCCGCGAGCCGCAGCGGGCGAAGCGTTCGTCCATCGAGCATCCATCCATGCCCGCAAAAACGCGCGCCAGTTCCTGCGCGTGCGCGCCCAGCACGTTGATGCACGCTCGACCATTATTGAGCAGCACGTCGTGAACATAGCTCGCCTGATTGATGCAGATGAGCATGGTCGGCGGCGTGTCGGTCACCGAGCATACGGCGCTCGCCGTGATACCGCAGCGTCCGTGCGGGCCGTCAGTGGTGATGACATTGACGGCCGCGCCGAGCGAGGCCATTGCGTTGCGAAACTGTGTGCGCGCTTGATCGTTCGTCATGGCTGTTGTCCTTTCGACGTTTGCAAGTTCAGGGATAAGGCGTGACCGGCGGAATGCCGACGAAGATCGCGCCTGATGCGTCGTAATTGCCTTCGCCGAGGAAGGCGTGTTGCGTGACGACGATCGAATCGCGCACCAGACGCTGCATCCGGTTCTCGCGATAGATCGCGCCGACGCCCGCCATCTTGTACGCCTGCATCACGATATCGGCGCAGGTGTGGGCCGCGTGCGTCGCCGACAGACGCAACAGGTTGGCTTCTGCGGGCAGCACCGGATCGCCCGCGAGCACCGTGCGCCACGATGCTTCCGCGGACTCGAAGAAGAATGCCCGCGCGCTGCGCAGTTGTGCTTCCGCCTGCGCGAGCCCCGATCGATAGTACGCGCGATCGGCAAGACGGGGCGCACCCGTCGTGGTCTTCGTTACTCCGGACATCCCTGCCAGCAGGTCGAGGGCGGCGCGCGCCAGGCCAAGGTTCACTGCCGCATGCACCTGCGCCTGGTAGGCGATGGCGGGATACCGATACAACGGTTCATCGATCAGCGGCGCGCCCCCGCGCACGAAGGTCCATTGTTCCTCGACGTACTTATCCTTCAGACGCAGATCGTGGCTGCCCGTGCCTTGCATACCGACCACATTCCAGTTATCGACAATCTCGACGTCGCCCGCCGGAAAGACCGCAGTGAACGGCTTGCCGGCGTTCTTGTCGTCAGCGCCGGCAGGCACCCCACCGATTCCGACGCCGATCCAGTCCGCCCCCTTGCAACCGCTCGCGAAGCGCCACTGCCCCGACACGAGGAAGCCGCCCGGCACTCGTTCGGCTTTCTGCAGCGGATACAGGCCGCCCGCGAAGACCTGATCGGGACCGGTCGCATAGATCTGCGCCTGCGTTTCGACTGGCAATGATGCGAGGTACGTGCTAGCGGAGCCGAACGCTGCGACCCATGCAGTCGACCCGTCCGCTATCGCAATGCGTTCGAGGATCTCAAGAAAGCGCGCGGGCGGAAGCGGCTCTCCGCCGAAACGCTTAGGAGTGCTCGAACGGAAAATTCCCGCGCGCTTCATCTTAGCTACCATATCGCGCGGCACATGCGACAGGGCGTCGAACTCGTCGCGGCGGCGCTCGACTTCTTCGATCAGCGCGTCGAGCGACAACGGTCCTGCATGCTCGGGATAGTCGTTTAACGAATCGATGATTGCGTCGCTTTGAAGGGCTTGCATAGGTGATACCTCTCGGTCGATGTATGCGGATGTCATTCGGGCTGCCGACGTGCAGCGACGCGCATCGCTTTGGGAAACGTCTCCCGTGCGAGCAACGTAGCGACGACCGTAATGAGCCCCAGTGCGCCCAGATAGATGGCGACCGGCACGGCGCTGCGATAGTGGGCGAGCAGCATGGTGGCGATCATTGGAGAAAGGCCACCACCTAGTACGGAAGACACTTCCCGGCCGATGCCAAGTCCAGAGAAACGCAAACGCACTGGCAACATTTCGCTGATGAACGCGGGTTGAGCGCCCTGAAGAATGCCCAGCGTGATGCTGTTGGCAAGGACGAGCGCCGCAACCACCTTCCAGTACTCGCCTGTGCCGAGCAGGGCGAAGTAGGGCCATCCGACAAGCACGATGGCGACCGCCCCCGCGAGATAAACCGGCTTGCGCCCAACTTTGTCGGTCGCCCAGCCAAAGAATAGCGAAACGGGGACCATCAGCAGCATCGAAATGCACAGGCCGCTCAGGATCCAGCTCGACTTGATGCCGAGAAACTGCCCGTATGCGATCGAAAACGCGAAGAAGAGGTAGGACGCCGCGCCCTCGCCGAAGCGCAGGCCAAAGACGGTGAGCACTTCGCGCGGACATTGGCGCAGCACCTCGATGACAGGCATCCGGCTTTCGTGGCGCGTGGCTTTTGCTTCGGCGAATGCGGCGCTTTCGCCGACCGAGCGGCGCATCCACAGGCCAAGGACAACGAGTGCGACGCTAGCGAGAAACGGAAGGCGCCATCCCCAGCTCTGGAAGTCGCCCGCCGGCAAGTTCTGCACGAGCAGGAACGCAGCGGTGGACAGAACGAAGCCCAGTGCCGCGCCGCAGGGGCTCCATGCCGAGAGCGCGCCGCGCTTCGATTGCGGCGCGTTCTCGTGAATCAATAAGATGCTGCCGCTCCATTCGCCTCCGGCCGCGAGTCCCTGAAGAGTACGCAAAAGGACCAGCATGATTGGCGCCGCAATGCCGACTTGCTGATACGTTGGCAAGACGCCCATCAAAGCGGTTGCGGTGCCCATCGTGAGCAATGTAAGCATCATCACGACTTTGCGACCGTATCGGTCACCGATATGTCCGCATAACATTCCGCCTATAGGTCGAGCGATAAAACCAACCGTGAAGCCACCGAATGCAGCGATGGTGCCCGTCAATGGGTCGGTGCCAACCGGAAAGAACAGCTTGCCGAAGACAAGTGCGGCGGCGGTGCCGTACAAGAAGAAGTCATACCACTCGAGAATTTGGCCGAGTACTGCCGTAGTGACGGCACGGCGCACGTTGCTCGCAGGACGGGCGGATCGAGTTTGAACGAGCGTACCTAGATCAGGATTCAGAGCTTCAGGGTTCATGGTGGAGGGAAACATGAGGTGATAGTTCCCGCTTCCCTGAGGCTCAAGAAGCGGCGCGGGTCGTACCGATGCGATGGGCCCACGATATGAGCCAGGACAGGGCTCGGTCAAATTCGGGACAAAAATACCCGCTATGAATCTGATGCATAAGCTTTCGGTGTCGTAGGTACTAACCCGTGATTTGTCGTGGGTTTCATCGCGCTTTTTGCCCGTTTTTTCGCTTCTTGGCCGTAAGGCACGAGCGGACACGCAGTGAGTGGCGCTTCATTTGCCGTACTGCCGTGAATACGCACGTATGAGACTTGCCTTCGTGACTTCTTACGGCTGTTCGCGGTTGCGGGCGCAACACACGCATAAGCCGCGGCGCCCCTGTGCGGCATTGTCGAGATCGCTTCAACCGGACTTGAACCTAGCGCTGCTAGAACCGAGCGGCGTTATTGAGCGCAGCCCTTGCGGCTGAGGGTTCCCTGATTGCGCTCCAGAGCGGCTCTATCTTGAGTGACGACTCGCTCGCGCGAAAGAGGCTCGGCCGAACGAAGGGCTTAATGTTCGGATACCACGCTTGCGCGGCTTGCCGACGCACTTCCGCCATTGCCCTACGCGTTCTCCCATTCGCCAATGGCGGCTTCAAGCACGCTATTGGGGTTGCGCTCGGAAGCCGCTGCGTTCGGTTGCTGAGCGCAATCGGGCTGAACGCCGCGACTGTTCGGCGGTTCACCGAGCAAAGTTGAAGCTAAAGCACGAGAGGAATGAGTGAGCGCGCGCTTAGTCGCGATGCAGCGTATCGATGACCAATTCGCGGAACCAACGGATCCCTTCGTCATTGTCGAAGTTGCGATGCCAATGGACGGTGGATTCGATGTCAGGGATTTCCGCCGGCATTGGATAGATCATGAAGTGGCCGGTCTCATTGAACATTTGGGCGGCTCCACGGTGAAGCGTCACCATCCAGTTCGTGCGCTGCAAAATGTGCGGAACTACCGTGAAATGCGGCACGCGCAATGCAATCCGCCGATGTAGACCTTGACTGCGCAAGACCTCGTCGATCGTCAGATGGCTACTGTCACTCGTCGTCACGGTGACATGTAAGAACTCCAGAAATTTTTGTCTCGATAGCGTTCGAACTGGCAACCCAGGGCGCTTGCGCGTCATGCAGACGAACTGATCGCGGAACAGCAGCGCGTGGTTCGTGACCGGCATCAGCGACGGAAGATTACCTATGGCGAGATCGATCTGGCCGAGTCGCATTTTTTCCTCTACGTCGCGCACCGGTATCTGCTCGGTCGACAGACGGACGTGAGGTGCTACGCGCTGAAGTCTTTCGCAGATAGGCGGCAGAAAGACATGTTCACCGATATCAGACATCGACAAGCGAAATTCACGCGTGGTCGTCGAAGGATCGAATTGTTCGCTTTCGCGCAGCGCTTCGCGAATGGAGGCAATGGCGCTGCCAAGAGGCACCGCCAGTCTCTCAGCAGTAGGGGTCGGAAGCATGCCGTCCGGCGTGCGCACAAACAGCGGATCATCGAACAACGACCGCAGGCGCCCCAGCGAATAGCTGATCGTTGGCTGCGACAACTCGAGTCTTTGCCCAGCACGCGTGAGACTGCGCTCTTCGAGGATCGCCTGGAAGACGCGTAGCAAGTTCAAATCGACCTGATGGAAATTGACCATGTCGATATGGGGTAAAAAATTGATTGATTTGACCGATATGCTATCGGATTCTAGAGTGGGATCCAACATTGAAAGAGGTCCCAAGCTCATGGAATTGACAGAAACAGTCGTCGAACAGCGCGCAGAGCAGCCGAGGCTCTTTTCATCACGCACGTTGCCGGCCTTGCTTGCAGCGCGCGCGGCGCGAAGCGGTAACCAACCTCTCTTTTCTGATGGATCGACGGTATGGAGCGGTGCCGATGCCCTCGAGATCGCATCGCGCCGCGCCGGTTCACTGGCCGCGCATGGCGTGAAGCGGGGCGATCACGTCGCGCTGCTCTGCGGGAACCGGATGGAGTTCATGGAGATGGTCCTAGGCTGCGGATGGCTTGGAGCTGTCGTCGTTCCGATCAACACGGCCTCGCGCGGCCCGCAGCTCGAACATATCCTTCGTAACAGCGGCGCGCGCTTGCTCGTCGCCGAAGCGCATCTCGTCGATGTTGTTCATGCGCTCTCCGCGAACGACCTTCCGCTGCAGCGCATCTGGATCATCGACGAACCTACGGCAGACTCTCATTCCCCTGCGTACGAGACGATTGCGCTTCCACCGGCGGCGGAACCTATCGCAGCGGGCGAAATCGGAGACGGAGATCCGTTTGCGGTGCTTTACACGTCTGGCACCTCGGGTTTATCCAAAGGCGTTATCTGCCCACACGCCCAGTTCTACTGGTGGGGACGTAACACAGGCGGTGGTCTTGGCGTGGTCGCGGGCGACGTGCTGTACACCTGCTTGCCGCTCTTTCATACCAACGCGCTGAACAGCTTCTTTCAGGCGTTGGTGAACGATGCACATCTCATTGTTGGCCGGCGTTTCTCGGCGAGCGGCTTTTTCGACGCGCTGGTGAACACGCAAGCGACCGTTACCTACGTTCTCGGTGCAATGGTGCCGATCTTGTTAGGGCGGCCAGTAACGGCCAACGAGCGACGCCATAAAGTGCGCGTCGCGCTTGCGCCGGGCGTGCCGGGGCATTTCCAGAAAGAGTTCACCGACCGCTGCGGCATCGCATTGATCGACGGATACGGCTCGACGGAAACCAACTCAGTGATGGGCGGCGACGTCAGCGCTCACCGCCCTGGATACATGGGCAAGCTGAATCGGGGCTTCGATGCACGAGTCGTAGATGAACATGACCAACCGGTGGCGGACGGCGAGCCTGGCGAACTGATCCTGCGTGCCGATGAGCCGTTCTCCTTCGCGAGCGGCTACCTGGGCATGGCGGGCGAGACGGTCAAGGCGTGGCGCAATCTATGGTTCCACTCGGGCGACCGTGTGATCAGGGAATCCGATGGCTATTACCGATTCGTTGATCGCCAGAAGGACGCCATTCGCCGGCGCGGCGAAAACATCTCTTCGTACGAAGTCGAACAAGTGTTGTTGAGCCACCCTTCGGTCGAGACCGCTGCGGTCTTCGCCGTCAAGTCGACGCTCGCCGAAGACGAAGTGATGGCCGTAATCGGCCTGCGCGATGGCGAGGCGTTAGAACCGCTCGATCTGGTCCGCTATTGCGAACCGCGACTGCCTTACTTCGCCGTACCCCGTTATCTCGACTTCGAACAAGAACTGCCGAAGACGGAGAACGGCAAGATCCAGAAGTTCAAATTGCGCGAGACCGGCGTCACGGCGACGACATGGGATCTCGAAACTTCCGGATATCGGCTCAAACGTCGATGAAGTGACTGCGGACTGTTCACGGAGGCCTTCGAGAAGCTCCGGAACGGGACGACCTGCGCAACGCATGCCAAGCGAGAAAGCAACATCGAGTACATCCGACGGATGTACACATGGAGACTCTGATGACCAGCACGCGAACGTTTCCTGCAGCAATCACGCCGCCCCAGGAGGCAACCCAGCCTCTGGCCGCCCTCGTCGATGAACGTTCCCTGAGGCGCATCGTATTCGCGTCCGTCGCGGGCAACGCGCTGGAATGGTACGACTTCTTCCTGTACAGCACTGCGGCTGCGCTCGTATTCGGTGATCTGTTCTTCCCGAAAGGAGGCGACCCGCTTATCGGTACGCTTGCGGCATTCGCGGGCTTTGCCGTCGGCTTTGCCGCGCGTCCATTCGGTGGCGCCATCTTTGGCCACATCGGCGATCGCTATGGCCGCAAGAGCGCTCTGGTGTGGACGTTATCGATGATGGGCGGCGCGACGTTTCTGATTGGCTTCTTGCCGACTTACTCGCAAGTCGGACTGTGGGCGCCAGCGTTGCTGATGCTTCTGCGAATCGTGCAAGGCATTGCGGCCGGTGGCGAATGGGGCGGGGCCGTACTGATGATCAGCGAATCGGCACCGCCGGAAAAGCGCGGCTTCTATGCATCGATGAGCCAGATCGGCGTCGGCGGCGGCTTCGTGCTGTCTGCTAGTGTGTTCTTCCTCGTCCAGATGCTGCCCAAAGAAGCGCTCCTGACGTGGGGCTGGCGCATTCCTTTCCTGCTTTCGATCGCCATCTTCGGTGTAGGCGTCTACGTTCGGTCGAGACTGCCCGAAAGCACAGAGTTCGCCAAGGCCGAGGCTGCCGGAAGAAAAGCGCGCATGCCGGTTCTCGACGTGATTCGCAGATTCCCGAAGCGAATCCTGATGGCGATGGGGCTGCGCGTTGCGGAGAACGGCACGTCGTACATTGTCATCGCCTTTTCTCTCGTGTACGGCAAATTCATCGGCGTGCCCAATCAGATCATGCTGGCCGGTGTGATCGTGTCGATGGCTGTGGAACTGGTCACGCTGATCCTGTGGGGCCGGCTGTCAGACCGTATAGGTCGCAAGCCCGTGTACATGATGGGCGCGGTGGGCGTCGTCATCGTTGCGCTTCCGTTTTTCTGGCTTCTCGATACCAAGATTCCGGCACTCATTTGGCTCGCATTCTTGCTGGGCAATGCTGTCTGCCACGGCGCCATGCTCGGCACGCAACCCGCGCTGATGGGCGAACTATTCAGCACGGAGGTCCGTTACTCGGGCATGGCCCTCGGACACGAGGTCTCCGCGGTCTTTGCCGGCGGCTTGTCACCGATGCTGGCGACGGCACTGCTCGCTCACTATCACGCAGCATGGCCGGTTGCCTTGCTCATGGCTGGGCTCGGCATGATCACCGTGATCTCACTGCTCTTCACACACGAGACGGTTGCCCGTCGCGAGCATTGATCGTCAGGCCCAAGGAAATTAAAGATGACACTCGATACACGCGACGAAGCATTGCTGACAGCCGGCGTGGAAGTGCCGTACCGGCGACAGGCGACGTCGGAGTCCACAGGCGACTTGCTGGCCCGCGCGTTCGCCGCCGCCCTCGACGAATCGGGATTCTCGGCAAAGGACGTCGATGGGCTCGGCGTAGCGTCTTTTACGCTGGCTCCCGACCATGCCATCGATCTAGCCTGGCGGCTGGGGCTCAGTCCACGCTGGTGCATGGACGATTGTCACGGTGGAGCAAGCGCCATCAACATGCTGCAACACGCGATACGCGCAATCCAGCATGGCGATGCGAACGTCATTGCGCTCGTGTCCGGCGATCGGTTCGAGCCGGCTGACTTCAAACGCCTGGTCGACCACTACAACGTGACGACGCGCAACTGGTTGCGGCCGCTGGAGTTCGGCGGGCCGAACGGACTGTTCGCGATGCTCACGCAGCGTCACGCGAAGCATTACAACCTCACCCGCCGCGACTACGGAGCGCTTTGCGTGGCGCAACGCGCGTGGGCGGGAATGAACCCGAGCGCAGTCTACAGAACGCCGCTGACAATCGACGAGTATTTAGAAGCACCAATGATCGCCGATCCGTTGGGCCGATTCGATTGCGTACCCGTGGTCAGCGGGGCGAACGCAGTGATCATCGCCCGCGCCGATCTCGTGCGTCGCGCCCGAAACGTTCGTGTGCGCGCGCTGCAATGCCGTTACAACAGCGATCATCAAACAGGGGACGGCACACAGACTGCATTGGCCTCGATCGCCGGCGATTTATGGCGGCAGGCGAGTGTCACGCCGGACGACATCGACATGGTCTCGGCCTACGACGACTACCCCGTAATGGCGATTGCACAACTGGCCGATCTCGGCTTCGCGCCCGACGGCGATCTTCGCGCGATGATCGCGCGCATCGAATCGCGTGATCTGCCAGTGAATACATCGGGTGGTCAGCTGTCCGCGGGACAAGCAGGCGCCGCAGGCGGCATGCATGGTCTCGTGGAGGCGCTGACCCAGTTGCGCGGGCGTGCGGGCGAGAGGCAGGTGCCGAATGCGCGACTAGCGGTCGTGAGTGGCTATGGAATGGTCGAGTATCGCTATGGCATGTGCGCGAATGCCGTGGTGCTCGAAGCGGTCGAGCGAGGTGTGCAATGACACTCAAAGTCTTCCAATGCGAACAGTGCGGTTCAACCGTGTTCCCTGCGCGCTATCTCTGCTTTGAATGCGGTGGCGCCGAG
Organism: Caballeronia sp. Sq4a; assembly: GCF_023170545.1. Lineage (NCBI taxonomy): Bacteria > Pseudomonadati > Pseudomonadota > Betaproteobacteria > Burkholderiales > Burkholderiaceae > Caballeronia > Caballeronia sp. Sq4a. The sequence goes on along the minus strand of NZ_CP084253.1, from coordinate 330,771 downwards.
TGGCGCGAGCGAGTGGCCGAACGCGGCAGTGTCGACGAATTGACAACCGTGCGCCGTCGCGTCGGTGCACAAGATGGCGGGGACGTAGTTATTGCGAGCGTGACTACGGATGCAGGTCCGATCGTCATCGCGCGACTCAAGGGCGTCGTGCGCGCTGGCGAGACCGTCAGGCTTGCAATCGACGAACAGAACCGCGTTCTTGCCTTGCCGATCGCCTGACCGACGCGGCAATCGTTCGTGGAACGACGCGGGCAGAGCGTGGTAGGGGTCAGGGTCCATGCAGCTTCGAAGAAGTGCACGGAAAGGCAAATTCAATCGAGCAGGAGAAGGGTGTGACATCTCAATTGGCTTCAACGTCGCGCGACCGGCAACTGTTGCGCCATTACATCAACGGTGAGTTCGTCGCGAACGGCACGACCTTTCCGAACCTGAGTCCGGTCGATGGTCGCAAGCTAGCCGATGTTTGCGAAGCAGACGCCGCGCTGGTCGATAGCGCCGTATGTGCGGCTCACGCGGCTCAGAAGGCTGGCTGGCGGGACACCACGCCTGCCCAACGGGCCGCATGGCTGCATAAGATCGCAGACGGCATCGAAGCCCGCTTCGATGAGTTCGTGGCCGCCGAAGTCGCCGATACCGGTCGACCCGTCGCGCAGGCTCGCACCCTCGACATCGCACGCGGCATTGCCAATTTCCGGACCTTTGCGGATCTTATCCGCACTGCAGGCGGTGAATTCTTCGAGACGCACGCGGCGGACGGCAGTGAGTTGATCAACTATGTAACGCGCAAGCCACTCGGCGTGATCGGCATCATATCGCCGTGGAATCTGCCTCTCTTGTTGTTCACCTGGAAGGTGGCGCCGGCGCTGGCCATGGGCAACTGCGTCGTTGCCAAGCCTTCCGAGGAGACGCCAAGCTCTGCAACGTTGCTCGCCGAGATCATGCACGATGTCGGCTTGCCGCCCGGCGTCTTCAATCTCATTCATGGGCACGGTCAGAACGCGGCTGGCGAATTCCTGACGCGTCATCGCGATATCAGTGCAATTACCTTCACAGGCGAGTCGCGCACCGGCAGCGCGATTTGAAGGCCGTTGCGGACGGCGTGAAGGAAGTGTCGTTCGAACTGGGCGGCAAGAACGCGGCCGTCGTATTCGCGGACGCGGACTTCGATGCGGCGGTCGCGGGTGTTCTCAAATCCAGCTTCACGAATGCGGGCCAGGTTTGCCTCTGTAGCGAGCGGGTGTATGTGGAGCGGCCAATCTTCGAGCGCTTCGTCGCGGCGCTCAAGGAACAGGCGGAAGCACTGCGCGTCGGTGCGCCGGACGATCCTGCTACCACGATGGGACCGCTCATTTCGCGCGGCCATCGCGACAAGGTGCTCTCGTATTTCCGCCTTGCCGTCGAAGAAGGAGCGACTGTCGTGACCGGCGGCGCTGCACCGAGTTTTGGCGACGCGCGGGACGAAGGTGCCTTCGTGATGCCGACTATCTGGACGGGCTTGCCCGATTCCGCGCGATGCGTACGAGAAGAGGTGTTCGGACCCGTCTGCCACATCGCGCCGTTCGATAGCGAAGACGAGGTTGTGAAACGCGTCAATGACAGCGCGTATGGCCTTGCCGCAAGCATCTGGACGACACAGCTTGCGCGTGGACATCGGGTCGCAAAGCAGATCGAGACGGGGATCGTATGGGTCAATGCCTGGTTCGTGCGCGACCTGCGCACGCCGTTCGGCGGCGCCAAGCTGTCGGGGCTCGGACGTGAGGGCGGCCGCCATTCGCTCGACTTTTATTCCGAATTGACGAACGTCTGCGTGAGGATCGCATGAATCAGACCATTGAGGGGCGCGTAGTGCCGGGCAAGGCGACGCCGCGGGGGCGCTTTCCGCACATCACGCGAGCCGGTGACTTCCTGTTCGTATCGGGGACCAGTTCTCGACGTCCGGACAACACGATCGATGGCGCATTCGCTGATGAATTCGGCACTGCCGCGCTCGATATCCGTCGACAGACGCGCGCGGTGATCGAAAACATGCGCGACATACTCAAGAGCGTGGGCGCGGACCTTTCGAACCTCGTCGAAATATCTGCCTTCCTCGTGAACATGAGCGATTTTCGTGGCTACAACGAGGTGTATGCGGAATATTTCGACGAGACAGGTCCAGCCCGAACGACTGTCGCCGTTCACCAGTTGCCGCATCCACATCTGCTTGTCGAGATGAAGGCCGTCGCTTATTTGCCGGTACGTTGAAAAACAAACCGCACGCATGACATATCGATTCCTTTGAGTGAGACAAGCATGCTGAGTTACGGAAAGCCGTTCAATTTCGAACGTTGGATCGACGAGCACGCGCACCTTCTGAAGCCGCCGGTGGGCAACCAGCAGGTATGGCAAGACAGTGACTTTATCGTCACGGTGGTGGGCGGGCCGAACTATCGAACCGATTACCACGACGATCCACTCGAAGAGTTCTTCTATCAGCTGCGCGGCAACGCATACCTCAATTTGTGGATCGACGGCAAACGCGAGCGCGTTGAGCTGAATGAGGGCGATGTGTTCTTGTTACCGCCGCACGTACGCCATTCACCGCAGCGACCGGAGCCGGGTAGCGCGTGCCTTGTGATAGAGCGTCAACGCCCGGAAGGCACACTGGACGGGTTCGAGTGGTATTGCGATGCATGCGGAGAGCGCGTTCATCGCGTCGAGCTGCAACTCAAGAACATTGTCAACGACCTGCCGCCGCTCTTCGACGCTTTTTACGCATCGGAAGACAAGCGTCGCTGTCCACGTTGCGGCGTCGTTCATCCGGGCAAGCAAGGCCGAACCGATTAACCGAACCTGCCGAAAGCGAATCAACATGACAGTTCGAATTGACATGCATTCCCACTTCTTTCCGCGCATTTCGCAAAACGAAGCAAGGGCGCTTGACCCACACCATGCACCATGGCTCAGGATCGGGGCCGACGGGGAAACCGGGATGATCATGACAGGCGAGCGTGACTTTCGACCCGTCTATCGCGCTTTGTGGGACCCCGCCACGCGGATTGCCGAAATGGACAGATGCGGCGTGGACATTCAGCTCATGTGCGCGACACCCGTGATGTTCGGGTATCGATACGACGCGGTAGCGGCGCATGAATGGGCCATGCGAATGAACGATCGCGCGCTGGATTTTTGCTCGCACGCGCCGCAGCGCCTGATGCCGCTGGCTCAAGTGCCGCTGCAGGACGTGGAACTCGCATGCCGCGAAGCTACGCGCGCACACCGTGCCGGTCATCGGGGCGTGCAGATCGGCAATCACCTCGGCCCGCGCGATCTCGACGACGAGCACCTGGTGACGTTCCTCACGCATTGCGCTAACGACGATATACCGGTGCTGGTGCATCCCTGGGACATGATGACGGACGGGCGCATGAAGAAGTGGATGTTGCCCTGGCTCGTCGCCATGCCGGCTGAAACTCAGTTAAGCATAGTGTCGCTGATTCTCTCGGGCGCGTTCGAACGCATCCCCAAAACGCTCAAGCTTTGCTTCGCCCACGGCGGCGGCAGTTTCGCGTTCTTGTTGGGGCGCGTGCAGAACGCGTGGGAGCAACGAGACATCGTTCGAGAGAATTGCCCGAATCCACCAGCTTCGTACGTCGATCGATTCTATGTCGATAGTGCGGTCTTCAGCGATGGCGCACTGCGCTTACTCGTCGAGACGATGGGCGAAGACCGTGTGTTGCTCGGCTCCGACTATCCGTTTCCGCTCGGCGAAAAGAGGGTTGGCGACCTGGTCTCGAATCACCCGCAACTAAGCGACGCAGCGAAGGAGAAGATTCTCGGCGTCAATTCCCAACGTTTTTTCAATCTGGCGCGTCCGTCCGGTTCAGGAGGTTGTGATGCAAATTGAAGGCTGCGTGGCATTCGTGACAGGCGCCGACCGTGGGCTCGGTGCGGGACTGGTCGAAGCGTTGCTGAAGCGAGGCGCGAGCAAGGTCTATGCGGGCGTCAAGGAGATGGGAGGCGTTGCTGATGGCGATCCGCGCGTCGTACCGGTTGAAGTAGACATCACGAACATCGGACAGGTGGCGAGGGCGGCGTCGAACGCCAAAGACACCACGCTACTCATCAACAACGCAGGGCTGAACCGAACCCAGCGGGTATTAGAGGCCGATGACGCAGAAGCGGCACGCGCCGAGATGGAAGTGAATTACTTCGGGACGTTGAACATGATGCGCGCATTTTCGCCCGCGCTCAAATCGGACGGCGGCGCCATCATCAATGTTCTCTCGATACTCGCACGCGTCGCCCTGCCTTCAATGGCGTCGCTAAGTGCATCGAAGGCTGCGGCCCTTCGCATGACGGAGGGCGCGCGAGCCGAACTCGCGCCGCATCGCGTGCGGGTTATTTCTGTCCTTCCCGGACCGATCGACACGGAAATGAGCCGGAACGTCCCGCCCCCGAAAATCCCGGTCGGAGAAGCAGTCGACGCCGTGCTTGCAGCATTGGAAGGCGACGCGGACGAGGTCTACATGGGAACGATGGCACAGGAAATCGCTCGTGGACTGGCCGCGGATCGTCAGGCCCTGCACGCGCGCCTTTTGACGCTCTGAGGACTCTCGGGAGCCGCAATCACGTTGTATTGAGTAACGAACGAGGAAGATCATGAACGGTGAATACATTGGCATTGACGCTGGAAACGGCCAAACCTTCTGTGCATATCTCGCGCGGCCCCGGCAAGGTTCGGGACCTGGCTTGATCCTGTTGCAGGAGATTTTTGGCATCAACGCCTACATGATGGATATGGCGGATCGATTCGCCGAAGAAGGCTACGTCGTGCTGGTGCCTGATCTGTTCTGGCGCATGAAGCCTGGCGTCAATCTCGGCTACACCGGCGAGGACTTCGCCACGGCGCTGCGATATAACAACGAGTTCGATGTCGATCTCGCGATGAGGGACATCTCGTCGACAATCAAGAGCCTCCGTTCGCTCGAGCAACACGTTGGAAAAGTCGGCGCGGTGGGCTATTGTCTAGGCGGCAAACTCGCGATGCTGGCTGCCGCCCGCACCGATCTCGACTGCGCCGTGAGTTACTACGGTGTGGGGCTCGATGCGTATCTGGAAGACGTTTCGTCGATCCGATGCCCGATGGTTTTTCATTTCGCCGGGGAAGACGCACTTTGTCCTGAGGCAACACGCGAGACGATCCAGTCGGCACTCTTTAAGGTACCTGGAGTCGAACAGTACGTGTATCCAGGGTGTGACCACGCTTTTGCGACTCCGCAACGTGAACACTTCGACAAGCCGGCCGCGATGATGGCTTATTCGCGCACTATCGCGCTGTTGCGCAAAGTGCTCGGTCCCATCTATGACCTGAATTCTCTCTGGGAACTGCACTGCTACCACGAGTTCGATTCGCGCGATATCGATGCGATCTTGCCAACCATGGTGGCCGCGCCGTATGTCAATCACGTGCCGACCATGACGGGCGGAGTAGGCTACAAGGATCTGAAACGGTTCTACAAGTATCACTTCGTTCACGCCAATCCGGCGGACACGCATTTCATTCCAGTCTCGCGCACCATCGGCGCGGACCGCATCGTCGATGAGTTCATTTTCTGCGCCACTCACGATCGCGAGATTGACTGGATGCTTCCCGGGCTAGCGCCGACCGGCAAGTACATCGAGATTCCGATGCTCGCCGTGATCTGCTTCCGAGGCGACAAGCTCTATAACGAGCACATCTACTGGGATCAGGCGTCGGTCCTGGTACAGATTGGCGTTCTCGATCCCACAGGGCTGCCGGTCGCCGGAATTCAGACCGCCAAGAAAATGATCGATGAGACCCTGCCAAGCAACGCGCTCATGAGGAACTGGGAGTCGAGCGCAGGAAAGCCGATCTGAGGGATAAACCAGTGGACCGTACGTAACGGCAATAGCGGAACTGTCACGGCTCAATCCAACAGCAAGAAGTCTTGCTCCAGTGCAGAGCACCAACCCAAAAGGCGTCGTCATGAGGCTAAAGTTAGGTATGCTTGTCGTGTCGTTCTGTGCGTCTGCGACCGCGTTAGCTCAGAGCTCGGTAACCTTGTACGGGATCATCTCGAACGGGCTCGGTTACTTCAGCAACCAGGGCGGGCATAGCAACTGGACGATGATCAGCGGCGCCAACCAGAATAATCGCGTTGGATTCAAGATAGGCGAAGATCTGGGCGGCGGCTTATCCGCGGTTGGAACGCTCGAGAACGGCTTCGATAGTAACAGCGGCAAGCTTGGGCAAGGCGGGCGAATGTTCGGCCGGCAGGCGTTTGTCGGATTGTCGAGTTCGACTTACGGGACGCTCACTGTCGGTCGACAGTACGACATGCTATGGGACTACCTGGACCGTATCGAACCACAGGCGATGGGCCCGGGCCTCGGTGTCAGCGTAGGTAGCAACGACAACATCGAAGGCAATTTTCGGTACAGCAACTCGGTCAAATATGCGAGCCCAGTATGGGGCGGATTTGGGTTCGAGGCGCTATATGCGTTCAGCAACAAGGCGGGCAGTTTCCAGCAGAACCGCGCATTCAGCGCCGGGCTCAATTACGCCCTTACCAGTCAGCGATATTCGCTCGTCTATTTAGAATCGACCACCCCGGAACTGCGAATCCGAGCGGTGCGGTATCGGACGATTATGCTGGTGCGCCCTTTCAACTGTTCCATACCAGTCCTCTCAGCAACTCGGTCGGCGTACGCAAACAGCGCGTAGCCGCCGGTGGGGCAGAGTATAACTTCGAGAAGTTCAGCCTGGGAGGCATCGTCTCTGATGTCCGGTACAACTATCTCGACAACACAAGTCTGCATCTCGACAATCTCAGCGTGGTCGGTCAGTACAGAGTGACGCCGGCCTTCTTTTTGTCCGCTGCATATCTCTATACCCACGGCGCTTACGGGGGCGTATCGTCCAACCCGCACTGGAACCAGGGGCAGGTGAGTGTGGAGTACTTCCTTTCCAAGAGAACGGATGTATTTGCGTTCGCCAACTATATTCGTGCGTCAGGATCGAACGCACCAGCCGTCCTGTTCTTGTCCTCTCCATCGAGTACAAAGGAACAAGTGGCCGTAGTGGCCGGGATTCGTCACAAGTTCTGAAAGGCCGGATGCGGTCTGACGCCGACTTGCCGTTCCACTAACGAGTCGCACGCGTTGGACGTAGCACAAACCAATAACGTGATGTTGGAAGGACGAAGGCTTCGGATATCGGCATGAGCACCATTCTAGAAAGAATTGTTCAACTCAAAACTCAGGAGGTCAGGCTGGCTGGCGAGCGCATGCCGCTTCCCGAACTGCAGAAGATCGCGACGACCGGAGATGTCAGAGATTTCGCCGGTGCGTTGCGCGCGAAGACTAGCGCGGGGCTGCCTGGCGTCATAGCCGAGGTGAAAAAGGCCAGCCCGGCGCAAGGCGTTCTGCGGCCGGACTTCGATCCTGGCAGCATCGCGCGCTCATACGAGCGGGCGGGGGCGGCATGCCTCTCGGTACTGACGGATCGGGAGTTCTTCGGCGGAAGCGCATCCGATCTTCGTGCCGCGCGTTCGGCCACACGCCTTCCCGTGCTTAGGAAGGACTTTATCGTCGACGCGTACCAGGTCTGGGAGGCGCGTGCTATGGGCGCCGATTGCATTCTCCTCATCGCAGCGCTGCTCGATGTTCACGCGATGAAGGAGCTCGAAAGCGTTGCATCCGACCTTGGGGTGGCGGTGATCGTCGAGGTGCACGACGCTGCGGAGTTGGAAACGGCGCTTGCGCTGAAGACGCCTCTCATCGGTGTGAATAACCGCGATCTCACAACGTTCGAGACGTCCGTTGCGACAACCATTGCACTTCGTCACCTGATACCCGAGGACAGAACCGTCATCTCGGAGTCCGGCATTCGATCCCGAGACGATGTGCAGACGCTACGTTCAGTCGGGGTGAACAATTTTCTCGTTGGGGAAGCACTGATTCGAGCCGAGGATCCCGGGGCGGCGCTTGAGAGCATGTTCTTTTAGGTCGTGTCCCCATCGCAGCAATGACGTTCGTTGTCGACTTTGGAGAGATTAGGAAGCTTATGGACACTCAACAGGCTGCGGCCGCGCTGCGCGATGCAGCAATGATAGGTGAGTGTATCGCGCCACTGCGTGAGACCTATGAACAAATGAGCATCGACGATGCTTACGCGATCCAGCGTATCAATACTGATCATCATCTTGCCAACGGTCGCCGCCTCGTAGGGTGCAAGATTGGCTTGACCTCGCTGACTGTGCAGAAGCAACTCGGAGTCGATCAGCCCGACTTTGGCATGTTGTTCGACCACATGGGCTATGGCGACGGAGAACCCATTCCCGCAGTGATTCTCCACCAACCGAAGATCGAGGCGGAGATCGCTTTCGTCATGGGCCGAGATCTCGAAGTGCCGAATCCGGGCCACGTCGACCTTCTGAATGCGATCGAATACGCATTGCCAGCACTCGAAATCGTCGGTAGTCGCATCGCCGACTGGAATATCCGCATTACCGATACGATCGCTGACAACGCATCGTCGGGTGCGTACGTGCTAGGCAGCGCGCCGCGCAAGCTATCGAGTTTCGACTTGCGTCTTTGCGGGATGTCGATGGAACGGCAGGGCGGTCTCGTATCCGTAGGTGCCGGAGCGGCATGCCTGGGAAACCCGCTCAATGCTGCCGTCTGGCTAGCCCGAACGATGACTGCGCGTGGCACGCCCTTGAAGGCGGGCGACCTGGTTCTATCAGGCGCATTAGGGCCTATGGTCGGCGTCAACCCGGGCGACGCCTTCGAGGCACGGATAAACGGTCTCGGTTCCGTGCGCGCACTTTTCGATCACGACGTGAGTAAGGCACATCAATGAGCAATGTTTTGGAATATGCAATGCTGCTCGATGAGGCGGCAGTGAATGCGACAGAAGTTTCGCAGTTCGACCCTGAAGGGCGTCTGTCGCTTGATACGGCGTATGCCATTCAGGCCGCGTCCATCCAACGGCGCATCGAACGAGGCCAGCGGCGCGTAGGTGTGAAGATGGGCTTCACCAGCCGCGCCAAGATGGCTCAGATGGGCTTGTCGGACGTGATCTGGGGGCGTTTGACGGCCGACATGCAAATTGAGGAGGGCACGGCAATCGACTTCTCGCGCTTTGTGCATCCGCGCGTTGAACCGGAGATCGCTTTCATCTTGAAGCGACCGCTTGAAGGCGACGTGACTGGCCCACAAGCGTTGGCCGCAGTCGAAGCTATCGCTCCCGCGCTTGAGATCATCGACTCGCGATACAAGGACTTTAAGTTCTCACTGCCAGAAGTAATAGCGGACAACGCGTCGTCTAGCGGCTTCGTAATCGGTGCCTGGCATGACCCGCACATCGATTTTTCGAACCTTGGTCTAACCCTGAACATCGATGGGCGCGTCGTACAAGTCGGATCAACGGCTGCATTGCTTGGTCATCCGCTCCGTTCACTGGTAGCCGCGGCGCGTGTTTCCGCTCGAGCGGGAGAGCCGCTGCAAGCGGGGTGGATTGTGATGGCCGGCGGCGCGACTCCGGCTGAATGGATCAGGCCCGGACAACATGTTTCGGTCGACATGGAACAACTGGGATGCGCGAGTTTCAACGTCAAAGACTGAAGTAACGCCCTGTGTTGCTTTTGCGACCATTCACATTTGGAGTCACACATGAACGACAAGGTAAAAGTCGCCATTATCGGGCCTGGCAACATCGGAACCGATCTAATGATAAAGGTGATGCGTAATAGCAGACACCTGCAGATGGCTGCTATGGTCGGCGTCGATCCGAGGTCTGAAGGATTGGCTCGTGCGGCACGTATGAATGTAGCGACGACCGCGGAAGGCGTCGACGGTCTCTTGAAACTCGATGTGTTCAAGGAAATCGACATCGTATTCGATGCGACGTCAGCAGGGGCGCACAGACGCCACAATAACATATTGCAGGCTCATGGTATCCAGGTGATCGACCTGACTCCTGCCGCGATCGGCCCGTATGTGATTCCCGCGATCAATCTCGAAGACGAGAACGCGACGAATATGAATATGGTCACATGCGGCGGTCAGGCCACTATTCCTATCGTCGCTGCGGTCTCGCGTGTTGCCAAGGTCCACTATGCGGAGATCGTTGCATCCATCTCCAGCCGATCGGCAGGGCCAGGCACGCGCGCTAATATCGACGAATTCACGGAAACGACACGCGCTGCGATCGAAGCGTTGGGAGGTGCGGCACGCGGTAAAGCCATCATCGTGCTGAATCCGGCAGAGCCGCCGTTGATGATGCGTGACACCGTTTTCGTCTTGTCCGAACAAGCCAATAAGGCAGTCATTGAGGCAAGCATCGCTGAGATGGTGCGAAAGGTACAGATGTACGTTCCAGGATACCGCCTCAAGCAGGCGGTGCAGTTCGACGAAATCCCTCCGGACACGCCGCTCAACGTGCCGGGGCTTGGATTGAAGCACGGTCTCAAGACATCGGTGTTTCTCGAGGTGGAAGGCGCAGCGCACTATTTGCCTTCGTATGCAGGCAATCTCGACATCATGACGTCGGCTGCACTCGCCTGCGGTGACATGATGGCAGAGCGCCGGATCGCCGCTGGCATCGCGCGCGGTTACAAGGAGACGACGCAATGACTTCTGTTAGCAAAACACTCTACATTTCCGACGTTACCCTGCGCGATGGAAGCCACGCAATCCGTCATCAATACAGCATTGCGCACGTCAAATCGATCGCTGCGGCGCTCGACGACGCCGGGGTCGACAGCATCGAGGTTGCCCACGGTGACGGTATCGAAGGATCGAGTTTCAACTATGGATTCGGCGCCCACAGCGACGTCGAGTGGATTGCCGCCGCAGCCGAAAGCGTCAAGACTGCGAAAATCGCCACACTGCTGATCCCAGGCATCGGCACCACTCACGATCTGCGCCATGCCTTCGACGCAGGTGCGCGCGTGGTACGCGTCGCGACGCATTGCACCGAAGCCGATGTATCGCGCCAGCACCTCGAGTTTGCTCGCGAACTTGGAATGGACGCGGTCGGCTTCCTCATGATGAGCCATATGACGACGCCCGAGAAGCTCGCCGAACAGGCCAAGCTGATGGAAAGTTTCGGCGCGACGTGCGTGTACGTCGTCGATTCTGGGGGTGCGCTAGGCATGAACGATGTCAGAGATCGGTTTCGCGCATTCAAGGATGTGCTCAACGCCAGTACGCAAACTGGGATGCATGCGCATCACAATCTAAGTCTCGGCGTAGCGAATTCGCTGGTTGCCGTGGAAGAGGGGTGTGATCGCATCGATGCGAGTCTGGCCGGATGGGCGCCGGCGCGGGCAACGCCCCACTAGAAGTTTTTGTTGCAGCGGCCGAGCGACAGGGTTGGAATCATGGCTGCGATCTATACCGGCTCATGGACGCTGCCGATGATCTCGTCCGACCGCTGCAGGATCGGCCGGTACGTGTGGATCGCGAAACGCTTGCGCTCGGCTATGCCGGCGTCTATTCCAGCTTCTTGCGTCATGCCGAACTCGCGGCCGACAAGTACGGCCTGAAGACCGTCGACATTCTCGTCGAATTGGGCAGACGCAAAATGGTGGGCGGTCAAGAAGACATGATTGTCGATGTCGCACTGGATCTGCTCAAGAACAGGTCACGGCAACCAGTGCGTCAAGCGTTGTCCGCGAACGAAGCAGCGTGACTGTCGTGGCGGCGTCTCTGCCGCCAATGACTTTCATCACCTCTTCACAGCGCGGCATTGATCTACCACCCCCTTTGCGTTGCGTCATCATGCACAGTCTATTGGCTTCCCATCAGCATCAGCCGCTCGTATATCAACTTCGAATAGGGGATGTCAAAGTCACTGTGATCGCTGAATCAGTGGCACCCCTGTTGCGATGGCAGGAGATTTATCCTGACGCAACGGAGCAATCGATATCGGCATCCCGAGCGTCTTCTGATCCCAATCTGTACGACGTCGGCAGCGGGCGGCTCGTCATCGCGATACAGGCTTTCCTCGTTGAAAGCCAGGGTATGAGGTTGATGGTGGATACGTGTGTCGGAGATTGCAAGAATAGAGCGCGGCCCGAGTTCAATCACGCGAGGTTCGGCTGGCTGGATCGGCTCGAGGCCGCGGGCGTCGGCGTCGACGATATTGATCTGGTGCTGGCCACGCATTTGCACGTTGACCACGTGGGGTGCAACACGTACTACGAAGACGGTAGATGGCGACCTACTTTCCCGAAGGCGCGCTACCTTTTCGTTAAAGAAGAGTTTGATTTCTGGACGAGCGAATCGGCCAAGTCGCCACTCGAACGAACGGGAGACTACATCGGAGACAGCATTCTGCCGCTGTTTGAGGCGGGGCAGGCCGATATGATCGGTCATCGACATGTCATCAATTCGTCGATTCACTTGATTCCACTTCCGGGGCATACGCCAGGTCACGTCGGAGTTTGCATCGAAAGCGGTGGTCGGCGGGCAGTCATATCTGGCGATCTATTCGTAAGCGATCCACGAACGACGCCGCTCAGAGTAAGGTGGTAGAGCGCCGTGATACGTGATAGCGAAGTGGGTCAGCGGAGATCTGCGGGCATCTTCCAGGGAAGCAGCGCGTCGTAGTCGTCGACGGTCTTCGCCAGCGGAAGGCGCTGGAATAACCAGTGGAGGTAACGATAAGGATCGATGCCGCCGGCTTTGCACGTTTCGATGAGGCTGTAGAGGTTTGCACTAGCGTTTGCCCCTGCAACCGTGTCGCTAAAAAGCCATGAACGGCGCCCAACGACGAAGGGGCGAATCGCGTTCTCACAAGGGTTGTTCGAGATAGGCCAACTGCCGTTCTCGACATAGCGGATCAGCTTCGGCCACTGCTCGCGTAGATAGGTCAGTGCCTTTCCAAGCAGACTTTTTGGCACGATGCCGGGCGACTGCGCGAGCGCCAAGGCGTAGATGGCGTCGAGGATGCGCGTGCTGTATCGCCGTCGCAATCGCTGTCGTCGCTCAGGCTTCCATTTCTTAGAGCGGGCCTCTGCAGCGAACAGCTTGCCGATCAGCGTGATGAAGCGTGTCGCGAGCAGATCGGGCGAACGGGCGACTTTGGGCACGTTGTCCTCCGCTTTGATGAAGTACCGCCTCAGGTGCGCCCAACATCCGAGGTGCACGAGGTCGTAGCGTTGAGCGATGTCGTTGTAGGGCTCGTAGCCGTCAGTTACTAGAACGGCGCCCTTGCGGATGCCCGTGAACAGCTTGTCGGCCAGCTTGGCGCCGCGTCCAGGTGTATAGCTGAAGCAGCGGATAGGGACGCCCGAGCCGGTCATCTGCGCCCAGAGGTAGCTCTTCGTTTGTGGTTTTCTCCCTTTCTCTTTCAGTACCTGGAACGTTGTTTCGTCGCAGTAGATCAGCTCTGCCTCGAGCAACGCATCGCGCATCAAGTTGATCACGGGCTGGGTCGCGAGGCCAACGCGAACCATGCTGGCGGCGATCGTGTTCGACGAGATGTCACCGCCGAAGCGACACAGCAAACCAGCCTGACGATACAGCGGCATGCCGAACTGATACTTGCCGGTGGCGATCCATGCAAGCGCTGATTCGCTGAACAGTCCGCGCGCGATGATGCGCGGCGGCGCCGGCGTGACCTTGATGCCGAGGTCACAGCATGGGCACGCATATTTGATGCGCTGGTGTTGGATCACCCGAAGCTGCTCGGGGATCACATCGAGCTGCTCACTGATCTCCGCGCCTATCTCGACGAGCGCGTGCCCATCGTTCGTGCAGAAGCGTTCGGCTTCGGGCAGTTCGTGTCGCACGACCTCGCGCGGCAGATTCGGATCAAGCGGCTTGCGATGACCGCGCTTCTTGCGCTTGTGCGCGGCGACCGTCGTCTCCGGCGTGTCTTCCTGCGCGGGCGCGCTGTTCGCGCCGAGCGTCTCGGCTTCGTTGAACAAGCTAGGTTGATCAGAATCTCGTGCTTCACTCTTCGCGCCGAACAGTTCGCGACGATAGGCTCGAAGGCGCTCCTCAGCGAGATCGCGCTCGGCCGTCACGAGCCGCAAGGCGCCGCGTAATGCCTCCTGTTGCTCTCGCAATGCACGTGCAGCATCGCGCTCGGCAAGCAACGCCTTCAGTTCCTCGGCGGTGATCGTGACGTTGATCGGCATGGCGGTTAGACCTGCACGCCGCCTCACTGTTCAGCTCACGCGATGATATTCCTGCTTGGGATGCCGTCGAATCGCGGTGATGTCATCGCCGTCGAGTAGCGCGTGCAGCACGTTGGTGGTCATCGTCACGATCTCAGCCTTGTTGTCGGGCCAGATGAAGTGGCTTCTCTCCAATCGCTTTATGAGAAGCCAGAAACCACTGCCATCCCAGCCAAGGATTTTTATCCGATCGCGACGCCGGTTTCCGAAGATGTATAGGGAAGTGTCCATCGGATTCAGGCGCATCGACTGCTCGACGAGAATCGACAGGCTATTCATGCCGTAGCGGAAATCAACGGGATCGCGGTGCAGATAGACCTTCAGATCGTCGTCGAACCGGAACACGGCATCCTCCCCAGAATCTGAACCATGGTCGTCAATTCGTCGATGGTCGCGATTGCCCCGCCAAGTTCAAGCTCGACGCCGTTCGACAGACGCACATGCAAGGCAAGTGTCATCGATGGCGGTGTGGACGGTTGTGTCGGCGACGCTGAAACGACCGACACGAACGCAGACGGCTTTACCGCGACCGGGACGGGTTGGTGCGACCCTGGCAGATCGACGGCCACGTCATTAATCGACTTGTCGGGCTGAGGCGGGTTGTATTCGTCGTTGCCATTATGCTGCGACGCTGGCGAAATGCCATTCTCGCGCTCCACCAGGTACTTCGCGATCCACTTGCGCAGCAGATTGGCGTTGATGCCGTGCTGCTGAGCCAGACCGGCGACTGATACTCCGGGACGAAGTGCTGCTTCAATCAAGGCGCGTTTACTTTTTTCGTCATAGCGGCGACGGCCATCGCTGCTGCGACGCACTACTGCCAACTCTGAGTCCATGCCAGTCATAGGTGTCCACCTCCAAGATAGGTGGACACCTATGGTCCTCGCTACTGTCGCTCACTGCCAGACGTCGAAGATGGACCGCTTACATCTATTCCACACTCCCTTTCAATGCGAAAACCCAGACTGGAACACTAGGTTCTGTGTAGATCCTGTCCAGTCTCGCCAATCGAGACGCGCGTTCTTCGAAACCCACGCTGACACCGAAAGCATAATCATGCCCGCGCACTTTCCTTACCCATGTGCTGGTTCTATCCATCGCACTGGTAACGGTGCTTATGAGTTTCGATTCATCAGCGTTGACGAGATTTTGAATATTCTCTAGCAGTAGAAGGTTTCCAGAAGGCTAAGCGACTGTTGACCGGCCGACACCGACGGTTCATACAGTCGGCGGACACCCATAGTTACCCGCCCGCCCGGCATTGGCACAACTGGACTTCACCGCATGTTGAAGTGGCCTGGAATCCTGACAGAGCCGTCTTTCGGCGCATTCGGCGAGTTTGTCGACAACGAATGGCGTTCATCACGAAGTACTCAATCGGTGGGCGCAACCGAAATCGTGTTTAGTGTGCGCTTCTCCGCAGGCTTGGGCACCGGGCCTACGAGATGCTCGTGCACTTGCTTTAGTCGTCCAGCGGCATGCCTGCAACGAGGGCGACACCGTTCGCAACCTGCGTGCCGACAGCTCCAGCTACCTGTTGGATCGTCCGGTATCCTGTTGGCATCCAATAGAGCCAAGTATCCTCGTGGACGTTGAAGCTAGCGTCTCCCACGCTGACCGTTCCGGATACCCATTCCGCTCCGCCTAAAAAGTTGAACGCCATCCGCGCCGCGTCAGACTTTGATCGAACACCCGTGATGTGAATTGTTACTGGCACTCCGTTCGGATCGATTTGAAGTCCGAGTTGAGTTGCGCGAATAGCAAAAGCAGACATCATCGCGCTGCGGATCCACGGGGTTACCAAGAATCCGTTTGCGTCGATCTTCGGACTCTGTATTCCGCGTGCGATCTGAACTCTTGTCTGTGCGTTTCCGGACCGCTCCGTCTCAACGCTAGGAACCGTTGTCAAGCATCCGGAGAGAAGGATTGCGAACGCAAGGGCAGTTATTGTTTTTGTGCGGAAGGTCATGCTTTTGGCGGAGAATGGTCGTCTACCATCGCGATAACGGCCTGCACGACTATAACTTGAGCCTTTGTGCAGGTCCGGCTAGTTTGAGGCGAAGCTTCACGCATTTCGTCGAAAGCGCCGTGCTCTCGTGTGAGTCGCTCACGTGTTACCTGCGACGCCCGCATTACGCCGGACGGGGCATTGCGTCGTTCTAGGCGGTAGAGGCGGTCCGTTCCGCCCCATTACGAGGCCACAAGCGAAGCCTCGCCGACCGCCCGGTCATCGATCGGAAAATGCAGCAGCGCCGCAACGAGTCCCGCAACGGCCGTGGCGCCCCAGATCAGCGAGTAAGAGCCGGTCGTGTCGAAGACATAACCGCCGAGCCATGCGCCGAGAAACGATCCGAGCTGATGACTCAGAAACACGACGCCGAACAGCGTCCCGAGATGCCGCGTGCCGAACACCCTCGCGATCAGCCCGTTGGTGAGCGGCACCGTGCCGAGCCACGTCAGCCCCATGACCGCGGCGAAGATCACGACGGACACGCTTGTCGTCGGCAACAGGACGAAGAGAGCGATCGCGCCCCCGCGAATCAGATAGAGCCACGCGAGCACGTAATGTTGCCGCCAGCGTCCGCCGATCCACCCGCATCCCCAACTGCCGATCATGTTGAAGAAGCCGATCAGCGCGAGCGCCGTCGCGCCGAGCCCGACCGGCATGTGACAGAGCAGCAGATAGCCCGGCAGATGCGTGGCGATGAACGCAAGCTGAAATCCGCATGTGAAAAAGCCGAGCGTCAGCAGCCGATAGCCGCGATGACGCAACGCATACCCCAACGTCTCGCGCAACGGCATCGGGCGCGATTCGTTCAAGCCAGATACCGGCACCGCCATCGACGCGTTGCTCCGGCGGCTCGCGCGATGCAGCACGATGCCGAGCGGCGCAGCAAGAAGCAGCAGGAAGGCGAGGGCATATAACGACGCCGCCACGCCCGCATGCACACGGACTTCCTGCGCGAACGGCACCATCAGCACTTGCCCCAACGATCCGCCCGCGCTCGCGAGGCCCATCGCGACGCTGCGGGCTTGCGGCGACGCGACGCGTCCGACCGTCGCGAGCACGACGCCGAAGCTCGTGCAACTGATGCCGATGCCAACGAGCAATCCGAGCCCGAGGACCAGCATCCATCCGGAAGTCGCGGCGGCCGCCAGCGCGAGGCCCGCTGCGAACGTGGCCGCGCCCATCGCGACGACGGGGGCGGCGCCGTATCGGTCGGCGGCGGCCCCGGCGAACGGCTGAGCGAAGCCCCAGACGAGGTTGTGTAGCGCGATGGCGAAAGCGATCAGCGTGACGGGCAAGCCGCGATCGAAGGAGAACGGCCCGATGAAAAGCCCGAAGGTCTGGCGCACGCCCATCGCGGCGCTCAGTATCAGCGCGGCGGCGCCGATGAGCGCCCAAGTTGTGACCCGGCTCGTGCTCGTAGTGTTCGCAGTGCTTGGCAGTGACGGCATGGCGCAAATCCTCCTTGCGGCCATCGTCGCAAACGAACGCCCGTGCCGACAAACGAAAACTTTTCGCGGGCGGATGAGCGCAGTTCAACCGTCGCCGTTGCTATTGACGAACTCCGCCGCCTGCTCGGTCAGCCAGTCGCGAAACGCGGCGGTGTCCGCGCGGGCGCTGGCTTGCGGCGTCTCGCAGAGCCAGTAAGCGGTTTGCGTCTGGACGCTCGTCGCCGAGGCTTCCACGAGCGTGCCCGCCGCCAGTTCGCGATCGACGAGCGGACGACGGCCGACGACCACGCCGAGCCCGGCCGCCGCGGCATCGAAGGCGAGTTGAACGGTATCGAAACGCAGGCCGGCCTGCAGATCGAGGCCGTCGATGCCCGCGCCGTCCATCCACGCCTGCCAGTCCTCGCTCGCCGTATCGACATGAATGAGCGCGGCGCGCGCCAGATCAGGCACGCCGTCCGCGCCCGTCAGCCAAGCGCGATACGACGGACTGCACAAGGGCACGAGCCGCTCGCCGAATAGACGCTGCCACGATGCGCCATCCACGGGACCACGCGAGAGGCGCAGGCCGAAATCGAAGCCATCGACGGGAAAGCCCGCCTGACGGCGTGATGTGTCTATCGTGATGTCGATGTCGGGCCAGCGCGCGCGGAAATCCGCGAGGCGCGGGACGAGCCAGCGCGCGGCAAGCGTCGGCGCACACGTGACGGCGATCGTGCGGCGCTTATGTTTGCCGGGCAGCGTCTGCGTGCCGATCGCAATAAGCGAGAATGCTTCGGCGATGTACGGCAGATAATGTTCGCCCGCGGCGCTCAGCGACAGTCCGCGCGGCTCGCGGATGAACAACTCGACGCCGAGCATGTCTTCCAGCGCGCCGATGCCGTGACTCACCGCGCCAGGTGTCACGTTGAGTTCGGCGGCGGCGAGCTTGAAACTGCGATGTCGCGCAGCGGCTTCGAAGAGACGGAGGGCATTGAGCGGTGGCAGGCGCTGGGGCATGTCGGCGTATGGGATCGACGGCGTGTGCGTCTATATTGCCATCGTTAGGGCGCCGCTTGTCGCCGCGCTCTAAGCAGCTAGCGAGCGCCGCCAGCAACAACTCCGTCGGACTCTCGTCGATCGAGGCGAATGCCTCGACCTTCGGCGGACCAAGAGAGCGTCGGGAACGGGCATTCGAGCGCGATCGAAATGCACCTCCTTGCCCGCGTCCGACGGCGCTGGGGTGCTCAATGCACACACCGAAACGAAGCAGCGTCATTGACGTCGCCGCCTTCGTAGCGGGCCCACTTCGGATAGTCGCATAGCGGTCGCGTGCGGCCCGGAACGCCGGCCGTATCCCTTGTCACTTGCGCGACTGGCGCCTTGTCTCGCTCGACCCATTCGGCGAGCGCCGACAAAGAATCCCAAGTGGCATTGAAGGTACTGCTGGCAGCGTGTCCCATGCCGGGAATCTCGTAGAAACGCACGAACGAATCGACGCGATCATCGCCAAATCGCGCTTGCAGCCGCCGATAGTACAACTCCGTGGCGCGGGTGCTGACGAGTACATCGGATTGTCCGTGAACGAGCAGGAGCTTGCCGCCACGCCGCCGGAACGCTGAGATATCAGTGCTGGCGTCGAGTTGCTGACTCAGATCGCTGATGCGGTTGGCCCACACGCCCGGTTGTTCCGGGTCGAGCGACAGAGAATGGAAGTTCGGATCGCGCGTGACCGAATATTTGATCCACTGGTCGGTGAGAACGCTGATGTACGGCGCCGTGAGCGGCATCGGATCGGCCGGCTGCGATGTTCCGAATGCAAGGAACGTGACCACCGGCTCGACCGGCGAAGTGCGGGTCGTGATTCCGAGGTCGGCGCCCCACACGTTGTAGCCGGGATAGTAGGTTTCGCCACTAGCCGGTCGAAAGCGCAGCAGCGTTGGGGTATTAATTGTCTTCAACGCCTCGATCTGCGCGTCGGACAGGCAATGGTCGCCGCTGTCCGCGCCCTTGGGGCAGCGCAGCGGCGCACCGTTGAGCGTAGCGACCGACGGATCGAATCGCTCATTGCATTGCCGCTGGTCGCTGATCAAGCCGTCGGCCACGCCGTCGAGCGCATCGCATGCCTGCATCGCCGCGTCGTACACGGCCTGGCGTTTCGCCACCGACAGATACGCGCCCGGTTTCGCCAGGGCGCGGCTCATGCGCTGCCCTCCGAGCAGGGCGGCAGCATCGTCCCATGCCGGGTACCATGCGATGGCACCGTCCCAGTCTGACGGCCAGCGCTGAATGGCCGTCACTGCTTCGCGCCCGCCAGTCGAGCCCCCGGCAAAATAGGCCTCGCGGGGCAAATGCGCATAGCGGGCTTTGATGATCGCCAAAGCCGCGTCGTGGGTCTTCTTCAGCGCGTCGCCGCCGAAATTTTTCACCGCCTCGTCGTTCGCACCGAAGCGTCCGTCCTGAGAGCCCAACGCGTTGGCCTGATGGCCGGAGTCGCTGGCGAACGTCGCGTAGCCGCGACCAAGCGGCACAGCTGCATCGACGGGACCATTGGGTACGTTGCCTGCCACATTGGGGATAGTGCCGTCGAATCCGCCGCCGCCGAACATCAAGACCTTGCCGTTCCACTGGGCGGGAAGCGCGACTTTGAACTGGATGTCGGGCGCGAACCTGTCGACCGGCGATATCTTGCCTGTCACTTCACAGTAGTCCGGTAACGCGCTTGCACCGCTTCCGCTCGCGGTGACCGGCTTGACCGCAGTTACGCTCGCTCCGGATGTGGGCTCGCCAATTTCCGAAGCCGGCACCACGAAGCCCTGAAGACGTTGGCAGGCGGCTTCGTGTCCCGCTGGCGGCGTCGCACCGATGCTGTATGCCGAAACCGCGGAAGTGACGACAGCCGCGATCACGCGCGCGGCCCTCGCAATGCACCACTGACCTGTTGCCATAACGTCTCCTTATAGATAGCGCCTAACGTGGGCGTGGCTTGTTTAGCAGTAACGGCATTAGCCGCGAACTGGCTTGACCCGTGAAGCGCGACCGACGCATGCCACCAGTCGAAGCCATTCGATAGTAGTGGCGACATCTGGGCAGCGCGAGGTCAGATTCGGACTCGAAAAGGTGCTACGAGGACAATTTCTGCATGCTCGTCGCGAACGAGCGCGGCTAGCGATCCTGGCAAGTTCTGGCAGAACGGCGCGGAGGCGATGATCCCCGATGTCGCGCAAGGCAAGCGCTTCGCCGTCGGTGCCGGCGTGGGGCACTAGGCGGCCAGACCGCGCTGGCGATGGCCGTCAAGGGCAGCGTCAATGCGACCGTGCGGGCGCTTCGTCTAGCTGGTAAGCCCGACGACTCGCGATCGCAACGGAAGCCCAGCTAACGTCAGAAAGCACTCATCCGCATGGCCGGACGCTGACGCGGGACCGGCCATCTTCTTTCTGTCACGCGCGCGCATAACGAGAAGAATCAGTGGCCACCGCTACAGCTGCGCATGCCGCGCCGCATCCTCGATGACCGCAGCGACCTCTCGCGGACGCGACTCATACACGGCATGACTTGCGCCCGGAATCACGGTCATGTGGCTATGCGCACGCGCGTAATACCAGCGCTCGAGATCGGGATTGATGATCTTGTCATCCCCCGCGACGATGCCCCAGCTCGGTTTCGACGTCCACGCCGCAGCCGTCAACGGCGTCGAGAAAACATTCGCCGCGGTCAGCATCTGGGCATGCGATTCGAACCTGGCTTTCGCCGGGGCCAGGTCGGCCGCGAAGTATTTGGGAAACACCGCCGGATCGAGGAACGTGTAGCCGTCCGCGGTCTTCTCGATCGCGCCGGATTGCTTCGACGTGTAGCTCGGCATGCCTTTGCCGAGCGCGCTCTCATTCTCCCCCACGGCAGGCGCATGCGCCGCGACATAAACCAGTCCGACGACGTTCGAATGCGCGCCGGCTTCCGTGATGACCGAGCCGCCATAGCTATGCCCGACGAGTATCGTCGGCCCGTGCTGCAAGTCGAGCACGCGGCGGGTGGCCGCCACATCGTCCGCCAGCGATGTCAACGGTTCCTGCACCAGACTGACGTGATATCCGTCTTTCACGAGGATGTCGTAGACCGGCTTCCATCCGGAACCATCGACCCACGCGCCGTGGACCAAAACGATATTTTTGACTGGCGCGGGTTTGGGCGCTGAAACAGGCGTAGCGGCGAGCGAAGAAGCGGCGAAACCAGTAGCGAGCGCGAGCGCCACGGCTGCATGCGGAAGAACTTTCACGAGAGTCTCCATCAACGGATACGAGAGGTTGGACATGCTCCGGCCGGGCGCGAGACCCGGCCGAGACGAATCAACTTCCGAAGTAGGGCGTGCAGAAACCCGCCGGTCCGACGCACGTCGATGTCATCGACACGCGTGCCGGGCCGCCCGACGACGTGCGCTGCTGCGCGCCGCCATAAGCGGTGCTCGCCTGTTCAGCGGCGACCTTCGCTTCGGCGGCCTGGATGTCGTCGGGATAGTGCGGATCGCTCGCAAGCGCCGGGTTGTATCCCGCCTGCTCGACGCGCACCAGATCTGCACGGACATCCGCCCGGGTGACTGGATCGCTGGACTGCGCAAAGCTCAGAGCGGGCGCGGCGAGGGCACTGGCGGCAACGGCGAGGCAAACGACGAGCTTCTTCATGATTGATACTCCCTGGTTGAGTTGAACGAGTCGAATAAGGCGTTGAAGTGCCTGAAACGTACGAGGCGATGCTTCGAGCGGCTGACCGTGTCGTCGATGCAGCCGTGAGTGAAATGTAGTCGCGTGTGGCCTGCCGCCCCATCGTACGAAGGCGCGCAACCGGCCATGCAGGCGTTGGCTCCGCGTGACCTTTCGGATGGCCGCGCATGGCATTCAGACGGCGCGCGGATGACGCGCATCGACCGTACGTTCAGCGGCAGTATCCCGGGGCATGATGCCCTCATACCAACGTATGACCCGCCCCCCGTCGCAGCGAAAAGCTATACGCACATATGATGTGCGGCAGCCGGGATGCTCGCTAAGATGGCATTACACGAGCAGGACCGCATGCGCGGCTTGCGCTGACATCACATGATAGAGGACATGCACTTGGCCGCCCCTCCACTGGTCTCAGTCATCGACGACGACGAATCCGTTCGCGCCGCCACGTCGAGCCTGGTGCGCTCGCTCGGATGGGAAGTGCATCTTTACCCGTCTGCGGAATCGTTTCTGGAATCCGGGCATTTCGACGAAGTTGCGTGCATCATTAGCGACGTGCAGATGCCAGGCATGACCGGCTTGCAGTTGCAGCAGCGGCTGCGCGAACTGGGTCTCGCCTTGCCCATCATCTTCATCACCGCGTTCGCATCGGATGCGGTACGCAGGCAGGCGCTCGACGGCGGCGCGCTGTGCTTCCTCGGCAAGCCGGTGGATGGCGCGGTCGTACTAGAATGCCTGAGCACATTGCAGCAACGGTTCGATTCCGATGCCCGGTAAGCGCACGCATTCGTCAAGTCAACGCCCACTCGACTGCCCATGCACACACCGCTTGATCCGACCGATTCCCGCAACCAATCGAACGAGCCGGCCGGCATCGTGCGGTCCGATGCGCGCATCGCATGGACGCTCGCCGGTGTGCTCGCGCTCGCCGTCTTTCTGATCGATGCGCTCACGCCGCTCGACATAGCGATCGCCGTGTTTTACGTCGTCGTCGTGCTGCTCGTTGCATCGTCGGGCGGGCGCAAGGCAACGGTCCGCGCGGCGTGGGGCTGCGTGATCCTGACGCTCGCGGGCTTCGTCCTCTCTCACGACGACTCGGTGTCTACCGGGGCCATCGCCCGTTGCGCGGTAAGCCTGCTCGCGATCGCGACCACCTCCTGGCTGGCGTTGAGAAATCAGACCGCGACGGCCAATCTGCGCGAGCAGGTCGAGGAGCGCAAGCAGGCGGAACGCGCGCTCGCGCGCACCGAGGCGTTTCTCGTCGATGCGCAGCGCCTGAGCCGCACGGCGAGCATCGCGACGCGCTTGCCCGAAGGGACGATGTGGTGGTCCGACGAGGCGTATCGCATCTTCGACTACACGCGCGACGTGACTCCATCGATCGATGCCATCCTCGCGCGCACGCACCCCGACGATCTCGCGCTCGTGCGCGGCGCTTACGAAGCCGAGCAGGGCGGCGCGCCGGTCATCGACGTGCAGCATCGGCTGACGATGCCCGATGGCGGCATCAAGCATGTGCATTACGTCGCGCATGTGGTGCAGCGGACCGGTGAACTGGAATATGTCGGCGCGCTCATGGACATCACCGAGACGAAGCTCGCGCAAGAGGCGCTGGCGCGGTCGACGGCGGAACTGGCGCACGTAACCCGCGTGTCGATGCTCGGTGAGCTTGCCGCATCGATCGCGCATGAAACCACGCAGCCGATCGCGGCCATCGTGACCTGCGGCGATGCGTCGTTGCGCTGGCTGAACCGGCCGCAACCGGATCTCGCGGAGGCGAAACAGTCGATCGCGCAAATGATCCGCGATGCGAAGCGCGCGAGCGACGTGATCCGGCGCATCCGCGCGATGGCGAAGAAGCACGAAGGCTCCGCCGCGGTGCTGGCGCTGAACGAAACCGTCGAAGAGGCGCTCGAACTGGTGCGCAGCGAACTCGAACGTCACGGCGTGGCGGTGGGCGTGCAGCTCGCGCAGCCATCGCCTGTGGTGTGCTGCGATCGCGTGCAGTTGCAGCAGGTGCTCATCAACGTCATCATGAACGGCGCGCAGGCGATGGCCGGGCAGCAGGCGGCGCGGCGCCTGAGCATCACCACGCGCATGTTCGATGAACATCACGCGCAGGTCATCGTCGAGGATTCGGGACCGGGCATCAGTAACGAGAGCGCGGGCCGCATTTTCGACGCTTTCTTCACGACGAAGCACGACGGCATGGGCATGGGCTTGTCGATCTGCCGCTCGATCGTCGAGGCGCACGCGGGCCGCATCTGGGCAGAGAAGGGTGCGGAGGGTGGCGCGTCGTTGCAGTTCATCTTGCCCGTCGATAGGGGGACATGTCATGAGCAGCAGGCCGGATGATGCCGCGAGCAATGCGATGGTCTACGTCGTCGACGATGACGACTCCATGCGCGAGGCCGTCGCCATGTTATTGCGCTCGGTGGGACTCGCGGTGCAGACGTTCCCTTCGGCGCAGGAGTTCCTTGCGTGCGAGATGCAGGACGTGCCGAGCTGTCTGATCCTCGACGTGCGCCTGAAAGGGCAAAGCGGACTCGCGGTGCAGGAGCAGATTGCGGCGAGCGAACTGGGCTTGCCGATCGTCTTCATGACCGCGCACGGCGATATCGCGATGACGGTCAAAGCGATGAAGGCAGGCGCGCAGGATTTTCTTGCGAAGCCGTTCAGAGACCAGGACATGCTCGATGCCGTCGCGAACGCGCTGGCTCTGGATGAGAAACGGCGAACGTCGAGCCGCTCCGTCGCGACTCTGCGGGCGTGCTACGAATCGCTGACGCCGCGAGAACGCCAAGTGATGGCGTTCGTCGTGGCGGGGCTCATGAACAAGCAGATCGCGTCGGAAATGGACCTGAGCGAAATCACGGTGAAGATTCATCGCGGACAGGCGATGAAGAAAATGCAGGCGCGCTCGCTTGCGGATCTGGTTCGCAAGGCAGAGGCGTTGGGGGTTGGTGCGGAGCGGGGTTGAGGGCCGATGATTGCTTGGCCGGCTACGGGGCTTTTAGATCAGGCCCGCTGCGCCAATCGACTCGATAGCGGTTGGCCAGCCGCTCGACTTGCCGTCGACTCATGCCCAGGCGTTCGGCGGCACGCCCTGGCTTGAGTTGGCGCTCGGGAACGGACTGAATCACCTTGAGTCAGTCCAGTTCGCGCATCGACATCGTGATGGTCCCAGTCGAGTTCATGGTCCGTGCTCCAGAAACGCTTGTCTGGCCACGAACCTACGGCAAAGTGCGACATCTCTACTTAGCAGAAACACGACATTTGAACTTGGGACCTACAACCGGAAATGTGCTAATTGATATTATGTAAAACGGAAGAGATCGTTTGCGTCAAGGGTGGCGGTGGGTGCAGAGAGCCCGTTAGTGACGCGTCGCGCACGCTCCAAGTCACCTACGGGCGATCGCCAGAATGCCGTCGCCCCCGGGGCCGACCGAGAACGGAATGCGCGTAAGCGGTCGTCACTTCTTCCCGGCGCTGCCGCCAAGTTCCTCGACTTGCGACAGATGCACAAGGTTCCAAGGCATGCCGGGATTTCGATACATTCGTTCTTTCAGGCGAGGATAATCGCAAACGTCGTGGGAGAGCGGGCGCGAGCCCGCACAACGGGACGAACTCCTAACCCGTCACCTTGTCGAACTAATGCCGCCGGAGTTGACCTCATGACGCCCGTTCGTTCGATAGTTGCCCTCGCCATAATGACTGCGGGCTGCGCCACATGGCCGGTAGCGAATGACCAGATGGCCCAGCGAATTCCCGCCGAGTCTAATGCCTACAGCCCGCGTCCCAACGACGGTGCGGCGACCGGCGAAGCGACCGCAAAGCCACCGAGACTAAGCGTTGGCGTGAGTTATTACGATACGCAACTGTTCTTGCCTTGGTTCCTCACTTACTTCATCAACGCGGTCAACGACCCCTAGCCTGCAGCGGTTTTTATTGACCCGCTAGGTCGATCGGCAGCACGCCGACGCGGACGCCGCTCATCCGCAGTCGCCGGCACCCGCGGTTCG
This sequence comes from Caballeronia sp. Sq4a, assembly GCF_023170545.1. Classification (NCBI taxonomy): domain Bacteria; kingdom Pseudomonadati; phylum Pseudomonadota; class Betaproteobacteria; order Burkholderiales; family Burkholderiaceae; genus Caballeronia; species Caballeronia sp. Sq4a. The sequence continues at coordinate 304,404 of NZ_CP084253.1, read as the reverse complement.
CTTCGGCGGTAGCGCCACCGCAGCGAACCGGCGACGCAGACACATCAGTTCGTGCGGCTCGTGTGTCCGATTCCGGTGTGCCAAAATCTCTGCGACCTGCGTTTGGGGCCAAATGAGCGTCCAAGCTGCGCACCGATTGGTCATGATTTGTGCTACAAGCGACCGATAAGGCCGCGCAAGATGTTGACCCGCAGCATCGGAGGCGGCGCGAGCTCCGGTTGAAGTATCGCGTTTCCTCATTCAATTGGGATGGGACTCCGGATTGAAGCATTCTTGCTTCGAGTAAACAGCACCAAGGAGGCGGTTATGAACGACGATCGTCGACCAGCGCGGCTGCGCGCCCCGCTTGTTGGTTTGGTCGGTGTTGCTGCGCTAAGCTTTGCCACGGCAGCCACCGCAGACAGTCAGGCACTGAAAAAGTTTGGCCAGATAACCGTGATTAACCAAACGCTTCAGCCGAAACCGGTCAAGTCGGCGCCCGCCGCTGCGCCTGCGCCGCCTGCGAATAACAATCCCAATGCGTCGAACACTGCGACGCCGAACCCAAATATCAGCCCGAACCGCGGCGCCGCCCCGTCGTATGACTGGAACAAGATCAACGCGGCGAATGCAGCGAACGCAGCGGCTGCCGCCCGCGTCAACGCGATCCCTGGCGCACCTCCGGTCAAGAAATAACGGTTCGTTCGCGGCACAGTTAGAACGACGCCTCAACGACAAAGCTCCTGAACGCAAGTGCGAACAGGGGCAGACGCGGGATTGACCTGCTCCCCGCGTTTAGTACGGTGACGGTGTAGAGTCGGTTCCAGAGAGGAACGGCAATGAAGAAGCGCTTCACCGAACAACAAATCATCGGCATCTTGAAGGCAGCCGAGGCTGGCCTGAAGCCGGCGGAACTGTGCCGCAAGTACCGCATCTCAGAAGCGACCTACTACAACTTGAAAGCGAAGTTCGGCGGGATGACCGTCTCCGAAGCGCAGCGCCTGAAGGAACGCGAGCAGGAGGCCGATTCGATGCTCGACAACGCCGCGTTGAAGGACCTGTTAGGTCGAAAGTAGCAAGCCCGCAGGCAAAGCGCCAAGCGGTTCCGGGGCCGCCGTACTCTTTCGGCCAGTGATTCGCGAGCCAGCCCTTCTCGTTGAGAATGGCATGCCATTCGACCATTTCGTCGCGCGTGAGGCGCACGCCATTGCGCGCCGTCTCGGTAAGCCGCGCGGGCAGCTTTTCATTTAGAAAGCGTATGACGCTTGCGCGAAATGCTTCGTCTTCGGGAGTGAAGTTCAGATCCTCGAATCGCTTTCCTCAATAGATTTCGAAGAGACCAGCGGCGCCCATGCCGCCGGCCATGCACATCGTGACGACCGCGTATTTCTTGGCGCGCCGCCGTCCTTCGATGACCACGTGCCCGACGAGGCGCGAGCCTGTCATACCGAACGGGTGCCCGATTGATATCGCGCCGCCGTTCACGTTGAGACGATCGTGCGGAATCTCGAGCTTCTTCTGGCAGTAGATCGCCTGCGACGCGAACGCTTCGTTCAACTCCCACAAACCGATGTCGTCGACTCTCAGGCCGTGACGCGCGAGCAGCTTCGGCACGGCGAGCATCGGACCGATGCCCATTTCATCCGGCTCACAGCCGGCCACCGCGAAGCCGCGAAACGCACCGAGCGGCGCGAGGTTCGCGCGTTCGGCGGCCTTCGCTTCCATCAACACGCAAGCCGATGCTCCATCCGCGTTCTGCGATGCGTTGCCCGCGGTGATGAACTTGTCCGGTCTTTTGACGGGTACCGGATTCGCAAGCGCGTCGTAGGTCGTGCCGGGGCGGTTGCAGGTGTCGGCGGATACCGTCACTTCGCGATAGCTGACGAGCTTCGTTTCCTTGTCGGTGACGGACATCGTCGTCGTAACGGGCACGATTTCATCGGCGTATCGGCCCGCGCGCTGGGCTTCGGCCGTGCGCCGCTGGCTTTCCACGGAAAAGCGGTCCTGCGCCTCGCGGCTGATGCCGTAACGCTTTGCGACGATATCGGCGGTATCGATCATTGCCATTTACTTAAACGCCTCAACCAAATGGCCAGGCACCATGTACGTCATCGGTTGCTTATCAAGTTCTCGGGACTTCCTCAAGCTTACTAAGCAACTGTTGGAGAAACCCGGTGCCCGCGCATACCGCCAATTGCGCAGGCAGCAGAGAGGCGCGCCGGCAGCTGCCGGCGCCAAGCGGCTGCGACGCACGAGGAAGCGCGAGCGGTGCCGCAGCGTTCGCGAATAGCGGCTCAGTGTCCAGAAAAGCGCTCTCCACACTTGTCCGTACTATCATTCACGCTGAAAGACGGACCCGAGATCGTGGCTCAGCGAATCGGGCTTCACTCCGCGCGGGCAAGTGCCGTGCGAACACATCGAGCGGTGACGACCATGGCGCGACTACTATCGGTGAATGTCGGGCTTCCGCGCGACATCGAGTGGAAGGGCCGCACGGTGCATACCGGCATCTGGAAAGAACCGGTGCGCGGCCGATGCCGCGTCGGACGGCTGAACCTTGATGGCGACGGCCAGGGCGATCTCGCGGGCCACGGCGGCGAGCAGCGCGCCGTCTTCGTCTACCAGATCGAATCGTCGCGCTACTGGCAGACGGAGCTGAAACGCAACGACCTTGCCTGCGGACAGTTCGGCGAAAATTTCACCATCGAAGGACTGCCCGATTCCGATGTGTGCATCGGCGACCGCTATCGGATCGGCAGCGCGCTGTTCGAGGTCACGCAGCCCCGCGTGACCTGCTATCGCGTCGGCATCCGCATGAACGAACCGCGGATGCCCGCCCTGCTCACATCGAGCGGACGACCCGGCTTCTACTTGCGCGTGCTGCAGGAAGGCGACGTGGGCGCGGGCGACGAGATCGTGAAGATCGGCGAAGCCGAAGAACGCATGAGCGTCGCGCAAGTCAATGCGCTGCTTTACTCGGCTCACCATCCACGCGATCAGCTGGAGCGAGCGTTACGGATCGAAGCGCTGTCGCCGGGGTGGCGGCGGTCTTTCGAGGCGCTTCTGAAAGACGGCGCGAAGGGTGGAAATCCCGGGCTCGCGGCGGCAGCGGCAGCGAATGCCGCCGCACCGGGTTTCCGGCCACTCAAGGTCTCCGCACTCAAACCGGAATCCGCCGACGTGCTCTCGATCAGCTTTACAAGCGCGGATGGTGAGCCGCTGCGCCCCGCTCTGCCAGGGCAATACCTGGTGTTGCGTCTGCAGCGAACGGCCGGCGGACCGCCGCTTTACCGCAGCTATTCGATCTCAGGCGGGCCTTCGCCGGAGAGCTACCGGATCAGCGTGAAGATCGAGCCGGATGGCGCAGCCGGGTCCTATCTCCAGCAACACGTGCGCGTGGGCGATACGATCAACGTCAGCGCGCCGCGCGGCAGCTTCGTTCTGCAGCCGGGCGACGGACCCGTCGTGCTGCTCAGCGCGGGCATCGGCGCGACGCCGGTTCTTTCGATGCTGCATGCGCTGTCGACGGCGCGCTCGACGCGGCCGGTCTTGTGGATGCACACCGCGCGCGATGGGCAGCATCATCCGTTCGCCGCCGAAGTTCGCGCTCTGGTGTCTACGCTCGCGCACGGACGAAGCCACGTCTGTTACAGCAAGCCCGCCGCGGGCGACCGCGAGGGCGTGGATTTCGATGCGACGGGGCGCCTGTCGCAAGCGGTTCTGAGCGTGGCCGGTATCACGCGCGACGCGGACATCTATCTCTGCGGACCGTCGCGCTTCATGGAGGATATGAAAGCGGCGCTCGCCGGCCTAGGCATCGCGCCGGAACGGATTCACGCCGAAATCTTCAACGGCGGGGAACCGCTGAATCCGGGCATCGTCGGCGCCGCGAAACGCAGTCCCCATTTGCCGAAAGACGATGCCGACACGGGGCCGCTGGTGTCGTTCGCGAAGAGCGGCATTGCCGCGCACTGGAATCGCTCGGTCTACCAGAGCGTTCTCGAACTGGCGGAAGCCTGCGACGTTCCCGTGCGGTGGTCGTGCCGCACGGGTGTCTGTCACAACTGCGAAAGCGGTCTGGTGTCGGGCACGGTGGCCTATGAGCCGGAGCCGCTCGACCGACCCGCCGAAGGCAACCTGCTGATCTGCTGCGCGCAGCCGGTTCGGGACATCGTCGTCGATCTCTGAGCTGGAGGCTGTTCGACCCACACGACGGAAGACTGCTAGTAGATTCAGCGCATACCAGTCGTTGCTCGACCCAGCACATTAGGATCACCGACCGATTCAGGAGTTGATGAACCATGAGGGTCGCAAGACGCCGTTCAGGCCGACAGGGTATTCGACTGACAATCGGGCTTGCTGGCGTCACTCCATCGAAGACACTGCTTCGTCTGTAGTCATCACACCGTGGGCAAGAAACGCGTAGTTGACCATCGCCGCCTTGTAGCCGTCTCCCCAAACAGGATGACGCGGTCCGGCCGTTGCATCGCTAACGACATACACCTGGAATCCCTGTTCGAGCAGATCACGAAGATGTGACTCCACGCACATGTTGGCAAGCATGCCTCCCAGTATTACTTTCCTGACGCCTCGCTTGCGCAGTTGAAGGACGAGATCGTTGGTTTGCGGTCCGAAGACCTTATGCGGACTCGCAACAACCGTCTCTCCGTCGTTGATGTAAGGCTTGAATTCGTCGAGCCAGTCGGCTCCGGAGCCTTCGAAACCTTCTAGATTGAGCTGACCGCTACGCGCGAACGTCCCGCTCGCGAATTCGTCCGACTCCAACGGCCCGTTGAAGCACCATGCGCGGTCCGTCGTAAAGAAGTAATGTGGCGATATAAAAACCGAAATCTTCGCGGACTTCGCCGCCTTGAAGATTCGCAGCATGTTCTCGACCGTTCTGTTCTCCGTCACGCTTGCTCCCACCGCGCCCCAATTCTTGCCATTCTTGCTCAACACATCGACCTGCGGGTCGATGAAAACCACGGCTGTCTCAGTTCGATCAAAGGACACTTCGGCCTCCAATAAAGTGCACGATGGCGCAGCAACTCTCCTCGCTCCAAGCCTGCCCGATCAGATTAGAAAACGAAAAGTTGAAAAGCAACGACCGTCCGGCAGATTGCGTTGCGCATGCAAGGCTCTCGCGCACGAGCGCTGGGCGACGGGGCGCTTGAAGCGCTTCGCCTGTTCAGCGCCACGTGCATGCCATTAACAAGCTAATGATTAAGACGACAATGCGACAGGGTGAATTGCGGGCTGAGCCGTTGCAAAGTGTCGCTGACGCCGGCCGGAACGTCTGCGCTGCGATACGACGATGCCGAGTTCACATCACCTCATTATGGGCGACAGTCGAAGGATGAGAGAACACCGGAGACTCTAGCGCGCGGTCGAGCGGGTCCAGTGCGCGACGAAGTTCGCTTAACCGTCTTGCAGTCGGCCGGCTGTGGTCTGAGCAGACAATCGCGAGTTGGATGACTTCGTGTCTTACCTATTCCGCTCACGATGACCAATGTCCACCAGCTTCGCGCCGCAAGCGCTTCCCCGCCTTTTTGCTAACGTAGTCGTGATTCCCTTCGAAGATCGGGCGCGCCACGGCAGCGAGCAGTTTCATCCAGCCACGGCCGGTGCGCACGCGCCAGGCGTATCGGTCGGCGGTGTGTTCATCGCTCGATGAGAACGCCCAGCGCGCGAGCCATTCCACGTGGCCGCTCGTCACGCTTTCGAGCAATGGAGCGGCTTGACCCGCGTGCCGCCCATAAGGAAGCGCACGCGATACGGCAGGCGCCGCCTGACCACGTAACGATGCAATTCGCCCACGCCATCTAGACCCGCCGTGTCTCGACGCGCGATGCCAGTTATGTGTTATGCGGCAACTCGCCAGTCCGCATCGACCAACAATAGTGCCTCAATGTGTGTAGTGAATAGGATTTGAATAACGCTGGGAAAGTGCATTCATACACCGACATTCGGCGCTGTCGCAGGCTTTTGGCTGCGAGAAGCACCGCCATGCGTAAAGTCCTTGACATCCTCTGTCCGCTGACTAACCTTTGCATAAGACACGCGCGACAGCCATGAACTCCTCGAACGACGAAACCTTGCCAATCCGCACGATCTGCGCGCTCACGGGAATCAACCCGATGACACTGCGCACCTGGGAGCGACGGTATGACCTGATTCAACCCGCGCGCACCGCAAGCGGACACCGGCTATACACGCACCGCCACGTCGAGCAGATTCGCCGCGTGCTCGCGCTGATTGAGCGCGGCGTACCGATCAGCCAGGTGCGGGAGCATATCGACGCCGAGCGGGCGATGCCTCGCGCTGGCGCCCTCGTGCGAAGGCCATGGCGGGAATACTTCGACGGCATGGTTCAGGCCTGTACGCGCTTCGACGAGCCGGAGCTGGACCGCGTGTACGACGAAGCGCTGAATCTCTACCCGATCGAGCAGGTGACGCGTCAACTGCTACTGCCGCTGCTCGCCCATCTCGGCGAACGCTGGAGAGATGTGCCGGGCGGAATTGCCGAGGAACATTTTTTCGCGACGTATCTGCGCAGCAAACTCGGCGCGCGATTGCAACGCCGGGCAGTCTATGCCCGAGGGCCCCGTCTGCTTGTCGCATGTGCGCCCGGAGAGCAGCACGAGATCGGCTTGTTGCTGTTCGCGATCGAGGCGCAGCAGGCGGGCATGCGCGCCATCGTGCTCGGTGCCAACATGCCGCTCGAAGAGTTGGCGGGGGCGGCAATGCGTGCTTGCTGCGACGCCGTGGTGATCTCCTCGTCGCTCGAGCCGGCCGAGGGTTTGATCGAACGCTCGTTGCGCAGCCTGGTCACGCAAATCAGCGTGCCAGTATTCTTCGGCGGCCCGACCGCCGTGCGCCACCGGCAATCGATCGCGTCGACGGGTAGCATTCCGGTTGGTACCGACCTCGAGGATGGCGTGCGGCTGATCGCGGCCACGCTCGCCGAACGACGCTGCGAAGCTTAATTTTAACGTCGTCATTTAGGAGTCCATCATGGACGCTTATCGCAAGTTGTTCGTCGCCCTCTTTACGATATCGGCGCTGCTCACGGGCTGCGGCGGGAGTGACAGCGGGTCGCCCAGCGCGTCGCTGCGCGTAGCCCACTTCGCGCCCGACGTGCCTGCAGTGGACGTTTTTCTCAAGGCACCAGGGGCTGCGAACTCGACAAGCAATCGGCTGCTCCAGAATGTGACTTTCCCAGCGGCGACGGCTTACTCGAGAGAGAACGCAGGCACCTACGACGTGTCGGTCGCATTGGCAGGCACGCTCACCGGCGTGCTGAACCTCAACGGCGCCAACCTCGCCGCAGGCTCCAGCACCAGCGTGTTCGCCACCGGCTTGCTCAGCGGCACCGGCACACAGGCGCTTGCCTTGCACGCCTATGCCGACGACCGCACGCCCGTGAGCGGCAAGGCGAAGGTACGGGTGATCCATCTGTCGCCCGACGCGCCGGCCGTTGACGTCGTGGTGCTGGCCGGCGGCGCAATTGCCGCACGGCCGGTGACCAACCTCGCCTACCCGAACGCCGCGCCCACGCCGCTGATGCTCGATCCGGGCACCTACACGCTGGCCGTCGTGCCGACCGGGACGACTACACCGGTGCTGCCAAGCGCCGCCGGCGTGCCGGTGACGCTGGCCGCCGGGGATGTGGACACCATCGTCGCTATTGGCGCGCTCGCGGTGCCGGGCGCGCAGCCGTTCCAGCTGAAGGTGCTCGACGACCGCTAGGCACGTGGAAAACACTGGCAAGGACCAACCACTGTTGGCCCCTAACGCGGGCGAGCGCCGCTCAGACCGCGTCCGATCGAAGTCCATATGACCACCGAAGCCAGCTACGGCGCGGGACAGGCAGTCAACTATCCAAACTTTTTTGCGGGACGCCTGGGCGGCCGATGAAGTGGCAGCCCAGGCGAGAGGTCAACGCCGAAGACGGCGCATTCACACAAGCACTTTTGTCAACATGGAGCTCAGTTATGCCAACTGCCACCTCAGAAGGAACCGTCAGTGTTCGTCGCAGCCCAGTAGACTGGCTGGCGGGCGCACTCGTCGTCATCGGCGCGCTGAATTGGGGCCTCGTCGGGCTCATGAAGCTGGACCTCGTCGCGGCGATTTTTGGCGCGGGATCTCCGGGCGCACGCATTGTTTACGTACTCGTGGGACTTGCAGCGGTATATTCGTTGGTCCGGGCGTTCATGCCGGCGCGCGAGCATCGCCTTGTGCATCACTGAACGGCGCGCCGCGCGGGTCGTGGACGCGCGGCACATCTTTCCAGAGGCGACGCGGACAAGGCGGATTCATAGCCCTTCCCTCGAATGCCCACTGGTTTCACGACCTCATGTCGTGGCCGCAAATGCATCTAAAGGCTCAGTCTTCCGACGAACGCATCGACACGTCGCCCACGACCACCCCTCTCAACCCCTCCCGCAACGCCGTGACATTGTCTACGCCGTTCAGTTGCTCGAACTTCCGTTGCGCTTCCTGCCAGAGAGGGGCCGCCCTTTCGTGCAGGCGTCGTCCTTCCTCGGTGAGCTCGATGAGGCGGCTTCGGCCGTCCGTGGGCGACGGCTTGATCGTGACGTAGCCGTCGCGTTCCAGAAAGCCAACCATTTTCCCCATCGCCGTTCGCTCGATATCGAGCCGTTCGGCAAGCGCGTTGACCGGCGTGCTTCCCACCTCGTTCAAGGCGACCAAAGTGAGGAACTGCGTGATGCGCAAACCAGCGGGCTCGAGATGGCTATCGTAGAGGCGGGAAATCTGCCTGCTCGCCTTCCTCACGGCGAAGCAGTTGCATTGATCGATTCCAAGCGGCTGGTTGACCGGCAACATCTGTTTCACTCCTGATTTCGATCACGAGACTGCACAATACTGAGCTGACCAGCTCCGCGTGAGCCGCCAGTTTACGCGAATGCGGCGCGATTCTTGGCGATAAACTCGTGGACAGAAAGCGGTGGCTTTCCGGTGATCCTCTCGATGACATCGTTGGTGCCGGAGAAGATTCCGTCGCGGTAGTTCTGGGCTACCTCGACCAGATGCTGCGTGAGAAAAGGCGGAAACTTGTAAAGTGTTTCCATCTTCGTTCGGAATTCCTCAATGGATGTGGGCGCATATTCGATGCGTGTGCCAAGCACCTCGCTCATCGCGGCGGCGATCTCCACATGGTTCATCTCCACCGGTCCGTGGAGCGTGTATGTCTTGCCCTCGTGACCTTCAGGCTTGCAGAGCAGATGCGCAATGACCCGTCCCTGATCATCTGTGGCGATGGGCGCGTGACGTCCGTTGCCAAAGGGAAATTCGATCTTCTTCGTGGCCCAGATTTCCTTCGCAAAGTGCGGATAGACGAGCCAATCGGCAAAGAATGTGGGGCGCAAATGCGTCGTCGCGACGCCTGACCAATCGAAGACCCGCTCGGAAATCCAGTGATCCTGTGCTGCATGGCTCGCGGACTCACGCCTTGCGGAAATCTGCGACATGTTGACGATTGCCTTGACGCCCGCTTCCTTCGCTGCCTGTGCAAAATAAGCCGCGGCTCCGATGATTCCTGGCGCGATCGGATGAAGGAAATAGGCCGATCGGATTCCTTCCATCGCTGCCCGAATGTCGTCGATGTCGGTGAAATCTCCAATCGCAACATCAACACCGCGCTGCCTCAGGGCGGCCGCTCGGTCGTCGTCTGTACGCACATAAGCCCGCACGCGTCTGCCCATTCTGAGCAGTTCGTTAATGGCGGTACCTCCTGTCCGTCCAGTCGCACCGCTTACAAGAATTTCAGCTTGGGTCATCGCTTCAGTCCGTTCGGTCACTTAGGAGCATATGCTCCATTGACATCCATATTATGAGCATATGCTCCTATCGTCAAGGCGTTTTTTGTTCTTGGTGTTTCCAGTGCATCTAGCGCCCAAAAGCGTCACAGTTCCGAGCTCGCTGGCTGCAACATGTCGCTGCCGGCTAGCAAACGCACTCTGACCGCGCAAGGTCGCCCGATTCTCGGCGGTCCGACCGCAATGCGACGTGGACAACCGCCACTGTTCGATCTGCGACGCGCGTTTTTTCGCCACGTCGCCTCATCAGGGACTGCTAGGCGGAAAGGTCGTGACACAGTCGGCAGCGGACGGATACGGACACGTGCAGCGGTCGCTCGAACGACGGCACAAGGCGGCCGGCCCTAGCCGACGTTAAGCCGACGTCGGTGACAACTCGACCTGTGCGTGCCTTACTTGACCCCTAACTGTCATTGGCCAACTGGAGACGTCCGCGACCCATCGAATCCTTCACCAACTGACCGTCGCTCCGGGGTTGGACCTGCTTCGAAAGATAATCGACGATGCGTTGCGCGGGAGGCTGCAGCGCTTCGAAATCCTTGAAGCACACGACGAACTGACGTTGCACCCATGAATCGGTGAGAGGGATGATCTTGATTGCAAGCACCGGTTTATATGTCTCGGCCACTTCCACCGGCACGACGCTTATGCCGAGGCCGGCCGCCACCACGCGAAAAGCCGCATCGAAGCTGGACACGATCACTCGATAAGAGACGGTTCTGCCTACGCTCGCAGCCGCCCGCCGCAGCATCGTATGGACAGCCGTGGACGGCAGCAGGCCGACGTGCTCATGTTCCAGCGTCTGCTTAAAGCTGAGCGACGCCTCTTTTGCGAGCGGATGATCCTTATGAACCGCCAACGCGAGCCGGTCCTTACGGTACGGCCGGTAATCGAGCCCCTGAAGGTCGACGTTATCCCAGCACACGCCGACGCTCGCCGCTCCTTCGCGGAGTTGCCGCACGAGATCGAACGATAGCCGCTCTTCGACATCGACCCTGATGTTCTGATACTCGGGCTCGCGCATGAAAGAGGCGATGTCGTCGAGCAGCGCCTCCGCAATGGCCGAAGCCGACGCACACACGCTTACGCGACCCTTCAGCCCGCCGCCGAACGCGATAACGTCGCTCGCAATCCGCTCCATCGTGAACAGTACGTTGCGGCCATGCTCCAGGAGCGCGTTGCCGGCCGCCGTGGGCTGTACGCCGCGCCGCGAGCGCAACAGCAGCGGAACGCCAAGCTCACTCTCCAGTTGCGCAATTCGCTTGCTGATCGCGGAAGGCTCGATATGCGCCTCCTCCGCCGCGCGCGCGATGTTGCGGTGATCACACACGGCCACGAACAATCGCAGCGTTTTCAGATCGATGTCGCGCATGCAGGTCTCCGCGCTGTGACATTCCCGTTGGGAAGCCTGACGCTTCCAAAATACCGCTTCATGGATCATCAGGCACGTCTTAACTTATCACAACGCCGACGACCTACGATCGGCAACGATAACGGAGACAGCACATGCCCACGTTCCCCGCGAACGTCGCCATCCGGGAAGTCGGTTTGCGCGACGGTCTGCAAAGCATCCGGAGCATTGTTCCTACCGAACGAAAGATCGAATGGATCGACGACGCATACGCCGCCGGTCAGCGGGAGATCGAAGTCGGCTCGTACGTTCCAGCCCGGCTTTTGCCCCAACTCGCCGATACCGCGGAACTCGTCGTTCACGCAAAAACGCTGCCGGGCCTGGTCGTCTCGGTGCTCGTGCCGAACCTGCGAGGTGCCGAGCGCGCGATCGAAACCCGCGCCGATGTATTGCTCGTGCCGCTTTCCGCGAGCCACGAACACAGTCTGGCGAACCTGCGCAAAACGCCCGATGAAGTTATCGCCGAAGTGGCGCGCATCCGCGCGGCTCGCGACGCGTCCGGTTCGAAAACGTTGATCGAAGGCGGTATCGGCACGGCTTTCGGCTGCACCATCCAGGGTCGCGTCGAGCAAAGCGAAGTGCTCCGCTGCATGCAGGCGCTGCTCGATGCGGGCGCCGACCGCGTCAGCATCGCCGATACGGTCGGCTATGCCGGTCCTGCCGCCGTGCGCGAGTTGTTTGAGAAGGCGCGCAAGATCGCCGGCGAACGCTTCTGGTGCGGCCATTTCCACGACACGCGCGGCCTCGCGCTCACCAACGTCTACGCGGCGCTTGAAGCTGGCGTCGCGCGCTTCGACGCGAGCCTCGCTGGCATCGGCGGCTGTCCGCATGCGCCGGGCGCGAGCGGCAACGCATCGAGCGAAGACCTTGCCTTCATGCTCGCCGACATGGGCATCGAAACCGGTATCGACATTCCCGCATTGCTGACGTTGCGCGCGAAAGTTGCGGGCTGGCTCGAAGGCGAATCGCTGCACGGCGCGCTGTGGCTCGCGGGTCTCCCCAAAACCTTCGCTGCTCCGGCTGCGCTCGACGCTTGAGGTCAACATGATGAATACTCCCGCAAGACTTCCCTTAGACGGCGTGCGCGTCATCGAATTCACGCACATGGTCATGGGGCCGACGTGCGGCATGATCCTCGCGGATCTTGGCGCCGAAGTGATCAAGATAGAGCCGCCCGGCGGCGACAAGACCCGCAAGCTGCCGGGTCTCGGCATCGGGTTCTTTCGCTCGTTCAATCGCAACAAGAAGAGCGTCGTGCTCGACATCAACACGGTGGAGGGCAAGGAAGCCGCGATCGAACTGATTGGCACGTGCGACGCGATGCTCGAGAATTTTCGACCGGGCCTGATGGCGAAACTCGGCCTCGACTACGACACGCTGTCGAAGCGCTATCCCGGTTTGATCTACGTGTCGCACAAGGGCTTTCTGCCGGGACCGTACGAGAAGCGTCTCGCGCTCGACGAGGTCGTGCAGATGATGGGCGGTCTTTCCTACATGACGGGTCCGGTCGGCCGGCCGCTGCGCGCGGGAACTTCGGTCAACGACATCATGGGCGGCATGTTCGGCGCGATCGGCGTGCTGGCCGCGCTGCGCGAACGCGAGCAGACCGGGCGCGGCCAGGAAGTGCAGAGCGCGCTCTTCGAGAACTGCGTGTTTCTCTCGGCCCAGCACATGCAGCAATACGCGATGACGCGCGAAGCACCGCCGCCGATGCCCTCGCGTGTATCGGCGTGGAGCGTCTACGACGTCTTCACGCTCGCCGATGGCGAGCAGCTTTTCATCGGCGCCGTCAGCGACAAGCAGTTCGTCACGCTATGCGACGTCCTCGATCGCCCCGACCTGCCGGCCGAGCCGCGTTTCCAGACGAACGCGCTGCGCGTTGCGATCCGCTCCGAACTGCTCGAAGTGCTCGGCGCAATCCTCAAGGAGCATCGCGTTGAAGAGCTATCGCCGAAGCTCGAAGCGGCCGGCATTCCTTATGCGCCGATCGTGCGGCCCGAGCAACTGTTCGACGATCCGCATCTGAAGACGAGCGGCGGGCTCGCGCCGATGGAGACGGATGATGGCAGCGTGACCGAAGTCGTGCTCCTGCCGCTGACCATGGGCGGTCGTCGTCCCGGCGTGCGCCATGCGCTCGCGCGAGTCGGCGAGCATACGCACGAAGTGCTGGCGCGCCTCAAGAGTCGGGTGATCGCATGAATTTCGCCGCCATTGCATCGAATAACGGAGCGAATCAAATGGAATCTCTTTTCGACAACCCGATGGGTCTCATGGGATTCGAATTCGTCGAATTCGCGTCGCCCACGCCGAATACGCTCGAACCCGTGTTCGAGAAGCTCGGCTTCACGCTGGTCGCGCATCACCGATCCAAGGACGTCGTGCTGTACCGGCAAGGCGGGATCAATTTCATCGTGAATCGCGAGCCGAAAAGCCCAGCTGCTTACTTTGCGGCCGAGCACGGACCGTCCGCGTGCGGCCTCGCGTTTCGCGTCAAGGATGCCCATGCCGCTTTCGCGCGCGCCATCGACCTCGGCGCGCAGCCTCTTGAGATGCCAACCGGCCCAATGGAGTTGCGCCTGCCCGCCATCAGAGGAATCGGCGGCGCGCCGCTCTATCTCATCGACCGCTTCGAAGACGGCGAGTCGATCTACGACATCGACTTCAAATTCCTCGAAGGCGTCGACCGGCGGCCCGAGGGTTATGGACTGAAGCTCATCGATCATTTGACCCATAACGTCTATCGCGGACGCATGGCTTTCTGGGCCGGCTACTACGAGAAGCTCTTTAACTTCCGCGAGATTCGCTACTTCGACATCTCCGGCGAGTACACCGGCCTTACCTCGAAGGCGATGACCGCGCCCGACGGCAAGATTCGCATTCCGCTAAACGAGGAATCGTCGAAGGGAGCAGGACAAATCGAAGAATTCCTGATGAAGTTCAACGGCGAAGGCATCCAGTTGTGGCCTTGCTGTCAGACGATCTGCTTAGCACCATCGACAAGCTCGCGATGGCGGGCGTCCCGCTAATGACTGCGCCGAGCGAGACCTACTACGAGATGCTCGAAGAGCGTTTGCCGGGGCACGGGCAGCCGGTGTCCGAGTTGCGCACGCGCGGCATTCTGATTGACGGCAACACGAGCGGCGGTAATCCGAGGCTATTGCTGCAGATCTTCTCCGATACGCTGCTCGGACCCGTGTTCTTCGAATTCATTCAGCGCAAGGGCGATGACGGCTTCGGCGAAGGCAACTTCAAGGCGCTCTTTCAGTCGATCGAACGCGATCAGGTTCGACGAGGTGTCATCGGGCAGCAATAGTTCTCGATACGCGGATCATCACTTTCATGTCGGCAGGCGTTCGCCCAAAAGAGACGCCGCCGATGCAAAGAACAGGAGACATAGACATGCAGCAGACCGTCACCGCGGACAGCCCCCCGCTCTTCGCGCCGAACGCTCGCGTCGGTATCAATCCGGGTGCTGAAATCTCAGCGCGGATGGACCGATTGCCGATTACCCGGCATCTTTGGATGCTCGTGTTGCTCATCTCCCTCGGCGGGTTCTTTGAAGTCTACGACCTGATCTTCACTGGCTATATCGCGCCGGGCATGGCCAAAAGCGGCCTCCTGCGAACCACTACACATTCATTCTTCGGTTTCAACGGAATAGCGGCGTTCATCGCGGCAACGTTCGCCGGCCTGTTCGTCGGCACCTTCGGTTTCGGCTGGATGCCGGATCGCTACGGGCGCCGCACCGTCTTTACGTTCTCTCTGCTGTGGTACTCGGTCGGCTCGGCGGTCATGGCCTTCCAGACGACGCCCGAAGGCGTGCTGCTGTGGCGCTTCATCACAGGCATCGGCGTGGGCATCGAGATCATCACCATCGACAGCTACGTGACCGAACTCGTGCCGCAGTATATGCGCGGCCGTGCCATGGCGTTCAACCAGATGGTGATGTTCGCTGCTGCCCCGGTCGCCGCGATTCTCTCGTACTGGCTCGTGCCGACGACGCTGTTTGGCATCGACGGATGGCGAATCGTGGTGCTCGCCGGATCGGTGGGCGCGGTGCTCGTGTGGTTCATCCGCCGGGCGGTGCCGGAAAGCCCGCGCTGGCTCGCGACGCATGGCCGCGTCGAGGACGGCGAGCGGATCGTAGCGAAGATGGAGAGAATCATCGCGAGTCAAAGCGGTGAACCGCTGCCGCCGCCGCTCGCGGTGATCGAGCAGCCAGTGCATCGCCGGGCTTCGTTTTCGGAACTGCTGCAGCCGCCGTACCGTTCGCGCCTCATCATGCTGATCGTCTTCAACTTCTGTCAGGCAATCGGCTATTACGGGTTCGTGAACTGGGTTCCGACGTTGCTGATCGGACAGGGCATCACCGTGACGAAGAGTCTGTTGTACTCGTTCATCATCGCCTTCGCCATGCCGGCGGGTCCGATGCTCGCGATGCTTTACGCCGACAAGATCCAGCGCAAATGGTTGATCGTGGGCGGCGCGCTCGCAGTGGCCGCTTGCGGATTGACCTTTGGACAAATGAAAGAGGCCACGCCGCTGATCGTGCTGGGCGTCCTGATCAGTCTGGCCGGGCAGACGATTTCCGTCGCGTTCCATGCTTATCAGGCGGAACTCTTCCCGACAGCGGTGCGGTGCCGTGCAAGCGGCTTCGTTTTCTCCATCAGCCGCATCGGCGCGATGTTTTCAGGGTTTTTCATTGCCTTCCTCCTACGCAATTTCGGGGTCGTGGGCGTCTTCACGGGCATCACCGGTTGCATGCTGGTGGTTGCAATAGCGATTGGCGTCTTCGGACCCCGGACCAATGGTGTCCGACTCGAGGAACTCAATCACTAAGTCGTACGACCGCCCCAGTTCTCTGCACCATTTCAGTATCGGAGACAGACATGTCCCAATCACCTTCCTGGCGGTCTGAACCGTCGAAGACCGTGCGCTTCGATGGTCGTGTGTTGTTTCTGTCGCAAAGCGCAAGCGTCATCGAGCGCCAGTTGCTCGGTGAAGACGTCACGCTCGAAGATGCAGGGCCGCTGCGCAACGACATCTCCACCGATGAGATTACGCCCGCCTACATCTGCTACTACTACGACGAGAAGCTGGGCGAGTACCCTTACCTTGGCCTCGACTGCATGGCCGCTCGGCCAGTCAGACAAGGCAGCGTCAAGGCGGGCGGCTTCGCAGTCACTGTGGCAGGTCGCCGCTATGGAAAAGGATCATCGCGCGAGGCCAGTCCGTTCGCCGAGTGGTGCGCGGGTATCCGTCTGGTCATTGCCGAGAGCTTCGAGCGGATCTACCGGCAGAACTGCCATAACCTTGGCATTTTCACTTCGACGGACTTTGGCCTGATTGCGCGGATCCGTCGAGGCGAGAACATTCCGGTGGAGGAATTCACCCGCGGAGAAGATGCGCTCACGGTGGAACTGATTCGGAGGGGCGGATTGTTCCGCTTGACGGAGGCCAGGCGGAATGGATGGCGGCCTTCGGAGCAACCTCTCGGGTCACGGCCCATGACCTACGCCGAGAAGATTATCAGCCGAGCGGGCGGCTGCTCGGGCGTCGCGCCGGGTCAGAGCTTGTTCGCGAAGACCGACTGGCGTTACGCGCACGAGTACGTTTCTCCGATGTCTATCAGCTTCCTGCGCCGGGAGTGCGGCGACAAGATCGAACTGCGCGACCCCAGCAGCATCGTGTGCTTCTCCGACCATCTGACATTCATCCACCGCAGCATGCCACCTGAGCGTCGCGCGCTTGGCCTGCTGGACATTGCGCAAGCGATGGGGCAGGTGCAACAGCGCTTCTGTGAACAATACGGGCTGCGCCATCATGGGCTGTTGACTGACCGGGAAGGCTCGGAGGGAATCAGCCACTCCATCATGGCCGAGCGGTATGTCAAACCGGGGCAGCTTGCCGTCGGCACCGATTCTCATACTCCGCATTGCGGCGCATTGGGCGCACTTGCGTTCGGGATTGGCGCCACTGAAATGGCCAACGCGTGGCTCACCGGCGACGTCCGTGTGAAAGTACCCGAGACGTGCCGAATAAACTTCAATGGAACCTTGCCGGCTGGAGTGGAAGCGAAAGACATCGTCCTGCACCTGCTTCGCTTGCCCTATTTTCGTGAGGGTAATGCGATCGGGCAGATATTCGAATATCGTGGGGAGACCCTCACGTCTCTATCTACCGACGAGCGGGCGACCTTGACGAACATGGTCGCGGAAATGGGTGGCTTCAGCGGCATCATCGCTCCTGACGATGAAACGCAGCGCTTTCTGCGCGAGCGCCGGGGGATTGATTTCGAGATCGAGCCGTGGATGCGCAGCGACGACGATGCGGTGTTTGCGCATACCATCGACGTCGACTGCTCCCGACTGGAGCCCATGCTTGCGCGCCCGGGCGACCCTGGCCAAGGAATCGCCCTGTCCGAGGTTCGCGACTCGATACCGGTGGATATCGCTTACGGCGGCTCCTGCACGGGTGGCAAACGCGAGGATTTGCAGCGCTGCTACGAGGTGTTGAACTGGGCGTTGAGCCGCGGCTTGAGGGTTGCCGAGTCGACTCGCTTCTTTTTGCAGTTCGGCAGTCAGGACGTGCGCGACTACTGCAGCCGCGCAGGAATGCTCGATGTTTTCACGCGTGCCGGAGTCGAGCTCATCGAACCCGGGTGCGGTGCATGCGTCAACGCGGGTCCCGGAGTTTCGGAACGGCCCGACCAGGTGACGGTCAGCGCCATCAATCGAAATTTTCCCGGCCGATCTGGACCCGGGATGGTGTGGCTAGCCAGCCCTTCGACCGTTGCCGCAAGCGCGGTAGCCGGGCGGATTATCAGCTTCGAACGACTGCGAGCATCGGTCGGCGAACCATGACAATGCCCTCACACATTCCATCCCTCGCTCGGCTCTCACCTGCTGACGAACCTGGCGCGATGGCCGTGCGACGGATCCCAAGCGCGGTCGACTCTTGGTCACACAGGTTGAATCCTCCGCAGTGCAACGCCGTGCTGCTGATTAACGGAATGAGGAATGACATGCCGAAGAGCGGACCCGGCATGCTCGATGTCGAATCGCAGGAGATCGCGGTGATTCCGCGCGGCGTGCGCGTCACGGTCGCGCTGCCCGACGGGCGCGCGCGTGGTTACGTCTGCGAGAACTTCGGCGCATAGTGAGATCGATTCACAGAATCGCGTGCGCGGATTCTCGTATTGGCTTGGCGAGGCGACAGCCGTCGATCGAGCTTTAGGCAGG
Source organism: Caballeronia sp. Sq4a (assembly GCF_023170545.1). NCBI lineage: Bacteria > Pseudomonadati > Pseudomonadota > Betaproteobacteria > Burkholderiales > Burkholderiaceae > Caballeronia > Caballeronia sp. Sq4a. The sequence goes on along the minus strand of NZ_CP084253.1, from coordinate 285,934 downwards.
TACAGCTCGCCCCGCTGCGACGCGGCGCGAGCTCGTGCCTGGCCGCGCCGTTCAGTGTCGGGCAATACCACGGCCGCCATGGAGTTAGCGTTGACGATCGCTGAATGCTTACGGTTGCATCCTTATCCATAGAAAACTCAACCGCTAGCCGCAAGCCGCGCGGGCTCCCTGCCGGCGCAGGTTACCACTTAGACGCTGTTTTTCATCTCACGCAGATGCTTGTAAACGGTCGCGCGTCCCATGCCGAGCACTTTGGCCACGTAGTTCGCCGAACTCTTGCCCTTGAACGCGCCCTGCGCGTGCAGCGCCTCGACAAGCTCACGCCGATGTTCGCGCGTGAGCGAATTGAACGCGATCTGCCGCTCGCGCAGCCAGCCGTGCAGAAACGTGTTGATGCGCTCCTGCCAGTCGTCTTTGAATAGCTCGACGGGCTGCTCGACGACGCCCGCACCGCGCAGGAAGAGATCGAGCGTCGAACGCATTTCCTCGAAAGCCGCGATGTTGAAGTTGATGCACATGACGCCGGCGGCGTTCCCTGCGTCGTCAAACAGCGCCGTGCTCACGCAGCGCATGCGGCGGCCATCCCAGTTCAGCTTCTCGTAGGGACCGACGAGCCGGTCGCGCGCGGTGTCCTCGACATCCTCGAGCGCGGAGTCGTCGCCGATCTCGCGCTTCGACAGATTGTTCGACAGATACGCGACAGTCTGATCTGACAGGTCGTGGATTACGACTTCCGCATAGGGAAAGAACAGCGTCGTGATGCTGTCCGCAATGTGCGCATAGCGCGCGAGGAGCGCCTCCCGCGCGATGGCACCGGGCTTCGGCGTCTTGCGTCGTGACATTGACTGGGATTGGGGCATGAGTTCCAAAACGTTGAAGGCCGATGATACTGCTTAATCCGCGGCGCGCGGCTTCGCGAGATGAACGTAGAGCGCGTGCGCGATCGCAATGTCTTCGAGGCCGAGGCCAATAGAGCGGAAGAACACGCTGCGCTCGAAAGAAGGCGCCGGGCACGCGCCGCGCACGAGTTCCGCGAGATCTCCGCGAATCGTATTGGGCGACCAGCCGTGACACTCTTGCGCGATCACCATTTCGCCCGCGCTCGACGGCGTCGTCTGCCGATAGTCGCAGTAGACGTCGAGAGCATTCAGCGCGGCCGGATCGATCTCGTGCGCTCGAGCGACGTTCGTGCTGATCGAGGTGATGAGCGCGGGCTTCGTGAGCGCATCGAGCGAGAGCACCGGCGTACCCGACGACGTGCACAGCAGCACGACATCCGCATCGCGCACGCACTCGGCGACCGATGCCGCGACGTGCACGCGTGCGTCGAGCGCCCGCGCTTCGTCGGCGCGTTCGTGGTCGTTCACCAGGCGCGGCGAATGGATGCGGATCTCCGACCATGCGCGCAACGGTGCAACGTGCCGCAGATGCGCAAGCGCGACGCTCCCCGAGCCGATGATCGCGAGACGCTCGCTCGACTCGCGCGCGAGCCGCGCGACCGCGAGCGCCGTCGTGCCCGCCGTGCGCTCGGTGGTGAGGAGCGCGGCATCGCACCACATGAGCGGCGCGCCGGTGTGCATCGACATCAGCGCGGTCCAGGCGGTGACGATCGGCGCGCCGGGATGCACGATATACGGCGAGAGCTTTGCGCCGAAGACGCCGTGTTTCGCGAGCGCGCCGAGATAAGTGATGAAATCGCCAGCGCCGCCCGGAAAAGGCGTGAGCGTCTGCGGTGGCTGCACGGCACCGCCGCCGCCGAGCGCGTCGAACATGTCTTCGAGCGCCCCGTTGATGTTCAGCGACGGCAGGGCTCGCCGCACGTCGTCTTCGTGAACGATGAAAGGCGTCTTATCGCGCGTGGTTTCGGACAGCGAATTCATGCGGAAGCCTCCGGTTCGCGCGGCCATGGTCTCGCCATACAGCCGCTCTAGGTTGAGTAGACATTTTTGTCTATTCTAGACTTTTATTCTGATTTTCGACTATATTTCCCATGGGCGCTCGGCGAAGCCTGGGCGGCGGACTACACACGAACTTGGGTGGCGACAATGAACTGGAAGATGATTTGCTTCGCGGGCGCGGCGAGTTTCGCATTCGCATTCGGCGTGGCGCACGCGGATTCGCAGACCTTGCGCTTCGGGGTCGAGGCGTCGTATCCCCCGTTCGAGAGCAAGACCCCGGCAGGTACGCTTGAAGGCTTCGACATCGACATCGGCAATGCCGTGTGCGAGCGGGTGAAAATGAAGTGCGTGTGGGTGGAGAACAGCTTCGACGGACTGATTGCCGCGCTGCAGGCCCGCAAGTTCGACGCGATCAATTCGGCGATGAACATCACGGCCAAGCGCAAACAGGCCATCGACTTCACGCCGCCCGTCTACGTGATGCCGATCGAGATGGTCGCGAAGCGCGGCTCGCATCTGGAGCCGACGCCCGCAAGCCTGAAAGACAAGCGGGTCGGCGTGCTGCAAGGCTCGACGCAGGAGGACTACGTGCGCAAGCACTGGGCGGGCGCAGGCGTGCAAGTCGTGACGTACCAGAGCCAGGACCAGATTTTCGCGGATCTCTCGGCCGGGCGGCTCGACGGCGCGGTGCAGGAAGTGCAGACGGCGATCGACGGCTTTCTCGCGAAGCCCGAGGGCAAGGCCTTCGATTTCGCGGGCGGCCCGCTGACCGATCCGTCCACGCTTGGCGAAGGCACGGGCATCGGCTTGCGAAAGGACGACGCCGCGTTGAAAGCGAAGGTCGTCGCCGCGCTCGATTCGCTGAAGAAGGACGGAACCCTCAGCCAGCTCTCGCAAAAGTACTTCAAACGCGACATCATCGCGAAATAACCATTTCACCAGGCTCTGCACATGGCTCATGACGTGATCGTGCTCGGCGCGGGTATCGTGGGAGTGAGCGTCGCGCTGCATCTGCAGCAGCGCGGATGGGAGGTGACGCTCGTCGACCGGCGCGCGCCCGGCGAAGCGACGAGCTTCGGCAATGCGGGGCTGATCGAGGCGTCGGCAGTCGTGCCTTATGCGTTTCCGCGAGACCTGCGCACCGTGTTCAAGTTCGCGATGAACCGTTCCACCGCCCTGCGCTACGACCTGCGTTCCCTGCCCGCCTATGGGCCGTGGCTCGCGCGCTACTGGTGGGAGTCGGCGCCGGCGCGTCTCGCCGCCGCCGCGCGCGACATGCTTCCGCTCATCCGCAACAGCGTAGCCGAGCATGAGAAGCTGATCGCGCGCGCAGGTCTCTCCGATCTCGTGCGGCCCACGGGCTGGCTCGAAGCCTATCGCTCGCGTGAGCAGTTCGAGCGCGAGGCGAGCGGCGCCGAGCGCATCGCGAGCGAGCACGGCCTGGGCATGAAGGTGCTCGATGCGGCCGCGCTGCATCGGCTGGAGGGATCGCTCGCAGACGGATACGCGGGCGCAATCCACTGGACCGACCCACGCAGTGTCATCGATCCCGGGGCGCTGACGAAAGGATATGCGGCCCTGTTCGAGCGCCAGGGCGGACGCATCCTGAGCGGGGACGCCGCGACGCTCCAACGGTCGGGCAGCGGCTGGCGCGTCATGACGTCGAGCGGGCTTGTGGAGGCGCAGGCGGCGGTCATCGCGCTCGGCGTCTGGTCCGGGGATCTCGCGCGCAAGCTTGGCTACCGCATTCCGCTGGTGGCGAAGCGCGGCTATCACATGCACTACGCGAGCGACGGCCGCGCTGCCCTATCCCGGCCTGTCGTCGATATCGAGCACGGCTATGTGGTCGCCCCAATGCGGCGCGGGCTGCGACTCACGACCGGCGTCGAACTGGCGTGCCGTGATAGGCCGCCGAGTCCAGTGCAACTCGAACGAGCGGAGCGCGTTGCTCGTCCGATGTTCGGCCTCGGGGCGCGAATCGACGACGCGCCGTGGGTCGGGATGCGACCCTGCACGCCGGATATGCGGCCGGTGATCGGACCGGCGGACCGTCATCCGGGTCTCTGGTTTGCGTTCGGACATGCGCATCACGGACTGACGCTCGGGCCAGTGACGGGCAGGCTGCTGAGCGAGTTAATGGACGGAGAAGCGGGGTTCACCAGTCCACATCCCTACCGCGCGGGGAGGTTCTAGCACTGCCCAGCTGGTGATGTGGACTCGGGGTACCCTCTGACCGCCGACAACTCGGCGTGATGCCTCATCCGATACCCCTGCGGCGTCACACCATAGACGCGACGAAATTGTCGCCCCATATGGGAGGCATCGAAAAAGCCGCAGTGGCCGGCAATGTCGCTAACCGTTCGATGCGTACCGGCGAGCAGCCACGCCGCCGTTTTCAATCGAATGCGAAGCGCATACGCCAGCGGTGACTCGCCGGTTCCCTCTTTGAAAAGGCGCTGAAGCTGCCTTGGCGATGTATCGAGACGAGTTGCTAATGCTTCGACACGCAGCGGTGCGCCTATGTGCTGCTCGATCAAATGAACCGCGCGCCGCAAACGCGGATGGCACAGCAAGTCCCGTTGCAAACGACAGGACTCGAACGCATTTGCCGGCGCCATGACGTGTCGCTGGCTACTGCTGCCCTGCTTTTTCCGCTGCGGCGTCCGGTGATAAGCACGATCGTTTTCGGTGCGACGACCCAGACGAATTCAATGAGTCTGTCGCGCGTCTCTGTAAAACCTCGTCCGACCAGTTCTGGAAGGAACTGGACGCATTCCTAGTCGAGGCAAAGGATTGGGAGAAGTATGATTAAGTAATTATTGCTTTACGCAGGACTCCGCCATCCGTGCTTTCGCGTTTGAACACAACATAAGCAGCCATCGCGCTGTGCGCCTGATATGCGCGTTTAGGACAACTCAATAGTTCAATGGCACGAATAAAACCTCGATCAACAACGTCGGCGGAAATGAAATCGCTGAGCACTTTCCCAGCACGGATCAACGTTGCCGGAGGCGCTTCGAAAGTTGCCGGCGGATGATCTATAAAACGCTTATCGGCGTGGCGCGGTCCGCGCTCGCGGCCATCTTCCACGACCTTCAGTCGACTCACGATGCTTCGCTCGGTACGGAATTGCTGACGATCTGCTTGATGACCGCCTCCATCAAGCCGGGAAAGCGGGCATCCAACTCCGCGCGCCGCAGTGAATTCTGATGCACGGTGCCGGCAACGCGCGTGCGCACCAGGCCCGCTTCGCGGAGGATCCGAAAATGATGGGAGACACTCGACTTCGGTCGGCCGCCGTCGAGCTCGCCACAGGTCGCCTCGTCTACCGTCGATAGTTGACGAACGATCTCGAGGCGCACCGGGTCGCTAAGAGCGTGGAAAAGCCGCCCGAGCGTGAAGTCCTCGGCGACAGGATGGGTATAGGCGCGCATTGTGCAAACAGTAATGGGTTCTGCGATACTCGCAAGTTCGATATTTATCGAAATAACGTACAAGCCTCACAACGGGAGTTTAGCCTGATGTCCGCATTATTTCAGCCGTACCAGCTCAAAGACGTTTCCTTGCGCAACCGCATTGCAATTCCGCCGATGTGCCAGTACACCGCCGAAGACGGTTTGATCAACGACTGGCACCGCGTGCACCTGGCCGGTCTCGCTCGTGGGGGCGCGGGGCTGGTGATCGTCGAGGCAACGGCGGTGTCGCCCGAGGGCCGGATTACGCCGGGCTGCGCGGGCATCTGGACCGACGAGCAGGCGCAGGCGTTCGCGCCCGTGGTCGCATCCATCAAGGCGGCGGGCGCGGTGCCGGGCATTCAGATCGGTCACGCGGGCCGCAAAGCCAGCGCCAATAGGCCCTGGGAAGGCGACGATCACATCGCCGACAGCGATCCTCGAGGCTGGCAAACTCTTGCGCCCTCGGCAATCCCGTTCGGCGGCGGTCTGTCGAAAGTACCCAAAGCGATGACGCTCGACGACATCGCGCGCGTTCGCGAAGATTTCGTCGCCGCCGCGAAGCGTGCGCGCGACGCGGGCTTCGAGTGGCTCGAATTGCACTTCGCGCACGGCTACCTCGGCCAAAGCTTCTTCTCAACGCACTCCAATCAACGCGACGACGCGTACGGCGGCAGCCTCGAGAACCGCAGCCGCTTCCTGCTGGGGACGCTGGCCGCCGTACGCAAGGTGTGGCCGGAGCACCTGCCATTGACGGCGCGCTTCGGCGTGATCGAATACGACGGCCGCGACGAAGAAACGCTCGCTGAGTCGATCGAACTCGCGAAGAATTTCAAGCGCGAGGGACTGGACATGCTGAGCGTCAGCGTGGGCTTCTCCACCCCGACCGCGGCGATTCCGTGGGCGCCGGCGTTTCTCGCGCCGATCGCGGAGCGCGTGCGCCGTGAGGCCGGCATTCCGGTTTCGTCGGCATGGGGCATCGACACGCCCGAACTGGCGGACCGTTCGGTGAAGAACGGGCAACTGGACCTGGTGATGGTTGGCCGCGCGCACTTGGCCGATCCGCACTGGCCGTACTATGCGGCGAAGAAGCTGGGTATCGAGCGTCCGTCGTGGACGCTGCCTGCGCCGTACGCGCATTGGCTCGAACGCTATGCGGTTGCGTGAGTTTACGCGTCGGTCGTGATGTGCTGATGTGCTGATGTGTCGTTTGCCTTGAGCTTGGAGCGTCAGGGCAGACGGCACATTGGCTTGCTTCCTCGTGTGCGCCCAACGCTCAATCCTTTTTCCTAAGCACGGCGGGGCTTTTTCACTCCTCGCCTGCATTAACTCCATACCTTCTTGTTCGTGCAGCAAACGAGCGAATTTAATATCACGCCAGTGCCTTACAGCTTGCGCACGGCGCTCGAGTCGCTCGGCGAGATGGATCACAACTCGCTCGCTATCGAAGCCGGGACTGGAGCGATCCAGCGTCGCGGAAGTGATTCCGCGACTCAACGCGCGCCGGCTCGTCAGCCGCACGCAGGCGGAACACGACAAGCGGCTGCGGCTTGTCAGGCTCACGCCCGCTGGCAAACGCCCGGTCAGGAGACGGCCCCCGCAGTGCAGCGCGCGCACGAGCGCACGATCGAACATCTGTCGCCCGTCGAGCGTGATTTCTTCATCTGCAAACGATCCGGCTGGTGAAAGCCAACAACGCGGATAACCTCGTACCCTTCCGGCTGCCCGATAGCCAGTTGCTCGCGCAGGACAAAAGGGAAGCCGACGCCACGTGAACATTGCGCGCCGCCAACATGCAGCCTGCAGGTAGTCGAACTTGGTTGGCTGAAGCCGCAAAACCACAACGGCCGAGACTGCATGCCAGTCCACGCGCTAGGAACGGTTCATGCATGCGCTCGATGAAAACGCCCGCGAGTGTCTCATGTTCATTCCTCATAACAAGCCGACAACGGACAGCGACATACGAGGAAGCGCGCGCCGCGCGCATTCATGGTCGGCGCATGTCGGCCCGGGACTCGTCACGATCGCCTCGGACAACGATCCGAGCGGCATAGCCACTTACACGCTCGCGGGCGCGTGGTATGGCTTCGACCAGCTCTGGGTGTGCGTGCTCTCGTACCCGTCGACCGTCGCATTGCAACTCATTGCGGCACGCGTCGCCGCTATTACGGGGCGCGGCCTGACTGCGAACATGCGCAAGCACGACTGGCCTCCGTTCTTTTACTTCGCCGTCGCGCGCTTCCTGATCGCCAATACCTTGAACATTGCCGTCGATGTGCTCGCTATGGGCGCCGCTCTGCGCGCATTGACCGGCGGGTCCCTCGTCTGGCTCACGCTGCTATCCGGCTGCGCAGCGCTCGTTCTGCAATGGAGCATCGCTTACGCAAGCTACGCGAGGTTCCTCAAATGGCTGACGCTCGCGATGTTCGCGTATGCAGGCGTCCTTCTGCTCGTCGATGTGCCCTGGCATGCAGTCGCAAGGCGAATGATCATTCCGCGCGTCGTCTGGTCGGAACACTATGTGACGACGTTGATCGCCGTGCTGGGCACGACGGTCAGCCCCTACCTGATGTTCGCGCAAGCCGAACAGGAAGCGCGGGACATCAAGAAGAGCGAGGTTTCCCGGCGGCAGGCATTGGATCGAAAGATGGGCGGCATGCGGCGCGAGGTAGTGATCCGGACCTTGCTGTCCAATGCAGTCTCGGTCTGTGTCATGATCGCGGCGGCCGCGACGCTGCATCTCATGCAGTCGACGCCTCCGGGCGAGTTCGTGCAACTGGATCGCGTGCTCGAGCCGCTCGCGCATGGTCATGCGGGGCACGTGCTCGCGCTTGCACTTCTCGGATCGGCCCTTCTTGCGCTTCCGCCGCTGGCGGGCTCGGCTGCGCAGGCGGCCGCGAGTTCATTCAACTGGGAGAACGGCGAGCGGCGCGATACCCGTATTGCGTGGCTGCTCGCCGGGACGATCGCGCTCGGCATCGCGGTCGCCGTGAGTCTGACGTTCTTTCATGTCGAGCCTGCGCGAGCGCTCTACTGGAGCGCGGTGCTCAACGGTATGACCGTCACGCCCGTTCTCGTTCTGCTCGTCTTGCTCAGTTCGAGCCGTAAAGCCGTAGGCGATCTCGCTGCGCACTGGGCTTTGCGCGCGCTCAGCTGGCTTGCGGCGCTAGCGACCGCAGCGGCGCTCGTCGCGCATTTCGTGCTGGAGTTCGTGTCACGATGAATCCGCGCGCCCCGTCGAAGACGGGACACGGTGGCATCGGCGCCGCGGCGTTAGTCGTCAACCGTTCGAGAACTTCTGACTTGGCTCGCGGGAAGGCCGATAGTCGGCTCTTATCTGCGCGGACGAGCAGACGCGGGAGGTGCCTCGTTCGATGTTCGCCGAATCAAATTCCGGTCGATGCACCTGAACGGCGCTGTGCATCACGTCGCTGGAAAAGAGCGCCGTTTCGCCGCGCGAGCACATCTGCAGGCAGCCGCTCCGCCGATGCGCGAATGATCGAGTTCGCTCCGATACATCAACAAGCTAAATAGGGTCGCGCTGCTGCGCTGTCTCGGCCAACGCGCCCTATCGCAGTTGTGCTAGCAAGGTTCGCCACGGCGCCCTTCTCCGCCAAGCCCTAATCGCCGTGTCGCCATGCGCAGTCAGCCATCCGCCCGCCGTGCTATAACCGACACCCACGCGGACGGTGCCGTCGGCGTCCTGTTGCATCGGCCTACCAACACGAGATCGAGGCTATGTTCCGGAAGCGAGCCATTTCCTTAGCTGCTTTATTGCTGATGCACGCCGCGGCTGTCACCGCACAGGCCGAGCAAACCCCCGCCCGCGACGAGTTCTACTGGCTGGGCGAAATCAACAAGGCTACCGCCGTCATCAACACCGACGAGGGCTTGCTGGACAAGTCGCTTGCGCCGCGCATCGCGGCCGGCGTCGCCAAGGTGATTCACGACGGAAACCAGCCGGGGGCGAAGCGTCCATCCACCGTCATCACGTTCGAACCGCTGATGATCCAGGCCGCCGGCATGGATGTGACGCTGCTTCACGCTGGGCGCTCGAGCCAGGACATGCACGCGACCTACCGCGCGGCGATCCTGCGCGACGACATGCTCCGTCTGGCCGACCAGCTGAACACGACCGCGACGACGATCGTAAAGCTCGCGCAACAGCACGAACATACCATCGTACCGAACTACACCAACGGCGTGGCGGCGCAGCCCAACAGCTACGGACACTACCTGCTAGGCTACGCGGCCGCGCTCGACCGAGACGCGCAGCGCATCCGCGAGGCGTATGCGCGCGTCGACCTGAGTCCGATGGGCACCACGGTCCTCAATGGCACGAGCTGGCCGCTGGACCGCGCGCGCATGGCGAAGTATCTGGGCTTCCCGGGCATTGTCGACAACGCCTATGACGCGCATCAGATTGCGGCGGTCGATCATCCCGTGGAAGTCGCCTCGATCGTAACGAGCATCGCGTTGCATGCGGGCAGCTTCATCGAGGATGTCATGACGCAGTACGCGGAGCCGAGACCGTGGATTCTGCTGCTAGAGGGCGGCAGCAATACCTACGTGTCGAGCGCCATGCCGCAGAAGCGCAATCCTGGATTGCTGAACTCCACGCGCGCCGACGCGTCGAGCGCTATCACGCTCGCGATGGGTCCAGTCATCCGCGCGCATAACATCCCGCCGGGCATGCCCGACGCCAAGGACGTGCGCGACAACAAGGAGATGATCGACAGCGCGATCACTGTGCTGAAGAAGTGGGACAAGATCATGAACGCGCTGGTCATCGACCAGAAGCGCGCGCTGGAAGAACTGGACAGCGACTGGACGGCGTCTCAGGAAGTCGCAGATGTACTCATGCGCAAGTACAAACTGCCTTTCCGCCTCGGACACCACTTTGCGTCGGAGGTCGTCGAGTACGCGCGCGCCAACAACATCAAGCCGAGCGACTTCCCGTACGACCAGGCCCAGCGGATTCTACGCCGAGACGACGAAGGCTTATGCCGAGAGCAACGGCGTGCTGCCCATGAGCGAAGCGGAGTTCCGCGCGACGCTGGACCCGGTTGCGATCGTCAACGACCGGCGTACCACAGGCGGGCCGCAGCCTGTGGAGATGGAGCGCATGCTGAAAGAGGCAAACGGGAAACTTGCGCAACGAAGCGACTGGATCGCGGACCAGCGGAGGACCATCGATTCGTCGTTGGCCAAGCTCGATCGCGATTTCGACAAGCTCCTGCCGAAGCAATAAGCGAAACGAGCGTCGATCCTGTCGTCTTCGCCTACTGTTGTCTGGATCAGTTCGCGGAATAGCCACTCTCTCGATCTCTCGACCTCGCTCGGCTTCTGCCGGATTCACCGTTGCGACGAACGGGGGAGCCTATCGGCTTCGGAAACGAGCCGAGATCGGTCTACCTCCAGACGTGCGTAGAACACCCTGCGAAAGGGGGACTATTTTCTTTCGGCCGAAGGTCTATCGTTTTGGATGTCACCCGCTTTCGTTCTTGGCCGTCGTAGGCGCGTGCCTTTAAGCGAGTCACTGGACGATGAGTGGCATGCGTGAATCGGCGACGACGTCGGCCTCGCCGCGCCTGGACTGGCTGTTCGATCCCGGAATACGGCAATTGTCCGAATTGCCCGATTAGCGCGTCGCGCGCCAGGGATCCTTGAAGGAACCAGCCATGCACGAGGAGCGACCTCCGACAAGGCGACAGCAGCAACGACGGGAAGGCGTTGCAGCGAGCACTAGCGGAATACGGATTCAGCCGGGGCCCGCTCGACAGCGACTACCGGAAAGGACGGGTTGCGGCAGTCATCGCATTTCAGAGAACTGGCGGATCAGTGTTCGACGGCGAGCGGGACCGCGCACCTTATTCGCACTCGGCCACGCCGGCCCAGAGAGATTTCCGTCCGGCATTGCCGCCTCGCTCGCTGCAAAGAGGCCTGCCGGCGCAGCGCGTCGTCGATTCGCGATTCGCGATTCGCAGTGCGACCGAAACATCTATCGGAGGGATAAGCCATGAACTCCATACCTGTGAATCCGGTACCGGAAGACAACAGCGCCTCTTCTTCATCGGTAACGCCGATCAAGCCCGCAACGGAGCCTGCGCCGTCGACCACGTTCGAGCAGTCCAGATTCCCAGCGGAGCAACTGATTCTTCAGCGCGACCTCAATGAAGTCCTGCTGTTGCTGGATTTCATTTCGGGACGTCCGGATGTGCACATCTGGGATATCGGAGACATCAAGTATCCGGTTCGCCAAAACGCCGAGGCCAACGCGAACGCTGAGAACGGCAATCGCGTAACGAGTCCGCCGTCCGTGCTGCCGCCAATCGAAGTGATCAGAAGAATATGCGCCTTGCGTTATCCGCCGGAGCCGAACCAAAGCCTGAACGATCGCGCCGACGACGCCGCCTTGCTTCTGTGCGTGAAGGACAAAGTCAACTCGATTGCCTATCCCGCGAACGGGGTCACGATTGCCTACACCTACATGTTTCTCGAAGAGAGGTCTAGGGCGAAGCGCAACTCGCCGGCGCCGCTGGAGAACGGCGTTACGCTCGACAGAGAGACTCGCGCGGTCGTCGCGAGGTCGGCTTATCCGGGGCTCATTCCGAGCGCAAAGCGCTTCCGCTGCTTTCACAGGAACGTTTCGCGTGTCGGCGCGGCGGTCACGTTTTTCTCCGCGATCCTGCTTTGGCTCGTCGTGTACGGCTTGCAACTGACGTCCCGCTTCGAGGACGATCAGAAGAGCACCGCAGACCTGACCAGCCAGATCTACGCGGCAGTAGACAAAGAGAATTCGTCGCTCGCACAAGACAAGCAGAAGCACGACAGCGTACCGGTGCGTTGCGACTCGAAAATCGATCAGCAGAGCAGCCAGATCCGGCTGCTGTGCAACCGCTGGTCGTACTATCAGGCGCGTTACGAGAAATCCATCAACGATGCGGCGGCATTCGCCGAAACGTCGCCGTCGTCATGGCTCACCATGCCGTTTCCGATTTCCTCGATGCTGCTTACGAAGAACAAAGGCGGCAACACTGTAGCGGCGCAGGAAAACATCCAGTCCATCACGCTGGTTCTGTCAGCCTACGCGAGCTATGTATTGCCGGTGCTGTTCGGCCTCGTCGGCACCATTGCCTCGTTTTTGCGCGATATCAGCGACCGGATCACGCGAAGCATTCTGGCGCCGCGCGATGAAACGCTCGCCATCATTCGCCTGATCCTCGGCGCCATCGCAGGGCTCGCCGTCGGACTGTTCTTCACGCCCGGGTCAGTGGCGCAGACGGTGAGTTCAGGCTCGGGCGCGCTCACGCTTTCCGCGTCGGGAATCGCTTTTATTGCGGGTTATGGCGCGGACGGCTTCTTTCGGATGATCGATGCGATGATCGTGCGTGTTTTCAGCCTCGATCGCCCGGACAAGCCGTCGCAAGCGAAGTAACGACCGGAAGCCGCCAGCGGCTACCTAACAGCCGAGGGGTCCCCCCGCGCCGTGACCTAAGCGCTCCACTTCTGGCTAATACGCTGCCGTGTCTGATCGAGCAAGGCACGGATGGCGTCGAGCTTCGAGAGGTGCGCCACCGCGACGCCACCTGAGTGGCGCCGGGCTCGAACATCCGGCGCGCGTCGTGCGCATCGTAGCGGGCCATAATCGGAGCGCACATCGCAGTTGCTTCAAGATGCCGGTGGCTTTGCAACAGCAACGGAAATGCATAATCCACGCGCCATCCCGCGCGTTAAGACACCGTGCCGGCGGCGGTCTCGAGTACGCGTGACGGGTTGAGCCCGCTTGCTCGCGGCGCCTGCCGCGTCGGTGCATTGGGGCACAGAGAGGCCATTTCCAGAGTAGTCGATCGCGCCGTTTGTACGCGTCGGCGAGGACCGCTTCGAAAGTCGCCTATATGCACGCCTTAGTGCTTGCAAAGCGCGAATGGCGCTCTTGCCAAAACGGGGGCATCCATTAGCACGCTCACGGTGAGTTCGAACTGCGCAGCCGAAGGCGGCATGGCGTGGCGGCGCAACGATTTGTCTGCGAGCGATGATGCCGGTGTCCGGCAACTGATGCGCGGATACATCCACAGACATGCAGAGATTGCTGGCTCACGCGCGACGCCAAAGTCCGAGCCCGCGAGCCCGCAACGCATGTCGCTGGTCCACGTAAATGAGTCGACGAGTCGCCTGACTTACTGAGACGCAGCGTGACCGCATTTAGCCTTCACTTTCGGACGACGCGCCCTTGGCTGAAACCTACGGCAAGCGCTATCGGGCATATTCGCAATCACCGAGCGCGCCCTTTGCACGCCTCGCCGTTGGCTCAAACGAAGCAACACGGACCAATCATTGTCCCGCCTCATGCGCGAATCGCTGCGGCGCCCAACACGCGCGTTTACCTATACTGCCATTGCTCATTGGCCGTCGCGCAGGGTCTCCTATGACTCCGTTCTACGCCCGGGCCATATATTAGAAACAGCGGCGCGCATCGTTGCGTTCCCGCGTAACAGTGTGAGGCGATGGTATGTGCAGACAGCGCAATAATAAGCACATCTATGTAATTAACACTGTCCCTGTCCGCCCTCTGGCCGCGGCGATCCTCATCGGGCTTCCGTTCCCCCTTCACGCGCTGACGGTAATTACATCGAGCGACACGTCGCAGACGCTTTCGACTGATTCCGTTTATCAAATCGAAGCAGGAACGGTCATCACGACCACGTATCAGAATGCGATCAATGTCGACGGCATCGCTCCCGTCACGATGACAAACGGGGGCTCGATAACCAGCTCGGTCGACAACCTGGCCGCCGCCGTGCGATTCAACGTGCCCGGCACGCTTTCCAACCTTTCATCGGGGCGCTTGCTCGGCAACACCTTTGGCGTCGTCTTCACCTCGGGAGATAACAACGCGCTCTCCAATCAGGGCGACATCAGTGCGCGCACGAGTCACGCCGTTGCCTATCAGTCGGGAGCGGGCGGCGTCGTCGACAATTTCGGTACGTTGAACGGTAGTCCGTCGATAGGCACGACACCCAACGGCGTCTATGTGCAGACGTCCGGTCATGTGGTGGTGAACAATCACGCTGGCGGCGTCATCAAAAGCGGCACCTCGGACGGTACGTATGGATCCGGCGTACTGGCCGATGCAGGCTCGATCACCGTCAACAACGACGGGCTGATCGACGGATATCACGAAGGCGTCGGTGTGAAAGGAGCCAGTTCGGCGAGCGTAACCAACAGCACCACCGGCACCATACGCGGCCATATCGACCCGGGCGTGACGCTCGGGCCCGGCGGCACGCTCGACAACCGTGGCGTTATCTCGAGCGCGTCGCAATCGGCGGTGTTGATGAGCGGCGCAAACGGTACGGTGACGCTTGGAACAGGATCGCTCTTGAACGGCGGCAACGGTACGGACGTGCTCAGCCTCGCGCCCGGCAACGCCATCATCCTGAGCGGCTCGGGCACGGAGACAGGCAGCTTCGATACCAATTCGCCGTCCAATGGATTCGCCGCCTTGAGCGCGGTTGCAGGCAGCAATTGGACGCTCAACGGCTTCGTCAAGATGTCGAATCAATCGTCGGCGGCTGTCGTTGTGGACGGAACGCTGACACTCGCCAACACATTGACCAACGACGTCGGTAGCACGACGGTATCTCCTGGCGGCGTGCTCACGCTGGGCACGGGCGGTAGTAGCGGCAACGTGACAGGCAACATCGTCAACAACGGATTGCTGCGCTTCGATCGCGGCGACCTTTTCAGGTTCGACGGCACGCTATCCGGCGGCGGCACGCTCATGCAGATCGGCAACGGCACGACGTTGCTGTCGGCCGCCGGTTCGTCGCAAGGCGCTGTGAGCGTGAACTCCGGGGCGTTCTGGCTGGCCCAGCCGGGCGCGTTTTCCGCAAACACCTATACGACGCAGACGGGCGCGCTGACCGTCATGTCCGCCGATTCGACATTGGCCGTCGCCAACAGCTTCAATCAGCAGCCGGGTTCTACGCTCATCGTGGGACTGCGCACGGCCGAGCCGGTCATCACTGCGTCGAGCGACACCCTGGACGGTGCGCTGCTGATCAACGGCTTCGCCCCTTCGGTGCCCGTGTCAGCGACTGGTCTTTTGAGTACCGTATTTAACGTCGTGCACACGTCGAGCCAGGCCGGCCTGTCCGGGGATTTCACCAGCGTACGTTTCGGAGGATCCATTCCCGTCGACTATCTGATACCGGCAGGCGCAAAGACGCCCGACGCACGAGATTACGACGTCCGCCTCGGCCTGACGTGGCGCGCGGGTGCAGCGCAGGGCAACGGCACGTTCACGCTTGCCAGCGCCGCCGATACTTTCGACGTCGACGTCCCGCTCATCGATCAATCGGGATCGTTCGCCAGCGGTTGGGATGGTCGCACGCTGACGAAGAACGGCGCGGGCCTGCTGATTCTCTCGGCTGCGAATGCCTACACCGGCGCAACGCTCGTCAACGATGGCATTTTGCGAACCGGCGTGGCAAACGCCCTCTTCAACAGCGGGAGTGTCAACCTCGGCAGCGGCGCGACGCTCGACCTCGCCAGCCTGCCGCAGCAGATCAACAACCTTAGCGGCAGCGGCCGCGTCCTGCTCGGCAACGCGAACCTGACCGCCCAGAACTCCGCCGACTCCGCTTTCGACGGGGCAATCGTCGGCAGCGGCCGCCTCATCAAGAGCGGCGCGGGTGCACTGGCGCTCGGTGGCATCGACACTTACAGCGGCGGCACGGATGTGCTGGCGGGCACGCTCGTCGCGCAACGCAGCGGGGCGCTCGGGACCGGCCCGGTCAGTAACGGCGCAACGCTGCGCCTCGATTTCGCGAGCGCGGGCATCGTGCCTAACGTGCTGTCGGGGCCGGGCGCGCTCGTCAAGACCGGCAGCGGCGCGGTCGCGCTCCTGGCGGCGGGATCGCAGCAAGGCAGCGTATCGGTCGATGCAGGCACATTGAGCTTCCTGCGCAGCGGCGTCTTCACGACCACCGGCGATTTCGTCACGGCACCCGGCGCGACGACGCTGGTCTCGTCGCAATCGCAACTGGCCGTCGGCGGCAGTTTCTCGATGAACGGCACGCTGGACGGCATAGCCGGCCCGGCTGACGCGGTCGTCGCAGCGAATACTGCATCCATCGCACCGAATGCAATATTCAATCTGGCGGGCTATTCGGCGCCCGCGTCGGCGAGCGCGCACGAACTTGCCAACAGCGTGTTCACGGTGATTCGGGTCGCGTCGCCCAGCGGTCTCACCGGAACGTTCGGTGCCACGCGCATCGGGGGATCGGTCAGCGCGCCGGATTTCCTGACCCTGACGAGCGGTTACACGCCGCAGACCTTCGTGGTCGCCGTCGCGCCGACGTGGTACGCCGGGCTCGGCACAACGCCTCAATTAGCCAACGGCGTGTTCACGTTGCCGGACGCGGGCGATTCTTTCGACATGGACATCGTCCTGGCCGATCAGGCCGCCAACGCCGCGACGGGCTGGGACGGCAAGACGCTTACCAAGGCCGGCTCCGGCACGCTCCAGTTGTCGAAGGCGAACACCTATACCGGCGCCACTTCGGTGACTGGCGGAACGCTCGTCGCGGGCGCGCCGGACATCATCGCCCGCAGTTCGCAACTGAGCGTGGCCTCGGGCGCCACCTTCGACCTGGGCGGCTTCGCCCAGCACGTCAATCATCTCACCGGTTCGGGCAGTGTCGCGCTCGGCGGCGCGGCACTGAACGTGAACAGCGCGGCCGATTCCACATTCAGCGGCGTCATCAGCGGCGAGGGAAGTCTCACGAAAACCGGCGCAGGCACACTGACGCTCGCGGGCGACAACACCTTCGCGGGCGTCACGACCATCGCCGCCGGAAGGCTGCAGTTGGGCGCCGGGGGCGCAAGCGGGAGCGTCGCGGGTGATATCGTCGATGACGGCACGCTCGTATTCGATCGCAGCGGCAACGTCGCGTACGGCGGCGCGATCACCGGATCGGGCGACGTCGTCCAGCAAGGCAGCGGCACGGTGACGCTCACGCGCACGCACACCTACGGCGGCAACACGGCGGTTAACAGCGGCGCGCTGGTGCTCGCGGGCGGCGCGCAACTTGCGAATACCCGGCAAGTGACCATCGCGCCGGGAGCGACCTTCGGCGGCTACGGCGCGGTAGGCGGCAACATCGTCAACAACGGAATCTTCGCGGTCGCCGATGCCGCGCCTGGCTTCGCAAGCGGGCCGGCCGGTCAGTTCGCGGTAGAAGGAGTGCTAGTCAATAATGGCGAGATCCGCATGGCCAGTCCGGCGCCCGCGAGCGTGCTGACCGTGAACGGCAACTATGCGAGCAATAGCGGAACGCTCGCGCTGTCCACCGTGCTCGCCGGCGACGGATCGGCCACGGACCGGCTGATCGTGCGCGGCGACACGTCCGGTCAGACGCGCGTCAAGGTGACGAACGCGGGCGGCGCGGGGGCGGCGACGACCAAGGGCATCGACATCGTAGAAGTCGATGGCCAGTCGAGCGGCGTCTTCAAGCTCGACGGCCGCCTCGTCGCAGGCCCGTACGAATACGTATTGCAGCAAGCCGGCGGCGACTGGTATCTGCGTTCGCTGTCGGACGGCCCCTCCCCCGCGCCGCGTCCCGAGCCCGGCGCATACCTGGGCAATCAACAGGCGGCGGCCAGCATGTTCAGGATGACGCTGCATGACCGCGCCGGTTTCGCCGATCCCTTGGCCGCGCAGCACGAGGGCGGCGGCGCATCGACCGCATGGGCGCGCACCCGCGGCGCGCATGTCGACGGCGAAGCGGCGGGCGGAAGAATCGGCGAATCGACTGATACGGCCATCGTCCAGGCCGGCATCGACGTGCTCAACCGCGTGCGCGACGGACATCGCTGGCAAGTAGGCGTCATGGCAGGCTACGGCTCGTCGACGACGGATGCAACAACGCGCAACGGCGGCGCGCAAGCACGAGGCAACACGAATGGTCTGAGCGGCGGGCTGTACGCGACATGGCACGGCAAGGCGTACTCCCTAGCCGGTCCTTACGTCGATACGTGGCTGCAGTACGGCCACTTCGACAACAGCGTGAAGGGCGATGCGCTCGCCGGCGAAAGCTACTCGAGTCACGTGTGGTCGGCATCGGTGGAAGGCGGCTGGGCGCTGCCCCTCGGCCAGACGTCGACTGGTCCGGTATTGCTCGAACCGCAGGCGCAACTGGTCTACAGTTATTATGACGCGGACGATCACACCGAGTCCGGCGGAACAGTCGTCAGCACTCCGAACGGTAGCAACTGGACGACGCGGCTCGGCATGCGGCTCTTTCATGCGCCGGGGTCGACGTCCGCACCAGGATGGCTGCCCTTCGTCGAAGTGAACTGGCTGCACGACACGCGAGTGGCGAGCGCGGCGTTCAACGGCTTCACGGTGTCGCAAGACGGCCCCAGGAACCGCTTCGAAGCCAAGATCGGTGCGCAAGGGTTGATTGGCCGGCAGTGGCGGGTGTGGGGCAACCTCGGATATCAGCAAGGCGCGGGCGGCTTTCACGCATATGAAGGCTTGCTCGGCGCGCGCTACGTCTGGTGAACGCCCGGCGTTCGTCATAACGAAGCTCCGCCGTGCCTGCCACGGCCCTACTATCCTTCCCCAACGACATGGGCTTCGCGGAAAAAAATGCCTGTTCCTTCGACCCTCAGGTCTTTTATCGTCGCGGGTAAACGATAGTGACATCGGCCGATGTGTGGTCCATATTTACTTCGTTTTCCTGATGTAATTAACACGAACGAATACGGAGGGACACATGGTGGACAGATTCTTTACACGGGCCTCCAGCCGTGCGCTGGCTGCATGCAGTGCGACCTTGTTGATGCTCGTCGCGCCACTGGCATCGGCGGACAGACCGGATGCCGAAGCACGAGACGGCTGGGTCGCCACCTGGACCGCCAGTCCGGATCGCAACAACAACATCACGACGCCGCAGAACTTCCCCGCCGCGACCACCATTCGTCAGATCGAGCATGTGAGCGTCGGCGGCGATCGCGTGCGCGTGAGGCTCAGCAACGAGTTCGGGACCGCGCCCGTGACCGTGGGCCCGGTCCATATCGCGCTATCGGCCGGCGGCGCGAAGATCGCGCCCAACACCGACCGCACGCTGACGTTCGGCGGCAAGACCACGGTGACGCTGTATGCGGGCGCGCCGATTCTGAGCGATCCCATCGAGATGCGGCTCGCGCCTTTGTCGGATGTCGCGATCAGCTTCTTCCTGCCCGACGCCACGCCCGCCTATACCGTGCATCAGCTCGCCGTGCAGAACGCTTATGTGTCGAGCGGCGACAACACCGCCGCGCCCGACCAGCCGTCTCCTCACAAATACACCAATCGCTTCTTTTTATCTGCGATCCTAACGGATACGGATCGCCCGACGCGCGCGGTCGTCACCTTCGGCGATTCGATCACGGACGGCTTTGCGTCGACCGTGGATGCGAACCGCCGCTGGCCCGACAATCTCTCCGCGCGCCTCAACAGCGCGGGGCCGCGGCGCGGCTACGCGGTGCTGAATCAGGGCATCAGCGGCAATCGCGTGGTGAGCGACGGCGCAGGCGTGAGCGCGCTCGCGCGGTACGACCGCGACGTGCTGAGTCAGTCGGACGTCAAATGGGTCGTGTTCCTCGAAGGCATCAACGATATCGGCTGGCCGAACACCGCGCTGGACCCATCGGGCCGCGTCGTGTCGGCGGGAGAGATCATCGACGGATACCGGCAGATCATCGCGCGTACGCACCTGCGCGGCATCAAGATCATCGGCGGCACGCTGACGCCCTTCCGCAACGCGCTGCAAGGCACCGCCAACGAAGGCTACTGGACGCCGCAAAAAGAAGCCATCCGTCATGCGGTGAACCACTGGATTCGCACGAGCGGCGCATTCGACGCAGTGGTCGATTTCGATGCGGTGCTGCGCGATCCGGCGCATCCCAACGACATGCAGGCCGTGTACGACAGCGGCGACCATCTGCATCCGAACGACGCCGGCTATGTGGCGATGGCCAACGCCATCGACCTGTCCTTGCTATTGCGCGGCAACGGCGACCGGAACGGTGATCGAGGCGACTGACTCGCATGAAAGCGCGATCGTCGCGGTGGCGTGCGCGCTGCTGCGACGATCGCGCGGCATCTGCCAAGCATGCTTTCCCCAATTCCCCGCAATCACACTCTCCTGCCCTGCGCTTCCGGCAAGAACTCACGCGGCCCGACATACTATCGAGCCTGACATCGCCCTTGCGGCTTGTCATACCATCGTCCTCGTGATCGGCGACGATCATGGCCTGCGCCCTCCGCACGACGGATGGGCGTTCCTCGACCCTTCACGGAAACCGAATATGACCATTCTCGTCACAGGCAGCACCGGCGTCGTCGGCAGTCAGATACTCGATCATCTCAAGGCGAGCGGCGCGCAAGTGCGTGCATTGACGCGTACGCCCGAGAAGGCGCGGTTGCCCGAAGGCGTCGTGGCGGTGCGTGGCGAGCTGTCCGACATCGACGGCTTGCGCGACGCGCTGAAAGACGTGAGCACGCTGTTTCTGCTCGCGCCGAACGCGCCCGACGAATTGACGCAAGCCATTCAGGCGCTGTGCATCGCGCGCGATACGGGCGTAAAAGGCATCGTCTATTTGTCGGTGTTCAAGGCGATGGAATACGCGGACGTGCCCCACTTCACGAGCAAGTTCGCGGCGGAAAGAATGATCGAGCAGTCCGGCCTGCCCGCGACCATTCTGCGCCCCGCGTACTTCATGCAGAACGACGTCCGCCAGAAAGAGCCGCTCATGACGCAAGGCGTCTATGCCATGCCCATCGGCGCGAAAGGCATTTCGATGGTCGATGTACGCGACATCGGCGATGCCGCGGCACGCGAGTTATTGCGCCGCGAAGAAGCGAGCGAGCCGCTGCCGCGCGAGCTGTACGAACTCGTCGGCCCGGACGCGGTGAACGCGGACTTCGTGACGGCGGCCTGGAGCGACGCGCTCGCGCGGCCCGTTCGCTACGGCGGCGACGACATCGACGCGCTCGAAGCGCGGCTCAAGGGCGCAGCACCCGCATGGCTCGCGTTCGACATGCGTCTGATGATGCAGCGTTACTTGGCGGACGGCGCGGTCGCGACGCCGCAGCAGATCGAGCGCATGACGTCGCTCCTCGGGCGTGCGCCGCGGTCGTATCGCGACTTCGCGGCCGAGACCGCGAGTGAATGGGCGAGCCGATAGCGCGTTTTCGCCGATGTGCACGACGCGACGCGCAAGCCGCCGCGCTGCGGCACAAGGATTGCATTACACGGCACCGGCCTGCATGACTTCCTGCGGGTGACCATCCTATTTCCGAGAGGACCTATGAAGACGGCAAAGATGAGCATTCTCGTTTCCGCACTGGTGCTGGCCGTATCGAGCGGCGCGTTCGCGCAAGGTTCGGGCGGCGGCCTGCCGGGCGGCAACGGCGCGGGCCAGGGCGGCGTCGGCGTCGGAACGCCGAACGGCAACGGTGAAACCGGCTCGCCGGCCGGCCCGACGGGCAAGCACGCGACGCGCAAGCACTCGAAGAGCAAGAAAGCGCACGCCTCGGGCGACGGCTCCACGGGGTCGAGCGGCTCGACCGGCTCGACCACGACGACGCAATAAGCGAAAAGCCGCGAGCCGCCTGCGCTGGCGTTATCCGCGGCGCAGCGGTGCGGCGTCTCCAGCGTGAGCGCAGCATCGGCGCACGTGGGCGGCGGCATGCAGCGTCGCAGCAACTGCGACTCGCGCACTGGTCCGGAGCCGACAGAGGCGCGTTACAACCCGCCACCCAGCGGCCATGCGAGCGCATAAGATCGATTCCAGCGCAGCGCAGACTCCCCCGGAACATGCCCACAATAACAACATGGTAGACACCGCCTCGACAGCACCGAACCTGTCATCGCGTCATGCGCGCCGCTTAGACGCCCATCGCCCGATCACTTCGCCCGTCACCGGCTGCAACTGACCGCAAAGCACTGCACGCCGACGCCGTCAGCGTCCGCTTCGCGCAATGTCGTTGCGTATCCGCCCCATACATAGCACAGTAACGAAGCCGGCCGGTGCCCGGTCAGTGCGGAGGCCAGACAATGGAAGCAAAGGCAACAGACCACCCGAAAGGCTCGGGCCTCGACTTCTCGGTCGTGGGAATCGGCGCGTCGGCCGGTGGCGTTCAGGCGCTGTTGCGGCTCTTCGAGGCGGCGCCCGCGTCGCCCGGCGTGGCTTTCGTGGTCGTGCTGCATTTGTCGCCGAATCATGCGAGCCATGCGCACGAAGTCATTCAGCGCGTGACGCCCTTGCGCGTGCGCCAGGTGAACCAACCGGTCCTTCTGGAGCCGGACACGGTCTATGTCATCCCGCCCGGCAAGTTTCTTTCGATGATTGACGGCCACCTGCGCCTGAGCGAGCCGGACCTGCCGCGCACGCCGCCGACGTCCATCGACGTCTTCTTCCGCAGCCTGGCCGACGCGCACGGCTCGCGCGCGTTCGCGGTCGTGCTCTCGGGATCGGGCGCGGACGGCTCGGTCGGCATCTCGCGCGTGCGCGAGCGCGGCGGCGTCACCATCGCGCAGCAACCGGACGAAGCGGAGTACGGCGAAATGCCGCGCAGCGCCATCGGCACCGGCGATGTCGACCTGGTCCTGCCGCTCGACGAAATCATCCCGAAGGTGCTCGCGCTTTCGCTGAACGCGAAGAAGATCGAACTGCCCGCGCCGTCAGACGACGAGTCCGCGCAGGACGACCTCATGCCGGACGCGCGGATCGACGCCATCAACGACGTCCTCGATCTGCTGCGCGCGCGGACCCGGCATGATTTCGCGAGCTACAAGCGCGGCACCATCGTGCGACGCATCGAGCGCCGCATGCAGGTGAACGGACTCGCGACCGCGGCCGCGTATCGCGACTATCTTGCGCGGCATAGCGAAGAAACGCCGAAGCTGCTCGCCGACCTTCTCATCGGCGTCACGAATTTTTTTCGCGACGCGGACGCCTTCGCCGCGCTCGAAAACACGATCATTCCCGACCTAATGCACACGCTTCACGGCCGCGACAAGGTGCGCGCGTGGGTTCCGGCGTGCGCGACGGGCGAAGAGGCTTTCTCGATCGCGATTCTCCTCGACGAAGCCGTCCGCCGTTTGCCGCATCGCGTTCAAGTGACCGTCTATGCGAGCGATATCGACGAGCGCGCCATCGCGGTCGCCCGTTCGGCAAGTTATCCGCTCGCCATCGAGAACGACGTCGGCCCGGCCCGCCTCAGCCAGTATTTCACGCGAGACGGCAACCGCTACCGGCTCGTGAAGTCCCTGCGGGATACGGTGATCTTCGCCGCTCACAACCTGTTGCGCGATCCGCCGTTCTCGCGCATCGATCTGGTCTCGTGCCGCAACGTGCTCATCTACATGGAACGCCGCGCGCAAAAACAGGTGCTCGACACCTTCTTCTACGCGTTGCGTCCGCATGAAGGCTTCCTTTTTCTCGGCACCGCCGAATCGGCCGACTTCGCACAGGAACTGTTCCGCCCCATCGACAAACAAAGGCGGATCTACCGCGCGCGGCCCACCTCGGCGGAGCCGGTCGCCACGGCCACGAGCGGACTGCTCGCCGACAAGGACGAAAGCGCAGGCCACGCTTTCCGCGGTCAGACCTTCTTCCACGATGCGACGGACGTGCACCGCGTCGATCCGCGCCTACCGAGCCAGGCGCGCGCGCTCGACATGTTCGGCCCCGCCGTCATCGTGATGCGCGCCGACGGCACCATCGTGCATCGCTCGGCGCGCGCCGACACGTTCACCGAAAGCGTCCGGCACACGCGCGTGACGAACCTCTTCGACATCGTGCGCCGGGATGCCGAGGAGCGCGTGCGGCAGGCGGCAGAGCGTTGCATCGCCGGCAAGCAGCGCGAAGACGAGCGCTCCGTTCCCTTCGTGACCGCGGCGGGCGAGATCCAGGCGGATCTCTCGCTGCGGCCGTATCGCGATTTCGCGTACCGGCAGCAGCTCGTGTCGGTGATCTGCGACTTCGCCTCGCCCGGCGACGCGACGGATACGCCGCGCGCGTCGACAGGCGTGGACACGCTGGACTCGCTGAGACAGGCGCTCGAAGGAAGCGAAGAACGGCTGCGCACGTCGATCGATCATCAGCAGTCCTCGAGCGAGCAGTTGCGAGCCTCCAACGAGGAACTTCAGGCGATGAACGAGGAACTGCGTTCGGCGACTGAAGAACTGGAAGCGAGCCGTGAAGAATTGCAGTCGCTTAACGAGGAACTCCTGACGGTCAACGCCGAATTGATGTCGAAGGTGCAGGAATCGTCGCGCGTCAGCGACGACCTCCAGAATCTGATCGCGCTCGTCGGCGTGGCGACCGTGTTCGTCGACCGGACGCTGAGAATCAAGCGCTACACGGCGCCTGCCGATTCGTTCTTCAACATCCGTCCGATCGATCAGGGACGGCCGCTCGAACATTTGACGCACCAGCTCGATTATCCGGACATGCTCAAGGACCTTCGCGAGGCGTTCGAACAGTTGAAGCGTTCGGAGAAAGAGGTCAAGAGCAAGGACGGCCGCACGCTGCTTGCCCGCGTGCTGCCTTACCGCACCGACGACGACCGCATCGACGGCGCGGTGCTCGCGCTCATCGACATCACGGAACAGAAGGCCGCGCAGGATCAGGCGCAAGCGAGCGAAGAGAAGCTGAGGCTCGCGGCGCACGGCACGCATGACTGCGCGATCATCGTGATGGACGAGGACGGCACCATCGTGAGCTGGAACGTCGGGGCCACGCGCATTTTCGGATTCGACAGCGCGGAAATGGTCGGCAAGCATCTGGACCCCATCTTCACGCCGGAGGACCTCGCCGACGGCGTGCCCGCGCGCGAACGCAGGAAGGCGCGCGAGCGCGGGCGCGCCGAGGACGAACGCTGGCACGCCACCAAACGCGGCACGCCTGTGTTTTGCAGCGGCTTTTTGAGCCGCATCGACGCATCGGGCTTTTCCGGCTATGCGAAGATCGTTCACGACGCGACCCAGCGCCGCCTCGCCGAAGGCCGCAAGGACAACGTGATCGAGCAGGAGCGCGCGAACAACATCGAGATACGCAAGTTGAGCCGCCTGAAGGACGAGTTCATCGCGGTGCTGTCGCACGAGCTCAAGAATCCGCTCAATCTCATTCACATGAAGGCGGAGATTCTCGCGCGCATTCCGGAAGCGCGTCATATCGGCCGCGTTCAGGAAGTGTCGGATGCCATTCAGAAGTCGGTGCTCGCGCAGGCGCAGATCATTGACGACCTGCTCGACTTCTCGCGCATCCAGACGGGCAAGCTCTCGTTGCGCTTCGCCCCGACCGACGTGGCGGCCATCGTCCGCTCGGTCACCGATGCGATGCAGCGCGATTTCGACGAAGGCGGCATCGACCTGAGGCTTTCGCTCGCCGAGTCGCCGATGCTGATTCGCGGCGATGCGATCCGCGTCGAGCAGATCGCCTGGAACCTTCTGAGCAACGCGCTCAAGTTCACGCCGCGAGGCGGGTGTGTCACCGTGACGCTCGAACAGCGCGACGATATCGTGCGGCTGCACGTGATGGATACCGGCTGCGGCATCGCGCCTGCCGCGATCACGTCCATCTTCGACATGTTCCAGCAGACGCCCAACGTGCCCTACCGCGCGCGGCCCGGCGGACTGGGCATCGGCCTGTCGCTCGTGCGGCAACTGGCGCAACTGCACGGCGGCAACGCCGAGGCGTTCTCGGATGGCGAAGGACGCGGCACGCGCTTCGTGGTGTCGCTTCCCGCCGATGCGTCGTTCGCCCACCGGCAGGCCGGCGACATGCCCGCCGATCTCACCGTGTTCAAGGACTTGCGCATTCTGCTCATCGAGGACTCGGAAGAGTCGCTGACCGCGATGGCCGACCTTCTGTCGCTCTACGACGCGCACGTCGTTTCGTCGGCGAACGCGGCCGATGCGCTGCAAAGGGCGTCGGAAATGCAGTTCGATCTCGTCGTTACGGATGTCGGCCTGCCGGACATGGACGGCTATCGGCTCGTCAGCGCGCTCAGGAAGCTGCCCTTGTGCGCGGCGATTCCCATTGCGGCGCTGACGGGCCGTCCCGTCACGCAGGAAGAAGCGTTCGCGCAAGAGGCCGGATGCGACGCGTGTCTTGCGAAGCCGTTCAATTTGCAGGCCCTTGCGGATGTCGTCCACCGGCTCAGTCCTCGTCGATGAGGCCAACGGTTCGCTCGCGCGAACGCAGCCTCTGCTTGCAAGAATTGCCCGAATTCGCCGCGAAAAGCGCGGGTTTCCACCGGCTTGGAGAGCCCCGAGCCCTGTAATGCTCGGGCTTTTGGGCATCACGAACAACAGGCCCGATCCTTGCTCATACAAAAGCGTGGTCACCCCCACGTAACCGATAGGAGAAACACCATGAACAAGGACCAGGTCAAGGGTACCGCCGAGAAGGTGAAGGGGAACGTCAACGAAGCCGTCGGCAACATGACAGGCGACACCAGCCAGGAAGTGAAGGGCCAGGTGCAGCAGGGCGTAGGCGAAGCCCGCAAGCAGTACGGCGACGTGAAGGAAGACATCAAGAAGGACCAGCGCTAGCCGCAGCCCCGCAGCCATGCGGGCTTAAACCACGAGCCGCGTGCCGGACAGACGCGGCTTTCGCACATATGGGCCGCGGCGTAATGCGCGATGACTTTGAAGTTTCTCCCAAGTGTGCGATCTGGACGCGCCGCCGATGTCATGGCGCGCTGCCGCCTCGCGTGCTTGTCGTCGACGACTATGTCGATACGGCCGACGCCATCGGGATGGTGCTGGCCCTCGATGGCTTTCCGACCGAAGTCGTTTATAGTGGCCAGCAGGCCATCGAGGCATCGGAACGCTGGCGGCCCGACATCGTGCTGCTGGATATCTGGATGCCCGATTTGTCGGGATTGCAGGTCGCCGCCAGCCTGCGCGCATCGGCCACGCTTGCGCAACCGGTACTCGTCGGCCATTCGGCGCTTTCGACACCGAGCGATCTGCAGGCAGCGAGGCAAGCCGGTTTCGATGCTTACTGCGCCAAGCCGACGGACGCGGACAAACTCGCTCCGTTACTGCGATATCTGTGCGACGCCGACCGTGCTTGCAGTGCGCCGCCCTCGTGACACATTGAACAGGACTCCATGCAAACCGTGAAGGCCCGAGCGATATGAAACCAACGCACATTCACTCCGAGCCCGTTGCAATACAAGGAGCCGCCGACCGGGCCGGCCCCTGCCCTGCATAATGCGCGAGGCAAGCGTTGGCGTGCGACGCGGCCTCTGGCGCAAGATGGCGGCACTCGTAGCCGCTTCGTTGACGTTCGCCTGCGCGCGCGCGGATGACTCGACGTCCCCGCCTTCCATCGCATTGTTCTATGGCGCGCCGGTGCCGGTCGGGCAGCTCGCTTCGTTCGATCACGTCGTCGTCGAACCGGACAGCGGCTTCGATCCCGCCGCGCACGCGCCGGCTTCCGGCTCGTCGAAGTGGCTCGCCTATGTGAGCGTCGGCGAAGTGACGCCCTCGCGCGCGTACTTCAAGGACATGCCGCCGGCGTGGCTCAAGGGCAGCAATGCGGCGTGGGCGTCGCGCGTCATCGACCAGACCGCGCCCGGATGGCCGCAGTTCTTCGTTCAGCACGTCATCGCGCCGTTGTGGGACAAGGGCTATCGCGGCTTCTTTCTGGACACGCTGGACTCGTACCAGATTATCGCCACGACCGACGCCGAGCGTTCCCGCCAGCAAACAGGACTCGTCGCCGTCATTCGCACGCTGAAGGCGCGTTATCCCGAGGCGCGGCTCATCTTCAACCGCGGCTTCGAACTGATGCCCGACGTGCACGATCTGGCCTATGCAGTCGCGTTCGAATCGCTGTATCGCGGGTGGGATCAGGCAAGGAAGCGTTACGTCGCGGTCCCCGAAGCGGAACGCGACTGGCTGCTGGCTCAAGCCCGGACGCTGCGCGAGCGATACGGCCTGCCGGTGCTGTCGATCGACTACTGCCCGCCCGCGGACCGCGCCTGCACCAACGGCGCGATCCGCAACATCACCGCGCAAGGCATCGTTCCGTATGTCACCGACAGCGCTTTGTTGACCGTTGGTGCCGGCCCGGCACGCGCGCCTTCGGTCACGAGCGAGGTCGCCGCGCCGTTGTCCGCCGCGCCGCTTTCCACCGCGCTGTCCGCATCCGATATCGCCGCCCGGCGCGACGTCCCGCGCACGATCCTCGTCGTGCAGAACGTGCAGCCCGGCGCGAGCCTCAACGTGACCGCCGGCGTGCGTTACGTGTCGATGCCGCTCAACTGGCTCGGCTACCGCGTCGAGTTCGCGGATATCGCGAAGCCGCTGCCCGAGGGCGACTTGTCGAGCCGGTACGCCGGCATCGTCATGTGGCTGGACTCGCCCGCGCCGGATCGCACGGCGTTTCACGACTGGCTCGAAACGCAGGTCGATCATCACGTGCCCGTCGCGATGCTGACGACATTCGGCATCGACATTCAGGGCGACCTCGCGCAAAAGCTCGATCTCGTGCCCGTCGCGGGCCGGCCGGGCAATCGTTTGCGCGTCGAGTCGATGGACGCGTCGATGATGGGCTTCGAGATGAAGCCGCAGCCCGATCCGCACGACACGACCAACGTGCGCGCCGGCCCGCGCAGCCATTCGCTGCTCAGGCTCGCATCGGCGGATGCGGGCAACGACTTCGCGATCGACGCCGCCGCGATCACGCCGTGGGGCGGCTACGCGATGCGCCCGTTCGCCGTGTTCGACATGCCGATGGCGAACGAAGCGCGCTGGGTGCTGCAACCGATACGCTTCTTTCGCGCGGCGCTGCGCCTGCCCGACGACATGCCCGCGCCCGATCCCACGACGGAGAACGGCCGGCGTCTTCTGATGACGCATATCGACGGCGACGGCCTCGCCTCGCGCGCCGAATTCGACGTGAACGGCGGCCCGATGAAGGTCTCGACATCCGCCCCGCCGCAGTATTCCGGCGATGCGCTCTACAAGGTCATCCGTCAGTTCGGCCTGCCAACGACCGTGTCCGTCATCGAAGGCGAGATCTCCGACGACGGCCCGTATCCAAAGGATGCGCCGCGCCTGCGCGCGATCGCGCGGGACATCTTCGCGCTGCCGAACGTCGAGATGGCGAGCCACACGTACACGCATCCGTTGCAGTGGATGCGCGTGACCGGCCTCGGCAAGTCCGGCGGCGACACCGACACGGCCGAGGGCGGCAGCCGCGCGAACTACAACGGCCTGTCCATCGACATTCCCGGCTACCGCTACGACACCGATCGCGAGATCGGCGGGTCGATCCGCTATATCGACCGGCTCGCGCCCGCCGGCAAGCGCGTGAAAGTGCTGCTGTGGAGCGGCGACTGTCAGGTGCCCGCCCCGGTCATCGAGGCAGCGGACAACGCGGGCGTCTACAACATAAACGGCGGGGACACGCTCATCACGAAACGCTATCCGAGCTGGGCCGCCATTGCGCCGCTCGGCGTGGACAAGAACGGCTTCTTCCAGGTGTTCGCGCCGAATCAGAACGAGGAGGCGTACACCGCGCTCTGGCAAGGTCCGTACTACGGTTACGAACGCGTGCTGGAAACCTTCGACATGACCGAGCGCCCTATCCGCTTCAAGCCGGTCGATGTCTATTACCACATGTTCTCGGGCACCAAGTACGCGTCGGTGAAGGCGTTGTCGGACGTGTATCGCACGCTGTCGGCGCAACCGCTGATGCCTGTCTACGTCTCCGAATACGCGCAAAAGGTGCTCGACTTCGAGCGCATGAACATTTCGCGCGATGGCGACTTCTGGCGCATTCACGGCAGCGGCGCGCTGCGCACCGTGCGGCTGCCCGAGGGACGCGCGCCCGATCTCGCGAGTGCCGAGGGCGTGGCGGGCTATCTGCCGGGACCGGGCGGCGTGTATGTGCATCTGACGGGTGCCGACGCCCGCTTTCGCGTGATCGATGCCGCGCGCGCCGCGAAGATGCCGTATCTCGCGGAAGCCAACGGCGTGATCGATCACTTCGCGCGCACGCCGCGAGGCTTCTCGTTCGATCTCGCGTCGCACGCCGCGCCGCGCTTCGCCATCGGCGGCGAGGCGCGCGCGAACGCCTGTATCGTGAAGGCGGATGGCCGCCCGCTCGCGCCCGGCATGTCTCAGGGGCGGCGCGTGTATTCCCCGTCCGGCCCTGCTCACGCAACGAATTCCGTTCATGTCGATGTCGTCTGCGCAACCTGACCGCCAGCGGCTTTTCTCGCCGTTCGTCGTCGCGGCTTTCGGGCTGCTGGTCGGGCTCATGCTCGTGCTCGCGTTTCCTCGCGAGCGGCTCGAAGAGCGGCTGCTGGAAGGCCGCCAGGTCGATACGCTGACCGTCGCGTATCTCGAAGCGTGGCTGCGCATCGAGCCGGACAACGCCGAAGTGCTGACCGAGCTGACGCAGGAGTATCTGAAAGCGCAGCGCATCGCGGACGCGCAGAAGATGCTGCGCCGCCTGTCCGTTTCGTCCGATCCGCAGGCGCAGTCGAGCGCGTTGCGCACGCGCATCAACCTCGCCGAGACGCAGGCGTATGCGCTGAAGCCGGGCGATCCGGCCCGCGCGACGCGGCTTGCCGAACTCGATGCCCTGCTCGCCGAGGCGCTCGACAAGCCGTGGGATGCGGCGCAGATGCAAACCTTCGCGAAGAAGGCGCGCGCGTTGAACGACAGCGCGCTCGCCGGGCAGTACTACGAGCGGCTCGCGCGGATGGAGCCGGCGCAGGCGCCGCGCTGGCTCGCAGAGGGCGCGCGACTGAAGCTCGCCGCGAGCGACTACGCCGGTGCCGCCGATGCGTTCTTCGCGGCGCAGGCTCACGCCGCGACGCGCGAGGACGAGCGACGCCTCTTCCTGTCGGCGTTGCAGGCGTTGCAGTCGGCCAACCGTCCCGCCGATGCGTTGGCCGCCGCCGACGCGCATCTCGGTTCGCTCGCGCGCGACCGGGAGACGCTGCGCTATCTGACGCGGCTCGCGCTCTCGGCGGGCCGGCCGGATATCGCGGACCGCTACGCGCGACGCCTGCTCGACATGTCGTCGCGCGAGCGTCGCGACGGCGGGCCGAGGCTCGCGGGGTGGCGTCGGGGGCGCGAAGCGGGGCTGTCGCGCGAGGGGGTGAGCAGCGCGGCGAGCGCGGAGAATGCGGTGTACGCGTCGAAGGCTTCGCCCGTTGTAGTCCCGGCGGGCGCCGTGAGCATGGCGAGCGTGGTGAACGCGAGGACTGTCGGGAGCGCGGCCAGTGCCGCGAGCGCAGTTAGCGCTACGAGGGTAGCGAACGCGAACAGCAAAGAAGACGCAGCGATTGAGGGGAGCGCTGCGCCCGCGGCAATCCCAGCGGGCGTGGCAAGCGCGGCGAACGCGGGGACTGTCGAGAACGCGGCGATCGCGGGGAGTGCCGCGAGCGCAGGGAGCGCTCGGAGCGTAGTGAACGCGAAGAGCATAGAGAATGCAGTGATCGCGTCTAACGCTGCGCGCACGGTAAATCCGGCGGGCGCGGTAAGCATGGCGAGCGTGGTGAAGGCGGGAACGGCGGGCAACGCCGCGAACGCTGCGACCGTGGTGAAGGCGGCGAGCGCGGCGAGCGCGGAAAGCGCAGTGCGCGCAAGCTACGTGGTGAGCGCAGCGCCTGCGATAAGCGCAGCAAGAAACACGACGAACGCAACAAAGCCTAAGACCGCTGCATCGCAAGCGCCGTTTCTGTGCACACGCGCCTGCATGACCGGCCGCGCCCACGCGATGCCCGCCGTCCTCCGCGCCCGCGACGCCTTCTCGATCCTCCGCATAGCAAATCAGGAACCGTCCGCGCCCATCGAAGCGTCGGACTACGAACTCGGCTTCAAAGTGTTCCTGGCCAACGGCGATCTCGCGAGCGCGCAGCGCGTCGCGCAGGACGCGGTGAAGCGCGACCCCGCATCGACCGAATGGCGCGAGCGGCTCGCGCAGGTCGCCGAGTGGAACCACGCGCCCGATGTCGCGCTCGCCAACTATCTCGCGCTCGCCCGCACGCGCAACGACGAGCGCGACTGGAAGCAGGTCGAGCGCCTCGCGCCCGCGCTCGGCGACAACGACGCGATGCTCGCCGCCGCCATCCACGAAGCGGACCGCGCGCCGGGCGACATGAAACAGCTCGACCGCGTGGTGAGCGCGTACGAAGCGCAGGCCGATCCCGACGCCGCCCTGCGCTTCCTGCAAGCCCGCGCGAACGGCGCCTATCGTCGGCCGGTACTGGAACGCTACGCCCGGCTCGCCGAACGCAAGGGCGACGACGACCTCGCCATCGCGACCTACGAGCGCCTGATGCGCGAGTTCGGACCCGATCCGGCATACGCGCTGAAACTGAGCCTGATGTACTACACGCGCACGCAGTTCGACCGCTCCCTCGCCGTGCTCGATTCCGCAAAGCGCGACGCTCCCGCATCGGATGCCGACTTCTGGCGCTTCTATGCGATGCTCGCGACGGTGGATCAGCAGGAAGGCAAGGCGCGCGAAGGCTACGGCAAGCTCGTGCAGGCGGGCGTCGCGACGCCCGACGATCTCTCCGCGATGGTGTCGCTGTACGACAATCAGCCGCTCGAAGCGGGACGCATCGCGGAGTTCGCGTATCGCAAGACGGGCAACGAGCGCCTGCTGGAACTCGCCGTCTACGACTATCTGCGGGCGCGCGCGACGGGTCGCATCCGCGCGTTGCTCGCCTCGCTCGATCCGGCCTCGCTCGCCGCGGCCGAGCGCTCGCCGCGCTTCTTGCTCGCTCGCGCGCAATACCTGCGTCGCGCGGGCGATCCCGACGGCGCGCTCGCCGACACGCGCGCGGCCGCCGCGCTTGCTCCGGGCGACGACGAGGCCCGCGCCGCGCTCATCTGGGCGCTCAACGAACGCGGCAGCAACGCGGAACTGCGCGCGACGCTCGCCCGCCACGCCCGCGACGCCGAGCGCGACAGCACGCTCTGGGCGCCGTACGCGGCGTCGTATCTGCGTCTGGGCGACGCACGCGGCGCGCTCTCCATGATGCACAAGGAAGCCGCCTTGCGCCGCGACGACCCGCTGTGGGCGCTCGGCTATGCGGACGCGCTGGAATTGAACGGCCGCATCGACGATGCCTGGCGCGTGCGCAACGCCGTGTGGAAAAAGCAGATGGCGCAGCGCGCGGAAGGCAAACAGCCGGTGACGCTCGACGACGAGCAGCGCGAAGACCTGCGCGCGCGCATGGTCGGCCTCACGGACCAGTTCGCGGGCGGCGACGCGTCGCGGCAAGTGCTGATCGAACTGCTGCGCGCCGATGGCGGCGATCATGCGGACGAAGAACCTGCGCAACCGCCGTTCGCCTCCACCGGCGACGCGATGCAAAGCGTCGCGCATCGCGACGACAAGCGGCGGCGCGTGTACTCAGCGGTGGCGCGCGAGGCCGCGCTCGGCTGGCTGCAATCGCACGACGCCTACGACGCCGAAAGCCTCTGGCTGCTGCGCCAGTACATCGACAGCGCGACGCGTCCCGTGTATGCGGAGGTGACCATCGCGCTGGCCGAGCACGACCGCGCGACGCTCAATCGCCTGCTCGATACCGAAGCCGACTGGATTCCGCGCCAGAATCGCCTCGACGCCGAAGCGACGACCGGACGTTTTGGCGACGTGCAGACGCATGCGTACGAGCAGCAGTTCGCGCTGCCCGACGACGAAATCGTCAATCAGATTCTGCGCGAGCAGTTGCTGCGCAACGCGCAGGCCATCGCGCCGCGCTTTCGCGTGGTGGAGCAAGGCGGGCTGTCGTATACGGAGGCGGGCATCGGCGCGGGCTTGCGGCTTTCGCCGACGCAATCGCTCGCGCTCGATTACGCCGAGCGCAATCAGCACGGCGACGCGTCTTTGCCGAACGTGCCGCGCCACGACCGCCAGTTGTCGCTCGCGTGGCGGCATCTCGGACTCGACGACACCGAGCGCGTGAGAGTCGGCCGGCGCAACGCGCTCGACGACTTCACCACCTTCCGCCTCGACGGCACGCTTTTTGAGCAGCAGAACCTGAGCTTCAACTACGCGCTCGGCTTCAATCAGATGGCGACCGAAACGAGCCAGCTGATCGTCGGCGGCGTGAAGCATCTGGCGAGCGTGGGCGTGAATTATCGGCCGGACCCGCATGTGTTCGCGGGCGGGCGCGTGGAATATGCGCGTTTCTACGGACAGGACAAGTCGTTCCTCGGCACCGGCGCCGTCGCGGACTTCAACGCGGGCTACAAGCTGCGCGTCGATTATCCGGACTACACCGTTCGCGCCGTGCTCACGCACGGGCAGTACAGCGCGTCGGGCAATCCGGGCGGACAACTCGCGCGTCTGTTGCCCGCGGGCGCGCCGCTCATCGCGCAGCAGTTCATGCCGCAGACCTTCACGCAGGAAGGCCTGCTGTTTTCGTTCGGCGACGATCTGGAAGAAGGCTACACGCGGGCGTGGCGGCCGTTCTTCGCCGCCGGGCCGATTCACGATTCGAATCAGGGCTGGACGGCGCAGGTGCGCGTGGGACTGGCGGGCAGCGTCTTCGGCAACGATCAGGCGACGATGTATTACGAGCACGCCGGCGTCACGTCCGGCCGCACGCAGGCTTTCACGGAGTACGGCGTGCGCTATCGCTGGCTGTATTAGCCGCGGTCGCGTCACGGGCATCGAAAACGAGGCAAGCGGAGCACACATGAAAACGACACGACAATTCGAACGATGGGCGGGCCTGTTGAGCAGCGTGTGGGTCGCGCTCGCGTTGAACGCCTGCGCGGTGGTGGATCGCAGCGACAACGCAAGCGCCGCGCTCGACAAGAACGCAAGCTGGACCGTGCTGCCGATCACCAATCGCACGGAAACGCCGCAGGCGGGACTGCGCGCGTCGGCCATCGCGCAGAGTCTGCTGACGTCGGGCGGCGTGGCGCTCACGCGCTATCCGGATAGCGGCGACGAGGAGACGCTCTTCGATACCGCGAAGCCCGGCATCGACACGAAAGCGCTCGCGTGGGCGCGCTCGCAGAACGTGCGCTATGCGTTGACCGGCACGGTGACGGAATGGCGCTACAAGGTCGGCGTGGATGGCGAGCCCGCCGTGGGCCTGACCTTCGATGTCGTCGATGTCGCGAGCGGCAAGGTCGTCTGGAGCGCGGCGGGCAGCCGCACCGGCTGGAGCCGCGACGCGCTCTCGGGCGTGGCGCAAAAGCTCGAGAAAGAGCTGCTCGGCGCGTTGACGAAGTAACGCCATGGGTACCGTCGACGGCAAACCGCAGGCATCGGCCAAGCCGGGCGGCGCGGCGCGCCCGCGACGGCAACGCGCGGCGCAAAGCGGGCAGTCGGTCTCGCGCGACATGCCGTGGGCGCGCGTCATCGCGCCTTCGGGTATTTCCGGCAGGCGGGCGGCGTTCATCGCGATGGAAGTCGCCGTCGCGACCGTCGTCATGGCCGGCGTCTGCTGGTTCATCGATCCCGCCGATCCGCTGCTGTTGCGCACGGGCTTCGGCTGGGTGTGGCTCCTGCCGGTCGTCTTCGCTCTGCGCTACGGCACGCTCGCCGGCATGGCGAGCGCGCTCATGCTGCTGCTCGCGTGGTATGTGTCGGACGCAGCCGGCCCGCCGCACCCGCACGCTGTCTTTCCCGGCAGCTTCTTCTTCGGCGGATTCGTGCTGACGCTTCTATGCGGCCAGTTCGGCGATATCTGGATCGGCCGACAGCGGCAGGCGCGCATCGCCAACGACTATCTCGCCGAGCGTCTCTCCATTCTCACGAAGAACCAGTTCCTGCTGCGCCTGTCGCATGAACGGCTCGAACAGGACGTGCTCGCGCGCCCCGCCACGCTGCGCGATTCGCTCGCCCGCCTGCGCACGCTCGCGCTCAACGACGAGGACGACGGCCCGCTCATCGGCGCGGCGCGCTTTCTGAAGACGGCCGCGCAGGCGTGTCAGCTGGAAACCGCGAGCCTCTTCGTCTGGAACGGCAACACGGTGCAGACGACGCCGGTCGCGAGCGTCGGCGAGCCGTTCGCGCTCGATCTCGCCGATCCGCTCGTCGCCGAGGCGCGCGAAACGCTCGCGCTCACGCATCCGGAATCCAGCTCGGCCTCGGGTGTGGCGGGCGCGGAAGCGAGCACGCGATACCGCGCCGTCGCGCCGCTCCTCGATGCAGGCGGCCGGCACGTCGCGCTGCTCGTCGTCGAGCGCATGCCGTTTCTCGCGATGACCCGCGACAACCTTCAGTTCCTGCTCGTGCTCGGCGGCTATTACGCGGATAGCGTGCGCCACGCCGAGATCAGCCGTTCGGTGTTGCAGGCGTTTCCCCGCTGTCCGTACGACTTCGCGCTGGATTACGCGCGCCTCGTGCGTCTGTTGCGCGATACGGGCGTGGAGTCGTCGCTCGTCGCGCTCGTCTTCGATGCCAGCGAGTTCGGCGTCTCGCTGCACGAACACGTGCTGCGGCTGCGGCGCTCGCTGGATGCGCAATGGCCCATCGTCACGCCGACACAGCGCGTCGTGCTCACGCTGATGCCGCTCTCCGGCGAAAGCGCGGTCGCGGGTTATCTGCTGCGCATCGAGGAAAACCTGCGCGCGCAGTTCGGCACGGACTTCGAATCGGCCGGCGTCGCGACGCATTCGATGCGTGTTTCCGCCGATTCGCCGATCGACGCGCTGCATCAGTTCCTGAGGCTGTGTCATGCCGACGCGTGAACGCCCGATCCATCGCGCGACGGCATGGCTCGCGTGGCTCGCGGCGCTACTCGGCGTCGCGGTGCAAATCGGCATGTTCGTGCTCGCCTCGCGCGCCGGGCCGCCGACGCGCGTGCTGCTCGTCTGCCTCGCCGCGCAGGCCGTGGCGGCCACGCTGCTCGCGTTCGCGTGCTGGCGGACGCTGCCCGCGCGCTATCGCTCGAAGGGCGCGTGGTGCTATCTGTGGATGTTCGTGTTCGCGGTGCCGGTGGGCGGCGCGCTCGTGTCCGTCGGCGCGATGGTGCTCGCGCTCGCGTTGCCGCGCCGCGTGACGGCAAAAGGCATCGCCTATATCGAAGAACCGGAGTTCGCGACGCATCTGATCCCGCATGTGTCGTACGGACGCGGCGCGCGCCTCAAGGCCGAGTTGCAGAACGCGGAAGCGGCGACGTCCCTGCGCATGACGGCGCTGCTCGCCATGCAGTCGATGCCCGCGCACACCATCAGTCCGCTGTTGCGCGGCATGCTCGCCGATCCGCTCGACGATATTCGCCTGCTCGCCTACGGCATGCTCGACAGCCAGGAGAAGCGCCTCACGCAGCGCATCCTCGCCCAACGCCCTCGCCTGTCTGAACCGCTCACGCCGCGCGAGCGTTACGAAGTGAACAAGACGCTCGCCGAGCTATACGGCGAACTGATCTACGCGCATCTCGTGCAGGGCGACGTGTATCGCAACGCGGCGGAACAAGCCGATGCCTACGCCGCCGCCGCGCTCGATATCGAACCGGCTGACGCGGCGCTGTGGCGCATGCGCGGACGGCTCGCGCTCGATCGCGGCGACCTCGACGCCGCGGACATGCTGCTCGAACGCGCGATTCAACACGGCTTCGCGCGCGACCGCATGCTGCCTTATCTGGCCGAAGCCGCGTATCTGCGCGGCGACTTCGCCCGCGTCAAGACGCTTCTCGGACAGATGAGCCCGTCCGCGGTCCTGCCCGTCATGAAGCCCGTACTCGATTACTGGCGCGGCTCGCTCGCCACGCTGCGCAAAGGCGCCTCATGAACGCAAACATCGCCGATATTCCGCACACATCGTGGCCCGCGTTGACGACGACGCTGCCGAAAGCGCCGCGTGCCGACGTCGTGCTGCTGCTCGAAGGCACGTTCCCGTATGTGAGCGGCGGCGTGTCGAGCTGGGTGAATCAGATGATCCGCGCGTTCCCGGACCTGAGCTTCGCGCTGTGCTTTCTCGGCAGCCGTCCGCAGGACTATCCGAAGGCTTCGTATGCGCTGCCGGAGAACGTCGTGCATCAGGAGAATCACTTTCTCTACGACTTCGCCGCGAACCCCGAAGTGGCGAAGCGCCGCGGCGATCGGGCGGCCTTCGCGCAATCGGCGGATCTGCACGAAGCCATGCGCAATCCGGCGATGCGCGCCGCGGCCGGCTCCATGCTGCGCGACATGCTGAAAGACCTGGCGCCGGACGGCCGTCTCTCCGAGAGCGAATTCCTCTACTCGCGCGAGGCGTGGAACTACGTGACGGAGCAGTATCGCGAGCGATGCACCGACCCTTCGTTCGTCGATTATTTCTGGACCGTGCGCGTGATGCACAAGCCGCTCTGGCTGCTCGCGCGCATCGCGGACGGTCTGCCGGATGCGGGCGTCTATCACACGGTGTCCACCGGCTATGCGGGCTTTCTCGGCGCGCTCGCGCACTATCGCACGGGCCGGCCGCTGCTCGTGTCGGAGCACGGCATCTATACGAAGGAACGCAAGATCGACCTGTTTCAGAGCCAGTGGATACGCGACAACCGCAGCATCTTCGAGCGCGACGTGTCGCAAGTCGGCTACTTCCGCGATCTGTGGGTGCGCTTCTTCGAAACGCTCGGGCGCGTGTGCTACGACGCGGCCCACGACATCATCGCGCTCTATGAAGGCAATCGCCAGCGGCAAGTGGCCGACGGCGCGCCCGCGCAAAGGACGGCGAGCATTCCGAACGGCGTCAACCTGCCGCGACTCGCGCCGCTGCGCGAAAAGCGCGCGCCGGGCGTGCCGAAGACGCTGTGCCTGATCGGGCGCGTGGTGCCGATCAAGGACATCAAAACCTTCATTCGGGCGATGCTGACCGTCGTGCGCAAGGAACCGCTCGCGGAGGCGTGGATCGCCGGTCCGGAGGACGAGGATGTCGAATACGCGAAGGAATGCCGCAGTCTGGTCGACAGTCTCGGGCTCGAAGGCAAGGTGAAGTTTCTCGGCTTCCAGAAGATCGAAGAACTGCTGCCGAAATGCGGCGTGCTGGTGCTCAGTTCCATCTCCGAGGCGCTGCCGCTCGTGGTGCTCGAAGGCTTCGCGGCGGGCGTGCCTTCCGTGACGACGGACGTCGGCTCCTGCCGACAACTGATCTACGGTCTGCCCGGCGAAGACGCCGCGCTCGGCGCAGCGGGCCGCGTCGTGCAGATCGCCGATCCGCGCGCGCTCGCCGACGCCGCGCTCGATCTGCTCGACGAGAACAACTGGCGCGCGGCGCAGGCGGCGGGCATCGCGCGAGTGGAACGCTTCTATACGCAGGAGCGGATGGTGGGCGCGTATCGCGTGCTGTACGAGCGGCTCATCGCCGACGAAACGCGCGACAAACAATAGAGGATACCTAAACTTCATGGCGGGAATCGGCTTCGAACTGCGCAAGATGCTTCGGCGCGACACGCTCGTCGGGCTGATGCAGGCGTATGCCTACGCGGGCCTCATCAGCGCGGGACCGTGGATTCTGTCGATCATCGGCATGCTGCTGATCGGCATTCTGAGCCTGCCGTTCGTGCTGCCGACCGGACTAATCACGCAGTTTCAGGTGTCGGTGACGTACCTCATTTCGCTGTCGCTCGTGCTCACCGGGCCGCTGCAACTCGGCTTCACGCGCTTCACCTCCGACCGCCTCTTCGAAAAACGCGCCGACATGGTGCTGCCGAACTATCACGGCGCGGCGCTCGTTTCGACCGTCGCCGCGACGCTGCTCGGCGGCATCGCAGTCGTCTTCCTGTTTCGCGATCAGTCAGCGGCGTACCGTCTGCTGATGCTCGCCGGCTTCGTCGTGATGAGCAACATCTGGCTCGCGACCATCTTTCTCTCCGGCATGAAGCAGTACATGTCGATCCTGTGGGTCTTTTTCATCGGCTATACGCTGACGGCGGGCGCGGCGATCACGCTGAACGTGTTCGGCCTGACGGGGCTGCTCGGCGGGTTCGTGTTCGGGCAGACGGTGCTGCTCGCGGGCTTGCTCACGCTCATTTATCGCGATTACACGAGCGACCGCTTCATCGCGTATGACTTCTTCTCGCGGCGTTACCGCTATCCGACGCTGATGGCGACGGGCTTTCTCTACAACCTCGGCATCTGGGTCGACAAGTACATGTTCTGGTACGCGCCGGGCACGGGGCAGACGGTGATCGGACCGCTGCGCGCGTCGATCATCTACGACATTCCCGTGTTCCTCGCCTACCTCGCGATCATTCCCGGCATGGCCGTGTTTCTGATGCGCATCGAGACGGACTTCGTCGAGTACTACGACGCGTTCTACGGCGCGGTGCGCGAAGGCGCATCGCTGCAACACATCGAGCGCATGCGCAACGCAATGGTCGAGGCGCTGCGCAATGGGCTCTACGAGATCGTCAAGGTGCAGGCGACGGCCGCCCTGCTGCTTTTTGCGATCAGCGCGACGCTGCTCAGCTGGCTGCGCATTTCGACGCTCTACTCGCCGCTGCTTTATGTCGATGTGATCGCCGCGAGCCTGCAGGTGCTCTTCATGGGCGTCATCAACGTGTTCTTCTATCTGGACAAGCGGCGCGTGGTGCTGGCGCTCGTCGCATTGTTCGTCGCGTCGAACGTGGTGCTGACGGGACTGACGCTCATGGCGAATCCCGGCTGGTACGGCTTCGGATTCGCGGGATCGCTGCTCGTCGTGGTGCTCGCGAGTCTCGTCTGGCTGGATCGAAAGCTCGATTCGCTCGAATACGAGACCTTCATGATTCAGTGAGCGCGGCTAGCGCGAGTCGAGGCGCGCGTTGATCCGCCCGGAGCGAAAAGCGTCCACCACGAAATCGACGAACACGCGCGTTTTCGGCGGCAAGAGCTTCTTGCTCGGATAGTACAGACTGATCGCGCCGAGCTCGGCGAACCAGCCCGGCAACAGACGCATGAGGCTGCCTTGCTGGAGCCAGCGCGCGGCGTGCGGCATCGGAATCAGCGCGATGCCGAGTCCTTGCATGGCGGCGGCGGCCATCGCTTCGGGGTCGTCGAAGATCAGGCGCGTGCGATGCCGGACGAGACACTGTTCGCCCACGGCGTTGCGCAGCTTCCATGCGAAGACGCGGCCCGACGACACCGAACGGCGCGCGATGCCGTCGAACGCTTCGAGTTCGGACGGATGCGCGGGCATCGGCTTGTCCGCCATGTACGCGGGCGACGCCACCACGATCACATGCGCCGGCGCGAGTTCGCGCGCCACGACGCCTTCGTTCAGTTCGATGCCGCCGCCGATCGCGGCGTCGTAGCCCTCGCCGATGAGATCGACAGGCCGGTTGTCGAAATGCACGTCCGGGACGATGGCCGGGTAACGGTCCAGAAATTCCCCGAGGATCGGCACCAGATACTCGCGCCCGAAACCGACGCCGACGCTCACTTTCAGCGTGCCGGACGGCGCGCCGTTTTGCTCCGCCGCGTGCGAGACGGCGTCGCGCAGCGCGTCGAACGGCGCGCGCACTTCCTGATAGAAGCTCTCGCCGCTGTCGGTCAGCGTCAGGCTGCGCGTGCTTCGATGAAAGAGCCGCAGCCCGAGTTGCTGCTCCAGCCGCGCGACGTTCTTGCTGACGCCGGCCGGCGTCATGCCGAGCCTGCGGGCCGCCGCCGAGAAACTGCCGGTCTGCGCCGTGACGACGAACGACTCCAAAAAGTTGAACGATTCCACGGCGCCCTCGCCTGATACTGCCGGTTGAAACTGCTTGCCCTCATTATGCGCTACCGGGCGATGAATCCGACGGCCATACTGGCTTCACTTTCACTCAACCAGCAGGAGCAGATCATGGCAAACAGTCTCAGCGGCAAGATTGCTTTCGTCACGGGCGGCGCGCGCGGCATCGGCGCGGCGGTCGTCAGCCGGCTCGCGGCCGAAGGCGCGGCAGTCGCGTTCACGTATCGCGGATCGACGGCGCAGGCATCGGCGCTCGCCGCGAAGATCGAAGAAACCGGTGGCCGCGTGCTCGCGATCCAGTCCGACGCCGCCGACGCCGACGCGCTGACTCTCGCGATCGATCAGGCCGCGCGCCACTTCGGCAAGATCGACGTTCTGGTCAACAACGCAGGCGTGCTGTATCTCGGCCCGGTCGATGCGTTCTCGCTCGACGACTTCGACAAGACCGTGGCCGTGAACGTGCGCGCCGTGTTCGTCGCGACGAAAGCGGTGCTGCCGTACATGCCGGCTGGCGGACGAATCGTGAACATCGGCAGCACGAACGCGGATCGCATGCCGTTCCCGGGCGGCGCGGCCTACGCGATGAGCAAGGCGGCGCTGCAAGGTCTCGTGAAGGGTCTCGCGCGCGATCTCGGCCCGAAAGGCATCACCGTGAACAACGTGCAGCCCGGTCCGGTCGACACCGACATGAACCCGGAGCAAGGCGAGTTCGGCTCCGCGCTGCACGCGCTGATGGCCGTGCAACGGCACGCCAGGGCCGATGAAATCGCCGCGATGGTGGCGTACGTCGCGGGGCCGGAAGCGTCGTTCGTGACGGGCGCGAGCCTGATGATCGATGGAGGCTTCAGCGCGTGACATGCAGCTTCGCCGGCAGCGTTACGTACGGGCTCCGTAGCGAATTGTCGGCGTTGCGTCGGCGTTGCGTCGGGCGGACGGAATCTTCGCGTAAGCCTCGCGCGAAGCGGTGGTTGGACGGAAGAAGGTGGCAGCTTACGGGCACGCGCCGTGCGTGGCGGCATGGCGCTTCTCGCCCGTTCCGTTCAACTACAAAGAGGCTCGTTCATGAAACCGATTCGCCCGCGCTACCGCTCGCGCCTGGCCACGGCGCTTTTCGAGTGGCTCAATCCGATTCCATATGGTCTCTTCGTCGGCACGCTGATCTTCGACATCATCTATGCGATCAACGCCGTCATCTTCTGGGCGAAGGGCGCGGCGTGGCTCGTCACCGTGGGCCTGCTCTTCGCGATTATTCCGCGGTTCATCAATCTCGGTCACGTCTGGTTCGGCGGGCGAGGCACGGTCACGAGCCTGGAACGCACCGACTTCTGGCTCAATCTGCTCGGCATCATCGCGGCGGTGGTGAACGCATTCGTTCACTCGCGCGACGCCTACGCGATGGTCCCGCTCAGCGTCATCCTCTCGGTCGTCACGGTCGTCCTGCTGAGCGCCGGACAAGTGATGCTCGCCTTCGACAAGTTCAACCGCTTCAACCTGCCGGAGGCCGTCCGTGAATAACATCATGCGCACAAGCCTCGTTTCGATGGCCGTTGCGGCCTGCCTCGCCGGATGCGACGAACACGCGTCCTACGAATCGCAGCAGCAGGCCGGCGCGAATCCGCCGCTGCCGAACGCGCGCAACTTCCTCGCCCCGCCGATGCAGGTGCCGAAGCACGTCGGCTGGAAAAGCGGCGAGACACCCAAGGTTGCGGACGGGCTGAAGATAGAAGGCATCGCGTCGGGACTGGAGCATCCGCGTCAGGTGTACGCGCTGCCGAACGGCGACATCCTCGTGGCGGAATCCAGCAGTCCTGACGAAGAGCCGGTCACGACGCCGAAGCAGCTCATCGCGGGCATGGTGCAGACGCGCTCGGGCAAGGAAGCGAAAGGCGGCAACCGCATCACGCTGCTGCGCAAGCCCGCGAACGGCAGCGGCGAATGGGAGAAGCACGTCTTCATCGACCATCTGCATTCGCCGTTCGGCATGCAACTGGTCGGCAATACGCTCTTCGTCGCCGATACCGACGCGATTCTCGCGTTCCCGTATCAGACCGGCGCGACGCATATCGACGGCACGGGCGTCGAGCTTACCGATCTGCCGAGCACC
Source organism: Caballeronia sp. Sq4a (assembly GCF_023170545.1). NCBI lineage: Bacteria > Pseudomonadati > Pseudomonadota > Betaproteobacteria > Burkholderiales > Burkholderiaceae > Caballeronia > Caballeronia sp. Sq4a. The sequence continues at coordinate 241,784 of NZ_CP084253.1, read as the reverse complement.
ATCAACCATCACTGGACGAAGGCGCTGCTTGCGAGCCCCGATGGCAAGAAGCTCTACGTGGGCGTCGGCTCGAACAGCAATGTCGGCGAGAACGGACTGGAAGTGGAATACCGCCGCGCGGCCGTGCTGGAAGTCGACATTGCGACGGGCGGCAGCCGCGTGTTCGCCTCCGGCATCCGCAATCCGACCTCGCTGCAATGGGAGCCGAAGACGGGCAAGCTGTGGGCGGTAGCGAACGAACGCGACGAGATCGGCGCCGATCTCGTTCCTGACTATCTGACTTCGGTGAAGGAGCACGCTTTCTACGGCTGGCCGTATAGCTACTATGGACAGCACGTGGACGAGCGCGTGCATCAGCAAAGACCCGATCTCGTCCAGAAAGCCATCAAGCCGGATTACGCCATCGGGTCGCACGTCGCGCCGCTCGGGCTGCTGTTCTATACCGGCGGCAATCTCCCCGAGCAGTATCGCGGCGGCGCGTTCATCGGCGAGCACGGCAGCTGGGACCGTTCGCCGCTCGCGGGCTATGCGGTCGCGTACGTCGCGTTCCAGGACGGCCAGCCGGTCGGCGCGCCGAAGCCCGTCGTCACCGGATTCGTGTCGGCCGACGAGAAGCAGTTGCGCGGCGCGCCGGTCGGACTGGCACAGGACAAGGACGGCGCGCTCCTGATCGCCGACGACGCCGGGAACGCCGTCTGGCGCGTGACCAAGGCAGGCGGCTAGCGCGTCTTTCGTGCGGAAGCGAACACGGCGGGCCTTCGTTTCGAGGGCCCGCTGTGTTTTGCGGTCGTTACCGCCCGTTATCGTTCGTTATTGCGTCAGGTTCTGTTCGGGTACGCGATATCGCGATCACGCGACACCGCGCCCGGATGACCTCGCTCGCAACGAGCGGCCATGCGGTGTTGAAGCCAGTCGCGCGCGAGCACGATGCGCAAGGTGCTCATTGCGACCAGCCAGATGAAGCCCGATGCGAGCGCATCGAACAGGCGTATCAGCGTCGTCCTTTTCATTCACGATCCCCGAGAAACGTGCGGTCTTTCGCATCTTTGCCGGCGTGCTTCGTTTTTGTATGGCATGTGATCGCGCGGCTGTGCGTTTGTGCTGACGAGTCTAGCCCGGTTGTGGTGTTCGCCGTTATCTCTTTGTCAAGTTGTGAGCGGTCGCGAACGATTCAGCGCCGGGCGCGGGGGTCGGCGCGGATCTGCATTTTGAATGCGGGTTCGCACACGCATATGTTCGAAGACACGTGCTAGTGCAGTCGCGCGGTTTGGTGAAGCGCGGCGCCATCTATTGGCAGTTACCGCTTCGTTTCTTCCCGGCCACTTCGAGAACCTGACTTCGGCGCTCCAGGAGCGGCCGCTTCGAGCGCGTTCGCACTCTCGCATGTCTTTCGCACTTCGAACGATGACCATGCGAAGAAGATGCGAATTGTCCTACCTCATTCTGAATTCACGTTAAGATAAATCCGAGTTTCGCGTCGAGCTATTGCTTGCTTTTAGGCAGCTGTATCGATCGAAACATCGACACTTCGGATTGCTTGCCGACGAGCAGCAAAGACGCTCAAGACGATCGGCTCGCGACCACTTGCGATATCGATAGCTCGTCGTTGCTGCGATTCGCAGCAACCCGGCTTTACAGATGCATAAAAAATACACGAGGGGAAAATTGAACAATAACGACGCATCTGCCACGCCCTTTTTCAAGCTGTTCCGCCAGATGCGAAGCTGCGTCTGCGCGATCGTTTTTTGCAGCGTCCTGCCCGGATGCAGCGGAAGCAATAACGCCAGCGATGCGACCGTCTCCGCAACGACGGCAGCGCCCGTTGCATCGCCCGCGCCTGCTTCACAAGTCACCACCGCCGATACCGGCTACTTGCCCATTTCGATCGAAAGCCTCAGCTATCCGATCAACTTCCTGCAAGCCTTCGGCCCGACGACGCAAGCGGCGCAACAGCGTCTCGTCGGCCAGGTCGGCGCGATGTGGTCGTCGGGTTACAGCGCGCAGCTCGGCATCTACTCGATGTCCTACGCGCCCGCGTACCGCCTCTACTTCATGCCCGCCGGATGGACAGGCGCCGGCGCCGACTATCCCGCGACGCAACTCGGCTGGCTGTACTACCACCATCCGGACTGGATCGAATACGGCTCGGACGGCAACGTGCTCTACGAATTCGGCGACACGCGCTATCCGGTCGTCGATATCGCGAATCCCGCCGTCCGTCAGCACCTGTTCCAGTCGATGGCGGCGCTCGCGAGCGGCTATCAGGCGCTTTCCCTCGACAACGTGAGCACTGCGAACATCAGAAACGGAGCCGTCTATCAAGCCGGGCACTATAGCGGCACCGTTTCCCCGTGTCCGGCTTCGTTGCGTCCTGCATGTGGCGGAACGTTCGTCACGCAATACACATCGGCCGACGATGCCAACTGGAGCGCAGCGAACCTCGACTACATCAAGTATCTCAGCGCGCAAGCGAAAACAATGGGCCTTGCGACGGTGGCCAACGTAAGCTATCAAGGCGGCGTCAAGTGGACCGACATCGCCGATGCAGTGAGCGGCGTGATCGAAGAAAACGTTCCGCAGCATCAAGGCACGACCTTGGCGAACCGGTGGTACAACGGCTTCATGATCGACGATCTCTTCGCCGCGCATCTCTACAACGCCGAACGCGCGAGCCAGAAGTTCTACGGCGCGATCAGCTATCTCGACGGACACGACACCGGCGGCATGACGCGCGCCGAAGAGACGTGGGCGACGGCATGGCTGCTGCTCGTCACGCAGGGCACGCAGAACTACCTCTCGGCCGGACAAATCTCGTCGCGCGCGGCGCAAGCGTATCCGCCGTCGATGGGCGGCTACGTCGACCTTGCGCTGACCGGGACATTGGCGCGCGGCAGCGCGACTGTCACTGGCCTTTCCGGCACGCGCGGCCTCGCGGCGGGACTTCACGTGAACGGCGCGGGCATCGCGCCGGGTTCGACCATCGCAACCGTGGACTCATCGACGAGCGTCACGCTCGACACCGCGGCCACCGCAAGCGCCACGAGCGAGAGCCTCGCGTTCAGCGGTTTCCCGCGGCTGCCAGTCGGCCGGCCGGTTGCGCCGCCGCCTTCGGTCGATCCGTACGGGTCGCCGCCTTCCGGCGCATGCGGCTGGGTGAACGGCGCCAATGCCGGCGTCTGCGCGCGGCAATATTCGAACGGATGGGTCTACGTAAATCCGGTGTGTCAGTACGACGGCACCGCATGCGCGGTTGCATCGACCTCGGTCACGATACCGCCAGCCGCGTCCGGAGGCAGTTGGTACGACCAATACTGCAACGTGGTGCCTGACGGACGCTATGCGCTCGCCGCTGCAACGGCGCTCGTGATCGCGCGCGGTTCCGCAGACGTGTGTCCGTGGCCGCAATGACGTGCGCGCAACGCATCGCCACTACCGTATTCGTATGCCGAAAGCCGCCGTATTGTCTGCTCATGCCGCCCGCCAAAAGTCAGCCGTTTCTCGCCACGATCCCGTTCCTTAAGGGTTTCGTCAGTTACGGCCGGTAGGCTCTGTTGCTCGATAAAGTCAAACAACAAAGCTCAGTCAGAGCGGAACCACCATGCCCGCACCGTACGTCGAAAGCCTCGTCAAGATCTCGTGGAAGAACCTCTCGCAACATCGCTTTCATCGGAAGCATGCGCGGGAGGCGCGCGAGGTGCTGCGTAGCATCGAGAGCAGGCAGGGCAAAACGAATGCCGCGCAACTGCGGCTCGCGGATGCGTACGCACGCGACGTGCTCGGCGACGCCTGCTATGCGCCGTGGCTCCACGTCTACACGGCGCTGAACGGCGAGTTCAAGGAAGGCTGGATTCCGGACAACTACTACGGCTGGATCGTCGTTCCGAAGATGAAGGGCCTCTACGGGCAGATGTCGCACTTGAAGCCAGTGTCGCGGCTGCTCTTTCAGGACGACGCGTTCCCCGATCTCGGCTACTACGTGAACGGCATCTTCTACACGGCCGATCACACCGCCATCCACAAGTCTCAGGTCGCGAACTTCGTTTTCAGCACGACGGACCGGATCGCGTTCAAGCTCGATCACTCGATGCAGGGCAAGGGCGTCTTTCTGATGGACCGCAAGGACTTCGATGCCGAGCGCATCAGCCAGCTCGGCAACGGCGTGCTGCAACGCTTCATCGTCCAGCACGCGACGTTCGACCAGTTCGCGTCGAAGGCGGTCGCGACGGTGCGCCTGACCACCGTCGTCGACGATGCGGGCCATATCTCGCTGCGCGCCTGTTTTCTGCGCCTCGGCCGGTCCGCGGACACGTACATTCGCCCCGACAGCGAAGTGTGCGTGCCGGTGCATCTGGAAAGCGGGCGACTCTTCAGCACGGGCTATCTGAGCGACTGGACCCGCGTCGACGCGCACCCCGATTCGAAAATCCGCTTCGACGGCGTGACCTTGCCCGCGTTTTCAAAGTGCGTGGAGAAAGTGATCGCGCTGCATGCGAAGGCGCCGTTCGCGCGCTGCGTCGGCTGGGACCTGACCGTCGATATCGATGAAAACGTGCTCGTGATGGAGTGGAACGCCGAGCATAACGACGTGAAGTTCAGCGAGGCCACGCAAGGGCCGTGCTTCACCGATCTGAAGTGGGAAACGTTGCGGCCGATGGCATAAGCGTCTTTGCGTTATGGTCTGAGCGAATGCGTGGTTCATAGTCCATTGCGCCACCGCTTTCGCACCGATCGCCCGTACAATCGTCGCAACGGAGGTCGCACATGCACACATCCACCCGGCATCCCGTCCTGGGATGCATCGCCGACGACTTCACCGGCGCCACCGATCTCGCGAGCATGCTCGTGCGCGGCGGCATGCGCACGGTTCAGACCATCGGCGTGCCCGCCTCGAACACGCGCCTCGACGCCGACGCCGTGGTCGTCGCGCTCAAATCGCGCACGATCGAAGCGGCCGATGCGGTCGCCCAATCGCTCGCGGCGCTCGACTGGCTGCGCGCGCAGGGTTGCCGCCAGTTCTTCTTCAAATACTGTTCGACGTTCGATTCCACCGATGCGGGCAACATCGGCCCGGTCGCCGAGGCGCTGCTCGATGCGCTCGCCGGGCAAAGCGGCGCGGACTTCACGATAGCCTGCCCTGCGTTTCCCGAGAACAAGCGCACGGTCTATCGCGGGCACCTCTTTGTCGGTGACGCGCTGCTCAGCGAATCGGGCATGGAGCACCATCCGCTCACGCCGATGCGCGACCCCAACCTCGTTCGCGTCCTCCAACGGCAAAGCAAATCGAAGGTCGGTCTGATCGCGAGCGATACGGTCGCCGCGGGCGCCGATGCCGTGCGCGGCGCGATTGCCGCCTTGCGTGCCGACGGCGTGCGTCTCGCCATTGCCGACGCGCTCACCGACGCCGACCTGCGCACGCTCGGCGCGGCCTGTGCCGATCTCGCGCTCATCACGGGCGGCTCGGGCGTCGCCATCGGCTTGCCGGAGAACTTCCGGCGCGCCGGACTCATCGAGCCGAACGACAAGGCAGCGGACCTGCCCGCCGTCGAGGGCGCGGCGCTTGTCTTGGCGGGCAGCGCATCGAACGCGACCAACGCGCAAGTAGCCGAATGGATCGCGACGCGGCCGGCGTTTCGCGTCGATCCGCGCGCGCTCGCACGGCGCGAGGCGGTCGTCGACGAGGCGCTCGCCTTCATCGACGCGCACGCGCCGCAGCCGGTGCTGGTCTACGCCACGGCTTCACCCGACGAAGTCAAAGCGGTGCAGCAAGAGCTCGGCAGCGCGGCGGCGGGTCAGCTCGTCGAGGATGCGCTCGCCGCCATCGCCCGTGAAGCCCGCGCGCGCGGCGTGCGCAAGTTCGTCGTCGCGGGCGGCGAGACATCGGGCGCGGTGGTGCAGGCGCTCGGCGTGCAGATGTTGCAGATCGGGCCGCCCATCGATCCGGGCGTGCCGGTGACCGTCAGTGTCGGCGACACGCCGCTGGCGCTCGCGTTGAAGTCCGGCAATTTCGGCGCGCGCGATTTCTTCGACAAGGCGTTGCGTTACATAGAAGGAGAGCGCGCGTGAGCGACACCGTCATCGCATCGGCCAGCGACGCGAAGCTGCGCGAGGAAATCTGCACGGTCGGCGAAAGTCTGTACGCGCGCGGCTACACCGTGGGCACGGCGGGCAACATCAGCGCGCGCTGCGACGACGGCTGGCTTATCACGCCGACGGATGCCTGTCTCGGCCGGCTCGATCCCGCGCAGATCGCCAAAGTGGATGCGCAGGGACGGCACGTTTCCGGCGCGCGGCCTTCGAAGACACTGGAGTTGCATCGGCGCATCTACGAGGGCAGCGTCGAGACGCGCGGCATCGTGCATACGCATTCGACGTCGCTGGTTGCGCTGACGCTCGCAGGCGTCTGGAGCGACGAGGACGTGCTGCCGCCGATCACGCCTTACTACGTAATGAAGGTCGGCCACGTACCGCTCGTGCGCTACCGCCGCCCCGGCGACCCGCAGGCGGCGGCCGAGATCGCGGCGCGCGCGGCCGACGTGCGCGCCGTGCTGCTGGAGCGGCTCGGGCCCGTGGTGTGGGAGCGCAGTGTCTCGCATGCGTCGTATGCGCTCGAGGAACTCGAAGAAACCGCCCGCCTCTGGCTGATGACCACGCCGCGGCCCGCGCCGCTCGACGACGCCGCCATCGACGAACTGCGGCAGAGCTTCGGCGCGCGCTGGTAGCCCGCGACTAAAGCGCCTATACCGAGCCGTCCGCGGCGGCGTGTCCGTCCGATGCCGCTTCGGAAAACTGCGCGAGCACCGCGTTCAGGCTCGCGAGCGTATAAGGCTTCGCCAACACCGTGCCGCTGCTGTCGGCGCCCGCTTCGATCGCCTCGCCGTAGCCCGTCGCATAGATGACGCGCAGGCCGGGCTGCTCTGCCTTGAGCCTTCGCGACAGCGCGACGCCGTCCATGCCGGGCAACCCGACATCGGTAAAGAGAATGTCGAAGTCGTCCTTGGCGAACGACGCGAGCGCTTCCTCCGCGCTGGCGGCCGCCGTCACCCGATGCCCCAACGCCCGAATGAGTTCGACCGCCATCTCGCGCAATTCCGGGTGATCCTCGACGACGAGCACGCCGAAGCGCTGCGGCAACGGCGCGACCGGAGCCACCGTCTGCCTCGCCGGCTGTGAACGCGCAAGCGCGACCTGCTTTCGGTTCGACAGCATGTGCCGGATCTTGCGCGCGAGTTGTTCGCGCCGATAAGGCTTCGTCAACAATTGCACGCCGGCGTCGAGCCGTCCGCCATGCACGATCGCGTTTTGCGTGTACCCGGAAGTGAACAGCACTTCGATGTTCGGCAAGAGCGCCTTCGCGCCTCGCGCGAGCTCGGGACTGCGCAGCTTGCCGGGCATCACGACATCGGTGAACAACAGGTCGATGGCCAAGCCGCTCTGCAAGATGCCGAGCGCGCTCTCGGCGTTGTCGGCCTTGAGCACCTGATACCCGAGCTCGCGCAGCATTTCGACGACGGTGGTCTGCACGGCGCGATCGTCTTCCACGACGAGAATCGTCTCCGTGCCGCCGACGACTGGCGCCGCCGCGAGCGACGTGGTCTGCACCACGGCTTCATGCGAGCGCGGAAGATAGATCTTGATCGTGGTGCCGTGCCCTATTTCGCTGTAGATCTTGAAGTGCCCGCCGCTTTGCTTGACGAAGCCATACGCCATCGAGAGGCCAAGCCCGGTGCCGACGCCTTCCGGCTTCGTCGTGAAGAACGGATCGCATGCGCGTTCCATCACTTCGCGCGTCATGCCGGTGCCGGTATCGGAGATGGCGAGCATCACGTACTGGCCCGGTTCGAGATCGGCGTCCGATGCGACGTAGTCGTCGTCCAGCATCGAATTGCTCAGTTCGATGGTGAGCTTGCCGCCGTCGGGCATGGCGTCGCGGGCGTTGATCGCGAGATTCAGCACGACGTTTTCGAGCTGATGCGGGTCGACCTGCACGTTCCATAGCCCGCCCGCCAGAACCGTCTCCATGACCACCGACTCGCCCAGCGCGCGCCGAAGCATGTCGTCCATGCCCGCGACCACGGGCGCGAGATTCGTGACGACCGGCTGCAATGGCTGACGCCGCGCGAACGCCAGCAGTTGCGAAGACAGTTTAGCGCCGCGCTCCACCGCGCTCGCCGCAGTGTCCACGCGCTTGATCGCCGTCTCGTTGCCGGCAACAGAAGCGGACAACAGTTGCAGATTGCCGCCGATCACCTGCAGGATGTTGTTGAAGTCATGCGCGATGCCGCCGGTGAGCTTGCCGATCGCCTCCAGCTTTTGCGAACGCTGCAACGCGGCTTGCGTCTGTTCGAGTTCGCGCGTGCGCTCTTCGACCAGCGCTTCGAGGCTCGTTTGATAGCGCTCCACTTCGTCCTGCGCGAGCTTCTGCACCGTGACGTCCTGGCCCTGAACGAAGATGCCGACCACTTCGCCGTCGTTGCCTGCAATGGGCTGATAAACGAAGTCGAGAAAGCGCGTTTCGAGCGGCGCGCCGTCGCGCGGGCGGATCATGACCGGCACGGCCTTGCCGACGTAAGGCTCGCCGGTGTCGAAGACGCCCGACAGCACCTCGATGAAGCCTTGTTCGACCACTTCGGGCAACGCATCCCGCACGCGCTTTCCGACGAGATCGCGATCGCCCGTCAGGCTGCGATACGCCGCGTTCGCCAGTTCGAATATGTGCTCGCGCGTGCGCAACACGCAGACGAAACCTGGCGCCTGCTCGAAAAGCCGCAGGAGGCGCGCGTTGTCGACGTGCAGTTCCTTCGCCAGTTCCAGCGCCCGGCTCGTGCTTTCCAGCGCCTCGGTGCGCTCGACGATGACCTGTTCCAGTTCCCCTTGCTTGCGCCTGAGCGCCTCTTGCGCCGCGACCTGATCGGTGACGTCGTTGCCTTGCGAGAAGATACCGACGACCACGCCCGCGTCATCGACGATAGGCTGGTACACGAAGTCGATGAAGCGCACTTCGCTCTCGCCGCCCGCGAGCGGATCGACACGCAACGGCACGGCGCGGCCGACATACGGGCGGCCCGTTCGATACACCTCGTCGAGCAGTTCGAAGAAGCCTTGCCCTGCGAGTTCGGGCAACGCCTCTCTCACAGGCTTGCCGATAATCGGCCTGAATCCCGCAAGCCGATGATGCGCTCCGTTCTGTAGCTGGTAGACATGATTCGCACCCCGAAAGAAACACACGAAGCCGGGCGCCTGCTCGAAGAGCCGCAGCAACTCGTGATATTCGCGCGTGCGGGCATCGAGCGCCAAGGCTTTCTGACGTTCGGCGATCTGCCTCGCTTCGTGTTGGGCAGTGATGTCGCGCGTGATCTTGGCGTAGCCGACATGATGCCCCGAATCGTCGAACAGGGAATCGAGCACGACATGTGCCCAGAAACGCGAACCGTCCTTGCGCACGCGCCAGCCTTCCGATTCGAATTTGCCTTCGCGGACCGCAATCTCCAGCGCGCGCAAAGGCAGGTCCGTCGCGCGGTCCTCTTCGGTATAAAACCGTGAGAAGTGCTGACCAATGATTTCCTCGGGCGCATAGCCTTTGATGCGCTCGGCACCGACGTTCCAGCTCGTGACCAGACCGGTCGGAGAAAGAAGATAGATCGCGTAGTCCCTGACCCCCGCGATCATGCGCTCGAAGTGTCCGCTGCCCGAACCGGCAGAACCGACGAGACCTTGATCCTTGACATCCATTTGGCGATACCCTGGCACTTCGGCGTTTTTCGAGTGCTGCATTTTACTGCGCCTGGGGAGCGATCGCGCATGGCTGACGGCGTTGCGCGAGACGATGGCGTTCCGGCGTCGCGCGTCGAGTAGTTCTTACATCGGCGATGCAGGCAACAGGACGGTTTTGCCGCCCGCGTCTCATGTCCCCGGCGAAAAGCGCAGCGTTCAGCAAGGATCATCGCTATCCGTCACACTGGCACATCGATCAATCGACTCGCAAGGCTGCAATGAACAAACAAGCACTCATCATCGGCGCGACCGGCGTCATCGGACGCAATCTCGCCGAGCATCTTCAAACGCGTGGAGACTGGTCCATCACCGGCGTGTCGCGCGGCCGCACGCCTGCGCCCGCCGGCGTCGAATCGATCGTCGCGGATCTCACGTCGGCGTCATCGGTCGCGCAGGCATTGAGCGGACGCGACTTCACTCACGTCTTCTTCACCGCATGGTCGCGGCAGGCAACCGAAGCGGAAAACATCCGCGTCAACGGCGCAATGGTCGCCAATGTCCTCGCGGCATTGGGCCCGTCGGGCGCGCTCGAACATGCGGCGCTCGTCACGGGCCTCAAGCATTATCTCGGGCCCTTCGAGGCCTACGCCAAAGGCGAGATTCCGGCCACGCCCTTCCGCGAGGAACAAGGCCGGCAGCCCGTCGACAACTTCTACTACGAGCAGGAAGACCGCTTGTTCGATGCCGCGCGGCAGTTCGGCTTCGGATGGAGCGTGCATCGGCCGCATAGCATCATCGGTTTCGCCATCGGCAATGCAATGAACATGGGCGTCACCCTCGCCGTCTATGCGAACTTGTGCAAGGCGACCGGCGAACCGTTCCTGTTTCCCGGTTCGGCCGCGCAATGGAACGGCCTGACCGACATGACGGACGCGCGTCTTCTCGCGCGCCATCTCGAATGGGCCGCGACGTGGCCGGAAGCGCGCAACGAAGACTTCAACGTCGTGAATGGCGACGTGTTCCGCTGGAAGTGGATGTGGGAGCGCATCGCCAATTACTTCGGTATCGAGCCCGCGCCTTTCGACGGCGAAATCAAACCACTGGAAGGCCGCATGCAGCATGCCGGCAAGACGTGGGCGGAGATCGCGGCACGGCACGCACTGGCAGAGTCGAACGTAGACAAGCTCGTCTCCTGGTGGCATACGGATGCCGACCTCGGACGTCCGATGGAAGTCCTCACGGACATGACGAAGAGCCGCAAGGCCGGCTTCCTCGATTATCAGAGCACGCCTGATGCGTTTTTCGCGCTGTTCGACCGTCTGAAGCGCGAGCGCATCATTCCGGAGTGAGTTTGTCAGGTTGGCTTTCTAGCGACGCCTTCTGAGTCGATCACATCGCGCATGGTGCGCGTTTTTCTTCGGAGGAAAGCACATGGCCAAGCAATCAATCGCGGACTATCTGGCAAAGACGCTCGCGGCAGCGGGCGTCGAGCGCATCTGGGGCGTGACGGGCGATAGCCTCAACGGGCTCGCGCACAGTCTCGACGAACTGGGCACCATTCGCTGGATGCATACGCGGCATGAGGAAGCGGCTGCATTCGCCGCAGGCGCGGATGCGGCGACCACCGGCCGGCTCGCTGTATGCGCGGGCAGTTGCGGACCGGGCAATCTGCATCTCATCAACGGGCTCTACGACTGTCATCGCAATCGTCAGCCCGTGCTGGCCATCGCGGCGCATATACCGTCGACGGAAATCGGGCTCGGGTATTTTCAGGAAACGCATCCGCAGACGTACTTCAGCGAATGCAGTCACTTTGTCGAACTGGTATCGAACGCTTCGCAGTTTCCGCGCGTGCTGGAGCGCGCCATGCGCACCGCGCTGGAAGAGCGCGGGGTCGCGGTGATCGTGCTGCCGGGCGATGTCGCCTTGTCCGAAGGCCCCGATGCCCCCGCTCGCTGGACACCGACGGCCCCGCATACCATCGTGCCCGCCGACACTGAACTCGACAAACTCGCGCACATGCTGAATGGTTGCGATGCGGTCACGATCATGTGCGGCAGCGGCGTCGCGGGCGCGCATGACGAAGTGGTCGCGCTCGCGGACACGCTCGGCGCGCCGATTGTTCACGCGTTGCGCGGCAAACCGTTCATCGAATACGACAATCCTTTCGATGTCGGCATGACGGGACTCATCGGCTTCAGTTCGGGTTATCACGCGATGATGTCGTGCGACACGCTGCTGCTGCTCGGCTGTGACTTCCCGTATCGGCCGTTTTATCCGCCGAACGCGCAGGTCGTGCAGGTCGACAACCGTGGTTCGCAATTGGGCCGGCGCGCGCCGCTCGCGCTCGGCCTCATCGGCACGGTGAAGGAGACGGTCACGGCGCTCATGCCGCGGCTGCAACGCAAGACAGAGCGGCGCTTTCTGGAAAACGCGCTGAAACACTATGCCGATGCGCGCAAGGAGCTCGACCATCTCGCCACGCCGTCCGCGCCTGATCGCCCCATCCATCCGCAATATCTGACCAAGCTCGTCGACGAGGCCGCAGCGGACAACGCCATCTTCACCGTCGATGTCGGCACGCCCACGCTATGGGCCGCGCGGTATCTGTCGATGAACGGCAAGCGTCAGTTGCACGGATCGTTCAATCATGGCTCGATGGCGAACGCCATGCCGCAGGCGCTCGGCGCGCAGGCGGCGAATCCGGGGCGGCAGGTGGTGTCGCTTTCAGGGGACGGCGGCCTGTCGATGCTGCTCGGCGATCTGCTCACGGCCGTACAGCATGAGTTGCCGATCAAGGTCATCGTCTACAACAACAGCCTGCTCGGCTTCGTGTCGATGGAGTTGAAGGCCGCGGGGTATCTCGACACCAACGTCGATCTATCCAGAACGGACTTCTCGCAGATCGCGAAGGGCGCGGGCATATGGTCCGTGCGCGTGGAGCAATCGGAGCAACTGGAAGGCGCGCTCAAGGACGCGTTCGCGCATCCGGGTCCGGCGGTCGTCGACGTGGTGACGGCCAAGCACGAACTCGCGATTCCGCCGACCATCAACTATGCGCAGATGAAAGGCTTTAGCCTTTATATGCTGCGCGCGGTGTTCAGCGGTCGCGGCGATGAACTGATCGAACTGGCGCGAACCAACCTGCGCTGATACGCCGAGGAATGGATCGCAACGCGGCGAGTGGTTCGCCGCGTCGCGGTCATCTTCGACTACGGCCCGTCCGTGCCGAGTTCGATGCGCGCCTCGTTGATCGAAACAGCCATGCCCTTCGGCGCGTTCGCCCCGCTCACGCGCACGAATGAAAGCACGACGTCGCTCACATTGGAAATGCCGAGACGCGCGAGCACGTCAGTGACGTCATAGTCGATCTCGCTCATGCCGTGATGCGCAGCGGTGGCAACCTGAAACGCGCCCAAGGTACCGATGAAGTGCTGCGACTTCACGGCGTCGACGTCGCCGCTCGCAGGCAGATTCAGATAGACGTTATAGAAGAAGCCGCCTTTTCGGGCCGCCGCAGGCATCTTGACTCCGTCGAGCACGACCTTCACGTACTGGAACCCGCTACTTGCTTGCGGCGTGGCCTGCGATGCATCCGAGGATTGACTCAGTCCGACAGCCGGCGAAGTGGCCAGCACATCCTTCAATGCGGTGGCGTTCGCGGCCTGCAGCGGAATGCTCGCGCTGATCGAGAACTCGTCCAATACGACGCCCTTTACGCCTCCCAGGGAACGGCGCGTCGATGACACCGTGCGCCCGGGACTCGCCGTGAATGGGCCGGTCTTCGGCCGCGCCTGAATGGCGCCGATCTGTGCTTGCACGCGAATAATCCTCCCTTGTTGCGCCTGGGGCGGCAGCACAGCGGGCATGGTGTCGTTGGCGTAGTCATAACTCAGCCCCGTGGTCGTGCGCGTTTTCGACTTCGAGATAGTCAAGCCTCTCGCATAGGTGAAGCTGCCGTTCCAGTAGCTGCTCGTGGCCGACGGCACGCGGCTCGTCGAGCGCAGCGACCATGCGTTCCACAGACGGTCGATGTTGCAGTGATGCAGGTAGAAGATCGGATCGATCGGCGCCGTGGCGATATCGGCCATGTTATTACCGATGATGTCATGAACCGGATTGTGCGGCGCGTTTTCCAGCTTGGGCTCGAATGCGTTGTTGGTGCCGCGCTGGAAGTTGTACACGCTCGACCCGAAGGGACCGAGATCGAGCGCCTGATAGACGTTGGTGTTGATTCGCGACACATAAAGCGGGTTGCTACGCGCGGTATCCGTGAATTCAGAAGGAATCACCGGATACGAGTAGTAGTCCCAGTACGGCAACGTGAGCGTTGCGTCGCCTGATACGGTGCGCAACTGTTGTTCGAGGTAGTACAGGTAACCGCGATGCCACGTCAGGAAGTACGCCGTGCTATGCGGGCAGTAATTGTTGTGAACATCGACCCAGTACTGCCACGATGCTGGATTGGTTCTGTCGTTGGTGGCTTTCATCGTGCGCACGGCGTTGAGATACGACGCGTAGTGCGGCGTGGTTTTAAACACTTGCCATTCGAGTCTGATGAACGGAGCAGTGGCCGCCATGCCCCACCGTGGAAGCGATGCAACTGCGAGTGCGGACGCCGTTCCCTTCAGGAACGCGCGTCGCTTAGTCGAATTGGAGACCATACACCCCCCAGGGAGCGCACAAAGAGGACCTGCAAAGCGGCCCGGAGCGGGTGCGTTGCAGCAAGAACGGACGGCCGGTTTCTACGCTGCACCGGCGCTTAGAGTATGGACCACTGCAAGCAACGTTCAATGCGTTATTTGCAATCCGAACTATGGAATGTGCGGTAGGCCACAGAGCTGGCTACGCATGTGTGCATGCGTTCGGTCATTGCGCCGCGCGGCGTATAAGCTCGACCGTTCGAATGTGACGACGTGTTTGCTTGTAGCATTTACGTAAGCGCGCGTTTCGTTAGAAGTACGGCCTTGCGCGGTGTTCTTCAGTAATGCAAAAGACCTCCGAGCAGTCTAAGTCATTCCGACGCGCTGCCCGTCGCCGTCTCGAACATGTGGATTCTGAGCAGCGCGGTCGTATCGACGGACCGGTTACTGAACTCTGCGCCGACAAGCACGGCGCCCGCCGCTCGACGCAAATTGCGCACGATGCAGTTGAACACCACCGCGTGAACCTTGCCGTCGGCGCGCAGGCGCAACGCGAGCTTGAAGTGCTCGTCGACATTCACGAGCGCGTCCGCCAGGCGCAACGCCACGCCGCCGAGGCTGACGTTGACCACGGCGACGTCGAAGCCCGCCGCGACACAATCGTTCCTGATGAGACGACCCGCCAGCTCGGTCGACACTCGCACGTCTTTGCGCACGACCTGCGTCTGCACGGTTTGCGGATACGCGAGATAAGCGACTTTCACAGGCGACTCGCTTCGTCCGATCACCGTGCTGGAGAAACGATAGATCTTGCGCCCGAGCAGCCCCTTGCATTCGACGGACATACCCGCGTCCAGCAACTCATGCACGCTGCCTGCGGTCACGACCAACGCGCTGCCTGCAACGGAACCGACGAATTCCGCCTGCACCGGCGGGTGATCGCAGCCGACCAGCGTCAACTGCATGCTTTCCAGCGTCTTCGGCAGGGTGCCGGTGACGGCGGCCGCGCGATCGAGCTTGGGACGGTTCGCGGGCGCGTCGTGCTTCGCGGTCGATATCAGCAGCTCGCTCGACATGACGCCTTCCCCGTGCGGCCGCTCGATCGGCGCGTCTTCGTCGCGGAACCCGCCGGCTGCGAGAATCCTGTCGCGCTGGCCCTCGGATCGCACGCAGTAACCCCTCGTCAAAAGAAGTTTGCCGCTCGCCGAGTAGACGGCGAACGGAAGGGGCGTGCCGACTTGAAGTTCCTGTGCGCTCAGTTTGACCAATACCATGTTCGTACCTTGATGAGACAGATGCCATCCCTCTACGCGGGGATGATTCGTATCTGCCCGCATACGTTAGCGCGCAGGCAACGCCACTTAAGTACGGTAACGCGCATTCATCAGACGATATGAGGCACGGCGTGCTACTTTGCTTTTCCCGACCAAACAGTCCGCAGTCGCCGCCCTCCGCCGGCCTGAAAGCAAACGTTCAACTTTCCGACAAACGAGCCGATATCTACCCTGTCGGCAAATTATTCAACGTTGAACGCAAGGGCGAGACAAATGCAGAGAATGAGCTTCAAGGCAACACTGTGGAGCACCGTGGGATTCGTGTGGCTGAGTTTGATCGTGCTCTCGCTGTTGAGCGCGACCATGACGCGCACGTTGATGATGAAGGACCGTCAGGAAGCGCTGGCCGAGCAGGTTCAGTCCGCGGTGAGCGTGGTCAACTTCTATGTGCAGCAGGCGCAAAGCGGCGCGATGCCAGCCGAAGACGCCAAGCGCGCGGCCATCGCGCATTTGCGTCCGGTGCGCTATGGGCAGAGCGGCTATTTGCTCGTCGTCGACTCGACGATGCTGCAATTGCTTAACCCGATGCGTCCCGAGACCGAGAACAAGATCAACGATCTGGTCGACAAGACCGGCAAGCACTTCACCGCCGCGATCGTCAAACACGGACTCGACGGCACGCACGTGACCGATTACCTCTATCCGAAGCCGGGACAAACGGAGGCGCTGCCGAAGATCGCTTACGGCGAGTATGTTCGCGCGTGGGACTGGCACGTCTATACGGGCGCTTACGTCGACGACATCAATCGTGAATTCGGCCAGCGCCTGCTCGCGATGCTTGCGATCGTCGGCATGGTCGGCCTTGCGTTGACCGTGGCAATGGGCTGGATCATCCGCAATGTGCTGCGCAAGCTCGGAGGCGATCCGAAGGACGTCGCGGAGGCATGCAAACGCATCGCGGCGGGCAATCTCACGCAAGCTGTGCCTGTCGCGGCGGGCGACGATGCGAGTCTCATGGCATCGGTGCGGGCGATGCAGGACCGGCTGCTGCAAACGATGAGCGCGGTGACTTCGTCCGCCAACGCGATTGCCGGCGCAACGAAGGAGATCGCCGCCGGCAATACGGACCTGTCGTCGCGCACGGAACAGCAGGCTGCATCGCTGCAGGAGACGGCGGCGAGCATGGAACAACTGACCTCGACGGTGAAGCAGAACGCCGACAACGCGCGTCAGGCCAGCGGTCTCGCCGAGAACGCGAGCGCCGTCGCGAACGAAGGCACTGCGATCGTCGGACAGGTCGTGGAGACGATGGCCGGCATCGAAGAAAGCTCGGAGAAGATCGCGGAGATCATCGGCATGATCGAGGGCATCGCATTCCAGACGAACATTCTCGCGCTCAATGCCGCAGTGGAAGCCGCGCGCGCCGGCGAACAAGGCCGGGGCTTCGCGGTCGTGGCAGGCGAAGTGCGCAGCCTCGCGCAGCGTTCGTCGAGCGCGGCGAGGGAAATCAAGGCGCTGATCGAGACGTCGGGCAGCCGCGTCGGCGCAGGCACCGAGCTCGTCGCGAAGGCAGGCGAGACCATGCGCAGCGTGCACTCCGCGATTCAGCGCGTGACCGACATCATGGGCGAAATTGCGTCCGCATCGCACGAGCAGAGCCGCGGCATCGAGCAGGTCAATCTGGCTATCTCGCAGATGGACGAAGTCACGCAGCAGAACGCCGCGCTCGTCGAAGAAGCGGCCGCCGCGGCCGGCTCGCTGGAAGACCAGGCTGAAGCGCTTCGCAAAGCCGTCAACGTCTTTCGCACGAGCCCGAGCGCAGCTGTGGCTTCCGCTCACGCGGTGACGCCCGTGTCGAGCGAAAGCCGCCCGCGCCCGGCGACGGCTCCGACGGTGCAACGCCCTGCTCCTCAGGCATTGCAGCGAACGAAGGCGACGCCGACGGCGAAACACGTCGAAGCCACGGTGCAGAAGCCCGTGGCAACCGCGACGGATGGCGGCGACTGGGAGACGTTCTGAAACTGCTAGTTAGCCCTCCTATACAGTTCGCCCGACGACGCGCTTCTGATCCGGACCCGATACCGCGCCGGAGGGTTGGCTTGCGGCTTGCTACGAGTCTGACGTGTCCAATTGAACCCATCGGAGGATACGATGACGACGCATGCCGGACGATCGCAGGAAGACCGCATTCAGGCGGAGAAGGGAGAGAAACTGCCCGCGCAGGAGCAGGCAGGCGGCAAGATGGCCGTTGAAGGCACCGAAGCGGGCAAGGACTCGAGCAGCGGCAAGCTCTCGGAAGCGGGTAAGGACGTCTGGCGTCAGGGCAGCACAATCGACCAGGAAGGCCCTTTGCCGCCGGACGAGAAGCCCGACGCTTGAGACGCCGACGTTACGCGAGTTCAGCGCAACACCGCAAGGGGAAACCGATGTACATCGTCTGCCACATGATGTCTTCAGTGGATGGCCGAAGCCTCACGGACGGCTGGCATCTCGACTTTGCCAGCCCATGCTATGAAGAGACGGCTGCCAGCTTCAACGCCGATGCGTGGGTATGCGGCCGCGTCACGATGCAGGAAATCTCGCACGCGAAGGATCGTGAATATCCACGCGGTCTCGCCAAGAGCCCGTTGCCGCGCACGGATCATTTCGCCAAGCGCGACGCGAGCCAGTACGCCGTGTCGATCGACCCGAAAGGCCGCGTCGGCTGGAAGAGCGATACCGCGCTCGACTCGCATATCGTCGAAGTCGTGGCGGAGAGCGTGGAGGACGACTATCTCGCGCACCTTCAGTCGATCGGCGCGTCGTATCTTTTCGGCGGAAAGGACGACATCGATCTTCACCGCGTCGTAGAAACGCTCGGCCGCGAACTGAAGATCGACAAGCTCATCGTCGAGGGAGGCGGTCACGTATCCGGGGCATTCGTCAACGCGCAACTCGCGGATGAAGTCAGCGTGTTGCTGATGCCGCTCGTCGATGGGCGTGACGCGCATCCTTCATCATTCGAAGTAGCAATGGATAAGTGGCAGAAGCCCGCCTATCTGAAGCTGGAGTCGGTCGAGAAGCGGGATAACGATGTCGTTTGGGTCCGCTACAAGCGCAAGACGTGAGGTTGGGGTTCGCTGTTTTATAGCGCTAGAACGTTCACGGCGACGTCGACATGATGCGATCCGCCACCAAGGATCATGCCGCGCAATAACGACACGTCGCTGTAATCGAGACCAGTTGCAAGCGTCACGTGGTCGAGATCGGCGAGCACGTCGTTGGTCGGATCGAGGTCGATCCATCCGCTTTGCGGGCAATGCACCGACACCCACGCGTGCGAGGCATCGGCGCCGATCAGTCGCGGTTGACCCGGCGGCGGGTCGTTACGCAGATAGCCGCTCACATAACGCGCCGGCAAGCCTAACGTGCGAAGGCAGCCGATCATGACTTGCGCGAAGTCCTGACATACGCCCTGGCGCAGTTCGAAGGCGCGTGTAGCGGGCGTATCGAACGTGGTCGATGAAGGCCGGTACGTGAAGTCGGCATGGATGCGGTGCATGAGGTCGATCGCGCCCGCGATCAGCGCCGTGGCCGGCGCAAAACTCGGCAACGCGTATTCGCGCAACGCCTGGGTCAACTGAATGTTGGGCGACGCATAACAGTACTCCGATTCGCGGACAAACGGCGAACCCGCCGTGTAGCGCAGCCGTCGTGCGACCTCTTCCCACGGCGGCGTCGCCCGAGGGTCCAGCTTCGTCCAGCGTGGGCTGAGACGCACCGTCGTTTCACTGGTCATCGAGAGACGCTCATGCGGCGCATCCAGCGAGAAATAAAGCAGGTCGTTGCCGAATGCATCGACGCGGCTATGTACATACGATGGAGCCGGTTCGATGCGCTCGGAGTGAGCGATGACCTGCTGCCACGGCGTATGCAGCGGACGGATGGTCGCGAGGTGCTGAGCGATTTCGACGGGCGTGGAGTACCGATATGTCGTGCGATGCGTGACTGCGAGCGTCGTCGATCTGGACGCTTTGTCGATCGTCGCATTCATTAGGACACCTGCGCAGCAATGGGATTGGCATGACTGAAGTAGTGCGCGCTGACTTCGTTCGATGCCGCGCTCACCGATGCAAGCAGCCGATCGCAAAGCTGGACGAGCGTGCCGAACTGCCCGCCTTCGTCGGCTTTGCACAAGGCATCGAGGGGCGGCAAGCTATCGAGGTCGAGTGAAATACCGATGAAATGCGCGCGCCGCGCTGCGCCGGCGGTCTTCACCATCTCATCGAGCTTCGCGCGTAAGCGGACCAGCACGCCATAGAGTCCGCGCGGATTAGTCGGGTCCACGACGATCAGGTCGATCAACGCGGCCGCTTCGAGCCGGCCGGGATAAAGCGAGCGATACGTGAGCGTGGTATCGAAAAGGTGCAACAGCAAGTCGAAGCCGGCCGGATGCGTCAACGTGCCTTGCGCCGCGAAGATTCGCAGAAACGTAGCCATCGTCGACACGCGCTCGATCATCCTGCCAATGAAAATCATGCGCCACGCTTCATCGCGTGTCATGCGATCACCTTGCGCGCCGCTGATCGCGAGCAGTTGAGTCGCAAGATGTTCGAGCGCGCCGCTCAACATCACGCGGTCATAATCTCTCGGCACGTCGGGCGTGATGAGGCCGAGGCGCGCGAGCGCATCGCGGAAGTCGTTGCGCGCCGCGAGAATCGTGCGCCAGTGATCGGTGGAAAGCCGGTCGCGAATCTCGCCGCATGCATGCGCCTGATTCGCGAGATTGCCGCCGATGCTCGTTGCCGATGCCGTCTCCGCCAGTCCCGCGACGAGCACGCGCTCGAATGCGTGTGGCGAACTTCGCGCAAGCGTATCGATGGACGGAATGAGGCCGCATTGCGCGGCCAGTTCGACGAGCGTGGAGAACATCTCGTCGGCATCATTGGCTTCGAGCGTGCCGAGCAACAGGCGGCAGAGACGCACGTTGTTCTCGGCGCGCTCGCCATAGCGTCCGGCCCAGAACAGATTTTCCGCCGCGCGACTCGATACCACGCGATGCTTGCGCAAATCACCGGGCTGCATCGGCGATGGACGCAGTGGCACAGCGGGACCGGGATGAGTAGCCAGCACCCATGTATCCACGCTGCTGCCGCCGAACTGCATCGACACCGTGGCGCGCTTGTCCGCTGCAAGGCGTGTGAAGCCGCCGGGCATCACGCTCCAGCTTCCGTCCGGACGCGCGATGGCATAGGCACGCAAGACACATGAGCGAGAGCCGAGCGCGCCATCGTGAAAACGCGGGGCGCTAGAAAACGGCAGGTCTTCGTGTACGGTGAACATGTCGGGCGCGCGCTCGATGCGCTCACGCCAGTCCGCAAGCACCTGCGATCCCGCTTCGATGCCGGGCGCGCCATCCTCAAACGTGCCGGGCCAGGTGGGAACCACGAAAGCGCGATCGAGCTTCTCGAAAGCTTCGCGTCGCGCTGAGTCTTCGCCGCACCACCACGTCGGCACGGTCGGGAGATGCAAGTCCTCATTCAGCATCGCACGCGCGATGCCGGGCAAGAACGCATGAAGCGCAGGCGATTCCGTGAAGCCCGCGCCGGGCACATTGGAGACCGCCACGTTGCCCGCGCGCATGACCTGCAACAGTCCGGGAACGCCGATGGTCGAATCCGCGCGTAACTCGACCGGATCGCAGAACGCATCGTCCAGACGACGCAACACGGCATGCACGCGCGAGAGGCCGGCTAGCGTCTTCAGATAGAGCTTGTCGTGACGTACTGTCAGATCCTTGCCTTCCACGAGCGTCACGCCCAGATAACGCGCAAGAAAGATATGCTCGAAGTAAGTTTCGCTAAAGGGCCCCGGACTCAACAGCGCAATATGAGGCGCGTCGCCACCGCCACTTTCATCATTGCGCATGATGCCTCGGGCCGCCTGCGCAAGCGTCGCGACGAGTTGCGAATACGTCGATGCAAGCCCGTTGATGCGCAGCGTCCGGAACGCATCGTTAAAGAGACTCGCCACGATCATGCGGTTTTCGAGCGCGTAGCCCAAGCCCGACGGCGCCTCCGTGCGATGCGCGATGACGGTCCATTCGCCCGACGGCGCACGCGCGAGATCCACCGCGACGATCTGCAGATAGCCTCCGTTCGCGGGCACGAAGCCTTTCACCGAACGCAGATAACCTGGATGCCCGAACACGAGCGCAGCAGGCAACAGCCCTCGTTGCAGAAGCGTTTGCGCGCCGTAGACATCCGCGACGATTGCCTCCATCAAGCGGGCGCGTTGCGCGACGCCGCGTTCGATGACGGCCCATTCGCGCTCGTCGATCAATAGCGGCAAGAGATCGAGCGACCATGCGCGCGGCTCGCCGTTATCGGCATAGACGTTGTACGTGATGTCGTTATCGCGTACCTGTCGCGCGACGGCGGCCACGCCGTCGTCGAGACGCGCAATGCCCTGCTCGCCGAGCAATTCGAAGAACCGCCGCCACGGCTCGCGCAAGTGCCCTGAAGCATCGCGCAACTCGTCCCAATGCCCTTCGCGCACAGGCAACGCGCGCAAGAGCGCTAAAGCGTCGGTACGCGCGGCCGTGGTATCGAAAGGCAATGTCGATTGGAACGCCAAGATGGCCTCACTTGTCATGCTTGCGCTTCAACGGCTTTCATGAGCGGCGCAAGTCGAGCGTGAACGGAAACTCGAGGCTGGGCTCGCGCGTTTCGACATGCATCGCGCCCGGCGTATGACCGCTCGCGAAAAAGCGCGCACGCCGGCGACTCTCCGCTTCATAGGCGTTCACGGGGAACGTCTGATAGTTGCGGCCACCCGGATGCGCGACGTGATACTGACAGCCGCCGATCGCGCGACCGGTCCATGTATCCACGATATCGAAAGTCAGCGGCGCATGCACCCCGATAGTCGGATGCAAAGACGTGGCATGCGACCACGCGCGAAACCGCACGCCCGCGACGTACTCGCTGACGCGCCCGGTCGGCTGCAACGGCAAGGGCTCGCCGTTGACAGTCACGACATGTCGACTGCCGTTGAGACCCAGCACGCGTACTTCGAGCCTTTCGACCGACGAATCGACATAGCGCACGGTGCCGCCGATCATGCCCTCCTCGCCCATCACGTGCCACGGTTCCAGCGCGTGGCGAATCGTCATCGCGATGCCGGCTGTCTCGTACGCACCGACGACCGGGAAACGGAATTCAAAATGCGGAGCGAACCAACGCTTGTCGAAGGCGAAGCCCGCGTCGCGCAGTTCGGCGATCACGTCGTCGAAGTCCATCTGCACGAAAGTGCCGAGCATGAAGCGATCATGCAACTCCGTGCCCCAGCGCGTGAGCCGCGCCGTATAGGGCTTCTCCCAGAAGCGGGCGACGAGCGCGCGCAGCAGCAATTGCTGCACGAGACTCATGCGCGCATGCGGTGGCATTTCGAATCCACGCAGTTCGAGCAAACCGAGGCGGCCGGTCGGACCGTCGGGTGAATACAATTTGTCGATGCAGAATTCCGCCCGATGCGTATTGCCGGTCACGTCGATCAGGATGTTGCGCAGAATGCGGTCGATAAGCCAGGGCGGCACTTTGGCGCTGCCGCGTCCGCCAAGCAGGTCGACTTGCCGCTGCAATTCGGCGAACGCGATCTCGAGCTCGTACACCTGATCGTTGCGCGCTTCGTCGATGCGCGGCGCCTGGCTCGTCGGTCCGATGAACAGCCCCGAGAACAGCATCGATAGCGACGGATGGTTGTGCCAGTACGCGATCAGGCTCGCCAGCAAGTCGGGGCGTCGCAGAAACGGGCTATCGGGCGGCGTCGCTCCGCCGAGCACGAAGTGGTTGCCGCCGCCGGTGCCGGTATGCCGGCCATCGAGCATGAACTTCTCCGGCGTCAGATACGACTCGTGCGCGGCGTTGTAGAGGTATTCGGTGTGCTCGACGAGTTCCGCCCAGTTAGACGCCGGATGAATGTTCACTTCGATCACGCCAGGGTCGGGCGTCACCTGAAGCACCTTGAGGCGCGGGTCGCGCGGCGGCGGATAGCCCTCGATGATGACCGGAATGCCGAGATCGGCGGCGGTCGCTTCCACGGCCGCGAGCATGTCGAGATAGTCGTCGAGCGCAACGAGCGGCGGCATGAACACGTGCATCAACTTGTTGCCTTGGCCAGACTTTGCGAGCGTTGCCGCTTCCACTTTCGGACCGGCCGCGCGCGCCGGGTCGCGTGCTTCGACGCAGATCGCGGTACGCGCGATCCAGCCGGCAGACTCGCCGCGCTCGGGCATTCGGCTCTTCTTGTCTGCAATGGCGGCAGTGGCGGCAGTGGCCGCTTGCGTTGCTTCGCCGGTCGAGTCCTCAGTCGCGTCGCTCGGAATTTTGCGTGCTGCATGCTGCATGCCGAATGCATCATTACGGTCTGCGTACTGCATGCGAAGTTCGGCTGCGCGACGCAGCGGCACGGAAGGCGCGAAAGGATCGTGCTCGTGCTGCCACGGATAGTCCGCTTCCGCGACCCACGGCAGCGAGTCCAGCGGCAAGCGATAGCCCATCGGCGAATCGCCCGGAACGAGGTACATCCGCTCATCGCGGAAGAACCACGGGCCGGTCGTCCAGCGGCCCGGCCGGCCCGCCGCGCTTTCCTCCCGCGCGATCGGCAACGCGTAACCGGTGACCGAGGGCAACCCCGCGTCGAATACCCGGCGCAAGCGCACTCGTTCGAGCTCGTCGTCGAGGCGGGAATCGAAAGGGTCGACATTGACAGGCAGACG
This sequence comes from Caballeronia sp. Sq4a, assembly GCF_023170545.1. Lineage (NCBI taxonomy): Bacteria > Pseudomonadati > Pseudomonadota > Betaproteobacteria > Burkholderiales > Burkholderiaceae > Caballeronia > Caballeronia sp. Sq4a. The sequence continues at coordinate 217,398 of NZ_CP084253.1, read as the reverse complement.
GCGTTCGCGCCACAGGTAGTACCACGTGTCCTCGTAGCCCGGCTGAATGTATTCTGCATTCAAAGATAGTTTGCCCGCGAGGTGACGAATGAAGCGGGCGGCATCGTCCGCGGTGTAACTCGCGGGCTGCCGCTCGTCGGCGAAGAGCGCGGGATTGTGCCAGCAAGGCTCGCCGTCCGCGCGCCAAAAGAGCGACAACGCCCAGCGCGGCAACTGCTCGCCCGGATACCACTTGCCCTGCCCGATATGCAGGAAACCGCCCGCGCCGTATTGCGCGCGCAGCTTGTCCATCAGCGCGACCGCGTAAGCACGCTTCGTGGGCCCAAGCGCGTCCGTGTTCCACTCCGGTGCATCGCGGTCGCGCACGCACACGTAGGTCGGCTCGCCGCCCATGGTCAGACGCACGTCCGATGCGTCGAGCTGCGCATCGACCTGTTCGCCCATGCGCAGCACGGCCTGCCAGTCCTCCTCGCTATAAGGCTTCGTCACCCGCGGCGTTTCACGCACGCGCTCAATCGACATGGAATGCCCGAACTCGACTTCGCATTCATCCACTGCGCCGGAGACAGGCGCCGCGCTATCCGGCTCGGGCGTGCACGCGACCGGTATGTGGCCTTCGCCCGCGAGCAAGCCGGAGGTCGGGTCGAATCCGATCCAACCTGCGCCCGGCAAGAAGACCTCGCACCACGCGTGAAGATCAGTGAAATCGACGTCGGTGCCACTGGGACCTTCGAGCGACTTTACGTCCGGTGCGAGTTGCAGCAGGTAGCCCGACACGAAGCGTGCTGCGAGCCCGAGATGTCGCAACGTCTCGACAAGCAGCCAGCCCGAATCGCGGCAAGACCCCGCCCCGCTTACAAGCGTTTCTTCCGGCGTTTGCACGCCGGGCTCCATGCGAATCAGATAACGAATCTCACGCGAGAGGCGCTGATTCAATCCCACCAGAAAGTCCACCGTCGGTTGCGCCGAACGGTCGATGCTCTCGACGAATGCGGCGAATCGCGGCGTCAGTTCGCGCTTGATCATGTACGGCGCGAGGTCGTGCAGCAACTCGGGCGCGTAGCTGAAGGGAAACGATTCCGCAGACGGTTCGAGAAAAAAGTCGAACGGATTGTAAACGGCCATCTCGGCCACCAGATCGACCGTTACCTTGCATTCACGCGTTTTCTCGGGGAAAACGAGCCGCGCCTGGTAATTGGCGAATGCGTCCTGCTGCCAGTTGATGAAGTGATCCACCGGTTCGACGCGCATCGAGTAAGAGAGAATCGGGGTGCGGCAATGCGGAGCGGGCCGCAAGCGAACGACTTGCGGCGAGAGACCGACGAGCCGGTCATAGCGATAATGCGTAACATGGTTCAACGCGACACGTATGGACACACCGACTCCTTTTTCGATTTACAGCTAACGACTGAACCCTGAACCTTTGCAAGAGGCACGTTGTTTGCAGCATGGCGCTGACTTCCGGGCAGCACCCGGACCCATCCCTCCTTCCGGCTCACACAATGAAGACCTTTCACTGCAACCGCTGCGATCAGCTTGTGTTCTTCGAGAACACGCACTGCGAAAACTGCGGCGCGAAGCTTGGCTATGTCCCCGAACTGAGTCAGATCAGTGCATTCGACGAGACGGAGGACGGCGCGTGGAAGAGCCTTCATCCGCTCGCCAAAGATCAGCTCTATCGCCCTTGCCATAACTATGCGGTCGAGAATGTCTGCAACTGGATGGTCCCTGCGGATTCCGAGGAGCCGCTCTGTTCGTCGTGCCAGCTGACGAGCACCATCCCCAATCTGGAGACGCCCGGCAATCGCCTTTACTGGTATCGGCTGGAGACAGCCAAACGCCGCCTGCTCTTTACACTCTCGGATCTCGGTCTGACCGTGCAGTCGCGTCAGCAAGACCCTGAACACGGCCTCGAATTCCAGTTCCTCGAAGGAGACGAGGAAGGACGCGGCGTCATGACAGGACACAACAACGGCATCATCACGCTCAACATCGCCGAAGCCGATGACGCGCATCGCGAGAAAGTGCGCTCCGCGATGCACGAGCCGTACCGCACGTTGCTCGGCCATTTCCGCCATGAAACAGGGCACTATTTCTTCGATCGCCTCATCGCGGACACGCCGCGCGTCGCGCCGTTCAGAACCGCATTCGGCGATGAACAGCAGGACTATGCGGCCGCGCTGGATCGCCATTACAAGGAAGGCCCGCCCGCGAACTGGGCAGAGAACTACATTAGCGCGTATGCAACGATGCATCCGTGGGAGGACTGGGCCGAGACGTGGGCGCACTACCTGCATATCGTCGATACGATGGATACGGCCGTATCGTGCGGTCTCGTTCTCGTGCCCGACAGTCCGCATGAACCGACGCTCACGGACACCACGCCCATCGAGGAAAGCACGTTCGATGACCTGATGAAGCGCTGGTTTCCGCTCACGTATGCGCTGAACAGCCTGAACCGGAGTCTCGGCATGCCGGATGGCTATCCGTTCACGCTCGCCCCGCCCGTTATCGACAAGCTGCGTTTTGTTCATCGTGTCGTCGCCGCAGCGGCCAAGCGTTAAGCGCACGGTTCAGCTCGACGAACTCTGTGACTGCACCGGCGATTCCGCTTGCGACTGAGCTTGCGATCCGCCGTTCGTCTGCGTCTGCGTCTGTGTCTGGGTCTGTGTTTGGCTTTGACTTTGGCTCTGACTTTCCGAAGGCAACTCAGCCGCGATAGGCAATAGAAACTCGCGGCTGATGCTGCTCGCGAGCTCATTCACGCGTGCCAGAAAACTCACGAGATACGCGTGCAAGCCCCCTTCCAAGATCTCGCCGATATTGCCGTTTCTCAGTTCCGCACTGAGTTGCGCCGCAAGCCGCACGGCTTCGGCATCGCGTCCCTTCGTCACGTGAATGATGAGTTGCTCGACTTCCGCGAGACTCGCCGCAAGCGAGCGCGGCCAGTCGCGATAGAGAATGAGCAGATCGGCAACGCGCTCCGGCGTGATGACATCTCGATAGACCTTGCGATACACCTCGAAACCGGAGACAGAGCCGAGCACCGCTGTCCAATGGTGATAGTCGAACGGCTGCACGGAGGTGTCCGCGCGCTGCTCCATCATCTCGAACTTGACGTCGAGAATGCGCGCCGTGTTATCCGCGCGCTCGACGAAAGTGCCTAAACGCATGAAGTAGAACGCGTCGTCCTTGACGAGCGTGCCGAGCTGAACGCCGCGCGACAAGTGCGAGCGAAACTTGACCCACTCGAAGAACGTATAGGGCTCGCGCTCCAAGATGCCGTCATGCAGCATGCGCTGACAGTCGAGCCATGTCGTATTGAGCGTCTCCCATAGCTCGCTGTTGGTGGAGCTGCGCACGGCCCGCGCGTTTTCGCGCGCCGCGCGCAGGCAACTGACAATGGACGACGGGTTCGAGATATCGCGCGCCATGAAGTCGATCACGTCGCGGCTTTTCATGCTGCGATGCGCGGCGGAATAGATGCCGCTCAATTCGGAGATCGAGAGCATCGCCCGCCAGCCGAGTTCCGCATATTCGTCGGATTGAGGCAAGAGCGACAGTTGATAATTCGCGTCGAGCATCCGCGCGGTGTTTTCGGCACGCTCGGTATAGCGCGCCATCCAGAAGAGATGATCCGCGGTACGGCTCAGCATGGGTAGTCTCGCGTATGTATTGTGATGGTCTCGAGTGCGTGTATTAGCGTTCCAGTACCCACGTATCCTTGGTTCCGCCGCCTTGCGACGAATTCACGACGAGTGACCCTTCGCGCAGCGCAACGCGCGTCAGTCCTCCCGGTACCATGCGCACGTCCGTGCCCGAAAGCACGAACGGACGCAAGTCGATATGACGCGGCGCGATGCCCGCTTCCACGTAAGTTGGACAGGTGGACAACGCGAGTGTCGGCTGCGCGATGTACTTCTCGGGATTCGCTTCGAGCACCGCGCGAAACTCGGCGATTTGCGCGGTCGTGGACGACGGCCCGACCAGCATGCCGTAGCCGCCCGCGCCGTGCGTTTCCTTGACGACCAGTTCCGGCAGATGATCCAGCACATACTTCAGATCATCGGGCTTGCGGCACATCCATGTCGGCACGTTGTTCAGTATCGGCTCCTGACCAAGATAGAAGCGCACCATGTCCGGCACATACGGATAAATGGATTTATCGTCGGCGATACCCGTGCCCACCGCATTGCACAATGAAACGTGTCCCGCGCGATAAGCCGATATCAGCCCCGCTACGCCCAATGCCGAATCGGGGCGAAAGACGAGCGGGTCGAGAAAGTCATCGTCGACGCGCCTGTAAATGACGTCCACTCGCTGCGGCCCTTGCGTCGTGCGCATATAGACATAGCCGCCGTCGACGAAAAGGTCTTGCCCTTCCACCAGTTCCACGCCCATCTGCTGCGCAAGGAAAGCGTGCTCGAAGTACGCGGAGTTGTACATGCCGGGCGTCATCACGACGATGGTCGGATTGTCCGCGCCGGCGGGCGCAGCCGCGCGCAACGTATCGAGCAGCAAGTCCGGATAATGCGCGATCGGCGCGACGCGGTTACGCGCGAAGAGATCGGGAAAGAGCCGCATCATCATCTTGCGGTTTTCCAGCATGTACGACACGCCGGACGGCACGCGCAAGTTGTCCTCGAGGACATAGAACTCGCCCTGACCGGCACGCACAATGTCGATGCCGGCAATGTGCGCGTAGATATTGCGCGTCACATCGACGCCGCGCATCTGCGGCCGATACTGCGCATTGCCCACGATCTGCGCTTCGGGAATGATGCCCGCGCGAATGATGTCCTGATCGTGATAGATGTCGTGGATGAAGCGGTTGAGCGCGTTCACGCGTTGCCTGAGACCGCGCTCCAGCGCCTTCCATTCATCCGCCGGAAAAATACGCGGAATGACGTCGAACGGAATCGTGCGTTCGGGAATAATGCCCGGTACGTCGCTCTTGCCGTAGACCGCGAACGTAATACCGACGCGCCGAAAATTCAGGTCCGCTTCCGCGCGCTTGAGATCGATCTGTCTTTCGCTTTGCGCGCTCAACCACTCCATGAATTCGCGGTAGTGCATGCGGGGCTCGCCCGCGGCAGGAAATGCCGACGCCGGTACTCCGCGCGCTTCGAGCTCGCTGCGCTCGAACATCTCGTTGAAGAATGCTTGCGTCATGGCGCGTCTTTCCTATCAAGTGCGTGCCGGGAATGGATCCCTTGTGGTTGGTGTTCTGGTTGCACTCGCGATATTGAAGAGCCTGACGACCCGGCGCACCGAATGACCGTGCGATGCATCCGGCTTGCTTGTTTCATAGGCGACCTCGAAGCGCGATGCCTTCGGTCCATGCATGCAGTCCTTGCATCCATTGCGCGGGCGGCCCAGTGCCGAGAATGGAACGAGCAACTTCGATGCCAATGCACGGAAAACCGCTAATTCGTTGAACGCATAGGAGTCGCATCTCGCATCAACGCACCGCTGCACCAAAAGAGCGCGGCACTGCCGCCTCATGCACACTGCCACAAACAGCGCCGTGCCGCACGACGGTGCGTAACATCGGCACGCGTCGGGCGCCGGTATCATAGGGAACCTGGCGAATCATTCTGACCGTTCATGAACACACCTTCTCAAAGCGCCCCTCGTTCCGCGTTGCGCGAACTGACTCCACTCGAAGCGCGGGTGCTCGGCGTGCTCGTCGAAAAGCAGCAGACGGTGCCCGACACCTACCCGCTGTCGCTGAATTCACTCACTGCGGGTTGCAATCAGAAGACTGCGCGTTCGCCCGTGATGAGCGTCACCGAAGACGAAGTGCTGACGACCATCGACGGACTCAAGCGCCTTTCGCTCGTCATCGAGGGAAGCAGCAGCCGCGTGCCGCGTTTCGAGCACAACATCAATCGCGTAATGGGCATTCCCAGCCAGTCCGTCGCGCTGCTGGCGACGCTCTTCTTGCGTGGACCGCAGACAGCGGCCGAACTGCGCGCGAACAGCGCCCGCTTGCATAGCTTCGCCGATATATCGTCAGTCGAAAGCTTCCTCGAAGAGCTTGCCGAAAGCGACCCGCCTCGCGTGGTCAAACTTCCGCGTACGCCGGGCGAGCGCGAGAGCCGCTGGATGCACTTGCTATGCGGAGAAGTGAGTGTGAGCGATGCGCCTTCTCCGGACGCGTCAGCGGGCGCGTCGCATTCGTTGTCGGAATTCGAGGCGCTGAAGGCGGACCACAAGCGGCTTGCTCAAGAGGTAACGCAATTGCGCGCGATGGTTGAGCATATGGCGAGTGAGTTGGGCATTGCATTGGACAAGCCATCGCAGACATGACCACGCCGATCTTGCCCGCGTCGCTCGCCTTTCGCGCCGACGGCACGCCGTTTTGCCCGAGGCACGACGACATCTATCACAGTGCGTCGGGCGCGCTTGCGCAAGCACGCTATGTGTTTCTGCAAGGCAATGGCCTGCCTGAACGCTGGCGCGGGCAAGCCTCTTTCAACGTCATCGAGACCGGCTTCGGCATGGGAGTCAATTTTCTCGCGACGTGGTCTATGTGGCGCACACATCCACATCGCCCGGAAAGACTCGAATTCGTGTCGATCGAAAAGCATCCGTTTAGCGCAGACGATTTGAGGCGCGCGCATGCGGCCATCATCGACGATGCGTCCATCAGCCCGCTCGCGGATGAATTGGCTTGCGCGTGGCCACCGCTCAGTCCGGGCGTGCATCGGCTGATGTTTGCATCCGGCGCGTTGACATTGACGCTGATCTTCTCCGATATCGCCGATGCGTGGCCTTTGACGCTGGCACTCGGCTTCACCGCGGATGCCATCTTTCTCGACGGCTTCGCGCCGAAAAAGAATCCGGACATGTGGACGCCCGACACCTTCGCCATGCTCGCGCGCCTCGCGAAGCCCGATGCAACCTTTGCGACTTACACGAGCGCTGGACTCGTGAAGCGGGCGCTGCTCGAACATGGTTTCGTGTATCGCAAGACGCCGGGCTTCGCAGGCAAGCGCGCCATGCTCACCGGCCAGCGCGCGACATGATAAGCACGCGCTGATGTCCGCTAATGCTTCAGCTAAAAGGAAAGACGCGATGCCCACAACGCACTCTGATTCGCATGCGCAAAACGATATCGTGTCGCTCGATGCCCGCGCGCTATCCCGAGCCATTCAAGCCCGCGACGTCTCATGCGTGGAAGTAATGCAAGCGTATCTCGCGCAAGTGGACCGCCTGAATCCGCGAGTCAATGCAATCGTCGCCATGCAAGATCGCGATGCGCTTCTCGCTCTCGCGCAGGCGCGCGACGCGCAGTTATCGCGCGGTGAAAGTCTCGGCGCGTTGCACGGATTTCCTCAAGCACCTAAGGACATCCTGCCTGTCGCAGACATGGTGACGACCAAGGGATCGCCCATTTTCGCAGGCGAAGTCAGTCAGGCGGACGCCATCGTCTTCGAGCGTATGCGGCGCGCCGGCGCGATCTTCATCGGGCGAACCAACTCGCCTGAGTTCGGCCTCGGCGGTCATACCTATAACCCTGTGTATGGCACCACGCGCAATGCGTTCGATACATCGCGTTCGGCGGGCGGAAGCAGCGGCGGCGCGGCCGTTGCCGTCGCACTTCACATGCTGCCCTTCGCCGATGGCACCGACATGATGGGTTCGCTGCGTACGCCCGCCGCATTCAACAACGTATTCGGGTTCCGCAGTTCGCCCGGATGCGTGCCTTACGGTCCCAGCGACGATGTCTTCTTCCAGCAATTCAGCGTCGTAGGCCCTATTGCGCGCACAGTGGAAGACTTGGGCTTACTGCTATCCGTTCAGGCAGGCTTCGACGCACGCGCGCCGCTCTCTCGTCGGAGCGACGCGCCTTCCGCTTTCTCGTCCGCGCTCGAACGCGACATGCGCGGCACGCGCATCGGGTGGCTCGCAGACCTCGACGGTCATTTGCCGATGGAACCCGGCGTGCTCGAAACCTGCGCGTCCGCGTTGCGCCATTTCGAAGCGGCAGGCTGCTCAGTAGAAGCCGCGCGCGTGGACTTCGATATAGAACGCTTATGGCACGCGTGGCTCGACTTGCGCAGCTTTGCGTTCGCCGGTGTGAACGCGCCGCTTTATCGCGACGAAACCCGCCGCGCGATGCTCAAACCCGAAGCCGTGTGGGAAATCGAGCGGGGGCTACGGCTTTCGGGAGAACAGGTGTATGACGCCGTGCGAGAACGCTCGGCGTGGTATCGAGCGATCAACGCCCTCTTCGCACGCTTCGACTTTCTGGTGATGCCCGCCGCGCAGGTCTTTCCCTTCGATGCGCAGATGCACTGGCCGTCTTCGATCGGCGACCGAAAGATGGACACGTATCACCGCTGGATGGAAGCGGTCGTGCCGGCAACGATGGCTTCGTTACCAGCGCTATGCGCGCCGGCCGACTTCGGTCCCAACGGCCTGCCGATGGGCCTCCAGATTATCGGCGCGGCGCAGACGGACCTTGCCGTGCTGCAGATGGGACTTGCGTATGACCGTGCCAGCGGCTACTCGAAAACGCACAGCCCTTTGCTCGGTTAAGTCGAGTGACAGGGTGAGCCCGACGTCATTCCGTCGACTCGTGAACGGCGGGCGCGAGCGCGAGCGCAAGAATCATCGCGCCGCTATTCAACGGCACCGAACTGCCGACGCGCCGCGGTCGATAGACGGGTTGCCCGCGGCGAATGGCCTGCCCGCTCAGCGCGCAGACGCCGCCCTTGCGCGCAGTGCAGAGCGCCCAGACCTGCTCTGAATAGTTGAACGATGTCGGGTCGTGCCATGAAAGCGCGAGCGTCGATTCGCTCAGGCGCTCGAGTAATCGAATGTTCGCCGCAGGCACGTGACCGTTCGGGGCGTCCACATTGCCGCGCCCGCGGCTCTCGACAGAGCGCGATACCGGCGATGTCGCTTGCGCGGAATGAGTGCAGCGGCCCGAACGATTGTCGAGCATGGCGAGTGTACGGCTCCAGGGATCCAATAGCGAGGGATGCTTCATGCTCCGCTCCGGCTTGTCGCAATGCGCGCCTGTCTCGCATCACGTGTTGACGTTGTAGATAAACACTGCAAGCGCGATGGATCGACTCCGCGCCCGCTCATACGACGACGGTTCTAAGGGTAGTACAACTGAGAAAGCGCTGTTTCACTTTCTTGCCCGGCTTTTGTCGAGCCGGCATGCGCCATCATCGCGCGAACGAACGTTCGAAAAGTGCGCTAGCCGCGTATGGCGGCTGGCGTACGTTGCAACGGAACGAGGATGCGCACACTTCCCGATTTCTGACAGAATAAACGCAGCGAACCGCAAACCTTCTGTCGAATCATGACAAGCAAGCTCTGCATCAATGCGACTATTTCGGCGGACCGTGCCACGGTCAGCTTCGTCGCGTTTTCCCGTGAGCGGGAAATTCACTGCAACATCACGCGCAAGGCGTTAGAGCAATGTTTCTGGGCGCCCGTCGGCGCGAGCGACGAGCGCCTTCTGAAAGCGCTGAACGACGGTTACGAACGCATCAGCGCGCGCGTGCATCGGAAGTTTTTGGCGCATCCGTCCAATTCCATTCACCTGGACGTGATCGATTTTTCTTCCTGACGCCGCGCGCCACAAATTACGCGGCTAGCGCGCTGCCTGCGTTGCCTTGCGCATCTTCGCCACGTCCTCGGGCTGCACAGCCGGCATGTTGTTATTCCATGCGCCGCGAATAAAAGTCACCACATCCGCTATCTGCTGATCATTCAGAACGGGCGCGTAGCGAGGCATCGGATACGGCGCCGGCACCCCTTGAATGACGAGATTCTCCGTGCCGTTCAGCGTCACGTTGATGAGTGAAGAAGGATCCTTCTCCAGCAAGTTCGGATTGCCCGCGAGCGGCGAGAGCATCGGCGCGAAACCCCGCCCGTCGATGCCGTGGCAATGCATGCAGAAGGCCGCATACACTCGCGCGCCGGAATCCGATGCCGGACGCGTCAACGACACTTTCGTCGCCTTCGAATCGTATGAATAAGGCGCGTTGCCGTTGCCGCCCGCGGCCGGCAATGACTTCAGATAGTGCGCCATCGCGGTCACGTCCTGATCGGTGAGCATCTGCGTGCTGTTGTTCACGACGCTCGTCATGGAACCGAATGCAGTCGCGTGCGCGTTTGCGCCCGTCTTCAGAAACGCGACGAGGTCCTGCTCCGACCAGCGCCCGAGCCCGGTGTTGTGCTCTCCGGTCAGATTAGAACCGAACCAGTTGTCGAGCACGCCGCCCGTCAGATAAGCCGTGCTGCTCTCGTCGAGCCCCTTCTCCTGAAACGCAATGCCGCGCGGCGTGTGGCACGCGCCGCAGTGCCCGAGACCTTGCGTCAGATACGCGCCGCGGTTCCATGCCACGTCCTTGCCGGCCTTGTCCTTATAGACGCCTTTGTCGAGAAAGACCGCGTTCCAGAGCTTGAGCGGCCAGCGCATGTTGAGCGGCCATTTGATATCCGCTGCGCGGTTCGCCTGCTTGACCGGCGTGACGCCATGCATGAAGTAAGCGTAGAGCGCATGCATGTCCTCGTCGTTGATCTTCGCGTACGAGGGATAAGGCATGGCCGGATAGAGATTGTGGCCATCCTTCGCGACGCCTTCGCGCAGCGCGCGCGCGAAGTCTTCCTCGGTATAGCGGCCGATGCCCGTATCCGGGTCCGGCGTGATGTTCGTCGTGTAGATGGCGCCGAGCGGTGTCGTCATGGGCAAGCCGCCTGCCATGGGCTTGCCGCGTGGCGCGGAGTGACAGGCGATGCAATCGCCGGCCTTGGCGAGGTAAGCGCCGCGAGCGACGAGCGCGTCGCTCGACGCATCCGCGCGCGCCGTCAAAGGCGCTGCCGCAAGCGCGACGTTCGCCGCGAGAAACGCGGCCGTGAAAGGCCTGAGGGCAAATTTCATGGCGGGTCTCCTTAGGCGCTACGCAACTGGTTGCCGACCGGTAACTGCCTCAGGCGCTTGCCCGTTGCGGCATAGATCGCATTGGTGATGGCGGGCGCGAGCGCCGCCGTCCCAGGCTCGCCGATTCCCCCCGGCGCTTCGGTGCTCTTGACGATATGCACTTCGATAGGCGGCGTTTCGTCGATGCGCAACATGCGGTAATCGGTGAAGTTGCTCTGCTGCACGCGGCCGTTTTCGATGGTGATCTCGCTATAGAGCGCAGCCGTGATGCCGAAGATGATGCCGCCCTGCACTTGCGCTTCCACCGTATTGGGATTGACGACCATGCCGCAATCCACCGCGCACACGATGCGATTGACCCGCACCTCGCCGTCCTTGTTGACGGTGACGTCGGCGACCATCGAAAAGAAACTGCCGAACGCATGCATGACCGATACGCCGCGTCCCTGGCCCTGCGGCATGGATGTCTTGCCCCAGCCGGCCGCCTGCGTCGCGACATCGAGCACATTGCGCGCGCGCGGTGTCTTGTTGAGCAGATCGCGCCGGTATTGCACGGGATCGATCTTGGCTTGCACAGCGAGTTCGTCGATAAAGCTCTCCACGACGAACGTGCCGCGCGTCGGGCCCACGCCGCGCCAGAAAGCAGTCGGCACATGCCGCGGCTCCTGACGCACGTATTCGATCACCTGATTCGGGAAGTCATACGGAAGGTCGGCCGCGACTTCGATGGCGTCCGGGTCGATGCCGTTCTTGTATGCGGGCGGCGCGAACCGCGCCATGATGGACGAACCCACGATGCGATGCGTCCACGCAATGGGCTTGCCATTCGCATCGAGTCCGGCCGAGAGCTTGTCGTAGTAGTACGGCCGGTACATGTCGTGCTGAATGTCTTCTTCGCGCGACCATGTGACCTTCACCGGCGTGCCGAGTTGCTTGCCGATCTTGAGCGCCTGCGTCGCCATGTCGACTTCGAGCCGTCTGCCGAAACCACCGCCCAGCAGATGGTTATGCAGCACGATCTTTTCGCGCGGCAATCCGGTGATGGCCACGCCCGCGTCGACGATGCGCGTCGGCACTTGCGTGCCGAGCCAGATGTCGCAGCCATCGGGGCGTACATGCACCGTGCAATTGACCGGCTCCATCGTGGCGTGCGCGAGAAACGGCTGTTGATACACGGCATCGACGCGTGTCTTAGCGTCATTGAATCCTTTGCCGACATCGCCGTCCTTTCGCGCGACGGCGCCTGACTTCTGCGATGCAACCGCCAGTTCGTCGATGATCTGCTTCGTCGATAGATTGCCGTCCGCGCCCTCGTCCCAATGAATGGACAATGCCGCGGCGCCTCGCTTGGCAGCCCACGTGTGATCGCCGACGACCGCAACGCCGTTGTCGAACTTGATCACTTGCCGCACGCCGGGAATCTTTCGCGCGTTCGTATCGTCGACGAAAGCGAGCTTGCCGCCGAATACCGGGCAATTGACGATGGCCGCATAGACCATGTCAGGCAAACGCACGTCCAGCCCGAACATTGCAGTGCCATCCACCTTTTCCGGTGAATCCAGGCGCCTGACCTTCGTGCCGATGATCTTGAAGTCTTTCGGGTCTTTGAGCTTGATATCTTTGTCTTGCGGAACCGGCATGCTTGCCGCCGCTTGCACGAGCTCGCCATAGCTCGCCGTGCGATCCCCCGATGCATGCACGACCTTGCCGCCTTCTGCATGACATGTCGATGCATCGCATTGCCACTGCTGCGCGGCCGCCGCGACCAGCATCATGCGCGCTGCCGCGCCCGCCTTGCGCATGGGCTCCCACGCGTAGCGCACGGAGGTGGAGCCGCCTGTCAGCTGACCGCCCAATAGCGGATCCATGAAAAGCTTCTCATCGGGCGGCGCATGGTCGATGGTGACGCTATCGATCGGCACTTCGAGTTCTTCGGCAATGAGCATGGGCAACGACGTATAGACGCCCTGCCCCATTTCCACCTTCGGAATGATGAGCACGACCTTGCCGGCCTTGTCGATCTGCACGAATGCGTTAGGCGCGAAGACGCCCGCCTGAGCAGGCTCCACGCCATCGCCGCCGATAACCGACTTGCCTTTGCTCTGATCCTGACTTGCGGCGGGCAAGCTGAAGCCGATGAGAAAGCCGCCACTCGCGGTCACGCTGGCGGTCAGGCCGAGCTTCAGAAACGAACGGCGCGAAAATCCGGCGGAAGCCGCATGACGTCCCGCTTCGAGTAGTCCTCGCGACATGTCACGCTCCCTTCGCTGCTTGCTTGATGGCCGCGCGGATGCGGTTGTACGTGCCGCAGCGGCAGATGTTGCCGGTCATCGCGGCGTCGATATCGGCATCGGTCGGATTGGGCACTGCTGCAATCAACGCGGCAGCGGACATCACTTGTCCGGACTGGCAGTAGCCGCATTGAACGACATCGAGCTGATTCCATGCGTCCTGCACTTTCTTGCCGGCAGGCGTTGCGCCGACAGCTTCGATCGTCGTGATCTTCTTGTCGCCGATGGCCGCGACGGGCAGCACGCAGGAGCGCACCGCGACGCCGTCGAGATGCACGGTGCACGCGCCGCATTGGGCGATGCCGCAGCCGAACTTGGTGCCGGTCAAGCCGACCAGGTCGCGCAACACCCAGAGAAGCGGCATGTCTGGGGGCGCGTCGACGGTGTGTGACTGACCATTGATGGAAAGCGTAGTCATGAGCGGCTCCGGCTTATGCGTTGGTTTTAGCGAATGGCGCGATCGCGGGGCTGCGTGCGACGGCAGTGGCGCCGGACGGTGCTGTGCGTTGACGCCGCTATAGGGCGCCATGAGCCGCAAGGACGCGTGCGGCTGGCTGTATAGGGACGAGAGATTGTAGCGCTGCTTTAAGAAATGAGCGTGAATGAAAAAAACGGCTTTGCTTTACGAAATTGCAATGTGGACCGATACGCTGTCTGATATGAATGGCGCGGACGGCAAAGACCGTTAGTTGCTTTCGAAAGAGAGAGATCGAATCGCTCCATCAGTGAGTTGCGTTCGTGCGCCTCATCCGAATCAGACGATCTCTATGAGGCCCTTGCGCGCGAGTTCTTCGGGAAAGACGGTGGTATTCAGATATTCGTGCAGATCCACGGAGACCGCGCCGCGCATGCGCGGGTCGGCATCGACGAACACAAGCGTGTCGTCCTCTTGATGCGCTTCATAAAGGCCGGGCGCGATTTGAATCCTGATGCCGTCTTCGGCACACCCGGAGAGTGCGTCTGTCAGCACCCGAATATGCAAGAGCGCGTTCACTGCCGTGTCCTGAGAGAGCGGTCCAGCGGTTGGTGGTTTGCTGACAAGAGCAAACCGCGCGCCAAATGGAAGCGTCGTTGCCGTTCTCTCCCAGATCGGGCATGTGAGCAGGTCTTTCGAAGACCAACTCACTCGTCCTCGCACGGCAATTATTTGGGCCGCAAGAGCACCTTGATCGAATCGAGTGAATTGGCGACCTCGATAGCCGCATCCCATTCTTCGAGCGTGAAGCCGTGCGTGACGATTCCCTTCGACGTCACGAGTCCGCGCGCCAGAAGGTCGATGGCGATCGGATAGCAATACGGCCCGAGATGCGCGCCGCGCACGTCGAGCTCTTTGCGATCGCCGATGATCGACCAGTCGACGGTCGTATCGCTTCCGAATACCGAGAACTCGACGAAACGCCCCAGCTTTCGAATCAGTTCGAGACCCTGCGACACACCCGAAGGCGAACCGGTAGTCTCGATATACACGTCACAGCCGTATTGATCCGTGATCGAGCGGATCATCTCGAGCGCGTTGTCGTTCTTCGGGTTGATCGTGACATCCGCGCCGTATTCGCGCGCGAGCGCGAGGCGCTCGTCGACGAGATCGATGACGACGAGTTTCTTCGGCGTCTTGAGATGCGCCACCTGCACCATCATGAGTCCGAGCGGGCCTGCGCCCGCGATCACGACGACATCGTTCAATTGAATATCGCCGCGGTTCACCGTATGAATCGCGCAAGCGAGCGGTTCGATGATGGCCGCGTCTTCGATCGAGATACCGTCCGGTATCTTGTGCACGATGGCAGTCGGCGGAAAGCGCATGTATTCGGCCATGCCGCCGTCGGCGACTTCGCGCTGAAAGCCGAAGATGTTATGCACTTCGCACATCCAGTACTGACCGGACTTGCAATAGCGGCACCTCGCGCAAGGCACGATCTGCTCGGCGATCACTCTGTCGCCGACTTGCACGCCGAAGTGCTCGGCGGCGCCGTCCCCGAGCTCTTCGACATAGCCGAAGAACTCGTGACCGGGTATAACTGGCGCTTTGACCCACGGATTCGGGCCGCCCCAGAACATCTTGGCGCCCGACCAGCACTTGCAGTCGCTCGCGCATATGCCGCACGCAGCAATGCGGATCACCAACTCATTGCGTGCGGCGCGCGGGCGCTTCACGCGTTCGACGCGATAATCCTTCGGTGCGCGGCATACGATCGCCGTCATTTCGTCACTGCTGTCAGCCGATGCCGTGCTCATGATCGCGTCTCCCGTCATGTATCGTCAGCGCTTGCTCATTCCATCACGATCTGAACTTTCACATCGGTCGGCACGCCGCTCGCCGCTTCTTCGAAAGCCTTGATGCCTTCCGCGAACGGGAACGTGCGCGAGATGAAAGGCTTCACGTCCAGCTTGCCCGATGCAATCAACTGAATGGCGCGCGGGAAGATATTGGCGTAACGGAACACGGATTCGATACGCGCTTCCTTGATCTGCACCGCGACCACGTCCAGAGGAATAGCGCGCTGCGGCATGCCGACGAGCACGAGACAGCCACCCGGGCAGAGCAGATCGACAATGCCTTCGAACGCTTTCTCATTGCCGCTTGCCTCGAACACGATATCCGCGCCCCAGCCGTCGGTCAGCCGCGACACGACGTCCTGCACGCGCTCGTCGCGAATGTTCACCGCCGTCACGCCCTGCACGCCGCCGATCAGGTCGAGCTTCTCCTGCACGAGATCGCACACGATCGCGCGGCTGCAGCCACCGGCCAGCGCGGCCAGCGCGCACATCATGCCGATGGTGCCCGCGCCGAGCACCACGGCGACATCGCCGGGCTTGATCGCGGCCTTCTTTGCAGCCTGCAAGCCGATGGAAAGCGGTTCGACTATCGCGCCTTCGGCAAAGCTCACGTTGTCCGGCAGCTTGTAGGTGAACGCGGCGGGATGCACCACGTAAGGGGCGAGACAACCGTGCACCGGCGGCGTGGCCCAGAAGCGCACTTTGGGATCGAGGTTGTACATGCCTTCGCGCGATGCACGCGATTCCATGTCGGGCACACCCGGCTCCATGCATACGCGGTCGCCCGCCTTCAGATTCGTCACTTCCTCGCCGACTTCCACCACCGTGCCGGATGCCTCGTGCCCGAGAACCATCGGCTCATTGACGACGAACGGACCGATGCGGCCGTGCTGATAGTAATGAACATCGCTGCCGCAAATGCCGACCGTGTGAATGCGTATGCGCACGTCGCGCGGCCCCACGACCTGCGGCAAGCTGAACGGGCGCAAGCTGATGCGGCGTGCTTCTTCTAGAACCAGTGCTTCCATTATCGTTCCTTCGTGCTGTTCGTTTGAATCGATTGAGTCGGATTGAATCTGTTCAATGCGTCGCGAGCTATCCCGCCTGAAAGCCGCCGTCGATCGCGAGGCTCACGCCGCTCACCATGCTGGAATCGTCGCCGAGCAAATACGCGATGGTGCGCGCCACTTCCACCGGCTGCACGAAGCGATTGAGCGGAATGCGCGCGAGCATGGGGCCCGATTTCGCGGGATCGCTCCAGGCTTTCTCGGCCATCGGCGTCATGGTCACGACGGGATTGACCGCGTTCACGCGGATGCCGTGCGGTCCTAATTCGACCGCCATCACGCGCGTCATGGCATCGAGCGCGCCCTTCGATGCGCAATACGATGCGTGAAGCGGCAAGCCGACATTTGCCGACAGGCTCGATACGTTCACTATCGCGCCGCCCGCCTTGCGCGCGATCATGCTCCTCGCGCACTCCTGCGCCACGATCATCGCGGCGCGTACGTTGACGTGCATCGTGAGATCGAAGGCATCGACGGTGGTATCGAGAAAAGGCTGCAATTCGACGAGGCCCGCGCAATTCACGAGCAGGTCTACCGGCTGCGCGGCGCGCGCGGCCTCGCGGGCTGCATCGGCATCGGCGAGATCGACGGCGAACGTCTCGCAACCGGTCTCGCTCGCCAGCGCGGCGAGATCCGTCGCGCTGCGGCTCAGCGCAATCACGCGTGCGCCGCGCTCGGTCAGCAGATGCGCCGTCGCATGGCCGATGCCCTTTCCCGCGCCGGTCACGAGCACGGTCTTGCCGGCGAATTCGCGGTTTCTGTCGATCGTCGTCATGGACTCTTCAGGGTTCATCGCACAGACGTCGCGCGGTGTCTTCGTCGGTGACGAGCACCGACGGATAGCGCCCGCGCAATGCCGCACGCGTGACATGAAACTTCTTCGCCCCGCCGCTCACGAGGACCACGCGGCGAATCTTGCGCAAGTCTTCGAGCGTGATCGCCACGGTGCGACGATTCAGCGGATGGTCGATCAACTCGCCGTCTTCATCCATGAAATGACCGAGCATGTCGCCCACTGCGCCCGCTTTTTCGAGCGTGCGCAACTGGTCGGGATTGTCGATGCCATATGTGACGACGAGCGATTCCGTGAGATCTCCGCACGTCAGCAGCGCCAGGTCCGCCGAGCGCGCGAGTTCATACGTTTCGCGCACCGTGCCTTCCTGCAAGATCACGTCACGCGCCTTCTGGCTGCTCACATAGATAGGCGCGGCAAAGAGATACCCGTCCGCGCGGCAGATGTTCGCAAAGTCCGAGACGATGTCGAACGTATTAATGCTCGGGCAATGCGACAAGCCCCCTTGCAGCGACACGGCCGACACCGCGCCATAACTGCGTTGCGGCATGGCACGCAGGACCGCGCGAATCGTGCGGCCCCAGCCGAGTCCAATGGTCTGCCCCGCGACGATCTGCTTGGCGAAGTACGAAGCCGCGCCGATGCCTAAAGCCGTGTTATTCGCCTCGGTATTCGCGCCCGTCGGCACGACGACCGCGCATTCCAGTCCGAACCGCCGTTCGAGCGCGCTTTCCAGCGCCACGCAAGGCGCGATCTTGCTGTTGATGGTAATCTGCACCAGTCCCGATTCGCGGCTCGCCGCGAGCAGCCGGTTCACGCGCACGCGATTGCTGCCGATACGCTGCGCGATTTCCTGCTGCGTCAGATTACCGACGTAGTAATGCCAGGCGACGCGCGCCTGCAGCTCTTCCTCCGAGTCGATGGACTCGTCTGTCTCTGCAATGGCGATGGTCGGCGCTGTCTTGCTCATGTTCTCACTGTGGTCATGCTGTAAAAGGCGCGAGTCTACTTCACCGCGCCCATCGTGAGCCCTTGTACGAGCCGGCCCGACACGAGCAACGCGAACACCACCATCGGCAGCACGATCAGCGTGCCGGTCGCCATGATCTCGCCCCACGGCAACTCATAGCCGCTCATATAGCTCGTCGCCGCGACCGGCGACGTGATCGCCTCGGTACGCGTCAGCACCAGCGCATAGAGCAGATCGTTCCACGAGAAGATGAACGCGAAGATCGCGGAGACCACGATGCCCGGCATCGCGAGCGGAAGATTGATGCGCCAGAACACACGCCACGGCGACGCGCCATCGAGCCGCGCGGCTTCGTCCAGTTCGACTGGAATGTTGCGGAACTGGTCGGTGCAGATCCAGACGACGATCGGCAACGAGAACGTCAGATACAGCAATATCAACACGATATGCGTATCGACGAGATCGAGCTTTGTCGCGATCAGAAAGAACGGCACCGCGAGCACCACAGGACTCACCATCCGGTTCGAGATGAACCAGAACCACAGGTCTTCCTTGCCGCGAAACTCATAGCGTGCGAGTGCGTAGGCGGCAGGCGTTCCGAGCAGAATGGCGAGCACCGTCGTGCAGCTCGCAATGATGAATGAGTTGAGCAAGCTGCCTGCTACGTCGTGCTCGAAAAGCGCAGCGGAATAGTGATGCAAGGTTGGACTGAACAGCCACTTCGGCGGATACGCGAGCGCATCGGCCTGACTCTTCAGGCTGGTCGTCACCATCCAGTAGAACGGAAACACAGACGACAGGAACACGACCACGAGCCCGAGAAAGTGCCATACGGTCGCGCGCTTTCGTGCGGCGCGCGCGCGTCTCGCGCGCTGACTCGTGCCGTTGTTCGACGTTTGCAGAGCCGATGTACTCACGCGGCCTCCCGATAAACAAAGCGAATGTAGAGACGCGAAAGCACGATGGTCAGGATGAGCAGAATGATGGCCTGCGCCGACGCCATGCCTTGATCGAAGAGCCGAAAGCCCACGCGCTGGATATAGACGCTGATGAATTCAGTGGCGGTGCCGGGGCCGCCGCGGGTCATCGTGAAGACGGCGTCGAACATCTTGAGCATGTCGGCCGAGCGAAGAATGAGAATGGCGGTCAAGCCCGGCAATAGATACGGCCGCTGCAAGTGCCAGAGAATCATGCTCCATTTCGGCGTTTCCAAGCGGGCAGCCTCTTCGGCTTCCTTGGGCACCATCGAAAGCCCTGCCAGCATGATGAGCGCGCAAAACGGCGTCCATTGCCACACATCCATGATCATCACCGACACGAAGGCGAGCGTAGGATCGGCGAGCCAGTCCTGCGGTGAAATGCCGAAGAGGCTCGTCAGATAGTTCGCCACGCCGAACTGCCGGTTGAAGATGAGCCGCCCGATCAGACCGACGACCGCATACGTGGTCGCCATTGGAATGACGAGACTCACGCGCGCCGCCGCTCGCATGAAGCGCAGGTCGGTGCGATGCAGCATCAGCGCCGCGAACAGACCGAGCGCCACTTCGATCGGCAACGTCAGGCAAAGGAACAGCGCCGTGCGTCCGAGCGCGCCCCAGAACGAAGGGTCCGAGAGCGTCGCGATGTAATTGTCGAACCCGACGAACGGCGTGCCCGATGCGAGATCCGCGAGCTTGTACTGGTGAAACGAGTTGTAGAGCGCAAGCAATAGCGGATAGATGCCGATGACCGCCAGCGCGAAAATAGCGGGAATCAGGAACCAGAAGGCAGGCGAGCGCGGCAGTAGCGCGAAGCGCCGCGCGCCGTTGCGCGGACCTCGTGCGTGCGTCGCGGGAGTTGCAGTGCTGTTCGCCATCCGTCGTCTCCGGTTCCTGATCGTCGTGCTTACTTCAAGAGCGGCTTTTTGCCGTCGTAATAGCCCGCTTTCTTCAGGATGTCCTCGGTCTTCTGGCCGATGGTCTGCGCGCCTTCTTTCACCGTCACCTGTCCGAGCATCATCTTGCTGCCCCATTCGCCGATAACTTCCGACACAGCGGGCCATTCCGGGAAGCGCGGACGGTAATCAGGCACGCCGCCTTGCCACGACTCCACCATCGGCTTCACGAACGGATACTTGTCCTGCACGGCCTTGTCCTGATAGACCGCCATGCGCGCCGGCACGCCGCCGGCGTCGAGATAGGGCTTCGCCATTGCCTCGGACGTGATCCATTGGATAAAGAGCCACGAAGCCGCCTGCTTCTTCGCGTTCGACTTGGCGTTGACCGCAAGCGAAAAGCCGCCGAGCGCCGGCTTCAGACCCGCCGGACCTTTAGGCTCCGTCGTAATGGCGAGGCAGTTGCCGAGCTTCGACTTGCTCGGATCGGTCAGCGTCGGATAGAACGCAGACCATTCGGTGATCATCGCCACCTGCCCTTGCGCGAGCGCATTGACTGCTTCGGCATGATCGAAGTCGACGATGCCA
Organism: Caballeronia sp. Sq4a; assembly: GCF_023170545.1. Classification (NCBI taxonomy): domain Bacteria; kingdom Pseudomonadati; phylum Pseudomonadota; class Betaproteobacteria; order Burkholderiales; family Burkholderiaceae; genus Caballeronia; species Caballeronia sp. Sq4a. The sequence continues at coordinate 196,630 of NZ_CP084253.1, read as the reverse complement.
GGCGGCATGTACTTCATCAGCTTCTGCCGATATTCGAGGCCCGCCTGCGATTGCGGCGACATGAGATTCGACTTGAACTTCGCATCGAGCAGCGAGCCGCCGTTGGGCCACAGCACGCGCATGAAGCTATCCGCCGATTGCGTTTCGCCACGGCGCGACTGCAACGCGAAGGCGAACTTGTCGCCCTTTGTGAGCTTCGGCGCATACGTGTTCAACAATTCGTCCCAGGTCTTCGGCGGCTCGTCGAAGCCTGCGTCCTTCAACATGCACTTGTTGTAGAACATGAGGCCCGAATAGTTATCGAACGGCAGGCCGTAGGTGACCTTGTCCCACGTTCCGAATGAATCGAGCAGGATCGGGAAGAAGCCCTTCAGATTCAGGCTCGGGTCGGCGAGCTTCGCATCGTCCGTGAACTTCTTGATCGGCACGAGCCACTTGTTGCTCGCGAATTCGCCGATCCACACGACGTCGACGAGCACCACGTCCTGGTCCCCGCCGCCGACGAAGTTCAGCACTTCCTTCTCGCGCGTGTTCTCGTACGGAATGACTTCCCAGCGCACCTTGATGCCCGTTTCCTTTTCGAACTGCGGTATCAGGGTTTGTGCGGCCTTGTATCCCGGGCGATCGAGGAATATGGCTTTGATCGTCGTGCCCGAGTACGGCTGAGCCGCTTCTTTCAGTGTCCAGGCATGAGCGTTCGATGCGGCGAACGCGGCGCTTGCGGCAAGCAACGCAATAGCCGCGACGTGTTTGAGCGGGCCAACGTGCTTGGCCGGGATGAAGCGATTGTTCATGCCTGTCTCCTGTTTTTCTTGAGCTGATGGCTTGCGGTTTCTTTGTCTGATTCTTCGTTTGATTCTTCGTCTCTTTTCTTGCGTCCCACCGTGACCGAGTGAAGTTTAAAGCGCGTCGAGCTGCGCCGTTTCACTTGTAATTTGCGTTTTACAATTGTATATTTGGGCCCGAACAGCTTGTCAAGAACTAAATCGACGGAAGCAATTCGATGCTGCACTGCGCGCGATCGAGCAGTTCAGCCTTGCACTCGTTCCGGTAGGAGACACGCATGAGCGCAGTCCATTTGCAGCAGATTCGCAAGTCCTTTGCGGGCGCCGATGTGCTGAAGGGCATCGACATCGAAGTAGCCGACCGTGAGTTCATGGTCTTCGTGGGTCCGTCGGGTTGCGGCAAGTCCACCTTGCTGCGCACCATCGCGGGCCTGGAACGAAGCGACTCGGGACAGGTGATGATCGGCGGCGAAGACGTGACCGACCTCGAACCCTCGCAACGCGGCGTGGCAATGGTGTTTCAGTCGTATGCGCTCTATCCGCACATGACGGTCTACGAGAACATCGCGTTCGGACTGCGCATGCTGAAGCTCCCCGAAGCGCAAATCAAAGAGCGGGTGCAGCGCGCAGCGGAGATCCTGCAGATCGGGCAATTGCTGGAGCGTCGTCCGCGGGCGCTGTCGGGCGGCCAGCGTCAGCGCGTTGCCATCGGGCGGTCCATCGTTCGCGAGCCGAAAGTCTTTCTCTTCGACGAGCCGCTGTCCAATCTCGACGCCGCGCTGCGCGTGCAGATGCGGCTCGAACTCATCAAGCTCCACAAGCAGCTGAACGCAACGATGATCTACGTCACGCACGATCAGACCGAAGCCATGACCATGGCCGATCGCATCGTCGTGCTCAATCATGGCCGCGTGGAGCAGATCGGTTCGCCGCTGGAGTTGTATCGCACCCCGCACAATCGCTTCGTCGCGGGATTCATTGGTTCGCCTAAGATGAACTTCATCGACGTGCGCGTGCTGCGCGCGGATCACGCAGGCGTGACCATCGAGCTGCCGGGTGGCGAGCCGTTGACGCTGCCTTTCGATGCGTCGTCGGTCAAGGTGGGAGAAACACTCACGCTCGGCATACGGCCCGAGCATTTCATCGAGGAGCGAGGCGGCGATATCGACAGCGGTCTCGTCGGCGATGTCATGGTGATCGAACATCTTGGCGGCGAAACGCTGCTGCACGTTAGATTACCGAACGATCTCGTGATCCAGGTGAAGGGTTCGGGTGAATCCACGGCTGTCGATGGCCAACGGCTGAACGTCGGCTTCAGCATACGGCACGTGCATCTCTTCGGCGAAGACGGCAAGGCGCTCGCGCGGGTCCGATCCGTCGCACAAGCCGCGACCATCTGAGTTGCGCGAGTCGTTGCTTGAGTCGTTGCGCTAGTGCGGATTACAAACGATTGCTGAAACGTCAGCAGAAACTGCAAAAGCGTCGCGATCGAGGGCGCGGCGCGAAGATAGTTATTACCGCCGCCTTGCCCAGCGCCTCAGTTTTTTATACTGAGTCGTGCGATCTGTATCGGCTTTGAAACGTTATCGTGTCCCAATCATGCACTCTCTTGAGGCATGCCTCGGGGTTTCCCCTCGCTAATGGCAAATTGCCGGACAAATGACGCATTCGGGCATGAGTCGTGCATTTAAGCGCCTGGTCCACTGGCAAGGCGGCATAGCATGAAGACAACTCCACTCCGCTCGCACGCGCCGAATGTCGCGCTGAAGGCTGGTCACGCGTTGAAAGCGCGGGTGCTGCAAGGGCTGGAAGCCGGCGAATTTTGCATGGCTTATCAGGGAATCTACCGGGTCGACAGTGGCGAGCTCGCGCAGATGGAAGCTCTTATTCGCTGGCGTCATCCGGAGTTCGGCCTGCTGCTGCCGGGCGCATTCCACGAAGCGCTCGATGACGAAGAAGTCATGATCGAGCTCACCGACTTCGTGATGAACGCGGTCTCGCTCGACATCTCGATCTGGCAGGCCAACGGCGGCGCGACGTATCCCGTTGCGATCAATGTCCCGCCGTCGGTTGCCGCGCGGATCGGCTTCGCCGATCGGCTCGAAGCCGTATGCCGCGATCACGGCATCGCGCCCTCGTCGATCGAAGTCGAGTTGTCCGAGAGTCAGGACCTCGCGCGCTTTCCGTCGATCGCGAAGGTCGTGCAACGTTTGCGCGCGCGCGGCATCAACGTCGCAATGGACGACTTCGGCACCGGCTTCGCGTGCCTGGCCGCGCTGGGTCCGATCAGCTTCGGCACGGTGAAGATCGCAAAGGAACTGCTGGCGGAGGCGCCGCGCAATGCGGACGCGCGCACCGTCTTCTCGTCGGTGCTCTCGCTCATGACGCGGCTCAAGCTGTCAGTGGTGATCGAAGGGGTGGAAACGGCCGCGCAGGCGCAATGGCTCGCGCAGTGGCCGCATCTTCTCGCGCAGGGCTTTTACCTCGCGCGGCCGGTGTTCGGGATCGGCAGCGTGCCCGGCGCTCGCGTTACACGGCCAGCCGAGGCGGCGCAGCATCGCGCGATGCCGTTCGCGGACGCCGCGTGAGTCACGCGCACGCGTCGGGGCGTGCGCGAACGTGGCCTGTCCTCCAGGCGTCTTCAGGGCGCCGACGCCGGCGCTGGCTGCCCGGCCTTCTCGGCATTCACGCGCCGCTGCGCATTCTGCAAGTTCTGCGGATAGTCGGTCTGCTCGCCAGCCGGGTTGTAGCCGTTCTTTTCGAGGTCTTTCAGCTCGGCGTTCTTCTTGGCGCGCGCCGCCTTTCGCTCCGCCTTCTTGATCTGCTTCGGCGTGGAAGCGCCCGCATCCTGCGCGTGCGCAGGCGTGCAAGGTATGGTGACGAGCGCGGCGGCGGCCAGCGCGATGACGGCGAGCGGTGCGGTGCGAACGTTCAGCATGACATTCTCCGGTGTGGACGACCGTCGCGGCGGACGGCCCGTTTCTTTGCATGGCGCGTCACGGCCCTGCAAGAAGCGCTCCCAAGCGTTACCGGTCGACGATCCGGCTCAGGTTGCTCCGCACGCGTTGTAACAGCGCGATCAGTTGATCTTTCTCCTGGCGGCCGAGACCGGTCAGCGCTTCCGCCGCGATCTCGTCGCCGACGCGCCGCGCCTTGTCGAGCGCCTTCTGCGCCTTCGGCGTCATGCGCACCTGACGCTCGCGGCGATCTTCGGGATTGTGCCGCCGCACGATCCAGCCGCCCTCCTCCATGCGGTCCAGCAGGCGGCCCGCGGAGATCGGCGCGACTTCGAGCAGCGACGCGAGCCGCGCCTGATTCACTTCGCCGTAATGCGACAGGTACGCGAGCACGCGGCATTGCGCGCGCGTGAGATTGAGCGACGATTTCGCGAGTTCGTCGAAGCGGTTTCCGCACAGACGGTCTACGTCCGCAATCAGAAAGCCGAAGCGTTTGTCGAGTTGAGGTTCCATCGCGCGATTATAGGGACCCGCGCGGCGACCGTGCGCGCACTGGCGCACATTGCATTGCTACGGCGTCCTAACTAACCTCGGACGCCGCCCTGCCTCACACATTCACGCGACCACTTTCGAGCAACACGGCGAATGCGTCGGATGAAAGCGGCCGCGCCAGCAGAAAGCCCTGCATTTCGTCGCACCGCATGTCTTGCAGGCGGCCGAGCTGCGTGCCGGTCTCCACGCCTTCCGCGACGACATCCATATCGAGCGAATGCGCGAGCGCAATGATCGCCGACACGATAGCGTGCCCTTCCTGCCCGTTCTCATCGAGGCCGTTGGTGAAGAAACGGTCGATCTTCAGTTGCTTGGCGCGGAACCGCTGCAAATAGGCGAGGCTGGAATAACCGGTGCCGAAATCGTCGATGGCGATCTCACAGCCGTTGTCTTGAAACGCGCGAATCATCTCGGTGGTGCGCGGCGCGTCCTGCATCGCGACGGATTCGGTGATCTCGAACATCAACTGATCGCTTCGCACGCCCTCTTCGCGCACGATCTGCAGCACGCGCGTGACGAGGTCCGCTTCGTTCAATTGCCGCGGCGAGAGATTGATGGCGACCTTCACCGCCGCCCGCCCGGACTCGCGCCACCGCACGATATGCCGGCACGTCTCGCGCACGACCCAATAGCCGATGTCGACGATCTGCCCCGAACGCTCCGCGATCGGAATGAACTCCATCGGCGTCAAAAGACCGATTTCCGGATGATTCAGCCGAATGAGCGCCTCCGCGCCCGCTAGCTCGCCGTCCCCGCGAAACTTCGGCTGAAACAGCAGATAGAAGTAGCCTTCGGTCAACGCCTCATGCAACGCCTGCTGAATCTGCAGCGTGCGCACCGCCGCCTCGTTCATGCTCGCCTCGAAGAAGCGATACGTGCTGCGCCCGCCGCGCTTCGCCTCATACATCGCGACATCCGCATGCTTGAGCAGCGTTTCGACGCTATCGCCGTCTTCGGGGAAAAGCGCGATGCCGATGCTCGGCATCACTTGCAGCGAATGATCCGCTACGACGAGCCCCTTTCTCATCGCATCGAGAATGCGTTCCGCGAGCTTCTCGGCATCCGTGGGCGTGCCTATTCCTTCGAGCACGACGACGAACTCGTCGCCGCCCAAGCGGCCGACCGCATCGCCGCCGCGCACGCATTGCAGCAGGCGCTTGGCGAACGCTTGCAGCACTTCGTCGCCGATCGAATGGCCGAGCGAATCGTTGATGGTCTTGAAGCCGTCGAGATCCATGAAGAGAATCGCGAAACGGCTGCCGTTGTTCGTCGCGTTCCTGACCGCGCGGCCGATGCGCTCCGTCACGGTCCGGCGATTCGGCAGGTCCGTGAGCGTATCGAACGTTGCCATGTGAACGATCTGCCCATGCAGTCGCGACACGGAACCCGCTAGCAACTCGTTCTGCGCGTCGAAACGCGACAGCACGAGCGTGATGATCAAGATGGCGAACGTGAACAGCATGACCGTCGTGGCGAGCCAATGTACGTCGACGTCGTTGGCCGCGCCGCAAATGGCGCCGGGCAGGAAGTTCGCGGCGGCGTTGCCCGTGTAGTGCATGCCGGTGATCGCGATGCCCATGACGAGCGCCGACACCCCGCGCTTTTGCGTGATGTTCGACTGGTTCGCGTTGGACAGCACGCGCGCGATCCACAGCGCCGCGCCCGACGCGACCACGGCGATCACGATCGACGCGGCGAAAAGCAGCAGGTCGTACTGTATCGCCGGATGCATGCGCATCGCGGCATCGCCCGTGTAGTGCATGGCGGCGATGCCCGCGCCCATGAGCAGGCTGCTCGCGGCGAGGCGCTGAAACGTCAGCCGCGCGCGGTTGATGACCGAGAGCGCGAAGAACGAGACCAGCATCGCGATCACGAGCGACGCCGCCGTGATGCGAAAGTCGTAGCCGAGCTTGATGGGAAGGGAAAACGCCAGCACGCCGACGAAGTGCATCGACCAGATGCCTACGCCCATGGAGGCCGCGCCGCCCGCGAGCCAGACATGCCGCATGCGCGAATGCGACAGCATCGCGATGCGGCCGGAGATGTCGAGGGCCGTGTACGAGGCGAGCGTGGCGACGACGAGCGATGCCGCCACGAGCCAGAAGTTATAAGTGCCGTGCATGAAGTGCCGGAATCGAAGGGGCGTGTTTGCGTAAGCGTCTTATCGGCGCACACTGGCCAATCTTTAGGCCGCTCGAAAGCCTGGTGCAAGAACAGTTTTTGTCCATGCGCCGGCGCATCACAGTTCAGGGTCCAACAATGCCACAACGCGTTCCAGCATGCGTTCTCCGAGCCCGCGACGCTGCCAGTCTTCGAGCGTGATGCGTTTGGAACGCTCGATATCCGCGTCGAAAATCGCGGTCTGCTGGCGCGCGAAGTCGCGGTCGTAGATGTTGAGGTTCGCTTCGTCGTTGAGCTTGAACGACCGGCTGTCGAAGTTGGTCGAGCCGACCGACACCAGAAATTCATCGACGACGATCAGCTTGCAATGAAACATCGTCGGCTGATATTCGTACATCTCGACGCCCGCCGCGAGCAGATCGCCCCAGCACGCGCGCGACGCCTCGCGCACCGTATGCGTGTCGATGCGCTTGCCCGGCGTGATGATGCGCACGCGCACGCCGCGCCGCGCCGCCTCGACAATCGCGTTGATGGTCAGCTTGTCGGGCACGAAGTAGGCGCTCGACAGATGGATGGAATGCGTCGCGGCGGTGATCGCCATCAGATACATGAGCTGCATGTCGTCGCTGCCGCCCGAAGGCGAACTGCTGAACATGTGCGCGAGACCGTCGCCCGCGCGCTCGATCTCGGGAAAATAGTTCGCGCCGTGCAGCACGTTGCCGGTGGCCTTGACCCAGTTGTCCATGAAGACCGCCTGCATCTGCCCGACCGCCGGACCTTGCACGCGAAAGTGCGTATCGCGCCAATGCTTCTCGTCCTGCGCATGGCCTGTCCATTCGTCCGCGATGCCGACGCCGCCCGTGAAACCCGTGCGGCCGTCGATCACGAGCAGCTTGCGGTGCGTGCGGTCGTTCATGCGGCCGAGTCCCGTCCAGTGCGGCTTGTGATACTGAATGACCTCCGCGCCCGCGTCGCGCAGCGTCTGCAAGTAGCGCTTGTCCATCTTGGACGACCCGACCCAGTCGAGCAGAACATGCACCGAGACGCCTGCGCGCGCCTTTTCGGCCAGCGCCTCGGCGATCTGCTCGCCTATCGCGCCCGACCAGTAGATGAACGTCTCGAAGGTGATCGTCTTCTTCGCCGAGCGGATGCCTTCGAGCATCCAGGGAAAGATTTCGTCGCCGTTCACGAGCACCTCGAAGCGGTTGCCGTCCACCACGGGCGGTCCGAGCAGCAGACCCATCGACCGGAGGAACTGCGGATCGTCGCTCGCGTAGAGACGCTCGATCTTGTGCTCGATCTTCTTTTCACCGCTCGTCAGGTTGGCGATCACCAATACCACGATCACGGTCGCGACGACGGTCAACGCAATCAGGGCAAGCGTGGGCATGCAGGGCCTCGCGAATCGAACATCCGTCCGGAACCGGTAGTGTATGTGGTTCCGGAACGCGCGGGCCATCAGGTTTGCGCGGATTGCCCGATCTGCTTGGCAATGGCGTCGCCGAGGCGCTGTTCGTCGGATGAAACGCCTGCGCGCTTCGTTTCGGAAACCGCGTGCAGTCCGCCCGATACGGCGAGCGAGCTCACCGCGTGACCCGCCACCGCGCCGACGCCCGCCGTTTCCGCGACGCCCGGCGCGTGACCGCTGTCGGCGCTGGCATCGAACTGTTCGAGCAATTGCGGCGCGCCGTGCGCCGGCTTGAACACGAGCTGCACGGTCGCCGTGACCTTGCTTTGTCCCGCGCCGAGCCCGATCAGCATGCGGCGGCGGCGATTGCCCGCGTCGATCTTGTCGATGCTGCCGACGACTTCGAGCGCGTTCTGGTCATCGGGCGGCGCGACGTCGGCGCGGACCGCGCGCAGACCCATCGACTGGAGTTTCGCGACGATTTCGTCGGCCACTTCTTCGCGCGCCGCGATGGCGTCTTGCGCCTGCTGCTGCGCCTCTGTGTCGCCGGACATCGCGGTCTTGAGCTTGGACGCGAGACCATGATTGTCGAGCTTCACGTCGCCCGCGTCGCTTGCGAACGGATACACGTAGATCGTGGTGTCCGCAGGCACCGCAGCGCGCGGCGGGCGTGGCGGACGAGGGAATCGAGCGAGGAGACGTTCGTTACATGAGACATGTCGGCACCTGAGTTCGTTGGCTGGATGACGGTCTGCGGGTCTGCGGTGGGGCTGTCGATCACCGTGGCGCCACTATGGACGATGCCCGCCGCGCGCGCCATCCAACATTTATGTCGCCGGGTGTCATGCGTGGCAAAGCCGCTTTTGAGCATGAACACGCGAGTCTCGCTACCATGCGTCGAACGCGCGCTCAAGCGCCGCCATTCAACCCACGCTTCGAAGGAGCAACGATGGACCTGCAAATCGCCAACAAGCTCGCACTCGTGTCTGGTTCGACGAAGGGAATCGGCCATGCCATTGCCGTGGCGCTCGCACGTGAAGGCGCGCGCGTGATCGTGAACGGACGCTCGCAATCGTCCGTCGATGCCGCGCTCGGCAAGCTGCGCCAGCTCGTTCCCGGCGCGCAGGCCGAAGGCTTCGCAGGCGATGTCTCCGACGCGGCGCAAGTCGACGCGCTCGTGCAGCGCTTCCCGGAGGTCGACATCCTCGTGAACAATATGGGCATCTTCGAGCCGAAGCCGTTCGAAGACATCTCCGACGACGACTGGCTGCGCTTCTTCAACGCGAACGTGATGTCGGGCGTGCGGCTGTCGCGCGCCTATCTGCCGAAGATGAAGCAGAAGAACTGGGGCCGCGTGGTGTTCATCAGCAGCGAGAGCGGCATTCAGATTCCCGTGGAGATGATCCACTACGGTCTGACCAAAACCGCGCAACTGGCGCTGTCGCGCGGGCTCGCCGAAACGTGCGCGGGCACCGGCGTCACCGTCAACTCCGTCTTGCCCGGCCCGACGAGTTCGGAAGGTGTGACCGAGTTCGTCGAGAAGCTCTCGGACGGCAAGAGCATGGAGGATGTGCAGAAGTCGTTCTTCGAAGAAGCGCGGCCGAGTTCGCTGCTCAAGCGCTTCATCGCGCCGGAGGAGATCGCGAACATGGTCGTGTACGTGTGCTCGGCGTTGTCGTCGGCGACGAACGGCGCGGCGTTGCGCGCGGACGGCGGCGTGGTGCGCGCCGCGTTCTAGCCCGGCTGCGTCTGCGCGGCGAGCGACCGCGCCTTGGCGAGCGCATCGACGATATCGGCGATGGTCTTGTCGCGCGCGGTGTCGTCGAGTTGCCTGAGCGCATAAGACGGGTGATACGTGGCGACGATCAGCTTGTCGCCATACGGCGTGACGCGGCCGACATGCGCCCGCAACGTCGCGCGCTTGCCGAGCAGCGCGGTCAGCGCCGTCGCGCCCAGCGTGACGATGACGCGCGCGCCGGTCTGCTCCAGCTCGCGCTCCAGCCAGTACGAGCACGCTTCGACTTCCTGCTGCGCGGGCGTCTTGTGCAGCCGCCGCTTGCCGCGCGGCTCCCATTTGAAATGCTTCACAGCGTTGGTCAAATAAACCTGCTCGCGCGGGACCTGCGCCTGGCGCATGGCGTCGTCGAGCAACTGTCCGGCGGGTCCTACGAACGGCTCGCCTTTCAGGTCTTCCTGATCGCCCGGCTGCTCGCCGAGCAGCATGATGCACGCATCGGCCGGGCCTGCGCCGTGGACGGCTTGCGTCGCGTGACGCCACAGATCGCAGCGGCGGCAGGTGTCGAGCGACGTGGGCGCGTCGCGTTCCGGCTGCGCGTCTTCTGCCTCCACCTGCACGATCTTGCCGCCGAGCGCGCCGACCGCCCGCGCCTGCGCGACGCGCCGCGCGCCGCCGCGCGCATCGCTGACGAGCTGCGGAATGAGCGCGCCTTCCGGCAATCCCTTCCAGAAGCGCACCGGCATTTGCTGTTCGAGCACGGATTCGTTCAGGCGCGCAGGGTTGAAGATACTGCGGTAGTAGGTCATCCACAGGTCTTCGGCGGCGTCGGGCGTGTCGGACGCATGGTCCGACGCGAGCGCGCGGCGTCGCTCGATCTGCAAACGCTCGCCGTTCCACATGGCCGCGCCATCCGGCGTCGTGATAAGCCACGTCGACTGACCCATGCGCGCCGCGAAATGCTCCGCGCCCCAGGCGAGCACGTCGTGATCCGGCTCGTACCACGCGACGAATTCCGGCGGTCCGAGCGACGCCTCGCGCTGCCGGAAACGCACGTACGCGATCATGTCGTGCTGCGCGCGGCGCACCGCCTTCGCCATCTTGTAGAGACGCGCGCCGTCTTCATCGGCCGCCGACGCCACCGAGCGGTCGCCATGCGTCCAGCGCCACAGCACGCGATACAGAAAGCCGAAGCGCCGCTCGTCGCGGAAATGCGCGGCGTCCTTGAGCAACGCGGCGAGTTCGCGCGACACGCGCACTTGCGCTGCTTCAGTGGCCGGCGCGGCCGTTTCGGTAGATGCCGCGAATAATGCGGGCGTGCCGCTTTGCTGCGTGCGCCATTCGATCGACTCGGGCTTCAGGTCTCGGGCGAGCGCGTCGAGCGCCGCGCTGCGCCATGCGTCGAAGTCGTCGTCAATGGTGATGACATGCATCGCTAGATGAGCGAAAGCTGCACCGGCTGCGTGGCAAGCGCCTTTCGCAAATGCTCCGACGATGCCTCGGCGAGCGGCGGCCGATAGTCTTCCGTCACGACGAAAGGCTTCACCTTGTCCATCGCGCAGCGTAGCCGCGCGAGATCCGCGTAGCGCACGCGCCGCGCGCGGCGCAGTTCCGCGATGCGTTTCGCGTTGCGCATGCCGATGCCCGGCACCCGCGCGATCATGCGCACCGGCGCGGTGTTCAGATCGACCGGGAAACGCTCGCGATGCGCGAGCGCCCATGCGAGCTTCGGATCGACATCGAGCGGCAGATTGCCTGCATCGCCGAGCAACTCCGCGGCATTGAAGCCATAGCCGCGCATCAGAAAATCGGCCTGATACAGCCGATGCTCGCGCAGAAGCGGCGGCGCCTTCGACGGCACGCCGGACGGACTGTCGGGGATCGGGCTGAACGCCGAATAGTAGACGCGCTTCAACTGATACGAGCCGTACAGCGTTTCGGCGGTGCCGAGAATGGTGCGGTCGTCGGTCTCGTCCGCGCCGACGATCATCTGCGTGCTCTGCCCCGCCGGCGCGAAGCGCGGCGCGCGCGGCTCCGCTTCCGACTCCTCGCGCGCGACGCGAATGTTGCCCATCGCCAGCTTGATGGTGCGGCCGCTTTTTTCCGGCGCGAGGCGCTCGAGGCTGATCTCAGTCGGCAGCTCGATGTTCACGCTCAAGCGGTCCGCATAGCGCCCCGCCTGCGCGATCAGGCCGGGATCGGCGTCCGGAATCGTCTTCAGATGGATGTAGCCGCGGAACTGATGCTTCTCGCGCAGGGTCTTCGCCACGAGCACCAGTTGCTCCATGGTGTAGTTCGAGGACCGAATCACGCCCGAACTCAGGAACAGCCCGTCGATGTAATTGCGGCGATAAAAGTCCAGCGTCAGCGTGACGACTTCTTCCGGCGTGAACCGCGCGCGCGGCACGTTGCTGGAGCGGCGGTTGATGCAGTACTGGCAGTCGTACAGGCAGAAGTTCGTGAGCAGAATCTTGAGTAGCGACACGCAGCGGCCGTCCGGCGTGAAGCTGTGGCAAATGCCCGAGCCCGTGCTCGCGCCCAAGCCTTCGACGCCGCGCGACTCGCGCTTGGGCGCGCCGCCGCTCGCGCACGATGCGTCGTACTTCGCGGCATCCGCAAGAATTTCGAGCTTTTCGGACAGTTCCATCTTGGCTATGATACTGTATATTTATACAGTACGCTAATCGTGTCGCGGGAAGTTTGCAAACCGGCGGTAGGGCAAACATGGCGCCGCCGCGCTGCTATTTCAACGGATCATGGCCCCAGTTCATCAGCGAGTAGCGCCACTTCGTATGCTCGATATCGCCTTGCGGGCGCTGCGCCAAATGGCGTTTCACGTAGCCGATGACCTTGCGCATGTGGCCGTAGTCGTCGGCATGCAATTCGCTCTTCTTCGCGCCGAGCAATTCGATAATGCGCCGCCCGGACTGATGCCCGACCGACTCCGCGTTCCCGTCCTTTTGGCCCACGGCCTGAGATTCATCCGTCGCCAGCCATTTTTCCAGCTGATGCGCCGTCATGTTGACGAGCGCTTTGAACTCGTCGAAGGTCGCCTTGTCATCGCCGTCCGCGGATTGTCCATGCTGCTGTTGCGTCTTCTCTTGCGTCTTCTCTTGCGTCTTTTCGTGCGTGGTCATGAGCGCGCTCCGTTGGTGAGGTCAGCCGCATCACCGGCATCGAGCAAGCACCGCTCCAGCGGTGCTTATTGCACGCGTGTCGGGCCCGGCTTCGGAATGTCAGCCGCGACGCCACGCACTCTCTTGTGGAGAACTTCCTAATGCGTTTTGACTACAAGAATTTTCATATCGACTGTACCGCTCGCCATGATGAAGACGGCAGCTTTTATGCGCGCGCCCGAATCACCAGCGCGCCCAACGAACACACGCCGAACGTGGAAGTCCACGAATCCGGTGATCTCGACTCTTTCCCGAACGAGTGGGACGCACTGCATTGTGCGCGGGCGTGGGCCATTGAATGGTGCGACGAGGCGCTGGCGTAACCGAATCGCCTTGTCTTCCAGATAGCCGCGCTCAGGAGCGCGAACGCTCACGATTGCGGCACACGGATTGCGCCATGTAAGGCGCGACGCCGCGCAGGAAACCGCAGCGGCGCGCGTCACATGACCAAATTCAAGGGAGGCACCATGAAAATCGCCAAGAAGAGCTTACTCGTATCCGCAATGATTCTGAGCCTGTCGGGCGCCGTGTTCGCGCAGGGCGCAGGCGGCGGCGCCGGTGGTGGCGCGGGCGGCGGCGGAACGGGGGGCGGCACGGCAGGCGGCAACGGCGCGGGTCAAGGCGGCACCGGCATGGGCACGCCGAACGCAAATGGCACGACGGGCGCAACGTCGGGCGCAACGGGCTCCTCGACCATGGGCTCGGGCAGCGGTTCCAGCAGCAAAATGAACAAGATGCACAAGAAGAGCGGTTCGGGTTCGTCCGGTAGCGGTACGTCGAGTTCGCAGTAACGCGTTCGCTTTTTGCAAGGCCGCCCGGTCTGCGCCGTTCGTTGCGCGGGCCGGGCGCAACCCCTTCTGAGCTTTATCACTCCCCCCGTACGCATCCCTTCCACATAGGGATTTCGCGTCTTCTTCCCAGACCCTAATGTGTGCCTGCGCGGTTAGTCATCGCGCCCGCCGCATACGACGACATCCCGGCATTTCATCACAAGGGCTCGGTCGTGCCGTCTGCGTCGTTGCTAGGTCGACTGCGGCCGGCGAACGCGCTGGCTTCGCATGGTCGCGGCGCGCCAATTCTTCCACCGCTGCAAGGAGTCCGGGAACGTGTTGCCGGCTGCTTGTGCATTCGCTTCTGAGGAGCTGGAACATGAAGACGAACGTCAACCCGAAATTCATCGCGATGATGGCTGCCTGTGCGCTGGCCGCGGGCATCGGCAACGCCCGCGCGCAAGGCATGCCCGACACGGCGCAACAAGTCGTCCAGACGATGCGTCCGATGGATTCCTCGCACACCGCACGGCAAGCCGACGCCGCGACAACCGACTCCGCATCCGGCGAACAAGCCTACGGCGGCACGAAAGCCGGGACGAGCATGTCGGCTGGCGGACGGACCACCGAAACATGCAGCGGCCTGCCGCAATGCGAGGTGTTCTTCGGTCATTGAGCACACGGCGGCGCGACGAGCGACGTGCATGACGGAAGCACATGCGCTCGTCGCGCCAGCCGCGAACCGTCCTACTCGACCTCAGGCGTCAGCCAGAACCGCGCGCTGACCGACTCTCCCGGCGCAAGCACGCCGCCGCCCTTCAGCGACTGGTCGACCTCGAGATTCACCCAATCCGCGACATTGCTGACCGGCTCGACACACAGCAGCGACCCGAACGACAAAGGCGCATAAATCACCGTGAAGTCGAACGGCGCTTCCGCTCGCAGCGTGACCGACCGATGCTCGCGCGGCCACGCGACCGACGTCTCCCGCGACCAGCCCGTGAAGTTATTGTCGAGATCGAAGGCATCGGCGGACATGCCCTCGCGCGATGCCAGCGCGTCGATGCACGGATGCGGGCCGGCGTGCGTCGGCAGCGGCTCGGGCGTCGTATGCCACATCGACCCGACCCGCGTGCGCACGACCGTGTGCCCGGTGCGCGGAAAATACGGATGATGTCCAAGGCCGAAGGGCATCGGCCGGTCCGACAGATTGCGCAGCGACATGGTCACAGTGAGCGACTGCGCATCCAGCGCGATGTCCTGCGCCGCTTCGAACGCGAACGGCCAATGATGCGCCGGTTCCTGCGAAGGCACGTGCGACAACGTGAGACGGGCGCTCGCCTCGGAGACGGCTTCGACGCGCCACGGCCGCCGCCATCCGTTGCCGTGCAACGCGTGCGGGAACGCGTTGCCGTCGCCGGATAGATCGACGAGCGCGCCATCGAATGTGAAGCGGGCATCGCGAATACGGTTGCAGTACGGCACGAGCGGAAAGCTCGCCATGCCGAGCGGATTGCGCGCGGCGAGCGCATCGACGGTGGCGGGACGCAGCCAGTGCAGCGCGCCGCCTTCGTTGGGCTCGCGGGCGTCGAAGAATGCCGCAATCGCGCCGCCGACGTGCGGGGCGAGCAGCACGCGCCGCGCGCCGTGGCGCAATTCCACGAGCGCTTCGTCCGCGCGCCCGGACGGGGTCCGATCGGCGCTCAATATGCGAACTGCCGGTAGTTTTCGTCGAAGATGCGCTGCGTGCGCTCGACCACCGGGTTGTAGCGCAGCAGTCGTTTCGCGCGCGGCGGCAGGTCGGCGAGCACGGCGCGCGGCACGTCGATATGCACTTCGGGCCGGAAATACCATGCGCGGCTATAGCCGATCACGACCATCGGACGCGGTTCGTCGATGTAGTTCGGCGTGCCGCGATGCAGCCCGCGCACATCGCGGATCATCACGTCGCCGACGCGCATCGGCACGCGCTCGGGCGGGAAGCGTCCATCGGCGAGACCGGCTAGCGCTTCTTCGCGCGAGACGCGGTGCGTGCCGCGCGTCGTTTCCAGCGAGCCGTTGCGCTCGTCTACATCGACGAGCGGAAAGTTCACGGCAAGCTGAAACGACGGCGTCTCGGGCGCGTCGTCGAAAAGCGGCGGCGTATCGCGATGCCAGTCCTGAAAGTCCGAGCCCAGAACCGGCGTATCGGTCGCGAGCTGGCACATGACCGGATCGCGTCCCGCCACGCGCTCGACGATGCCAATGATGTCCTCGTCGCAGATGATCGACGGGTCCGCGAACTCGCCTTCGAACGGCAAGGTCACGTAATAGCGGCCCGGCCCGCGATTGCCGCTCGCCGATGCCTCGCGCGCTGCATCGACATGTGGCTGCAACAGCGGCGCGAATGCCTCGCGCCACGCTTCGAGCTTCGCGCGCTCGAAGTGATCCCGCAACAGCACGAAACCGTCTCGCTCGAACGCTTGTGCAAGCGCGTCTCTCGTCGTCTCGTCGTATCGGCCCATGCGCCGCTCCTTTCGGTCGTCAATCGGTCGGAAAGAGAATGGCACGGCAGTAATCGCGCCGTCAATATTATTAGTAATACTCGGTGAAAACCCTGTGCCGTCCCATGCTGTGGCTAGGTGGTTTCCGTGTTGTTCATCACTAATATTAGTGTTAAGGTCTGTCGCCAAGCCTCATACGCCGCATCCGTCCGATGAAGAAAACCACGCAGCGCCGCCCGACGATGACCGACATTGCGAAGCTCACCGGAGTTTCGCAGTCGACGGTATCGCTCGTGCTCAACAACGCGAGCGGCGCGAAGTTCTCGGACGTCACGCGCGACAAGGTGCTGCGCGCGGCGCAGGAGCTCGGCTATCGCATGACGCCGCGCGAGCCCGCCGCGCTCGACGCCTTCGACACACCCGGCGCGCAGAGCGAGCGCAATCTGATCGTGTATCTCGCCGATGAGATCTCGACGAGCCCGCATCCGGTCGTGTGCATCGACGGGGCGCGCGACGCCGCGTTCGCGCATGGCCGCCTGCTCGCCGTCTATTCGACGCACGGCAACGCGGAGATCGAGGCGCGCGTGCTCGCCGCGACGCTCGACCACCCCAACCTGCTCGGCGTGATCTACGCGACCGTCTACACACGGCTCGTCGCGCTGCCCGCGGCGCTCGCCAAGGTGCCGACAGTGCTGCTCAACTGCTACGCGAGCGAGGCGAACCTGTCGTCGGTCGTGCCGGCCGAGGTTGCGGGCGGGCACACGGCGACGGACTATCTGCTCGCGGCGGGGCATCGGCGCATCGGCTATATCAACGGCGAGCCGTATCAGGACGCGGCGCGCGACCGGCTGAAGGGTTATCGCACGGCGCTCGCCACGGCGGACTTGCCGTTCGCGCCGGAACTCGTGCGCGAAGGCGACTGGAGTTCGGGCGCCGGCTTCGAGCAGACGCTCTCGCTCATGCGCGAGCCGAATCCGCCGACGGCCATTTTCTGCGCGAACGATTTGATGGCGCTCGGCGCCATCGAGGCGCTCAAGCAACTCGGGCTGCGCGTGCCCGACGACGTCTCCGTGGTCGGCTACGACGATCAGGAGATCGCGCGCCACACGCATCCACCGCTATCCACCGTGGTGTTGCCGAACTACGACCTCGGCCGCTGGGCAGTCGAAACGCTTCTGCAAGAGGAACACAACCGCGCCGTCGGCGCGCCGTTGCGGCGGCGCACCGTCAAGCTCGACGGCCCGTTGATCGAGCGCGGATCGGTGAAGGTCATCGCCGAAGCGCATCAGTTCGCAATTAATAATATTAGTGATTAGCCGCCAATAAGACGTTAATACAGAGCGCGCAAGGCAGCAGCATCTCTCGCATCAGACAGACCGGGCAACAACAAGCATCGGCATTACCAACAAGACGAATCATCCTATCGGAGGAAGACATGGTGTCGCTAAAGAAGAATCTCCGCTCGGGCCTGCGCCCGCTCGCCGCCGCGCTCACCGTTCTGACGCTCGCAGCCGGCGCCGGAGCCGCGCACGCCGCCGACGACGCGTTGCCGAAGATCCCGAACAAGAAGCCGCTGCGCGTGGGCTTCGCGCAGACGGAGAGCAACAACCCGTGGCGGCTCGCCGAGACCAAGAGCTTCAAGGACGTCGCATCGAAATGCGGCTGGCAGGTCATCATCACCGATGCGAACAGCTCGGCCGCCAAGCAGGTGTCCGACATCCAGAGCATGATCGCGCAGCACGTCGATCTGCTCGTGTTCCCGCCGCGCGAAGAAAAGCCGCTCGCGCCGGTCGTGTTGCAGGCGAAGAAGGCCGGCATTCCAGTGATTCTCGTCGACCGCAACATCGACCAGTCGATGGCGAAGGCCGGGCGCGACTACATCACGTTCATCGGATCGGACTTCATCGATCAGGGCCACCGCGCCGCCGACTGGCTCGTGAAAGCCACCAACGGCAAGGCGACGATCATCGAGCTCGAAGGTTCGACCGGCGCGTCCGCTGCGAACGACCGCAAGAAGGGCTTCGACGAGGTCATCGCGAAGAATCCGGGCATGAAGATCGTCGCGTCGCAAAGCGGCGACTTCGCGCGCGACAAGGGCCGCCAGGTCATGGAAACGCTGTTGCAGGCGCATCCCGACGTGACCGCCGTCTACGCGCACAACGACGAAATGGCGCTCGGCGCGATCGCCGCGATCAAGGCGGCGGGCAAGCAGCCGGGCAAGGACATCGTCCTCGTCACGATCGACGGCACAAAGGGCGGCCTCGAAGCGATCAAGGCAGGCGAACTCGGCGCGAGCGTGCAGTCGAGCCCGTTCTTCGGACCGCTCGCGTGCGATGTCGCGCAGAAATACGCGAAGGGCGAGACCATTCCGCCGTGGGTCAAAGTCTCCGATCGTTTCTACGACAAGAGCAACGTCGACGCCAGCATGCAGTACGGCTATTGAGCGAAGCAGTCTATGTTGGTTCGCGGGCGCCTTCGGGCGCTCGCTTTTCTAAAGGACGGAAGCGCCGCATGGCCACTGCTCCCCTACTCGACATGCAGGACATCGACATTGCCTTCGGCGGCGTCGCGGCGCTCAAGCACGCGCGCCTCACCGTGGCGGCCGGCGAGGTGCACGCGCTCATCGGCCAGAACGGCGCGGGCAAGTCGACACTCATCAAGATTCTCACCGGCGCGTATCGCAAGAGCGGCGGAACCATCCGCTTCGACGGACGCGAAGTGGATTTCCGCACGCCGAAGGAAGCGCGCGAAGCGGGCATCAGCACGATCTATCAGGAGATCAACCTCGTGCCGTTTCGCTCGGTGGCCGAGAACATATTTCTCGGACGCGAGCCGCGCCGCTTCGGCCTGATCGACTGGAAAACGGTGCAGCGGCGCGCGACTGAACTCCTTGAATCGTTCGGACTCCATATCGACGTGAAGAAGCCCGTGCGCGACTATTCGACCGCCATTCAGCAGATGGTCGCGCTCGCGCGAGCCGTTTCGTCGGTTGCGAAGATGGTCATCATGGACGAGTCGACGTCATCGCTCGATGAGCGCGAAGTCGAACTGCTTTTCGGCGTGGTGCGCCGCTTGCGCGACGACGGGCGCGCGGTCATCTTCGTGTCGCATCGGCTGGACGAACTGTATGCGCTGTGCGACCGCGTCACCGTGATGCGCGACGGCCAGACGGTCGCGGAAAGCACCATGCAGGAGATGGACAAGCTCAAGCTCGTGACGACGATGCTCGGCCGCACGCTCGCCGCCGTCGTGCACGAAGACAGCGCGGTGAAAGAAGAAAATCTGGCGAAGCGCGGCGCGGTCGCGTTGAGCGCGCAGTCGCTCGCGGCGGGCGCGAAAGTCACGAACGTATCGCTCGACGTGCATGCGGGCGAAGCGGTGGGTCTCGCCGGATTGCTCGGCTCGGGCCGCACGGAGACGATGCGCCTTCTGTTCGGCGCGGACCGTCCTTCGCGCGGTGCGCTCACGGTGGCCGGCGAAAGCGCCGCGTTCAAGTCGCCGAAAGATGCGATCACGCGCGGCATCGCGTATCTCACCGAAGACCGCAAGGCCGAAGGCATCGTGCCGGAGCTTTCCGTGCGCGACAACCTCACGCTCGTCTGCCTGCCCGCGCTCACTAAGCGCGGCGTCGTGGACGTTGCGAAGCAGCGCGAAATCGTGGACAGCTTCATCGCGTCGCTCGGCATCAAGCTGCGCTCGCCCGATCAACCGATACGCGAACTCTCGGGCGGCAATCAGCAAAAGGTCTTGCTCGCGCGCTGGCTCGCGACGAATCCGCGTCTTCTGCTGCTCGACGAGCCGACGCGCGGCATCGACGTGGGCGCGAAAGCGGACGTCGCGAAGATCGTGCGCGAGTTGCGCGATGCGGGCATGGCCGTACTGTTGTCGGCGTCCGAGCTAGAAGAACTCACTGCCGTGGCCGACCGCGCAGTCGTGATCCGCGACGGCGAAACCGTGGCGCAACTCGATGGCGCGCAGATGAACGAGGCATCGATCATGGATGCGATCGCCTACGGCTCGGGTGAGACATCGACGCTCGCGCAAGCGACGGCCGCGCAAGGAAACGAGTCATGATCGACAAGACACAACCTGCTGCACGACCCGTAGCGCCGCTCGCAGCCGACGCGCAAACGGCGCCCGCCAAGAAGCGGCGCGGCGTCGCGATTCAGCGCGAGATCATCGTGCTCGTCGCGATGATTCTGTTCAATCTGTTCTTCACCGAGCACTTCTGGTCGCTTCAGACGTTCAACGTGAACCTCACGCAGGTGGTGACGATCGTGATCGTCGGCATCGGCATGACGCTCGTGGTGGCGACAGGCGGCATCGACCTGTCCGTGGGCGCGTCGATGGCGATTGCCGGCGCGCTCGCGCCGATGCTCTTCATGAACATCGAAGGGCCGCTCGGCATTCTGCTCGCCTTCACGCTGCCCGTGATGGCCGCCGCAGTGTGCGGCGTGTTCAACGGACTGCTCGTCACGCGGCTTCGCGTGCAGCCCATCGTCGCGACGCTCGTGCTTTTCATCGCGGGACGCGGCATCGCGCAAGTCGTGACCGACGGCAGCCTGCAGGCGTTCAACAATCCCGCGTTTCAGTGGATCGCGCTCGGCAAGGTCGCGGGCGTGCCGTTCCAGATTCTGCTGATGCTCGCGCTCGTCGCCGTCTTCACGTGGATCGTGCGCAAGACGCTGTTCGGCAAGTATCTGCTCGTCACGGGCGGCAACGAGGACGCGGCGTATCTCTCGGGGATTCCGACAGCGCGCGTCAAGCTGATCGCGTACACCGCATGCGCGGCGCTCGCAGGTCTCGCCGGGCTCATCTCGATCTCGGTGAATTCGTCGTCGGATGCAAACGTCGTGGGCCTCGGCGTCGAACTCGATGCCATCGCGGCCGTCGCGGTCGGCGGCACGGCGTTGACAGGCGGCAAGGCGTATATCACGGGCACGCTGATCGGCGCGCTCATCATCCAGCTATTGCGTTACACGCTGCTCGCGCACGGCATTCCGGACGCCGCCGCGCTCGTGCTGAAGGCCGCGATCATCATCGCCGCCGTGTACGTGCAGCGCCGCCGAGGCTCATGACATGAAGAAGAACCTTCCTATCCTGATCGCGCTCGTCGCGTTGCTCGTCCTGGGCGTCGTGCGCTACGAGCACTTCGCCTCCGCCTACAACGTCACATCGTTCTGGCGCTACAACTCGATGTTCGCGCTGATCTCCATCGGCATGGCGTTCGTCATCATCACGGGCGGCATCGATCTGTCCGTGGGCGCGGTGGCCGCGCTCGCGAGCGTGGTCGCCGCGCTGGCGAGTCCGCACGGCGGCGTGGCGGGCGTGCTCGCCGGAGCGTTCGCGGGCCTCGCGGTGGGCGTGTTGAACGGCATCGTCATCACGCACATGCGCATCCTCCCCTTCATCGTCACGCTTGCGACGAGCCTCGGCGCGCATGGCCTCGCGCTCTTGCTCGGCCATAACGATGCGGTCGCCATCTCGTCCGACACGAACTTCGCCGCCTTCGGACAAGGCGACCTGTTCGGTCTGCCGATTCCCGGCATCGTGTCGCTCGTCGCGGCGGTGCTCGGCTGGATCGCGCTGCGCAGCTCGCGCTTCGGCCGGCATGCGCTCGCGATCGGCGGCAGCGAAGAGGCGTCGCGGCTGATGGGGCTGAACGTCGATCGCACGCTCGTCGCGGTGTATGCGTTGAGCGGCTTGCTCGCCGGCATCGCGGGCGCGATTCTCGCGGCGCAGTTCGGCGCGGGACAGCCGAACGAGGGCGTCGGCTGGGAACTCTTCGCCATCTCGGCGGTGGTGCTCGGCGGCACGCGGCTGACGGGCGGCGAAGGCTCCATCGCGATGACCATTGCAGGCGTCGCGCTGCTCGGGCTCGTGTTCAATCTGCTGAACTTCGAGAACGGGCTCGGGTATATCAGCCTGTCGGCTTACTGGCAGTCGGTGATTCGCGGGCTTTTCTTGTTGCTCGTGATCGTTCTGCAAGCGCGCGTGCTGAACCGGCGCGTCGCGCCGGCGAAAGTCACGCATTGAGTCAACAGGAGCCGATGATCGTCGCGCGGCCTCAATTCTTCTTCGCCGCGCTACCGGGCGACGCTCCGGCCGCCGCCTCGGCGCCTTCCGATGCCAGCCGCAGATACGCCGCCGCGAGCCTGCGCAGTTCTTCTTCGCTCGCGTCCTCGATGCCGATCAGGTGATTGCTCGCCGCGCGATGCGTCGCGAGCAGTTCATTGAGCTTGAGATGCAGCGCGACGCTGTCCTTGTTCTGGCTCTGCTGAATCAGAAACACCATCAGAAACGTGATGATGGTCGTGCCCGTGTTGATGACGAGTTGCCAGCCGTCTGAATAGTGAAAGATCGGCCCGGTGACGACCCACGCGACGATGCTCGCCACCGCGAGCCCGAAGGCGAACGGCGAACCCGCCCAGCGCGTGACGAGGCTCGCGAAGCTATCGAACGCGCGCATCAACGGGTGCGATTTGGCGTAGGCGGGGCTGGACGTGTCGGGAATGGTTTCGAGTTGGTCCGTCGAGGTCCGTTGTTTGCTGATCATGCTCTCCTCCCTTCATTACACAGGGGCGCCAAGCAAGAGCCGTTCCTTTCAGAAGCATTCCGACGCGGTCAGCCATGCGGCTCACGCGGACGGCTTGCGCGGAGCGATCAACGTGTCGACGCTCGTCTGCACGCCGGGACGCGGCTGCGCGCGCGGCAACGCGAGCGTGGCGTTCAAGGCGCTCTGCAGACCTGCGTCGTCGGGCTTGAGCGATAGCGCCTGACGCAGCGCGCCCTCCGCTTCGTGCGCCCGGCCAGCCGCGAGCAGCACGAACCCGAGACCGCGGCTCGCTTCGAAAAAGACAGGGCGCAAAGCCAACGCCTTCTGAAACTGCGCCTCGGCGTCACGCAGGTCAAAGCGACGGTGCGCCACGTTGCCGAGGCCGCAATGCGCTTCGGCCGATTGCGGATTGATCGCGAGCGCCCGGTTGAACGACGCCTCCGACTCCGTCAGCCGTCCCGCCGCGCAAAGGATGTCGCCCATCCACAGATGGCCTTCTATCACGTCAGGCGCCAGGTCGATGCCGCGGCGGCACGCCGTCTCCGCTTCGGGCAGGCGGTTCTGCATGAAGCGCGTCTGTCCGAGCGAGACATGCGCCTGCGCGAAGTCCGGCAGTCCGGCAATGGCTTCCGAAAACGCGTTTGCCGCGTCGTCCAGGCGTTTCTGCGCCTGATACGTGCAGCCGAGCACGAACTTGGCCATCACGGAATCGGGTCGGAGCGACAGCGCCTTGTTCAACGTCGCCTGAGCTTCTTCGATCCTGCCGTCGTCGAATGCAACGAGAGCAAGATTCACCAGAACCTCGGCGGAATCGGGTTGCAGCGCGAGTGCCTGCCGAAGCATCTGCTCCGCTTCCGGCAGTCGGCCCAACAGGCGTAGCACGAGTCCCAGATTATTCGTCGCCGCGAGTGAATTCGGGCGAAGCGCAAGTTCCTGGCGAAGCATGGCTTCACGTTCGGTCAGGCTCGTCATGACGGATTGGGTTGACTGGTTCATGAGCGTTATATGCAACGAATTGAAATGAAGCCGGTTGCTTTTTCGATAATGCTGAATGAGCGCCCGCAAATACGAAGCGCGAACCGGCAATAAGCGGAGAGGGGGAAAAGCGCCAGGTGCCGCATCCGACGGCCTGATAGCGGCTGGATCCGACGCCCGTCGCACCGGGGGAAGCGCGCGAATGATCTGAAAAGCGATTCAATCGACTTTCACAAATCGCGTTATGCGTTTTTCCCGATTCGCGAAGAAAAGAACGATAACGGATTCGATCGAGTATAGTGCAAAAATATATGTCGAATTAGAAAGCCGGCCGCAAAGCGAGCGCGAAAAGAATTCAAAATAAATAGCCGCGAGGGGCAGCCGCTTCCGCCTGACCGCGTCCCGGTCACGCACCTTGCTAGAGCCCTGCGAACGTGCATGCCGGAGCGGACCACAGCCGTTTCCGTGCGAGAATCCGGAAGCCCATCCGGTCGCGCGTTTCAGTCAGCGTCATCCCAAGACACGCCTTTCAACCCCATGCCGCTTGGTCGAGCGACCCAGCGAGGAGATTCAGCGTCGATGACTCCCGAGAATCTGCCCCCGGACACGAGCGCCAGCAGCCTCGACCCCAGCTTTCTGCTCGGCGGCGGAGAAATGGGCGTGCTCATCCGGAGCTTCGACTGGACGCAGACCTCGCTCGGCGCGCCGGAGCACTGGCCGCAGAGCCTGAAGACGGCCATTCGCATCATGCTGACCTCGCGCCAGCCCATCTGGATCGGCTGGGGTCACGAGCTTCTCTTCTTCTATAACGACGCCTACCGGTCGATCATCGGCGGCAAGCATCCACAGGCGCTCGGCCAGCCGACTTCGGTCGTGTGGCGGGAGATCTGGGACGACATCGGGCCGCTGCTCGACACGGCGCTCGCCGGCGTCGAAGGCACCTTCGTCGAACAGAAGCTGCTGATCATGGAGCGCAACGGGTTTCCGGAGGAGACGTACTACACGTTCTCCTACAGCCCGATTCCGGACGACCGAGGCGGCGCGGGCGGCATCATCTGCGCGAATAGCGACGACACGCAGCGTGTGCTGGGCGAGCGGCAACTGACGGTGCTGCGCGAACTGGCGACCTCCGCCGCCGATGCGCGCACCTGGCGCGAGGCCTGCGAGCGCTCGATGAACGCGCTGAAAAGCGCGCCGCGCGATCTGCCCTTCGCGCTGCTCTACGCGGCCGGCCCCGGCAACGAGACGGCGACGCTCGTCGGCGCGTGCGGCATCGCGCCGGGGCATCCGGCGGCGCCCGCGACGCTGAACGCCGATGAGCGCGAGCCCTGGCCGTTTCAGGACGCGCTGCGGGAAAACCGCGCGCTGCTCGTGACGAACCTGCATCAGCACGTCGGCGCGTCGTTGCCCACCGGCGCGTGGAAGGCCGCGCCGACCACCGCCGTGATGGTCCCGATCGCCCCGACCGGCGAGACCGGTCATGCGACCGTGCTGATCGCGGCGCTCAATCCGTATCGACTGATCGACGACGGCTATCGCACCTTCATCAATCTCGTCGCCGGACAGATCGGCGCGGCGATTGGCTATGCGCACGCCTACGACGAAGAGCGCCGCCGCGCCGAGGCGCTCGCGGAAATCGACCGCGCAAAGACGACGTTCTTCTCCAACATCAGCCACGAATTCCGGACGCCGCTCACGCTGATGTTAGGCCCGCTCGAAGAGATGCTCGCGGAGCGCGGCCGCGTGCCGCCCGAAGACATGCGGCTCGTCGAGATCATGCATCGCAACGGCATGCGGCTGCTCACGCTCGTCAACGCGCTGCTCGATTTTTCGCGCATCGAGGCGGGCCGCATCGAGATTCATCGCCAGCGCACGGACATCGCCGCGTTTACCGCCGAACTCGCGTCGCTCTTTCGCTCGGCCATCGAGACGGCCGGGCTTACGCTTCGCACCAACATTCCCGATACGCCGGTGCTCGCCGACATCGACCGCGACATGTGGGAAAAGGTCGTGATGAACCTGCTGTCGAACGCGTTCAAGTTCACCTTCGAGGGCAGCATCGAGGTGGCGCTGTCCGTGCGCGGCGGCGTGATCGAAGCGAGCGTGCGCGATACGGGCATCGGCATTGCCGAGCACGAGCAGGCGCGCGTCTTCGAGCGGTTCCATCGCGTGGCCGGCGCGGCGGGCCGCTCGGTGGAAGGCAGCGGGATCGGGCTCGCGATGGTTCAGGAGCTCATCAAGCTGCACGGCGGCAGCATTGCGGTGTCGAGTCGCCTCGGCGAAGGCACGTGCTTCACCGTGACGCTGCCCGCCGCGCAGGAAAACGCAGCAACGCGCGCCGACGCCCCGCGCGCCGAGGCCAGCAGCCGCGCGCGGTCTTTCGTCGATGCCGCATTGCGCTGGGCGCCGGATGAGGACGCCGCCGCCGACGCGGCCGCGCTCGACGTCGCGGACCTCGACTCGCCGCTCGCGGAAGCGGCGGAAGCCGCCGCGCCATCGGATGCGTTGACGGGCCGCGTGCTCGTGGTCGACGACAACGCCGATCTGCGCGATTACATGCGCCGTCTGCTCGCCGCCGCGGGCCACGACGTGAGCGTCGCCGCCGATGGCCGCGCCGGGCTCGACGCGGCCGTCGCGCTGCGTCCGGACGTGATCGTCTCCGACGTGATGATGCCGCGCCTCGACGGCTTCGGCCTCTTGCGCGCGCTGCGCGACGACGAGACGCTGCGCGAGACGCCGGTCGTGCTGCTATCGGCGCGGGCGGGCGAAGAAGCGCGCGTCGGCGGCCTCGAAGCGGGCGCGGACGACTATCTGACCAAGCCGTTCTCCGCGCGCGAACTGCTCGCGCGCGTGGCGAGTAACCTGCGGCTGTCGCGACTGCGCCGCGAGACCGAGCAGCGACTGCGCGAAGAGTCGCGCGTGCTCGAAGTGCTCAACCGCGTCGGCACCACGGTCGCCGCCGAACTCGATCTCTCGCGCGTCGTGCAGGTCGTGACCGATGCCGCCACGGAGCTGACCGGCGCCGCGTTCGGTTCGTTCTTCTACAACGTGCTCGACGACGAAGGCGGCAGCTACACGCTGTACGCGCTTTCCGGCGCGTCGAAAGACAGCTTCGCGAAGTTTCCGATGCCGCGCAACACGGCCGTCTTCGGGCCGACGTTCGGCGGCCACGGCATCGTGCGCTCGGACGACATCACCAAAGACCCGCGCTACGGCCATAACTCGCCGCATTTCGGCATGCCGAAGGGCCATCTTCCGGTGCGCAGCTATCTCGCGGCGCCGGTCGTCTCGCGCACGGGCGAAGTGCTCGGCGGCCTTTTCTTCGGTCATCCGGAGCCGGGCGTATTCACCGCTCGCGCCGAGCGCATCGTGAACGGCGTCGCGGCGCAGGCGGCCATCGCCATCGACAACGCGCGCCTGTTCCAGGCGGCGCAGAACGAAATCGCCGAGCGCGCCAAGGCGCAGGCCGCGCTGCGCGATCTCAACGAGACGCTGGAGCGCCGCGTGACCGAAGTCGTCGCGGACCGCGACCGGCTGTGGGAACTGAGCGAAGACCTGTTCGTGATCGCGAGCTTCGACGGCGCGCTGTTGCGCGTGAGTCCGTCGTGGTCGTCGGTGCTCGGCATCGATACCGAGCGCCTGCATGCGCGCACGATGCTCGACATCGTGCATACGGACGACCGCGCCGCCGTCGCGCTCGAACTCGACAAACTGCGGGCGAGCGGCGCGCCGGTGCGCTACGAGTGCCGCCTCGGGCGCATCGACAGCGGCTGGCGCTGGATCGCGTGGACGCTTTCACTCGATCCGCGCACGCGGCGCATTCACGGCGTCGGGCGCGACGTCACGGCGGACCGCGAAACGGCCGACGCGCTGCGGCACACCGAAGAAGCATTGCGCATGGCGCAGAAGATGGAAGCCATCGGCAAGCTGACGGGCGGCGTCGCACACGACTTCAACAACCTGTTGCAAGTCATCGGCGGCAATCTGCAACTGCTCGCGAAAGACGTCGCCGGACAAGACAAGTCCGAGCAGCGCGTGAAAAGCGCGCTTGCCGGCGTGGCGCGCGGCGCGAACCTCGCCTCGCAATTGCTGGCGTTCGGGCGGCGCCAGCCGCTCGCGCCGAAGGTCGTGAATCTCGGCCGCTTCGTGCGCGGTCTGGACGACATGTTCCGTCGCGCGCTCGGCGACGGCATCGAAGTAGAGACGATCGTATCGGGCGGCTTGTGGAACACGCTCGTCGATCCGTTCCAGGTCGAGAACGCGCTGCTCAATCTCGCGATCAACGCGCGCGACGCGATGAACGGGCATGGCAAGCTGACCATCGAGGCCGGCAACGCATCGCTCGACGAGACGTATGCGATGCGCAACGCCGACGTCGCGCCCGGCCAGTACGTGATGGTCGCCGTCACCGATACCGGCTCGGGCATGTCGCCGGAAGTGCAGGAACGCGCGTTCGAGCCGTTCTTCACGACCAAGCGCGAAGGTCACGGCACCGGCCTCGGCCTGTCGATGGTGTACGGCTTCGTCAAGCAGTCGGGCGGGCACGTGAAGGTCTACAGCGAGGAAGGCCACGGCACGACGGTGCGCCTCTACTTGCCGCGCGCGCGGCAGGAAGAAGACCTCGAAACGAACGTCGACGCGGGACCGGCGAAAGGCGGCAGCGAAACGATTCTGGTGGTCGAAGACGACGAGGAAGTGCGCGCGACCGTCGTCGATCTTCTCGCGGACCTCGGCTATCGCGTGCTGCGGGCGAAGGACGCGCAGAGCGCGCTCGCTATCGTCGAAAGCGGCGTGCCGATCGACATGCTGTTCACGGACGTCGTGATGCCCGGCCCGTTGCGCAGCACCGAGCTTGCGCGCAAGGCGCGCGAGCGCGTGCCGGGCATCGCGGTGCTGTTCACGTCGGGTTACACGGACAACGCGATCGTTCACGCGGGGCGGCTCGACGAAGGCATCGACCTGTTGAGCAAGCCGTACACGCACGAGGCGCTCGCCCGCAAGATTCGCCATGTGCTCGGGCAACGCGCGCGCACCACTGCCTCCTCTGCCACGGATGCCGCCGATGCCGCCACGCCCGAATCCACCGACAGCCTGCGTGTGCTGTTCGTCGAAGACAACGAGATGGTGCGCACCAGCAGCGCCGAGTTGCTGCGCACGATGGGCCTCGATCTCACCGAAGCGGCGAGCGTCGCAGAAGCCCGCGCGCTTTTCGGCGAGCAACGCTTCGACGTGCTGCTGACCGACGTGAACCTGGCGGGCGAATCCGGCGTCGAGCTGGCGAAAGAGACATCGCGTCAGGCGCCGCGTCTGGGCGTCGTGTTCGTCACCGGCTACGACCTCGAACTGAGCGACGAGGAACGGCAGGCGCTCCCGCATGCGATCCGGCTGCGCAAGCCCTATGATCCGCACGCGTTGATGGAGGCGTTGCGCGCGGCGTCGGCGCGCTGATTCATTCGGCTTCGCGCATGTCCATCACCACGAAGCCGCTCGCCTCTTCCTTCGCCGCGCGCTTGGCGACTGCCGCCGTCGCGCTGACGTGGGCGCTGCCGCGCGCCGTGCCCGGTGCTACGCGCACCGCGCCCGCCGAGAAGCGCACGAAGCCGAAAAACGCGGGCCGCGCGAACCGGTCTTCGCCGTGTATGCCGCCGGCGAGGCGTTCTTCCGGCGAGTAAAAGCGCATCACGAGTTCGTCGAACGCGTGCATGGCGCGCGTGACGCGCTCGCGCCAGTCGTCGCTTTGGAAGAGCAGCAAGAAGTCGTCGCCGCCGATATGGCCGAGAAAATCGCGCGTCGGCTCGCAGACCGAGGCCAGCGCGTTCGCGGCGGTCTTCAGCACTTCGTCGCCTTGCCAATAGCCGTAGCGGTCGTTGAAGGGCTTGAAGTGGTCCAGATCGAAGTAACAGGCGACAAAGGCCGAGCCGTTCGCAATCAACCTGTCGATGTGTGAATTGAGCGGCACGTTGCCCGGCAGAAACGTGAGCGGGTTCGCATAACGCGCCGCCTCCACGCGCACTTCGGTCACGGCGCGCACCATGCTCGCGCCGGTCGCGAGCCCCGCATAACGCCCGTTCTCCGTGACGATGAAGCCATCCGAGAGATCGTGCGGATCGTCGTTCGTGAAAAGCCGGGCGATCTCTTCGAGCGTGGAGCCGCGTTCGACGATCAGCGGCGCGAGATGCGCGAACTGCATGCACGGCCGCTTGCCGAACACTTCGCGGTGATACGGCAGCGCGTACTGATCCATGAACGAGCGTCGATTGATGAGGCCGACCGGACGGCCGTCGTCAAGAATCGCCACCGCATGCAGCGACGGCCTCTCGTTGAAGAGGCGCGCGACGTCGTCGTTGCGCGACTTGACGGTAAGCGTCGGCGCTTCGACGAGCATGCGTTCGAGCAGCACGGCGTTCATGTCGGCGGTCGCGCCCGTGCGCGTGCGGGCCGGATAGACCGAAATCTGCGCGGAGCGCAACGCTCGCGCAACGGCATCCGGCACGCGCGCGCTCGGCGTCGCAGCCGGCTTGCCGAGCAGGAAACCCTGCGCGCAGGCAATGCCGAGATCGCGCACGATCTCCAGATCCGCTTCGTTTTCGATGCCCTCCGCGATCAGAAGCGCGCCGCTCGCGTTCGCGAACGCGACCATCGCCTTGACGGCTTCGAACTTGAGCGGATCACGCGCGATGTCGGAAACGAAGAAGCGGTCGATCTTCACGTAGTGCGGCGCGAGCCGCACCCACAGATTCATCGAGGCATTGGCGCTGCCGTAATCGTCGAGCGCGAACTGCGGACCCGACGCCCGCAGCGCGCGCACGGTCGCGCCGAAGCGCTCGGCGTCCGCAATCACGCTTTGTTCGGTCAGCTCGATGACGAGCCGCTTCGCATCCAGACCGCTGTCGCCGGCCAGATAGCCGGGCGTTTCGCGTTCTCCGAGCGCGGCCTCGATGGCGGCCGCGCTGAAGTTGATGAACAGCAGCCCGCTGCGCGCAAGCTGGGCAAACGCCGCGATGCAGACGCGCGCCGCCGCATGTTCCAGCATGACGCCGCGCCGCTCGCGCGTCGCCTGCTCGAAGAGCACGGCGGGCGATTCCTGCGCGCTGCCGGCCGGCCCGCGAATGAGACCTTCATAGCCGATGACCTCGCCGTCCGCGAAGCGCACGATCGGCTGGAACACGGCCGTCAGCGCATTGGACGCGATGAGTTCTTCGATGCTGGGACACGATGCTTCATTGGCGCAGAGGCTGGCGGACATGGGCCTTTCGATGAGCGGGCTATCGTCCTTGGTAACGGTTCGCGTTTCATCAACTTGAATGAAGCTTTCGTGAAGCGATGCCCTGCGCCGGTGCGCCCATGTCCTTTGCGTGCCGTGTCTAGCGCGCGCGGCGGGCGCGCACGGCGGTGGCGAGCAGTTCGAGCACGGGCTCGGTCTGCGTCCAGCCGAGACAGGCATCCGTGATCGAGACGCCGTGCTTGAGCGGCACGCCGGGCTTCAGGTCTTGCCGCCCTTCTTCCAGATGGC
Organism: Caballeronia sp. Sq4a; assembly: GCF_023170545.1. Lineage (NCBI taxonomy): Bacteria > Pseudomonadati > Pseudomonadota > Betaproteobacteria > Burkholderiales > Burkholderiaceae > Caballeronia > Caballeronia sp. Sq4a. The sequence goes on along the minus strand of NZ_CP084253.1, from coordinate 165,599 downwards.
TCTCGATCATCACGCCCGTGATGCGCTTCTCGCCCGCCGACAGTTGACGCGCGATGTCCTGCGCGACATCCACCTGACGCAGGTGCGACTTGTTCGAGTTCGCATGCGAGCAGTCGATCATCACCTGTTCCCGCTGGCCGAGCGCGGCGAGCGCGGCGCAACTCGCGGCCACGCTCTCGGCATCGTAATTCGGGCCTTTCTTGCCGCCGCGCAGAATCACATGGCAGTCGTCGTTGCCGCGCGTTTCGAAGATAGCGGCCATGCCCATCTTCGTCATGCCCATGAACGCATGGCTGGCCCGCGCCGCGACGATGGCATCCGCCGCGACTTGCACGCCGCCGTCGGTGCCGTTCTTGAAGCCGATCGGACACGACAGACCCGACGCAAGCTGCCGATGGCTCTGGCTTTCCGTCGTGCGCGCGCCGATCGCGCCCCACGCGATCAGATCCGCGATGTATTGCGGACTCAGCAGGTCGAGGAACTCGGTCGCCGTGGGCAGGCCGAGGCCGCTCACTTCGAGCAGAAGTTCGCGCGCCCGGCGCAGCCCTTCGTTGATGCGAAAGCTGCCATCCAGACGCGGATCGTTGATATAGCCTTTCCAGCCGACCGTCGTGCGCGGCTTCTCGAAGTACACGCGCATGACGATGCAGAGGTCGTCGGAGAGGCGCTCGGCGACGGTCTTGAGACGCCGCGCGTAGTCCATCGCCTGGCCGTGATCGTGAATCGAGCACGGGCCGACCACGACCACGAGGCGGTCATCGCGGCCGTGCAGGATGTCGGCAATCGCGGCGCGGCTCGCCTCGACGAGCGTCTGCACGGCGGGCGTGACCGGCAGTTCGTCGAGCAGGAGCGCGGGCGAGATCAGCGGACGCACCGCGCCGATGCGCGTGTCGTCGATGCGGGTGGTGTCTTGCGTGGAGTCGGCCACGCCGGCTTCCTGGTCGCGGGCGGGATTGTCGATGCGGCTCAATGTAGGCTCCGTCATGCGTTGTCTAAGCGTGATATGCGCGCGCGATGCGGATTTCGCGCGCGATTGCGGTCTTTCGTTGCGAAGTTCGATTATCGCATTGATGACGATGCGCGCGAACGCGAGCCGCGATCGGTGCGTATGATGGTGCTTCATCCAGGGAGAACACCATGCGAATCGAAACGTCGTTTCTCTTCGACCTCGACGGCACGCTCGTCGACAGCGTGTATCAGCACGTGCTGGCGTGGAAGGAAGCGCTGGATGCGGAAGGCATCGACCTGTCGGTGTGGCGCATCCATCGCAAGATCGGCATGAGCGGCGGGCTCTTCACCAACCAGTTGCTGCGCGAAACGCACGGCGAAATCAGCGCGGAACGGGTGGACCATCTGCGGCGGCTGCATGCCGAGGCGTATCAGCGGCTGCGCGCGCAGGTCTGCCCGCTGCCGGGCGCGCGCGAACTGCTCGCCGCGCTGACCGAAGCCGGCACGCGCTGGGCCATCGCGACGAGCGGCCGCATGGAGACCGCGGCGGTGAATCTGGAGGCGCTCGGCGTGGATGCGTCGAAGCAGGTCGTCGTCACGCGCGACGACGTGAAGTACGCGAAGCCCGATCCCGATCTGTTCCTTGCGGCAGCGGAGCGGCTGAACGTGCCGATCGAACATACGGTCGTCGTCGGCGACAGCATCTGGGACATGCTCGCCGCGCGCCGTTGCCGGTCGCTCGGCGTCGGTCTGCTGTCGGGCGGTTATGGCAGCGACGAGCTCGAACGCGCGGGCGCATTGCGCGTCTACGAAGACCCGGCGGATTTGCTCGCGCATCTGGACGAAGTGGCCGCGCGGCCGTAGGCATAGGCATAGCCGCGTCGTCGAAAAACCGGGGAAGCCGTGCGAGAATCTTGCGGCCACAGGACCGTCTCGCCCATGCCTTCTTCGATTCGCAATTCGCTCGTCTGGATTTTCGAACCGTTCGAGCGCGACGCCACGTTCATCCGCAAACGCATGTTCGGATGCGACGCCGCTTATCTCGACGGCATGCTGTGTCTCGTCGCGGCGGACCGCGAGAAGCCGTGGAACGGCCTGCTCGTGTGCACGTCGCAGGAACGGCACGCCGCGCTCGTCGATGCCATCCCCGCGCTGAAGCCGCATCCGGTGCTCGGCAAATGGCTCTACGTGGCGCAGGAACATCCGGACTTCGAGACGGTGGCGGAACACCTGACGGCACTCGTTCTCGCGCGCGATCCGCGCATCGGCGTGGAGCCGAAGCCGCGCAGGTCGCGCAGCAAGCGCAAGCCCCAAGACGTCGAACCGACATGACCACTTCCCTCGCCGCGCGCAGCGGCCACTTACCGCTCGCGAGCATCGGCTGCATTCTTGCGTCGATGTTCTGCTTCGCCATCGTCGATGCGCTCGCGAAGATCGTCGCGCTACAGTATCCCGCCAACGAAGTGACGTTCTTCCGCATGCTGTTCGGCCTCATGCCCGCGTTAGCGATGTGCTGCACCGGCACGCGGTCTCTCGGCGAACGCATCCGGACGCTCGACCTCAAAGGCCAGACCGTGCGCGCGCTGACGTTGCTCGGCGCGTCGGCATTCTTCTTCGCGGGGCTGCCGTACATGCCGCTCGGCGAAGCGGTCGCCATTGCTTATTCGGAGACGTTGATCGTGGTCGTGCTCGCGCCTTTCCTGCTGCGCGAAAGGATGACGGCGCGCGGCGCGTGCGCCGCCTTCGCGGGCTTCGCCGGCGTGCTGCTCGTGGTGCGTCCCGGCGGCGGCGAATCGCACTGGCTCGGGCCGCTGTTGCTGCTGTGCTGTGCGTTGTTCGGCGCGCTGTCGCTCATTCAGATCAAGCGGATTCGCGCCACGGACGATTCACGCACCACGGTCTTTTTCTTCTCGGCGGTCGGCACGGTCGTGACCGGCTGCACGCTCGCGTTCAAGTGGAAGACGCCGACGCTGCACGCGCTCGGCGTCATGGCGCTCATCGGCGTGTTCGCCACCGCGGGGCAACTGCTGTGCACGGTCGCGTATCGCCGCGCGGATGCCGGCGCGCTGGCGCCGTTCAACTACACGAGCATCGTGTGGGCCGCGTTGTTCGGCTATGCGGTGTGGGGAGAAGTCATCGCGCCGCTGTCGCTCGCGGGCATCGTGTTGATCGTCGGCAGCGCGATCGTCGTCGCGTGGCAGCGCAAGTTGCCCGACGGCCCCAACGCATGAAGCGCGCTTCCAGACAAGCGCGGCGAAGCACGAACGGCCGGGCACGGGCAAATTCGCAACAGCGTCACATGGACATGGCACGCTGTCTTTTTGCGCAGGTACACTGCCGAGCGCAGTTCCGTAGTTCTCCATGTGACCTGTGACGTGCGATGCCGGCAAACGACCGTTCGCCGCTCCGCCGTCCACCACTTTTTTCTGCGAGCTTCCGATGAAAACTGCCGTTAAAAAGACTCTCGTTCTGTTCGTGCTCGCGGCGTTCGCTGCGCCTACGCTGTCGTTCGCTGCGGCCGAATATCCGGCCAACCAGAAGCGCCCCGCTTACAGCAAGACGCATAAGCATCACAAACATCACAAGAAATCGGCGGAGTAAGCCGGAGTCGATCAAGTACTTAGCGAGGCGGCCGCTGATCACGTAGGGTCAGCGGCCGCTTTCGTTTCTAGCCCGCATCCCCCGAGCTAATCACCGACTGCATGCTCGTCAGGAGCTTGCGCAAATAGCGAAGCAGTCCGACCACGTCGCCGAACGCGATAAAGCCTTCTTGCGCGCCTTCGCCCATCAGAGGCTTGCCGTCCAGTGTCTTGTCGATGACGAGGCCGCCGTACGCCGCATGCGGCATGTACTCGTTCTCGGCGATATGAAAGCGGTCCCCGTTCACCGCCGCATCGCGCAGACGCATGAGGAACTGCACTTCGGGCGTACGCGAATTCGACAGCCGGTGCACATCGAAGAAATCCGCCACCGCGAGAATCGCGTTCGTGCAGGGCACGTGCAGCGCGAACGCCATGCGCTCACGCGCGTCGTCGAATGTCGGCCACGCGGGAACGTCGTCGGACGGCTCATGCTTCATCGGCATGCCGTCTTCGCTGTGCGTGTGCGCTTCCGGCCGCGCATGGCGATGCGCGAGCAGCCGCGCGACCGCGCTCAGGTCCGGCGCGCGCTCGCCGTGATCGATCCAGTCCACGAGCAGGCCGGCGTGCGTGTAGAGCGTCATCAGTTGCGCGTCGATGAACGCGACACCGAGCCTGCAAGGGTCATGATGTGCCGTATCGGGCATGGTCGTCTCCGGTTTTTGATGCCGGAGACGCAAAATCCGCACCCGCGCCCGGCGCGTCAGAACAGGTTGCGCAGTCCGACCGATACGCCCGTCTGGTTCGACCGGCCCGGCAGTTCGACCACGCCCGCGCCCGTGACCTTGTTGAAGTCGACGGTGCCATACACTTCCGTGCGCTTGGAAAGCGCGTACTCCGCGAGCGCGACGCCCGTGTAGCGATTGCCGCTGCCCGTCGCGCCGCCGCCGATGGCCGCGTTCTTCATGTGGTCGTAGTAGAACGCGCCGGTGAGCAAGAGCGCGGGCGTCACTTGCCACGTCACGCCGCCGAACGGGCCGTCGTCGCGGCGGCCGGAGCCCTTGAGAATATCGACGCCCGCGACCAGATTGCGCTGCGCGAGCACGCTGTCCACGAAGCCCGTGTCATCGGTCGAATGCAGATAGCCGACGTACACTTTTGCCGGCCCGATGGCATAGACCACGTTGGCGTTCCAGATCTTCTGCTTGTTGCTGGCGTTGTCGCTGTTCTGCTGATAGCCGCCGTCGATGGAAAGCGGCCCGACCGTGTACGACGCGGTGAAGCCGTACATGTTGCCCGCGCCCAGATGGCCCGGCACCTGGCCGGAGAAGCCGCCCGCGCCCGTCGCCGTGGAGTTGGTGCCGAACGAGTACATCGCGCCGAGCGTGAGGCCGCCGAACGTGCCGGTGTACTTGACCGCGTTGTCCGCATAGAGGCCCGCGCCGAGCGCCACCGGCAGCCATGCGTTCTCGAAGTAGTTGCCGACGGTGAGCGGGTCGTAGACATCGCCGAGCATGTCGAAGAGCGGCGTCTTCTGGCGGCCGAGCGTCACCGCGCCGTACTGGTTCGCGAGGCCCACGTAGGCCGCGCGGTTGAATTGGCGCTGGCTGTCCGAGTACTGGCCGTTTTGCAGTTCCACGCCGCTTTCCAGCCGGAACACCGCCTTCAGGCCGCCGCCCAGTTCTTCGGTGCCTTTGAGGCCGAAGCGGCTGTTGGTGACCGCGCCGTTGGTCATGAACACCTTGCCGTCGTTGTTGGCGTTGGCGTTCGTGAGATAGCGCACGCTGACGTCGGCGACGCCATACAGCGTGACCGAGCTTTGCGCGAAAGCGGACTGGCAGGCCAATGCAATGGCCGATGCGGCGAACCCGCTTGCCGCGCGCGAGGTGATCGTCTTCATGAGTGTCTTCTGCGTGTATTTCTATCGATGTGATGCGCTCGTTTTCGGCGCATAGCCAGCGCGCGCTTCGAAAAAAGCACGCGGACTTTTATCACACCAGATATCGCAGTGCACGCATCAATGCAAACAGAAGCTCTATATGTGGTGTTTTGCGCAACGCTTTTCGCACGAGACTCAGGCTCGCACGGCTTGCGTCGTGCCCGACGGCGGAGCGTCGAGGAAGCCTTCGCCCATCTCCTGCTCGAAGCGCTCGGGACTGCCCTCCCATACGATGCGCGCATGTTCCAGCACATACACGCGGTCCGCGTGCGGCAGCGCGAAGGTCACGTTCTGCTCGCCGAGCAGCACGGTAATGGGCGTGGTCTTTTGCAGCTTGTCGAGCGCCTTCGATAGCTGCTCCAGAATCACGGGCGCGAGACCGAGCGTCGGCTCGTCGAGAATCAGGAGCTTCGGCTGCATCATCAGCGCGCGTGCGATGGCGAGCATCTGCTGCTCGCCGCCCGACAGCGTGCGCGCCGTTTGCCCTTGTCGCGATTCGAGAATCGGAAAGAGCTCGAAGAGCCACGCGAGTTGCTCGTCGCGCGCTGTGTTGGCCAGATGATAGCCGCCGAGATCGAGGTTCTCGCGCACGGTCATGTCGCCGAAAAGCTCGCGCGTTTCCGGACATTGCACGATGCCCGCCCGCGCGATCGCCGCGCCGCTCATGCCCTTGAGCGGCTGTCCGCCGAAGCGGATAGTCCCGCTCGACGGCACGAGCCCGCAGATCGCATTGAAAAGCGTCGTCTTGCCCGCGCCGTTGAGGCCGACCACCGACACGAACTCGCCTTCGCGCACATGAAGACTCACGCCGTCGAGCGCGCGCGCCTTGCCGTACAGCACGCCCACGTCCTCTACTTCGAGAATCGGCGCCTTTGTGCTCGATACTTCCGCCGTCCGTTCGCGCGCTTCGATCTTGCCGCCGAGGTAGACGCGCCGCACGGTCTCGTTGCGCATCACGTCGGCGGCCGAGCCTTCCGCGACGTACTCGCCCAGATACATGGCGAGCACGCGATCCGCGAGCGCCGCGAGACTCTTCACGTTGTGATCGACGAGCAGCACCGCGCGCCCTTCCGCGCGAAAACCGCGAATCAGCTCGGAAAACGCCTGCGATTCCGCTTGCGTGAGACCGGCGAAAGGCTCATCGACGAGCACGACCTTCGGATCGCGCGCAATCGCCTTCGCCATTTCCATGCGGCGCAGATCGGCGAACGGCAGCGTCGCGGGATGACGATGCATCACCGCGCCGAGGCCGACGCGCTCGGCAATCTCGCGCGCGCGCGTGTTGACGTGCGGATCGGCGGCGAGCTTGAGCAGCGAATCCGGCAAGAGCGCGAGCTTGATGTGCTCCAGCACCGTCTGGCGATGCAGCGGCCGCGAATGCTGAAACACGATACCGACGCCCGCCCTTGCGATGCGATGCGGCAGCCACCCGGCCATCTCGACGCCGCCGACTTTCACCGATCCCGCATTGGGACGCTCGATGCCCATGATGAGCTTCATCACGGTCGACTTGCCGGAGCCGTTCGGCCCGATCAGCCCGAGTATCTCGCCGGGACGGATGTCGAAGCCGATGTCCTTCACCGCCACCAGTCCGCCGAAGCGCTTGGTGAGTCCGCGCACGGAAAGCAAAGGCGTGTCGTTCATTCGCGCTCCCTCACGCGCAGCAGGTTGCCGAGCAGTCCGTCCGGAAAGAACAGGATGACCGCGAGCGCCACGGCCGCGACCACGAACGTGTTGATCTGCCCGAGCGGACGCAGGAACTCGCCCGCCACGATCAGGAAGATGGAGCCCAGCACCGCGCCGAGTATCGTGCGCCGCCCGCCCAGCACGGCCGCGATGATGATCTGCACGCCCACGCCGAGATCGACCACGGTGCTCACGGATGCCGTGCCCTGATAGAACACGAGCATCGCGCCCGCGACGCCCGAGAACACCGCGCTGATGCAGAAGGCCGCGAGCTTGTGCTTCGTCACGTTGAAGCCGAGCGCCTGCGCGCCGACGGTGTCCTGTCCGCTCGCTTGCAAGATCAAGCCGATGGCCGAACGCGACAAGCCGAACAAAAGAATCGCGCACACGATGAGGAACGCGAGCGCGATCCAGTAGTTATGGTTCGCATCGACGGACATCACATCGGGCACCATCATGCCGATCTCGCCGCCCGTGAGACCCGCGAAAATGACGATGGCGTTCTGCAACAGCAACACGGCCACCAGCGTGACGAGCCCGAAATAAGGACCGCGCAGGCGCAGCGCAGGCACCGCGAGCAGCAGCCCGCCGATCAGCGCCACTACGCCGCCCGCGATCACGCATACGGGAATCGGCGCGCTGAAGTGCGCGTTGAGCATCGCGGCGGAATACGCGCCGAGGCCGATCAGGAACGTCGGTCCGAAGTTGACCTCGCCTGCGAAGCCGAACAGCAGATCCCACGACATCGCGAAGACGCCGAAGTAGTAGGCCACCGTCAGCACGCCGAGAATGTAGCCGGACAGCCACCACGGCAAAGTCGTCGCGATGACGGCGAGCAGCACCGCGGCCCACAGCACGCGCGAACGGAACAAGCGATTGACGTTGTTCATGTGCGTGGCTCCGGTCAACGCCGCCCGAGGAAGCCTTGCGGCCGCACATAGACCACCAGCACCAGCAGCAGCAACGCGGGCAAGGGCCGCAGCGTCGGCGCGATCAGATAAGCCGTGACCGTCTCCAGATAGCCGACGACATACGCCGCCATGAGCGACCCCGACACGCTGCCGAGCCCGCCCAGCACCACGATGGAAAACGCGCTCGCCGTGAGTTGCCCCGTGTTGTTCGTGCTCACGCCGAGAAACGATGCCAGCAGCACGCCCGCGATGCCCGCCAGCACGCCGTAGATGGTCCACGCGAGCAGATAGATGCGCGACAGTTCGAAGCCGAGCAGCGTGAGGCCGCGCGGGTTCATCGACGCGGCGAGCAGCGCCTTGCCCGCCCGCGTACGATTGACGAAGAGCCACAGTAGACCGATCACGACCCAGCACACCACGGCGATCATGATCTCGTTGTAGGGAACCCGCACGCCCGCGATGCTCAGCACGCCGCCGATCAGCGGACGCATGGTGATGGGGTTATCGGTGAACAGATACGCCATGCCCTGCTGGATCATGATGCCCCAGAGCAGCGTGCCGGTGAGCACGAAGATTTCCTTCTCCTCGCGCGGTATGGCGGCGGAGCGCTGAATGGGCCGCACCACCATCAGATAGGTGATGTAGGCGGCGACCATGCCGCATGCGACGCCGAGCAGCGTGCCGAGATAGGTGCCCAGGCCCGCCTCGCCCGCGAACATCCAGCCGAGCAGCGCGGCGACGAGCATCACGCCGCCATGCGCGAGATTGAGCACGCCGGACACGCCGAAGATAAGCGTGAAGCCTATCGCGCCGAGCGCATAGAGCGAGCTGATGGCGAAACCGTCGATCAGAATCTGCAGTGGCAGCATATCCGGCCTTCGATGTGAACACGCGTATCGATGCGGGCGTTCGTCTCATGCGAAGCGCCCGCGCGCCCATGCATCCGGCAATGCCCTACTTCGCCGCCTGCTGCACCTTGACGAAAGCCGGGAACTTGACCTTCGCGTTGGCGATGGACGCCGGCCAGATCGCCACTTGCTTGCCGTCCTGCCATTGCAGGTTGATGCCGGTGATATAGCCCGGGCCGTACTTCAGCGCATGCGTGAACTGATCGTTCTTGCCGTAGAACTGCCAGCGCCCGATGGTGCCCACGTAGTCCGTCTTTTCGAGCGCATCGACCATCTTGTCCGGATCGGTCGAACCCTGATTGCGATGGATCGCATCCGCGAGGATGTACACGAGGTCGTAGCTCGTGAAGCCGTCATACGCGGGCGACACGCCGAACTTCTTCTGATACGCATCGACGAACGGCACCGTCTTCGGCGTCACGGCGACGCCCGGCGCGGCCGCCGATGCGGTGATCACGCCTTCGGTCGCGCCATTGGTGTCCTTCCAGAAGCTCGTCGTGGTGGCTTGTGAGCTCTGGCCCGTCATCGGAATGGGCACTTGCTGGTCGTGCCATTGCACGGTGGGCTGCACGCCGACGTGGCTGATGCCGGTCGTGATCGTATCCGGATGCTTCGCCTCGATCTGGTTGAAGATCGGCGTGAAGTCCGACGTATCCGGATTGAAGCGGATGTGGTCCAGCACCTGAAGCCCCGCCTTCGGCAGACACTCCAGATAGCGTTCGTCGAGCGGCTTGGTCCACGCGGCGTCCTCGCTCATCACGACAGTCGTCTTCATCTTGAACTGGCCGACGAGGATATCGTGCGAGAAGTCGCAGATGGACTGCGCGATGAACGCGGAGGTCATCCAGCCGTGGAACGTGTACTTGTAGTGCTCGTAGTCGTCGTGGACGTGCTTCGATATGTCGTTGCTCGCCGCGCCCGGCGTGATGAACGGCATCTTGAGGCGCGCGGACCAAGGTTCCATCGCGAGCGCGACTTCGCTGATATAGCTGCCGATGATCGCCACCACCTTGTCCTGATTCGCCGCGCGCTGGAACGCGCGCACGCCGTCCGATGCGGAGGAGTGATCGTCATAGGCGACGATCTCGATCTTGCGGCCATCCACGCCGCCGTGCGCGTTGATCTCGTCGGCGGCCATCTGCGCGGACTTGCTGATGGACGCGCCCGCCACCGACGATTCCTCGCTGATCACGCCAATCTTCAACGGCTCCCCCGCCGCATGAGCCGTGGCGATCAAGCCCAGGCCCGTCATCATGGCGCCGGTCGCCATGAAACCATGCAGTCGCCACGTCTTGCACCTGGACATGTCTCGTCTCCTTGTCGTCCAGAGCCGGCGCTCGAACGCGCTCTCTCTGGCCATGCAGGAACTGCGCTTTAATCGTTATGGACCGACGCCATCCCGCAACGTTGCAGCTGTTAAGGATGTGCGCACAACAGTAGCATTCGCTCAATACGCGCTGAATCAGTAGTTACGATAGACAGGACTCTGGCATGTCATGCTGCAAAGCGGCAAAGCACAGCGCGTCATCGTTAGACGCTATGCTTGTCGATAACGAATACTTCGACGGAGGCAATGTCCAATGCTGACCATCTGGGGCCGAGCGAATTCGGTCAACGTTCAGAAGGTGCTGTGGTGCTGCGACGAGTTGAGTCTCGAGTATGAGCGCATCGACGCCGGCATGCAGTTCGGCCGCAATCACGAGCCCGGCTATCTGGCGATGAACCCGACGGGCCGCATACCCACGCTCGTCGATGGCGACTTCGTGCTGTGGGAATCGAATTCGATCATCCGCTATCTGGTCATGCAATATGGCCGCGACGATGCGCTCTATCCCGCCGATCCCAAGGTCAGGGCGAGCGTGGACCGCTGGCTCGACTGGACGCTGTCCACGCTGCAACCCGCAGAACGCCCGGTTTTCTGGGGCTATGTTCGAACGCCCGAAGCCAAGCGTCACGTCAAGCAACTCGAAGCCGATGCAACGGAAGTGGAAAAGCTCTGGCGCATGCTCGATGCGCATCTGAAAGGCCGCGACTACCTCGAAGGCGGCACGTTCACGCTGGCCGATCTCGTCGTCGCGGCGTATGCGCGGCGCTGGTACGGCATCGCGGAACTCGCGCGGCCTTCGCTGCCCGACCTCGAACGCTGGTACGCGCAGCAGTCGGCGCGCGCGGGCTTTCAGCGCTATGTCGCGCACGAAGTGACCTGACTGCGAATCACACCCTGGACCGTACCGCCATGACTATCGAACTGCATACGTGGAACACGCCGAACGGACGCAAGATCAGCGTCGCGCTCGAAGAGATGCAACTGCCCTATACGGTCAGAACCGTGAACATCACGAAGGGCGAACAGCATGCGCCCGAGTTTCTGCGCATCAGCCCGAACAATCGCATTCCCGCCATCGTCGATCCCGAAGGCCCTGACGGTCAGCCGATCAGCGTGTTCGAATCCGGAGCCATCCTGCTGTATCTCGGCGAGAAGACCGGCCAGTTCCTGCCCGCGAGCCTGCGCGAACGCGTGCCCGTGCTCGAATGGCTGATGTGGCAGATGGGCGGCTTCGGCCCGATGCCGGGACAGGTGCATCACTTTCGCATGGTCGAAGCGGAAAGCGACCGGCGCTATGGCCTCAAACGCTATTCCGACGAAACGCGCCGCTTGTACGGCGTGCTCGACAAGCGGCTCGGCGAAGTGGAGTACGTCGCGGGCGCGCTGTCTGTAGCCGACTTCGCGATACTCGGCTGGGCGTGGCGGCACGAGCGCCATCAGGTTTCGCTCGACGATTATCCGAACGTGAAGCGTTGGTACGAAGCGCTGTTCGCGCGTGACGGCGTGAAGCGCGGCTTCGAAGTAAAGCTCGACGATCTGGCTTGATAACCGCCGCATCCGCACGAGGACGACGATCATGAACGCCGGCAAATATGACGAAGGCCTTCCCAAGACCGCCGCCAACTATGCGGCGCTGACGCCGCTCACGTTCATCGAACGCGCGGCTTCCGTCTATCCGACGCGGCTCGCCGTCGTGCATGGCGACGTGCGTCGCACATGGGCCGAGACCTACGCGCGCACGCGACGTCTCGCATCGGCGTTGGCTTCGCGCGGCATCGGCGTGGGCGATACGGTGGCGGCCATGCTGCCGAACACGCCCGAGATGGTCGAAGCGCACTTCGGCGTGCCGATGACGGGCGCGGTGCTCAACACGCTCAACACGCGCCTCGATGCCGCGACGCTTGCCTTCATGCTGACGCACGGCGAAGCGAAGGCGATCATCGTGGATCGCGAGTTCTCGGCTGTCGTGAAGAAGGCGCTCGCAAACGTGCCGCAGCCGCTGATCGTGATCGATGTCGATGACCCGCAGTACGCCGGCGATGGCGAACGCATCGGCGAAATCGACTATGAGACGCTGCTCGCGAGCGGCGATCCGGCGTATCAATGGTCGCCGCCACCGGACGAGTGGAACGCCATCTGCCTGAACTACACGTCGGGAACGACGGGCAATCCGAAGGGCGTCGTCTATCATCATCGCGGCGCTTATACGAACGCGGTGAGCAATATCCTCGAATGGGACATGCCGAAGCATGCGGTGTATCTCTGGACCTTGCCGATGTTCCACTGCAACGGATGGTGCTTTCCGTGGACGGTGGCAGCACGCGCGGGCGTCAACGTGTGCCTGCGCAAGATCGACGCGAAGACGATCTTCGATCTGATCCGCAGCGAACGCGTCACGCATTATTGCGGCGCGCCCATCGTGCAGAACCTGCTCGTCAATGCGCCGGACGACATGAAGGCCGGCATCACGCACAAGGTTCACGCGATGGTCGCGGGCGCCGCGCCGCCTGCCGCGATGATCGAAGGCATGGAGCGGCTCGGCTTCGAACTGACGCATGTGTACGGCCTCACCGAAGTCTATGGACCCGCGACCGTCTGCGCGCAACAGGCCGAATGGAGCGCGCTGGATATCGGGGAACGCGCGCGGCTCAATGCGCGTCAAGGCGTGCGCTATCACTTGCAGGACGCGGTCAGCGTACGCGATCCGCTGACGATGGAGCCGGTTCCCGCTGACGGCGAAAGCATCGGCGAGATCATGTTTCGCGGCAACATCACGATGAAGGGCTATCTGAAGAACGCGAGCGCGACGGAAGAAGCGTTCCGCGGCGGCTGGTTTCATACCGGCGATCTGGCCGTCGCGTATCCGGACGGCTATGTGCGCATCAAGGATCGCAGCAAGGACATCATCATCTCGGGCGGCGAGAACATATCGAGCATCGAAGTGGAGGACGCGCTTTACCGGCATCCGGCCGTGCTCGCCGTCGCGGTCGTCGCCAAACCGGATGCGCGCTGGGGCGAGACGCCCTGCGCATTCGTCGAACTGAAGGCCGGCGCAGAGGCGAGCGCCGAAGAACTGATTGCGCATTGCAAGACGCTGCTTGCCGGGTTCAAAGTGCCGCGCGCGATCGAGTTCTGCGAGTTGCCGAAGACATCCACCGGCAAGATTCAAAAGTTCGAACTGCGCAAACGCGCGGGCTCGGTCGCGGCAATCGACGTTTGATGGAGACCACGCCGTGAGCGATACGGAAGCACTGGTCCACGTCGAACATGACGCATACGGCGTAGAAGGCGCGGTGTCGGTCACGATGAACCGCCCCGCCGCGTTCAATGCGCTCTCCGAGTCCATGCTGGATGCATTGGCCACCGAACTAAATCGCATCGCGCAATCCGATGCGCGCGTGGTCGTCATCGCGGGCGCGGGGCGCGCGTTTTGCGCGGGCCACGATCTCAAGGAAATGCGCGCGACACCGTCGCTTGCCTACTATCGCGCGCTTTTCGCACGCTGCTCGCGCATGATGATGACGATTCAGCGCATGCCGCAGCCGGTCATCGCGCGAGTGCATGACATCGCGACGGCGGCGGGCTGCCAGTTGGTCGCGATGTGCGATCTCGCCGTCGCATCGAACGAAGCGCGCTTCGCTGTATCCGGCGTGAATCTGGGCCTGTTCTGCGCGACGCCGAGCGTGCCGCTCTCGCGCAACGTCTCCCGCAAAGCCGCGTTCGAGATGCTCGTCACCGGCGACTTCATCGATGCGCGAACCGCATGCGAGCGTGGCCTCGTGAATCGCGTCGCGTCGCCGAACGGGCTCGATGAGGCCGTGCGCGCGCTTGCAGCGAGCATCGCACGCAAGCCGCGCGAAGCCGTCGCGGCGGGCAAGCGGCTTTTCTACCGGCAACTGGAAACAGGCATCGAAGCCGCGTACGCGCTCGCTGCCGAGACGATGGCCTGCAACATGATGGACGAGTCCGCGCTCGAAGGCACGCAAGCGTTCATCGAGAAGCGCCCGCCGCGATGGTGACGTCTCACGCGTGTCCACATGCGGGTTGGGGCAAACGCTTATGGCGGCCCGGTTCATATTGCAAAGCGCATCGCTCTTGTCTAACGTCATGCGCAGCCGTGACGGAATGTCGCGCCTATATGTCGTTCCATCGCATGTTTTCCGGAACGCACAGCGGTGCGTCGTACCGCGCACAGCCCACGACAAAGCAAAGACGAGCGCGCCACGCCAGATGTCTCGCGAGCGGCGCGCCACGGAGACCACGATGAACAGCACCATCAAGCAAGGGGCCGCGCACGGCCCGCATGGCTTCTTTTCCAAGGAAGCGACCATCGCCCGGCCCGGCTTCTCGCGCTGGATGGTGCCGCCCGCGGCGCTCGCCGTGCATCTCTGTATCGGTCAGGCGTATGCGTTCTCCGTCTTCAATGCGCCGTTGACGCGCGTGGTCGGCATCACGCAGTCCGCGCCCGACGACTGGTCGCTTACGACGCTCGGCTGGATCTTCTCGCTCGCCATCGTGTTTCTCGGGTTGTCGGCCGCGTTCGCGGGCAAGTGGCTGGAGAAAGTCGGCCCGCGCCGCACCATGTTCACCGCGGCCTGCTGCTTCGGCGGCGGCTTTCTCGTGTCGGCGCTCGGCGTGTACCTGCATCAGATCGTGCTGCTCTATCTCGGCTATGGCGTGATCGGCGGCATCGGGCTGGGGCTCGGCTATGTGTCGCCGGTATCGACGCTCATTCGCTGGTTTCCGGACCGGCGCGGCATGGCCACCGGCATGGCGATCATGGGCTTCGGCGGCGGCGCGATGATCGCCGCGCCGGGCTCCGTCGCCCTCATGAACTACTTCAAGAGCGCGACGAGCGTGGGCGTGGCCGAGACCTTCGTGGTGCTGGGCGTGCTCTACTTCATCTCGATGACCATCGGCGCGCTCGCGATCCGCATCCCGCCGGCGGACTGGAAGCCGGCCGGCTGGACGCCGCCTGCCACCGCGAACAAGATGATCACGAAGAACCACGTGCACATCGATCAGGCGCTCAAGACGCCGCAGTTCTATCTGCTGTGGCTCGTGCTCTTTCTGAACGTAACGGCGGGCATCGGCGTGCTCGGTCAAGCGTCGGTGATGATCCAGGAGAGCTTCAAGTCGTCGATCACGGCGGGCGCGGCGGCCGGCTTCGTCGGCCTGCTGTCGCTCTTCAACATGGGCGGACGCTTCGTGTGGGCGTCGGCGTCGGACTGGATCGGCCGCAAGAACACCTACTTCGTGTTCTTCGCGCTCGGCGCGGTGCTCTACTTTCTCGTGCCGCAGTTCGCGCAGGCCGGCAGTATCGCGCTATTCGTGCTCGCGTACGGCGTGATTCTCTCGATGTACGGCGGCGGCTTCGCCACGATTCCGGCCTACCTCGCGGACATGTTCGGCACGGCGTTCGTCGGCGGCATTCACGGGCGTCTTCTGACCGCGTGGGCAGCGGCGGGCATCGCGGGTCCGGTGCTCGTGAACTACATCCGCGCCTACGAAGTGGCGCGCGGCGTCCCGAAGTCGGACGCTTACACGATGACCCTGCACATCATGGCGGCGCTGCTCGTGATCGGTTTCGTATGCAACCTTCTCATCAAGCGCGTGGACGAGAAACATCACATGGACACGGCGGCCACGGCTGGCTGAATGAACGAGACCCACAAGAGACCCACAAGGAGACCCGCATGAACGATCGATACGAGGGCGGCTCGTCGAACAAGGCGCTGTTGCTGCTTTTCTGGCTCTACGTGCTGATTCCGCTCGCGTGGGGCATCACCAACACGCTCGCGCAAGCGGTCAAGCTGTTCAAGTAACAAAGCGCGCAAGCGCCGGACGCAGCGTTCCGGCGCGGGCCTCGCGCGTCGCCTCAACGGCCGCGCTGGCTTTGCCGGCTCAGGCTGCGTCGCGCGAGCGCGCTCAGAAGGAGCGCGCCAGCCACGAAATCGAACAGATACAAGCCTGCCATCATCCAGTCTGCTTCAGTCATCGTCGTTCTCCTTCGAAGTTAGGTTGCAGCAGCGCTGCGTAGAGTGTTGTACGTTTGCCGTTCTGGCAGGAATAACGGCAGGCGCGCGCGAAGGTTGAGCGGCGTTTCTTCGACCGAAAAAAATCGATCGGGCGTTCGCGAACCACGAGTGCGGCTCGGCGCGAGTCGGCGTATCGTGCAAGATGCTCGATGGCCCTTCATCACTTTCGTTTGCTATGACCACCTCTCGCCGACACTTCCTGATTCTGACGACGGGCGCGGGCGCATCGCTCTGGCTCACGCGAGCCAGCGCCGACGCGCCGCACTTAAGCGAAACCGATCCCGCGGCCATTGCCGTCGGCTACAAGGAAGATGCCGCGAAGGTCGACAAGGCGAAGTACCCGAACTTCGCGGCGGATCAGGCGTGCGCGAATTGTTCGCTGTTTCAGGGCAAGTCCACCGATGCGTGGGGCGGCTGCACGCTGTTCGGCGCAAAGCTGGTGGCCGGGCGCGGGTGGTGTGCTTCTTATACGAATATGTGAGGGGCGGGTGGCGAACCGTCACCGCACCGAATACCCCACGAACCGCCACACCCTGTCCGGATCCAGCATAAACGTCACCACTTCCCGCGCCGACTGTCGCGCCTGGCTAAACTGCGTATCGAACGAAACGCTCATGAACCAGCCCGCGGGCATGTTGCCGGTGCCGTCGAAATGCAGATGCTTCACGCCCATCGGCATGCGCATGCCCGGCGTGCCGAGCGCGGCGCGGTCGCGGGTGACCTTGCTCACGAAGTCCTCGCGCGAGATCACTTTCTTCGCGACGGCCGACCCTGCATCCCACACTTCGCCGGTCTTGTTCTGATCGATCATCTTCACGATGACATCGGCCATTTGCGCGATGTCCTGATCCTGCTTGTCGAGCCCCGCCTGTTGTTCGCGCGTCAGCGAAGGCGCGGGCTGCGCATGCGAGAGCGCCGCCATCGACATCAGCGCCAACGCGGCCAAGCGCTTGTTCATGCGTGTTTTCATAGTGTGAGGATTGCGTATTGGTTCGCAGCAATTGTAGGTCGCGCTTTTATGAGACAGTCTGAAATTCAGCGTTTCGTCAGGCGTACTGGATGCTGTGGTCACGCGCATCTGAGATGCCGGACACATCGTTCGAAGGAGACATGCCATGCGACTGGTCGACTGGAACATGCAATGGGGACGCGGCGTGGACGGCCGCGTCGATGTAGCGAGGATCGTCGCGGAAGCGAAAGCGCTGTGCGATTTCGACGTGCTCTGCCTGCAGGAAGTCACGCGCGGCTTTCACGAGGGCCAGCAGGCGGGCGGGCTAGCGGGAGGCCCGGGCGCGGATCAGTTCGCGGAACTGGCGAGCCTCGTACCGGGCGCGACGGTCATCGAAGGAATCGGCTCGGATTTGCCGCCCGTAGGCTCAGGCACGGCGCGCAGGCAGTTCGGCAACGCCATCGTCAGCCGCCTGCCGGTGCGGCAAGTGCTGCGTCATTCGCTGCCGTGGCCCGCCGATCCCGCGAAGCCGTCGATGCTGCGCGTGGCGCTCGAAGCGGTCATCGAAACGGATGTCGGGCCGCTGCGCGTCATCAGCACGCATCTGGAGTTCTACTCGGAGACGCAGCGTCTCGCGCAGGTCGCGCGGCTGCGTGAGTTCCATCGCGAGGCGTGCGAGCATGCGCGCCGCCCGGCGAAGGCCGAGACGCTCGCGAGCCCGTTCGCCGACACCGCGCGGCCCATGTCGGCGATCGTCTGCGGCGATTTCAACAGCGCTTACGAAGGCGCGGCGTATCGCGCGATGCTGGAGCCGATGACCGACGCGCCCTCTTTCGTCGATGCATGGTCTCGCGCGCATCCGAACGAGCCGCGCGCCGCGACCGTCGGTCTCTACGATCACGAGCAATGGGCGGACGGTCCGTTCGCGTGCGACTTCATCTTCGTGACCGAAGATCTTGCGCCGCGCATCGTGGGCTGCGAGGCGGACCAACATAGCCGGTCATCGGACCATCAGCCCATGTGGCTGGAACTGCGTTAGTGTGCGTCAGCCGCGCGCGAGGTACTTCTCGACGAGCTTGACCCAGTACGTCGATCCGAGCGTCAGGACTTCGTCGTTGAAGTCGTAGCTGCTGTTGTGCAGCATGCACGGGCCGATGCCGTGCCCATGCTCGCGATGCGCGCCCAGTCCGTTGCCGATGTATCCATAGCATCCGGGACGCTCCAGCAGCATGTACGAAAAGTCTTCCGCGCCCATCGTCGGATCGACGTTCGTGTCCACGTGATCCGCGCCCGCGACTTCCCGCATCACGCCGAGCGCGAACTGCGTTTCCGCTTCCGTGTTCACGGTCGGCGGATAGTTGCGCACGAAGTTCACTTCGGCCTTGCATCGGTAGGCCGCCGCTGTTGCCGTCACGATCTCCTTCATGCGCGTCTCGATCAGGTCGAGCACGTCGACGGAGAACGTGCGCACCGTGCCCGCGAGGGTCGCGGTCGTCGGAATGGCATTCACCGCATGACCCGCTTCCATCTTCGTGATGGAGAGCACGGCGGCGTCGATGGGCCGCTTGTTGCGCGTGACGATGCTCTGCAAGCCCGTCCCGATCTGCAACGCGGTGAAGACGGGATCGATGCCATCGTGCGGAATCGCGGCATGCGCGCCCACGCCTTCGATGCGGATCTCGAACTCGTTGCTCGATGCCTGCGTCGCGCCCACGCGCGCGCCGAAGTTGCCCGCGGCCATGCCGGGCCAGTTGTGCAGCGCGAACACGGCATCGACGGGAAATTGCCTGAAGAGGCCATCGTCGATCATTGCCTTCGCGCCGCCGCCGCCTTCTTCCGCAGGCTGGAAGATGAAGACCACGGTGCCGTCGAAGTCGCGATGCTTCGCCAGATAGCGCGCCGCGCCGAGCAGCATCGCGGTGTGGCCGTCGTGCCCGCAGGCGTGCATCTTGTTCTCGTGCTTCGACGCGTGCGCGAACGTGTTGAGTTCGGGAATCGGCAACGCGTCCATATCCGCCCGCAGGCCTATCGCGCGCTGGCTCGTGCCCTTTCTCAACACGCCGACCACGCCTGTCTTGCCGAGCCCGCGCGTCACTTCGATGTCCCAGCTTTCGAGCTTGCTCGCGACGAGATCGGCGGTGCGCGCTTCTTCGTAGCAAAGCTCGGGATGCGCGTGGATGTCGCGGCGGATGGCCTTGAGTTCGTCCTGCGCCTCGGCGATCTCGGGAATGATCGGCATGCTGTCCTCTTGCGTCGAATGAAGAATACGGCATTGTCAGCGGCCGTAATTCACAGGGAAAGCTGATATTTCTTGTCCGTGACTTAAGCAAAAGTCATGGGTCGCGCGCGGTCTCTGCCACGTGCGAACGCGCGCGAATGCTGTCCTGCACCACGCGCATGACAGCGTGCCGGTCGTGAATCTTGCGTTCCAGCATGCCGACGACGCGGCGCGGCGTATTCTTCGCGAGCGGCAGCACGGCGAGCGCGGGGTCGCTTGCCCACGAACCGTATTCGAGCAGCGGCACGACCGACACGCCCGCGCCTTGTCGCACGAGTTCGACGATCACTTCCAGCGAATTCAGTTCGAGGAACTCGTTCACCGCGAGCCGGTTGTGCCGCAGCGCGCGATCGATCAGCGCGCCGGTGCGTTGCGCGCGGTCGAAGCGCAGAAACGGCGCGCTCGCGAGCAACGCCGCTGCGCTGGCGCCCTCGCTCGCCGACGAGCCGATAGCGACCAGCGGCTCTGAATAGAGCGGCGTCCAGCTGAGGCTCGCGGGCGTCTTGCCCGCCATTTCGACGATCACCGCCGCGTCGATCTCGCCGGCTTCGACTTGCGGCGCGAGCGCGAGCGCCTTGCCGGTGAAAAGCCGCACGTCGAGCCGCGGGTACTGCCCTTTCAACTCCGTGACGACCGATGCGAGCGCGCCCATCGCCGAATCCACCGCGCCTATTGATACCGAGCCGGCAATTTCATCGTCGAGGCCAGTGAGACGCATGCTGTCGTACAGCGCGACGATCCGCTCCGCCTGCGGCAACACCTGCTTGCCGATGCTCGTCAGCCGGTTCGTGCGGCCGACGCGATCGAACAGCGGCCGCTTCAGGTCGTCTTCGAGCGACTGCATCTGCATGCTGACGGCCGCCTGCGTCAGCGCGACTTTCTCGGCGGCGGCGGCGAACGAGCCGTAGCGGGCCACGGCGATGAACGTGCGCAAAAAGCGGGTGTTGCTCATGGCGATCTCGCTCGGTATCAGGGAAGCACCTGACGGTGTAATCAGGTTTCCTTGAGTGTCAGTTCAGAAATTCTATATTTTCTTATTTCAGCGAGGCGTACTCTTGTGTGGTCGTTTCAGCAGGTTGAAGCGGATGTCGTCGCACCGAAGCCGGGAGCCACCGCGCTTCTAACCCCACACTCGACCCCAAGCCACGGAGTCCACTCGATGAGCACCGTACTACCTGCTTCGCATGCCGCCGGCGAGAACGCCGCGGTGAATCTTTCAGGGCGACGCGCCATCGTCGTATCGACCATCGGCAACGCGCTCGAATGGTTCGACTTCATGGTGTACGGCTTCTTCGCCGTCATCATCTCGAAGCTGTATTTCCCCGCGACCAGCCCGACCATCTCGCTGCTCGCCACCTGGGCGACCTTCGGCGTGGGCTTTCTCACGCGGCCGCTCGGCGGCGTCGTGCTCGGCGCGGTGGCCGATCGCGTCGGGCGCAAGTCGGCGCTCACGCTCACCATTTCGCTGATGGCGGTCGGTATCGCGATCATCGCGTTCGCGCCGACGTATGCAGCCATCGGCGTGGCCGCGCCGCTTCTGATGCTGCTCGGCCGATTGATCCAGGGCTTCTCCGCGGGCGGCGAAGTGGGTTGCGCGACGGCGTTTCTCGTCGAATACGCGCCCGCGAACAAGCGCGGTTACTTCGGCAGTTTCCAGATGGTCGCGCAGGCCGCCGCGAGCCTCGCGGGTTCGTTCTTCGGCGCAGTGCTCACGCGCACGCTGAGTCCCGAGCATCTGAACAGCTGGGGCTGGCGCGTGCCGTTCGTGATCGGCCTATTGATCGTGCCGGTAGGTCTCTATCTGCGCTCGAAACTGGACGAATCGCCGGTCTTCGTCGAGAAGGCGCAGAAGAACGAACTTAGCGCGAGCCCGATCCGCGATACCGCGACGAAGCATTGGCTGCCCGTGCTGGCCGGTTTGGGACTGACGGTGTTCGGCACCATCGGCACGTATATCTTTTTGTTATACCTGCCGACGCACGCGACGCGCGTGCTGCACCTGGCGCTCACCGACGGCCTCATCAGCTCGACCATCGGCGCGCTGGTCTATCTGGTCTGCTGCCCGGTCTTCGGCAGACTGTCGGACCGTCTCGGGCGCAAGAAGGTGATGGCTACCGCGCTCGCGCTGTCGCTCGTGACCGCGTACCCGATCTTCTCGTTCCTGACCGCGCATCCGAGCCTGCCGACGCTCATTTGCTGCCAGGCGTTGCTCATGCTCTATCTCAGCGCGTATCAGGGCTGCTATCCCGCGTTCATTTCCGAACTGCTGCCGTCCAGCGTCCGCTCGACGGGCATCTCGGTGAGCTACAACGTCGCGGTGATGATCTTCGGCGGCTTCGCGCCGGCTATCGTCCAATGGCTCACGATGACGACGGGCGATCCGCTCGCGATCTGCTATTACGTGATCTTCGGCAGTGCGGTCGCGCTGGTGACGATTCTTCCGCTGCGCGACCGGTATAGCGATGCACTGCGCTAGCGTGCATTGCCGCGCTGCATTGCATTGCTTAAGCCTCGATTAAGAAACGGGTCGTAGTCTGCATTGGACCGACCCACCCCTCCTTCCGGCCGCGCAAGCGGCCGTTTTTTTTGGCTCATGCAATGCAATTGCTCATGCGTCTACTCGCCGTGATCGTCGTGCTCGTCGTCTTCGTGACGGCAGGCGAACTCGTGCTTTCGCTTCTCGCTCGCGGCATCATGCCCCACTGACTAATCGACAAACCGCAGCACATTGTGCAGCGGCTCGCGCGCGCTCTTCAACTGATTCTCCGGCTGCGACCAGTCCGCATAACCGAGGCTCATGCCGCAGACCACCGTCTCGTTCTCCGGCAGTTTCAGGTGCGCTGCGATGATGCGGTGATAGCGGTTGAAGGCCGCCTGCGGACACGTATCGAGGTCGAAGGCGCGCGCCATCAACATCACGTTCTGCAGGAACATGCCGTAGTCGAGCCATGAACCGCGCTCCATCGTGCGATCCGTCGTGAAGATGACGCCCACGGGCGCGCCGAAAAACTCGAAGTTGCGCGCCATCTGCGCATGCATGCCTTGCTTGTTTTCGCGTGTCAGGCCGAGCAGCGTATAAAGACCGATGCCGAGCGCGCGGCGGCGTTCGAGATAAGGCGAGGACCACGTGCGCGGGTAATACGGAAACTCCTCTTCGTGCTCGCGGTCGGCATCCGGATCGTTGAACACGTCGAGTATCGCCTGCGACAGCGCCGCTTTCACGTCACCCGTCAGCACGTAGACCTTCCACGGCTGGATGTTGCTGCCCGAAGGCGCGCGGCAGGCGTGCGTGAAGATCGCCTCGAGCGTCGTGCGATCGACAGGATCGGGCAAGAACGCGCGGATCGAACGGCGCGTGGCAATGGCATCGGCGACGGAAAGGCTTTCGTTCATCGGGCGGAAATAGGCAGTGAAGGCAGTGAAGCGACACTGCGAACGCTACCACGCATTCCGCTGTAAGCCGTGTTTCACGCACCGCCGCGCGATTCGTGAAAGATCCGCCGCGTCTGCCTATACTGGCTGAGTGTCATCTCGTATCACATCGAAAGCCGGAACCGTCCTGACGCCTTCATGCGCAGACCCGTTTCGCGCCGCATCTCCGCACTGGCGGGCGCTCGCCGCGCCCCGCATGTGTCGCCGCTTCTTCGTCTTTTTCAGTCTGGACGCTTCCTGCCGCTTTAGTGCCGCAAGTCGCGCCACTGCCCGCAACCATTTGCATGGGACCGGACGCGCCGCCGCGCCGGTCGAAAAGGAGAACGCTCGATGCAACACCCCGTCCCTCAATCGAACACCACGCGCATCATGCCGCGCACGCCGCCTCGCGTTCCCGAAACAGAGTCCGCCACGCACGCCGCGCCGGCCGAAGTGCTCACGCCGCCATCGACCAAGTCGAGCGATGCGAACGCCAGCGTCACGCTGACCGTGAACGGCCGCAGCATCACGTTGTCGCTCGATCCGCGCACGACGCTGCTCGACGCATTGCGCGAGCATCTGCACCTCACCGGCACGAAAAAAGGCTGCGATCACGGGCAATGCGGCGCATGCACGGTGCATGTCAACGGCCGCCGCGTGAACTCGTGCCTGTGCCTCGCTGCCGCGCACGACGGCAATGCGATCACCACCATCGAAGGCATCGGCGAAGTGGAAGCGCTGCATCCGCTACAGGCGGCCTTTGTCGAATGCGACGGCTATCAGTGCGGCTATTGCACCGCCGGCCAGTTGATGTCGGCGGTCGCGCTGCTCGACGAACCCATCGGCCCGAACGACGAAGACGTGCGCGAAGCCATGAGCGGCAATCTGTGCCGTTGCGGCGCCTATCAGAACATCGTCGCGGCGATTCAGTCCGTGCGCGGCAACAAGGGCTGAGGAGCGCGACATGGAACTGTTCCAGCTTTCCCGCGCGCGCGACCTGCCCGGCGCCATCCACGCGGGCGCGGCCGCGCATACCGCGCAACAAGGCGCGGAAGTGCGCTTTCTCGCGGGCGGCACGACGCTCATCGACCTGATGAAGCTCAACGTCGAGCAGCCCGCGCGCATCGTCGATATCAGTCGTTTGCCGCTCGACAAGATCGAAGCGACGGACGACGGCGGCGTGCGCATCGGCGCGACCTCGCGCAATTCGGATCTCGCGCATCATCCGCTGATACGCGAGCGTTACGCGGCGCTTTCGCAGGCGGTGCTGTCGGGCGCATCCGTTCAGCTACGCAACATGGCGACGACCGGCGGCAATCTGTTGCAGCGCACGCGCTGCGTCTATTTCCGCGATACCGCGTCGCCGTGCAACAAGCGCGAGCCGGGCACGGGCTGCTCCGCGATCGGCGGCTTCAACCGCACGCAGGCGATTCTCGGCACGAGCGAAGCGTGCATCGCGAGCAATCCGTCGGACATGAACGTGGCGCTCGCCGCGCTCGAAGCGACGGTTCACGTCGAAGGCGCGCGAGGCCAACGCGCGATCGCATTCGACGACTTTCATCTGCTGCCCGGTTCGACGCCCGATCGCGAGACCGTGCTCGAACCCGGTGATCTCATCACGCACGTGACGCTGCCGCCGCCGGTCGCGGGCACGCGTTCGCTGTATCTCAAGCTGCGCGACCGCGCTTCGTACGAATTCGCGCTGGCGTCGGCGGCCATTGTCATCGGCGTGAGCGACGGACGCGTCGCGCATGTTCGCGTGGGCCTGGGCGGCGTCGCGACGAAGCCGTGGCGCGCGCGCGAAGCCGAGAACGAACTGCTGAACGCCGCGCCCGACGAAGCGGCCTTCCGCCGCGCCGCCGACGCCGCGCTCGCCGACGCGAAGCCGCAAAGCGGCAACGCCTTCAAGGTAGAGCTGGCGCGGCGCTGCATCGTGCATGCGCTGAAGCTCGCCACACAAGCGTCCTGAACCCGCTGAATCCGATCGAGGAACCGACCCATGTCCACTGCGCCAGACATTCAGCCGTCACCGAACGGCGTCATCGGACGGCCGCAGTCGCGCATCGACGGACCGCTCAAGGTCTGCGGCCGCGCGACTTATACATCCGATGTCGATCTGCCCGGCATGCTGTACGCCGTGCCGGTCTGCAGCACCATCGCGAGCGGCAGGATCACGTCGCTTGAATTCGCCGCCGCCGAAGCGATGCCGGGCGTGAAGCTCGTTCTGCATCGCGGCAATATCGGGCGTCTGTATCGCATACCCGGCAACTCGTTCGAGAACGGTTATGTCGATGAACAGCGCCCGCCGTTCGAAGACGACGTCATCCGTTATTACGGGCAATACGTCGCATGCGTGATCGCGGTCACGTTCGAGGCGGCGAGCGCGGCGGCCGCTGCGATCAAGGTCGGCTACGAGGTCGCGCCGCACGATGTCAGCGCGACGCTGACATCCGACAAGGCGCCCAAGGTCGCGAGCGAACGCGGCGATCCGGATGGCGCGTTCGCCAGCGCGCCGGTGAAGATTGATGAGACGTATGTCACGCCCGTCGAGACGCACAATCCGATCGAGCTGCATTCGACCATCGCGCAGTGGGACGGCGAGAACTACACGTTCTACGAGACGAGTCAGGCGGTGTCCAACCATCGCGGAACGCTCGTGCAGATGCTCGGCGTGCCGAAAGAGAAGGTGCGCGTGATCGCGCGCTATCTCGGCTCGGGCTTCGGCGGCAAGTTGTGGATGTGGCCGCATTCGCTGCTCGCCGCCGCCGCGACGCGTCTGACCGGCCGGCCCGTGAAGCTCGTCGTGAGCCGCAAGATGATGTTCCAGAACGTGGGGCATCGTCCGGTGACGCAGCAGCGCGTGCGGCTCGCGGCGACGCAGGATGGCAAGCTCGTGTCCTTGCAGCACGACTTCCTGAATCACAGCGCGCTCGCCGACGACTACACCGAAGACTGCGGCGAAGCCACGCCGCACATGTACAGCACCGCGAATCTGCGCGTGACGGGCGGCACGGTCAAGCGACACGTCGGCTCGCCCACGTCGATGCGCGGCCCGGGCGCGGTGCCCGGCCTCTACGCGCTGGAATCGGCGATGGACGAGCTCGCCATCGCGCTGAAGATGGACCCGGTCGAATTGCGCCTGCGCAACGAACCTTCTGTCGATGAAAGCAGCGGCTTGCCGTTCTCGTCGCGGCATCTCGTCGAATGTCTGAAGACGGGCGCGGAACGTTTCGGCTGGTCGCAGCGCACGCCGGAAGTCGGTTCGATGAAGCGCGATGGCCTCACGCTCGGCTGGGGCGTCGGCGCGTGCAGCTGGCCGGGGCTGCGCTTCTCGGCGGAAGCGAGCGTCGATCTCCGCGCGGACGGCACGGCGCGCGTCGTGTGCGGCACGCAGGACATCGGCACGGGCACGTACACGATTCTCGCGCAGCTCGTCGCGGAGCAGACGGGCATCGCGCTTGACAAGATCGAAGTCGGCCTCGGCGATACCGCGTTGCCCGTCGGCCCGATCTCCGGTGGATCGGCGGCGACGGCATCGGTGATTCCGGCCGTGATGGACGCCACGCGCACCGCCATCCAGATGGTGCTCTCGCGCGCAACGGCGGCCGAGGGCTCGCCGTTCGCGGGCGCGAAAGCGGACGAACTCGCTTTCAGCCACGCGCGCGTGCATCGCAAGAACGAAGCGCCGGAGAACGGCGTGCCGTTCCCGCGCATTCTGGAGGCCGCGCGCATGCACGCGGCGTCGGGCAGCGCGAGCGCGAAAGGCGGCTTCGACGATCCGCTCAAGAAGAAGTGGTCCATCCACTCGTTCGGCGCGCATTTCGCGGAAGTGACGTGGGAGCCGGAGACGGCGCGGCTGCGCGTGAGCCGCGTGGTCACCGTGATCGACGGCGGCAAGATTCTGAATCCGCGTGCCGCGCGCAATCAGGTGGAAGGCGCGGTGGTGATGGGCGTCGGCATGGCGCTTTTCGAGCACACGGTCTATGACGAGCGCAGCGGCGCGCCGGTCAACAACAATCTGGCCGATTACGTCGTCGCGACGCATGCGGACACGCCCCGCCTCGATGTGACCTTCCTCGACCATCCCGATACGGTGTTCAACGAACTCGGCGCGCGCGGTATAGCGGAGATCGGGCTGGCGGGCATCGCGGCAGCCATCACCGGAGCGGTCTATCACGCGACCGGCGTGCGGGTCCGAAAACTGCCGGTCATGATCGAGGATCTGCTCGGCGCGTAGTCATCGCCCGGCCCGGTCGCGCATTGCCGGCGACGGGCCGGGCTGATCCCACCTCTCTCTTCGGCAATCTACCGCTGCCCGCGCAGGCACATCGCTTGCGCGCGGTCAAGATTCGATCCCGCCCTCGATCCGCGCTACCATAAGCCACCCCGCCCCTATTCTTTTAAGCAGCAATCAGCCGGAGTGCCCATGAACGACATGATTCAACAGCACGGCCTGAAGGTCGCATCGAGCCTCGCCAAGTTCGTCGAAGAAGAAGCGATTCCCGGCACGGGCGTCGATGCCGCAGCCTTCTGGCAAGGGTTCGATGCACTCGTGCACGACCTGGCTCCGAAGAACCGCGCGTTGCTCGCCGAACGCGACCGCATGCAGAGCGAACTCGATAACTGGCACCGCAGCCATCCCGGCCCGGTGCGCGATCTGCGCGCGTATCGCAAGTTCCTGGAGGAGATCGGCTATATCGTTCCCGCGCCCGCGCACGTGCGCGCGACCACGGCGAACGTGGACCGCGAGATCGCCGAGCAGGCCGGCCCGCAGCTCGTCGTGCCGCTGTCGAATCTGCGCTATGCGCTCAACGCCGCGAACGCGCGCTGGGGCAGCCTGTACGACGCGCTCTACGGCACCGACGCCATCGACGAAAGCGACGGCGCAGAGCGCACCGCCGAGTTCAACCCGAAGCGCGGCGCGAAGGTAATCGCCTACGCGCGCGCGTTCCTCGACGACAACGCGCCGCTCGCGCACGGCTCGCATGCCGACGCCACGAAGTACAGCGTCGAGCGCGGCCAGCTGGTCGTGACCTTGCGCGATGGCAAGAGCAGCCTCGCGAATCCGGAACAGTTCGCGGGCTTTCAGGGCGATGCCAGCGCGCCGCAAGCCGTGCTGCTCAAGCACAACGACCTGCACATCGAGATTCAGATCGACGCGAACGACTCCATCGGCAAGACGGATGCGGCGCACGTCAAGGACCTGCTGATCGAAGCGGCCGTGAGCACGATCATCGACTGCGAAGATTCGGTTGCGGCCGTGGATGCCGCCGACAAGACGCAGCTTTACCGCAACTGGCTCGGCTTGATGCAGGGCCAACTGTCCGAGCAGGTCACGAAGAACGGCAAGACCTTCACGCGCAGCCTGAACCCAGACCGCGAATACACCGCGCCGAACGGCTCCACGCTCAAGCTGCATGGCCGCTCGCTGCTCTTCATTCGCAACGTCGGGCATCTGATGACGAACCCCGCCGTGCTCGATCGCGACGGCAACGAAGTGCCCGAAGGCATTCTCGATGCGGTGATGACGACGCTCGGCGCCATGCACGATCTCAAGAACAAGATCAACTCGCGCACCGGCTCCATCTACATCGTGAAGCCGAAGATGCACGGACCTGCCGAAGTCGCGTTCTCGGACGAGCTCTTCACGCGCGTGGAAGACCTGCTCGGCCTGCCGCGTCACACCATCAAGATGGGCATCATGGACGAGGAGCGGCGCACCAGCGTCAACCTCAAGGCGTGTATCGCGGCGGCGAGCGCGCGCGTCGCGTTCATCAACACGGGCTTTCTGGACCGCACCGGCGACGAGATGCATTCGTCGATGGAAGCCGGCCCGATGATGCGCAAGGGCGACATGAAGTCGTCGGCATGGATCAGCGCCTATGAGCGCAACAACGTGCTCGTCGGCCTGAACGCAGGCTTGCGCGGGCGCGCGCAGATCGGCAAGGGCATGTGGGCGATGCCGGACCTGATGCACGCGATGCTCGAACAGAAGATCGCGCATCCGAAAGCGGGCGCGAACACCGCGTGGGTGCCGTCGCCGACCGCCGCGACGCTGCACGCGCTGCATTACCATCAGGTCGATGTGCAGCAGGTCCAGCAGGAAATGGAAAGCATCGACTACGAAAGCGTGAAGAACGGGCTTCTCGACGGACTCCTGACGATTCCGGTCGTCGAGAATCCGTCGTGGTCGGAAGACGATATCCGCAACGAGATCGAGAACAACGCGCAGGGCATTCTCGGCTACGTGGTGCGCTGGATCGATCAGGGCGTCGGCTGCTCGAAGGTGCCGGACATTCATGATGTCGGCCTGATGGAAGATCGCGCGACGCTGCGCATCTCGAGCCAGCACATCGCGAACTGGCTGCGGCACGGCATCGTCACCGAGGAGCAGGTGCGTCAGACGCTGGAACGCATGGCCGCCGTGGTCGACAAGCAGAACGACGCCGATCCGTACTATCGTCCGATGGCGCCCGCGTTCGATAGCTCGTACGCGTTCAAGGCCGCGTGCGCGCTCGTGTTCGAAGGCCGCACGCAGCCGAACGGCTACACGGAGCCGCTCCTGCACAAGTTCCGGCTGGCCGCGAAAGAGACGTCGTAAGCGTTTGGATCAACGCAGCAGCGCCATGCTGCTGCGTTTGCTCTGGCCGGGCTACTGGTCCGACCAGAGCTTGCCGGCCGTCGCCCAGTTTTCGCGCTTCACGTCGGTCAGGATGATGTCCACCGAGCCCGGCTCGCAGCCGAGCGTTTCGCACGTGGTTCGCGTGATCGCCTCGACGAACTTGCGCTTCTCTTCCACCGTGCGGCCTTCGAAAAGCTGGATGTTGAAAGTCGGCATTGCTTCGCTCTCCTGTTGAATATTCATTGGCGGTAAGACGGATCGATGCGGTCGAGCTTGCGCATGAGCGCGGGCCATTCGAGCGCGCCTTCTATGGCGTCGTCGTCATGCAACTGCGCCGCCGTGCGCGCCACCACGTCCGGCGTCGGCACGATCATCTTGCCGACACCGGCCAGCGCGCGCAATTGAATGTCGCACGCTCTCACGAGCGTATCCATGAGCACATAGGCTTCCGCGACGGTGCGCCCGAGCGTGAGCGGGCCGTGATTGCGCAACAGCATCGCCCGATGCGCGCCTAGGCTCGCGACGAGCCGCTCGCCTTCGGACGGCGAGAACGCGAGGCCCTCGTAATCGTGATACGCGAGATGGCCGTGAAAGCGCATCGCGTGTTGCGACGCCGGCAGCAGGCCATGCGGTTGCGCCGATACGGCGATGGCTTCGCGCACATGCAGATGCATCACGCACGCGGCTTCGGCGCGCGCGGCATGCACGGCGGCGTGCAGCGCGAAGCCGGTGGCGTTGACGCTGTGCGCACATTCGCCGATCACGTTGCCTTCGATGTCGATCTTCACGAGGTTGGACGCGGTGACTTCGTCGAACGCGAGCCCGAACGGGTTAATCAGGAAGCACCCCGGCTCGCCCGGCACGCTCGCGGAAATGTGCGTATAGACGACATCATCCCAGCCGTTCAGCGCGACGAGCCGATACGCGGCGGCCAACTCGACGCGCGTGGCGGCTTCGGCGGCGGAACGCGGCGCGTTTTCGTCGATGCGGCGCTCGGGGGTGTGGGTGAATGACATAAGGGTCTCCTGTGGGCCGGGGTTGGCGTGTTAGCGAATCGCCCTGACCTCATCGTTAACACTGGCCCGACGCCGTGCTGTAGTTCGATACCACGCGACGCGCCGAGCCGGCGTTCCACCGTACTCAAGGCTCGACGCCCGAGCCGGCCTTATAGGACACAGTCTTTCCGCGACGCCCGCGCGAGCGCAATCACCGCCCACGACGCGAGCACGAACGGCGCGGTCAGCGCAGCGATGCCGGCGCTATCCGCGATGCGCTCGATCACCACAGCGACCGCGATGCCGATGAACACACACCGCGCGCCGAGCGGCGCGGCAGCCAGCGCCACCAGCGCCGCGTTGAAGCCGCACGCGCCCGACAGCAGCACGGCGTCGTTCGCGCCGCCCAAGCCATGCAGCACCGCGCCCAGCGCGCTGCCCGCAAGTGCCCAGCCCGCGCGCGCGGGCCGCGCGGCGAGCAGTCCCGCGGCGATCAATCCGCCCGCGAGCGCGCCGGATGCGAACACGATGGGCGCGAGTCCCGCAAAAGCGGCCTCGATCAGTGCGTCGACACTCTTGGCGACGGGCCCCAGCGCCCCGACTTCGCCCCGGTCGGCCAGAAGCGGCATCCAGCACCAGGTGACGATGATCGCCGGGCTCGACAAGATCGGCAAGTTCCAGCGCGACAGGCCGCGAGCGAGCGTGCCCGCGAGCATCGTCGCAAAGACGGCGGCGAGGATCGCGACGGCCGCCGCCTGCGACGCGTCCCGAATGAAGGTGAAGGCCGCCAGCGCCGCGAGCGCGCCGTTGAAACCGTAGAGGTCGTCGCGCAGGGCGGGGGAATCGGCAGATTCGGTGATGAGCGTCACGACCTTTCCCGCGAGCGAGCCGATCAGCAAGCCGCAGGCAAGGCGCGGGCTCGCGCAGAGCACGCCTGCCAATACGAATGCGCCGGTCGCGGCGTTGCGCTGGAGGACGATCTGCCCGATGCTGCGGGCGAAGCTGAGAAGGGTTCCGCCGGGATGGGCGTCGGAACGAAGAACGGTGGACATGCGCGGCGGCTGCGTTAAACAGAGCCGCCAGCATAGGACAAGCGGCGCGCGCCGGGCGACGGCGGGCCGAATAGCGAGTATGCGGGAAGGGAGAGCTTGAGCCCGCCGCTTCAGAAGCGGCGGGAGATTGCAATATCGCTCAGTTGAAAGCCATCGGCATCAGGGTCGAGCCGTCGACCGTGGCGGTCGCGTAATTCAGCTCCGAACTCTTCTGGACGAATTCCGTGACGTTTTCGCGGAAGTTCGGGTGCTCTTCCCAGGTGATGTAGCTGGCATCGACGACTGCGGACAGCGTGAGCAACGTAAAAGCGATCTTTTCGAGAATGATGTAACGGTGGCGCATGGCGTTTCTTCCTGAATTTGCACGGTATTGTAACAGGGCCTAGGGGTTTTCCCTAGTGGTCTGTTGCAACGCCGCAAATCCGCCATGCGCCCGGTCGGATGCGGGTTACATCGACGCTTCCAGCATCGCCGCGTAGTCGTCGCTCGTCGCCTCGCGCGGGTTCGTCTTGTGGCTGTGATCCTTCATCGCCCCGGCGATGATGCGGGGAAACAGGTCGCGCGTCACACCCAGTTCTGAGAGGCCGCGCGGCAGCCCGAGCGTCGCGGTCATCGCGCGGATCGCGTCGCCGACTTCGTCGCCGGACGAGAGACTCATCGCCTGCGCGATGCGGTCGAGCTTGCCTTCCTCCTGCATCGACGGCGCGCTGCGATTGAACGCGATCACCGCCGGCAAAAAGATGGCGTTCAGCGTGCCGTGGTGCAGCTTCGGATTGATGCCGCCGAGCGAATGGCTCAGGCTATGCACGCAGCCGAGGCCCTTCTGGAACGCGAGCGCGCCCTGCATCGACGCGCTCATCATGTTCCAGCGCGCCGCTCGGTCGGAGCCCTCGCGCGTCGCCCGCTCGATGTATCGCCATGCGCGCCACAGGCCGTCGAGCGCGATGCCGTCGGCGGGCGCGTTAAACGCCGGCGCCATGAACGTTTCGAGGCAATGCGCGATGGCGTCCATGCCGGTCGCGGCGGTGAGCATCGGCGGCAGGCCGAGCGTCAGCTCGGGATCGCAGATCGCGACTTTCGGCACCACATGTGGCGAGATCACGCCGACCTTGCGGCCGTCATCCAGAATCAGGATCGCGCCGCGGCCCACTTCGCTGCCCGTTCCCGCCGTCGTCGGAATGGCGATGACCGGCGCGGTCGCCGCCGTGATGCGCGCGAGCCCGCCCTCGATCACGGCGAAGCTCTGCAGCGGTCCTTCGTGCGTCGCGCAGACCGCGACGCCCTTCGCCAGATCGATCGACGAGCCGCCGCCCGCCGCGATCACGCCATCGCACCCGTTCGAGCGATATAGCTCGACCGCCGCGCGCACGGCGGCTTCGTTGGGATTCGGCGGCGTCGCGTCGAACACCGGCGCGTCGAACGTGGGACCGAGCGCATCCACGATCTTGTCGAGCAGGCCCGCAGCGCGAATACCCGCATCCGTCACGATGAGCGGACGTCGAATGCCGATGCGTTCGCACTCTCCGGCAAGGAGGCGCACAGCGCCGAAGTCGAACTGGATCTGCGTGATGTAGTTGATGAGCGGCATGGCGAGATGAGGAAAAGTTATAGGCGCATCGGCTGAGTATACGTAGCGGCGCGCGTCCGCGATACTGACGGCATGTGATAGGGGTATAACTTTCCGTCAAGTCAAACCGCAACATGACGCCATCGCTCAATTCGATTCTTTCGCGGCTGCACTTGAGGCAACTGCGTCTTCTCATTGCACTCGAAGAACGTGGCTCATTGCAAGGCGCGGCGAGTCAGCTCGCTCTCACGCAGCCGGGCGTGAGCAAGTCGCTGCATGAAATCGAAACCACGTTCGGCACGCCGCTTTTCGTGCGCACGCATCGGGGCCTCGAGCCCAATGCCGTCGGCCATTGCGTGATCCGCTACGCACGGCTCATTCAGACCGACCTCGCGCATCTGCGCGAAGAAATCGTCGGCATCATGCGCGGCTTCGGCGGGCGCGTATCGGTGGGCGTCATCATGGGCGCCGTGCCGCTCGTCACCGACGCCATCACGGCGCTCGGCGCGCGTCAGCCGGAAATGTCGGTCGAGATCGTCGAGGACACGAGCGCGACGCTGCTCGGTCTCATCGACGCCGGACGGCTCGACGTTGCCGTGTGTCGCACGAGCGTGAGCCAGACGCCGTATCTCTACGACAGCGTGGTCGTGCAGCAGGAGACGCTTGCCGTCATTGCCAACACCGCGCATCCGCTCGCGAAGCGGCGGCGCGTCGCGCTGAAGGATCTGGCGAAGCACCGCTGGGTCGTGTATCGCGCGAACATGCCGATGCGTCTCTTGCTCGAACGCGAGTTCCACGACGCAGGACTGCGCTTTCCGGCGCATCTGCTCGAAACGACATCTGCGTTCGCGACGCTCGCGCTATTGCAAAAGAATCCGTCGCTGGTGGCGCTGGTATCGGTCGATGTCGCCCGCTTCTGCACCGCGCATGGCGTCGTGTGCACGCTGCCGCTCGCGTTTTCGTCGAAGAGCGAGCCGTACGAGATGGTCACGCGACGCGATGCGCCGTTATCGCCCGGCGTGCGGTTATTGATGGAAGAGATCGCGGAAGCGGGACGCGCCGTGGCCGCATGAGCGCGCCGTCCGCCAACGGACGAGATTACCGACGCGCCGCGCGTCGCATGCACGAATTACGCGGTCATACGTCGCAAGAAACGCTTACCGCGCCCCTTTTTTCGTAACACGAAAAGCTGGGCTTTTAGGCAAACGTTTGCGATTCATTTGTGTTTCAATTGAGGCCCTTCTGCCACCGATACGCCGACTTCCCGCGCGCCATGTTCCGCGCTTCATCGATGGGATAAAGAGCTATGCGTTTCCAGTATGAGGCTTCCGCATCCGACATGAGGCACAAGCCCGATCGCCAACGTCAGGCGCATTTCCAGCGGTGGTTCGCAACGTTCGCCAGTCTCGCGCATTCGCGCCTGCCGCTGCCGGCGTATCTGCAACAAGTCACGGACACCTTGCGCGAAGTCGCGTCCGTCGCGTCGGCTGTCGTCGAATGGATCGAAGACGATCAGCTCGTCTATTGCGCAGCGAGCGGCGCGGCCGCGCAGCACGTCGGCGTCCGTCTGCCGAGCGCCGGCAGTCTGTCGGGCCTGTGCATCACGCGTCAGCAGGCGCTCATCAGCCGCAATACCGCAAACGACCATCGCGTGGATCGCGCGGCGTGTCAGGCGGTCGGCGCCATTTCCATGGTGGTTGCGCCCGTTATCTACGACGGCCGCTCCGTGGCGGTGCTCAAGCTCATCTCCGGCGAGCCGGACCAGTTCGACCAGTCCGACATCGCCATCCTGAACGCGTTCTGCGCGTGCATCGCGGAAACCATCGCCCGAGAGGAAGCGGCGCAGGAGAATCGCCAGCTCGTGGCGGCCAACGCCAGCGTGAGCGCGGACTTAAGCATGGAATCGTCGCTGCGCGCGGAGTACGAGAAAAAGCTCGCCGATGCGCTGCGCCGCCGCCGCACCGTGATCGACAACGCGAACGTCGCCTTCATCTCGATGGACGAAGCGGGCATGATCGTCGACTGGAACGAGGCCGCGGCGTCGCTGTTCGGCTGGCGCGCGCAGGAGGCGGTGAACCGCGAACTGGCGCAGCTGATCGTGCCCGAGCGGCTCCGCGACGCGCATCGCACCGGCCTCACGCGCTATCTCGCCACCGGCGAAGCCCGCGTCATCAATAACCGCATCCAGCTTCCGGCGGTGCGTCGCGACGGCACCGAGTTCGCCGCCGAACTGACGGTGAGCGAAGTGTGGTTCGACGGCCAGCGGCAATTCGCTTGCTTCATCCACGACATCACGGACCGGCTGCGCGCGACCGAAGCGAACCAGCGCCTGCGTCTTTTGATCGATTCGGTCAGCGACTACGCGATCTACATGCTGGACCGGCACGGCATCGTGCAATCGTGGAACGACGGCGCGCGCGCCCTCTACGGCTACACGGCGGAAGAAGCGGTCGGGCGGCATTTCGCGCTCTTCTATCCGCCCGACGAACTGGGCCGCGACCGTCCCGACGAGGCCCTGCGCCGCGCGAGCGAACACGGCCGCATGGAGCACGAAGACTGGCGCGTGCGCAAGGACGGCTCCGCCTTCTGGGCGCATGCCATTCTGAGCGCGCTGCCGTCCACCAATGGCCGAGAGCAGAACTTCGTCGCGATCACGCGCGACATGACCGCGCGCCGCCGCCTCGAAGAACTCGAAGCGTCGAGCCGGCGCATGAACGAATTCCTGGCGCTGCTCGGTCACGAGCTGCGCAATCCGCTCGCGCCGATACGCAACGCCGTGAGCATTCTGAAGCTGAAGGCGTCCGACGATCCCGACGTCAACCGCAGCCGCCTGATCGTCGACCGGCAGCTCGCGCATCTGACGAAGCTCGTCGACGATCTGCTCGAAGCGGGCCGCGTCAGTTCGGGCAAGATTCGTCTCTCGACGGAAATCGTGGATATCGCGGATGTCGTGCATCTGAGCGTCGAAGCGAGCCAGCCGTTGTTCGATGCGCGCGGCCAGCGCCTCGCGGTCGAGGAAAGCGGCCAGCGCATGCATGTGACCGGCGATTCCACGCGGCTCGTTCAGGCGCTCAACAATCTGCTGAACAACGCATCCAAGTTCAGCCCGCCCGGGTCGACGGTCACGCTCGAAGTCGGCCCGCGCGGCAATGCGGCGATGCTGCGCGTGACCGATCAGGGACGCGGCATTTCCGCCGATGCGCTCGCCACGGTCTTCGATCTGTTCGTGCAGGAGCATCCGCCGGGCGCGCATCTCGACGAAGGCGGGCTCGGCATCGGCCTGACACTCGTGCGCGCGATCGCGGAACTGCACGGCGGCCATGTCGAGGCGAAGAGCGGCGGCACCGGCAAGGGCAGCGCGTTCACGCTGTGGCTGCCGCTCGCGCAGGCGCCAGCGGACATCGGAGCCACGCCGGCAGAGCCCGCGGCAGCGGCGGATCGGCAACTGGAAGTGCTCGTGGTGGACGACAATCGCGATTCCGCCGACAGCATGACGCTGCTCGTCGACATGCTCGGTCACACCGCGCGCTCGGCCTACGACGGCGAAGAGGCGTTGCAGCAGTTCGGCGCGCGCCGGCCGCAGGTCGTGCTGCTGGACCTGTCGATGCCGGGGCTCACGGGCTTCGACGTGATTCGCGGCATCCGCGAGCAGGCGAGCAGCGATGGCGGCAAGCATGTGATCGTCGCCGCCATGACCGGGCTCGGATCGGACGAAGACATCGCCCGCACGCGCGCCGCCGGCTTCGATGCGCATCTCGTGAAGCCCGTAGATCTCGACGAAGTGGAAGCGGTGCTCGCGCTCGCCGCCAAATGAAACCGACAGCGAGCCGCTAGCGCGCTTCGCTCTCCGCGCGCTCGACGGTCACGTTGCCGCGCTCCGTGAAGCGGTTCGCGGCTGCCGGGTCGGCGAGCGAATCGGTGATGAGCGTCCACTCGCGTTCGAGCGGCGTCCAGTGCTGCTGGCTCGCGCGCCCGAGCTTGTCGGACGTGACGAGCACGAACACGCTCGCCGCCTGCGCGACGATGCACTCCTTCAGAAACGCCTGCTCCGCCGTGGCTTCGCATAGCCCGCGGCCCGCCACCACGCCGTCCGCGCCCAGAAAAGCCAGGTCATACGTCACGCGCGACAGGGCAAGCTGCGCAATAGGTCCGAGCGTGCTCATGCTTGACGGCCGCACGTCGCCGCCGATCAGCGTCACGCGCACTTCCGCGGACGCGAGCGCGCTCACCGCCAGCAGATTGTTCGTCACGACCTGAATGTCCTTGCGCCCCGCGAGGCAGCGCGCGAGCGCGGCGGTCGTCGTGCCGCCGTCCAGAAAGAGCGTGTCGCCGTCCTGCACGTGCCGCGCCGCCGCCCGCGCGATAGCTTCCTTCTGTTCCCGGAAACTCCCCCGACGCGTATCGAGCGATTCTTCCGGCTCGTGCACGCCGACCGACGCCGCGCCGCCGTACGTGCGCACGATGCGGCGTTCCTCGGCGAGCGCGCGCAGGTCGCGCCGCACCGTCGCCTCGGACATGCCGAAGTGTTCGCACAGCGCGGCCACATCGTTCATGCCGGACAGCACGGCCTTCAACATGGCTTCGCGGCGTTTCTCGACTTTCATGCGGTTCCTGTTCGTTTGAGCGTGATGACGCGTGCCGCGTGCGGCGGACCGCAAGTTTAGCGAATCGGGCGGCGCTTTCGGGCTCGGGCAATGCTAATCGACACCTCACAAGCGCACGCTGCCGCTTTTGATCGGTCCGATCATTAATCATCACAACGTTTGCGCGGTTCGACCAGTGTAAACGCCTAGAAGCGTCGAATTGCGCGCGATTCGATCAAAGGATACACTCGCAAATGATCGATGCAATCATTTCTTGATCGAACCAGACAAGACCTCCTGGAGACACCCATGGCCCAGATTCCCATCAAACGCGCGGTGGAGCGCGTACCCGGCGGCATGATGATCGTTCCGCTTCTGATCGGTTCGCTCATCGCGACGTTCCTGCCGGGCATGCCGAAGTTCTTCGGCTCGTTCACGAACGCGCTCTTCACCGGCGCGCTGCCGATTCTCGCGGTCTTCTATGTCTGCATGGGCGCGGGCATCGACGTGAAAGCGACGCCCTACCTGCTCAAGAAAGGCGGCGCGCTCTTCGCCACGAAAGTCGGCATGGCGATTCTCACGGGCATCGTGCTCGGACATTTTCTCGGCGAGCAGCCGATCAGTTCAGGCATGTTCGCGGGGCTCTCGACGCTCGCCGTCGTCGCCGCGATGAACGACACGAACGGCGGCCTCTACATGGCGCTGATGGGCCAGTACGGACGCTCGGAAGACGTCGGCGCATACACGATCATGTCGCTCGAATCGGGTCCGTTCCTCACGATGGTCACGCTCGGCGTCGCGGGCCTCTCGGCGTTTCCGTGGCCGACGCTCGTCGGCAGCATTCTGCCGCTCGCCATCGGCATGTTGCTCGGCAATCTGGACCGCGACATGCGCGACTTTCTCGGCCGCGCGGTGCCGGTGATGATTCCGTTCTTCGCGCTGGCGCTGGGCGCGAGCCTCGACTTGCACAAGGTCTGGCAGGCTGGCCTGCTCGGCATCGGCCTCGGGCTCGCGGTGGTCGTCGTGACGGGCATTCCGCTCTACTTCGCGGACCGTCTGACGGGCGGCACGGGCGTGGCGGGCGCGGCGGCGGCGAATACCGCAGGCAATGCGGCGGCGGTTCCGGCGCTGATCGCGGCGGCCAATCCGGTCTACGAATCGGCCGCGAAGTCGGCGACCCTGCTCGTCGCGGCATGCGTGGTCGTGACGGCCATCGTCACGCCGATCGTCACGGCCGCGATTGCCAAGCGCGTGAACGCACGCAGCGATGCGCGCGTGGCGGTCGGCGCGCGCGACAAGCGGGGAGCCGCGCAATGAGCGCGCAGCCTGCCCAAGCAGCAAGCATGCTGATTCTCGCCGATGACCTCTCGGGCGCCGCCGACTGCGCCATCGCGTTCGCGGCGTCGGGGCGCAAGACGGTCGTGACGCTGGACGTCTCGTCGCCCGCCGAGGACGCCACGGTGATCGCCGCCGACACCGACACGCGCCGCCTCGCGCCCGCCGACGCCGGCGCGCGCGTCGCGGATGCGTGGCAGGCGCTGCGCGCGCCCGGCCGGCGTTTGTACAAGAAAATCGATTCGACGCTGCGCGGCAACTGGACCGCGGAAGTCGCGGCGCTCGCGCGTCTCGCCGGGCCGGCGATCGTCGCGCCCGCGTTTCCGGCCACAGGCCGCGCCGTGCGCGACGGCATCGTGTTCGTGCATGGCGTGCCGCTCGAAGAGACGGAAACGTGGCAGCTCGAACATGCCGGCCGCGACGCGCGCCTCGGGCCGATGCTCGAAGCGGCGGGCCTCTCCACCGCCCACGTCGCGCTCGATACGCTGCGCCGCGAGCCGCAGTCACTCGCCGCGATCATCGCGACGGCGGCGGCCGAAGGCATCGGCGCGTTGATCCTCGATGCCGAAACCAGCGACGACCTCGCCGCGCTCGCGCGCATCACGGCATCGCTCGATACGCCGTTCTTTTGGGTCGGCTCGGGCGGGCTCGCGCGCGAACTCGCGGCGCTGCCCGATCTGTTCGAAGCCGCTGCGGACCTGGCGCCAGCGGCGCGGCACCCGTCCGCAGACGTGGCGCGCGGCCCGGTGCTCGCGCTGGTCGGCAGCCTGTCGGCCGTGTCCGAGCGGCAATGCGCGATGCTGCGCACCGAAGCGGGCCTCGTCGAATTCATCTTGCCGCCGGCGGTGCTGCGCGACGGCGAGCGTCACGCGGACTGGCAAGCGTGGGGCGAGCGCATCGGCGAAACCTTGCGCGGCGGGCAGGATCTGATCGTGCGAATCGGACGCGACGATGCCTTCGACCCCGCCGAAGGCGCGCGCCTTTCGACCGCGCTTGCCGCGCTCGTCGCGCCGCACTTCGACGCGCTCGGCGGGCTGATTGCGACCGGCGGTGAAACCGCCCGCGCGATGCTCGCGGCGGCGAACGTCGGCAGCCTCGAACTGGTGCGCGAAATCGAAGCCGGCGTCGCGCTCGGACGGGCCACCACAGGCGTATCGGACACGGCGGGCGGCGCGGCCATCGTCACGAAGGCAGGCGCGTTCGGCAGCGAGCACGCGCTCTACGGCGCGTATCGTCATCTGCGCGGACTCTCGAACGAACACGCGGAAGCGGCCTCGCCCGTTGGCGCCCGCTAAGAACCACGCGAACCCTCAACATCTATCAATCACCATGACCAACTATCTTCCCGTAATCGGCATCACGATGGGCGACGCGAGCGGCGTGGGCCCGGAAATCGTCGTCAAGAGCCTCGCGCACGACACCGTTTATCAGCAGTGCCGTCCGCTCGTGATCGGCGATGCGCGCCGCCTCGAACGCGCCATCGAGATCACCGGCGTGAAGGCCACCGTGCGGCGCGTCGAGGACGCATCCGAGGCGCGCTATGAACCGGGCGTGATCGACTGCATCGACCTCGGCCTGATTCCCGACGACCTGCCGTTCGGCCAGCTCTCGCCGGTCGCGGGCGACGCCGCTTACCGTTATATCGCCCGCGCGGTCGAACTGGCGCAGGCCAATCAGATCGACGCCATCTGCACCGCGCCGCTCAACAAGGAAGCGTTGCACGCGGGCGGCCACAAGTTCCCGGGACACACGGAGATGCTCGCGCATCTGACCGGCGTGGACGAAGTGTCGATGATGCTCGTCGCGCCGAAGCTGCGCGTGATTCACGTGACGACGCACATCGGCATCATCGACGCGATCCGCAAGATCGAGCCGGGGCTCGTTCAGCGCACGATCGAGCGCGGCGACGCGACGCTGAAGAAAGCCGGCATCGCGAAGCCGCGCATCGGCGTGTGCGGGATCAATCCGCATGCGGGGGAGAACGGTCTTTTCGGCTATGGTGAGGAAGAGGAGAAGATCATCCCGGCGGTGAAGGCGTTGCAGGAACGCGGTCTCGACGTGACCGGCCCGCTGCCCGCCGACACGCTGTTCTATCGCGCGGGACGCGGCGATTTCGATCTCGTCGTCGCGATGTATCACGATCAGGGACACGGCCCCGTGAAGGTGCTCGGCCTCGAAGCGGGCGTGAACGTGACGGTCGGGCTGGATGTGATCCGCACCTCGGTGGATCACGGCACGGCGTTCGATATCGCTGGCAAGGGCATCGCCGATGAAGGCAGCATGCTGGAAGCGCTGCGTCAGGGCGCGGAACTCGCGACGCGGCGCGGGTGATTGGTGGTTGGGCGCGGGGGATGGCCGCTCGGTATCTCGGGCTGGGGCATCGTCGATGAAGGCGGCATGCCGGACTCGCCGTACCGGGGCGCGAAATCGGCGGCACGGCGCGGCTCGGACTGAAGCCGCTACGGCAGGACGTGGCAAGCGGCGTCGCGCGAGCCGCGGCTGAAGGCGCTACGCCTCCGCGCAGGATTCGGCGCACGGCACGGCTCAGTTCGAAGCCGGTGCGGCGAGACGCGCAACCGGCGACGCCGAGCGCCTGCGGCTGAAAGTGCTACGCCCGCGCAGGATCAGCGGCAGGACGCGGTACAAGCCCTAGCTGCTGCGGCCGGGCTCGCAACCGACGACTCGGCACGTGCGGGAGCTCATGGCGATACGCCCGGGCGAGGAGTCAGCGGCACGGCGCGGCTCAGACCGAAGCAACTGCGGCCAGACGCGGAATCGGCGACCACCCGTGCCCGGGGCTGAAGGCGCAACGGCGGCACGGCCCGGCTGCCGCGTCCCAGCGGCCCGGCACCCCCCCTTAAAACTGTAGCGGGAAGCCGACGCGAATCAGCGCGACAATGGCGC
This sequence comes from Caballeronia sp. Sq4a, assembly GCF_023170545.1. Taxonomy (NCBI): domain Bacteria; kingdom Pseudomonadati; phylum Pseudomonadota; class Betaproteobacteria; order Burkholderiales; family Burkholderiaceae; genus Caballeronia; species Caballeronia sp. Sq4a. The sequence goes on along the minus strand of NZ_CP084253.1, from coordinate 123,567 downwards.
ATCTTTCGTCGCCGCGTTCCGATCATGACCGCTTCCTTCGATACCCTCGCTTCCCTATGGCGCATCGCCGGTCTCCCCGGCGATGCGCTTTCCTTCGTCGACCTGACCGGGCACGATCCGGTCTTCCCTTCCACTTTCGCCGTCGGCACGGCCGCGCAGTCCACCATCGCCGCAGCGGCGCTCGCCGCCTGCGAGCTCGCGCATGTCCGCGGCGCGCCGCGTCAGCGCGTGTCGGTCGACATGACGCACGCGGCCGTCGAATGCACCGGCTACTTCACGCTCGACGGCAAGGAGCCGGAAACGTGGGGGCCGTTCTCCGGGCTCTACCGCTGCGCCGACGGCTACGTGCGTATCCATGCGAACTTCGCGCACCATCAGGACGGCGCGTTGCGCGTGCTCGGTCTCGATCCGGCCACGGCGACGCGCGCCGACGCCGAGCGCGCGCTCGTAGAGTGGCGCGCGGGCGACTTCGAGGAGGCCTGCGCGCAACGCGGTCTCGTCGTCACCAAGCTGCGCCGCTTCGACGAATGGGACGCGACGCCGCAAGGTCAAGCGCTCGCCAAGCAGCCGCTGATGACGTTCACGCGCATCGGCGATGCGCCCCCGCTCACGCTGCCGCCACTCGCCGCCGATGCGCGTCCGCTCTCCGACGTGCGCGTCCTCGATTTGACGCGCATTCTGGCCGGTCCGGTCGGCGGTCGCGCGCTCGCCGCGTTCGGCGCGGATGTGATGCTCGTGAATTCGCCGCATCTGCCGAACATTTCCGCCATCGCCGACACGAGCCGGGGCAAGCGCTCGGCCCATATCGACTTGCGCTCTGAAGACGGGCGCGCGGCGCTGTGGCGTCTGATCGGCGAGGCGCATGTGTTCTCGCAAGGCTACCGGCCGGGCGTGCTGGCCTCGCTCGGCTTCGGACCGGACGAGTTGGCGGCGCGGCGGCCGGGCATCGTGCAGGTGTCGCTGTCGGCTTACGGGACTCAGGGCCCGTGGGCCGGGCGGCGCGGCTTCGACTCACTTGTTCAGACCGCGATGGGCTTCAACGCGGCCGAAGGCGAGGCAGAAGGCGCAGGCAAGCCTCGCGCGCTGCCGATGCAGATGCTCGACATGGCAACCGGCTTTCTGATGGCGTTCGGCGCGGCGGCGGCGCTGTGGAAGCAGCAGCGGGAAGGCGGAAGCTGGCACGTGGAGGTATCGCTGGCGCAGACGGGGCAGTGGCTGCGCGGGCTCGGCCGGATCGAGGGCGGTCTGAGCGCGAAGAAGCCGGATATCGCGGCGTTTCTGGAGCGCGTGCCATCGGGCTTCGGCGAACTCGAAGCGGTGCGGCCGAGCGCGCAACTCGCGCGCACGCCTGCTGGCTACGACAGGGCGTCGGTGCCGCCGGGGACGTCGGAGGCGCGTTGGTGAGGGCGATAGGTCGATGCGGCCGGATGGCTCTTCATGGGCGAAGCGCGCCTCTCGACGGCGAATTGCAGGCGGCGCGGCCAATTCCGCAACGCAGGCGTACGCCGGCCAGTTGTGACAGCGATTCACGCCCAACCGGCCGATGCCCCCGCGACCCATCACCGGCTACGCGAATCGCGCCGCTGCCGAGTATGAACTCCGCGAAGGAAGCCTCTTGACCGCCGCGCGGCGCGCACTAGCGATCGGGAATCGGGACAGCGACAAGCGCCTTCACGCATACGTCCGCATGCAAATGTCATTCGTTCTACGAAACATTCACGTACTTGAGTCGCGCTGCTCGCGAGAGAAGCGACTCACCCGCCCTCACTTCCCCGACTTCTTCGTTCTCTCTTGATTAAACTCGATCGCCGCGCGCACCAGCCGCGTGAGCCGCGCCGCATCGACCGTATCGCCTTCGAAGAAATCGATGGCCCGCCGCGCATTCCCTTCCAGCCCCGCGTTGAACAGCCCGTCGGGATCGGCAATCGACGCGCCGTGAGCGAACGTCACCTTCACTTTGCCCTTGTGCGCGTTGGCGACCGCGATCATGCCGTCGCGATACCACACCGGGCTTCCCATGTACTTCCACTCCTCGACGATCTCCGGATCGGCATCGAGGATGCTTTCGCGCACGCGGGCGAACGTCTGCCCGCGCCAGTCCGTCAGTTCGGCGATCAACTGGTCGATGCGTTGCGATGCGTTCATTCGATCTCTCTCACTCTCGATGAAGCGATGACAGTACCGAATCTATCGCGAAAGCAATCCGAACACACCCACGCCGCTTCGCGTGCCCACGTACACCTTGCCGTTCGCAATCGTCGGCGTGATGAACTTGTTGCCCTGGCCGAACTGGTCGCGCGCGCCGGCCTGTCGGCTGTTGTACAGCTCGCGCGCGAGATTCGACGCGTCATACGCGTGTAGCGCCGCGATCGTGCCGTTTTCCGCCGCCCACACGATGCCGTTCGCCGCGCCGTTCGCCGACACGCTCGGCGTCGCGCCCGGCGCGCCGAAGCTCGTGGGCGTCTGGCTGGCGGGCGTGGACGAGAGCCGCGCGTCGGTGATCGTGAATGCTTTGATGCTGTCGCCTAACGCGCCGAAGTACACGGTCCGGTTGAAGTACGCGGGCATGCCGAACACCGGCCCGCGAATCTGCCCGACGACCTCCTGATAGATGTGATCCGCGTTCGAATCGAACTTGCCCATCGAATCGCGGTTGACCACGTAGATCACCGAGTTCTTGCCCGCGCCGAGCGCGAGATGGCGGATCGCGCCGCTCGCGTCAGGAAGATCGGGCAACACGAGCGCGCCGCCGGAACCGAGATCCTCGTCCACGCTCGACTGCTGCACCGTGTTCGACGGCTGGAAGTAATCCGTGACGGCGAGCGTCGGCGTCGTGGCGAGCTTCAGGAAGCCGTTGCCGAAGTTGCCGTGAATCGGCATGCCCTGCCCGTCGAGCGTCGTGTCGAAGGTGCCGTTCGCATCGAGAAAATAGATCGACGCGCCATCCGAAGCGAGGCCCGCGCCGCTCATCCAGATCGCGCCCATCTGTCCGTTGGGCGTGACGTTCAGCACGCTCGCCTGTTGCAGCGTGCTCGCGTTGTAGCCGATCACCCAGCCGGTGTACGGCATGATGTCGCAATGCGACGTCCATGCCGTATAGACGACGCCACCCAGCAGCAGCAGCGACGCGCGCTCGGCGTATTGCCCCGGATCGAATACGACGCGCCCGTTCTGGCTGCCCACGCCGGTGCCGGGATACGACGCGGCAATCTCCGTCGGCCCGCCGAAAAGCTCCGCGCCCGTCGCGATGTCGAGCGCATGAATGCGCTGGTGATAGTGGCCCGCGCCGTCTTTCGACATGCCGACGACATACATCGCGCCGCGCGCGCGGTCGATGACCGGCGTCGCCGTGATGCCGATGGTCGGCGCGATTTGGCCGCAGCCGTGGTCGTCGCTCGGCGTCTCGCCGCTTGCGAGCGTGCTCGCTTTCCAGAGCGTGGCGCCGGTGTCCGCGTCGAACGCAAAGACGCTCGCTTTCTCGGTCGCGACATACAGCACGTTGCGCGTGCCGCCCGCGATAGGCACGGCGGCGAGGAAAAGCGGCTGCGCATCGACCGGGCCGTCCGCCGCGAAGACGGCGAGCTTGCCGAACGTGGCCGCGTTGACGTTCGCGGGCGTGAGCACGGATTCGTAGAGCTGCTGGCCGGTGCGCGCGATGTCGTTGTGATAGGTCGCGACGTCTATCGGGTGCGTGGCCGGCTGCGTCGGTGTGCCGCCGCTCGTTCCATCCGATGCTGCGGCCGGACTGGACGCGGGCGCCGCCGCCCCGCCGCCGGCCGCGACGGAACTCGTCGTCGATGAAGAACCGCCGCCGCTGCATCCCACGACGATCGCCGCCGCGATGACCGCCGCGCCCAGCAGGGAGAGCACTGCGCGACCCGAAAAATGCCGACTCATGTGCATTCTCCTTTCACCGGACGAGCGAAACACGCGTTTCACTCGATTATCGCCCGGTGTGCGAAGTTCGTACGGTGGGACGTCGAGCATTGCTATCGCTTGGCGAATGTCTCGTTTGCTGCGTCGCACCAAACCTGCTAATATACGGGTTACTACCTAGGTAGTTAACCTAGAAGCCACCGAATCAAGGAGTAGCCATGGGAATCCTCGCCCCGCTTTTTTCGATCATCGCCGACGCCGTTCGTGACGCACTGAAGGCCCGCGCCAAGGTCAGCGCGCTGATGGCCGAAGCCTATCGCCGCGCGGTCTGAATCCGCTCAGGGCGGCGGTTCAACGCACCGCCGCCCTCGCGCGCGCTTCACGGCAGCGTGTACGCGATCACGTAATCCCCCGCCTTGGTTCCGAGCGAACCATGCCCGCCCGCCGTCACCACGATGTACTGCTTGCCGCTCGCGTCGGCGTAGCTCATCGGCGTCGCCTGGCCGCCTGCCGGCAGACGCGCTTCCCATAGCTTGTTGCCGTTGCGTACGTCGTAGGCGCGTACGTATTGATCGAGCGTGCCGGTCAGGAACGTGACGCCGCCCGCCGTCACGATGGTGCCGCCGAGGCTCGGCACGCCGAGCGGCATCGGAATCGGCAGCGGCGCCTTGTCGCGAATCGTGCCGTTCTTGTGCTGCCACGCGATCTTGCCCGTGCGCAGATCGACACCCGCGATATACCCCCACGGCGGCGCCTGACACGGAATGCCGAGCGGCGACAGAAACGCGTTCAGCTCGAACGCGAACGGCGTGCCGCGCGCCTGCTTGATGCCGCTCGTCTCGCTGCCCTTCTTCTCGCCCGCCTGCTCGTCCAGCTTCTCGCGGGCAATGAGCTTCGACGTGAACGCCATGTAATCCGGATTCGCGATCAGAATCTGCCGCACCGGATCCACCGACACGCCGCCTCAGTCGAATACGCCGAAGTTGCCCGGAAACACCAGCGTGCCCTGCTCGGACGGCGGCGTGAACGGCCCCTCGTAGCGCAGACTCTTGAACTTGATGCGGCACCAGAGCTGATCGAACGGCGTCGTGCCCCACATGTCCGCCTCGCGCACGCGCGGCGGATTGAAGTTGAGCGCGGAGACGGCCTGCGTCGGTGACGTGCGGTCGCCTCGCGCCGCCCCTTGCGGCACCGGCACCTCGTTGATCGGGATGATCGGCTGGCCGGTTTCGCGATTGAGCACGTAAAGGCTGCCCTGCTTCGTCGACGCGATCAGCGCCGGCTGCATGCCCTGCGCGGTTTGCAGAACGACGAGCGTCGGCTGGCCGCCCACGTCCATGTCCCAAAGGTCATGATGCGTGAACTGATAGTTCCAGCGCAGCTTGCCGGTCGCGAGATCGAGCGCGACGACGCCCGCGCCGAAACGCTCGGCCTGCTGCGTGCGGTGGCCGCCCCATTGGTCGGGCGTCTGATTGCCCATCGGCAGATAGACCATGCCGCGCTTTTCATCGACGCTGAAGATCGACCACATGTTCGGCGAGTTGCGCACGTAGGTTGCGCCGGGCGCGATCGGCTCGGTGGCGTCCGGGTTGCCCGAATCCCAGTTCCAGACGAGATGGCCGTCGTTGACGTCGTACGCGCGGATCACGCCGGACGGCTCGTTGTTCGATTCGTTATCCGTCACGTGACCGCCGACGATCACGAGATTGCGCGCGACGGCTGGCGGCGAGGTCGAGTAATAGCCGCCCGGCGTGAACGGCCCGATGTTCATGCGCAAGTCGATGGTTCCGTTTTTCCCGAAGCTCGCGCAGGGCTTGCCCGTGTCGGCGTCGAGCGCGATCAGGCGGGCATCGGCGGTCGGAAGAAAGAGCCGGCGCGGGCATTCGTTCGAAGGCGCGGCGGGTTGCGCGGCGGTCTGATCACCGCTCTGCGCGGGCGCGGCAGCGGCGGCGTCGCTCGATGCGGCCGGCGCGGAGGCGGCGGCATCGCTGGACGCGGCGGGCATGGAGGCAGCGCCATCGCTCGTGGCGGCTGGCGCGGACGCCTGCGCATCGGATGACGCTTCCGGCGCGGCGGACGCTTCGGACGCGGCCGCGGGCGAAGCCGCCGCCGCATGCATCGCCGGATCGTAATACGCGACGCCCCGGCAGGTCATGTGCTCCCAATGCTTGAACCCGACCGCGCTCTGAATCTGCGGATCGAAGTGCCAGCGCTCCTTGCCGGTCGCGGCATCGAGCGCGAACACCTTGCTGTGCGGCGTGCACAGAAAGAGCGTGTCGCCCACTTTGAGCGGCGTGTTCTCGTCGGTGGTTTCGGTCGGATCGTCGGGGCCGGGCATGTCGCCGGTGCGAAACGTCCACGCCGTTTTCAACTGATGCACGTTCTGCGGCGTGATCTGCGCGAGCGGCACATAGCGCTGTCCGAGCGGCGAGCCGCCATAGTCGATCCAGTCGCCGGGTTGGCGTCCGGTCGCGGCGTTCAGGTCGGGCTGGTTCGGGTCGGCGGCCACGCTCACGTCGATGCTGCCCGCGCGATCGTGCGGATCCGTGAAGTACGTGCCGATGCCGAGCAGCACCGCCAGCACGATGGCAGCCGCGAGCGGCACGCGCGCGGCCCGCGCAGTCGAAGGCGGACCGAACAGCGCGCCGCGATGCACATAAGGAATGAGCAGCCACACCGCGAGCAAGACCCAGATCCACAAGCGCGGCAGAAGCTGCCAGAAGTCGAATCGCGCTTCGAACACCGCCCAGATCGTCGAGCCGAACAGCACGAGCGCGAAGAGCAGCAACGCGGAGCGGCGCCGGATGAGCAGCAGGAGGCCCGTCAGCACGATGGCCACGCCGGTGATCGCGTAGTACCACGATCCATTGAGCGTCACGAGATACGCGCCGCCCGCGGCGAGCACGAGTCCGATCACGATGAACGCGATAGCCGTGCCGAACGTGAGCGGATGAAGTCTTGAGGTACTCGCCATGCTGCAACCCTCCCTGAAGAATGGCGGAACGCGGCCGTCGTCAGCCGTGGTTCGGACGTTGCCAGACCGGCCTGGGGCAGCAAGTCACGTGCCGTTCGCGAGCAGGGAGAGCGAAGGAGAAAGAATGCAGTGCTTCGTTGCGACGCAGTTTCAGCGCGGACGCGGCCACTGTCCGCCGTGAACTGTCGCGCAATGCGTGCCGGAGACGAGCGTCGCCTTCAGGTCGCTGCGTTCCGAGAAACGCGGGGCGTCGAACCAGAGAAGAAACTCGTCGCGCCACACGCCCCAGGCGTTTTCGTCAAAGTCGAAATCTTCGTCGATGCATCCGTTATCGCGCAGATACGCGCCGACGACCTGCTTGCCGTTCCAGTATGCAACGGCCACATCGGTCAGATCGGCGGTCATGCCGCGCGGCAGATCGCGAAGCAGCATGGCGAGGTGCGCCCTGAACGATGTGAAGTCGGTCGGTCTCATCGTGTGCTCCGCTTCAAAAAGATGCGTTGAAAACACTTACGCGGCGCGCGCGTTTCAGCCGAACGCGCCCTTATTGAGGTCCTTCTCGAACGCCGCCACCCATGCGGTGCCGTGCCCGATGCGATATTCGCGCTCCTTGAGCGTTGAACGCCGCACGATGTTCACGTGTCCCCGCAGCGGATAAACGTCGTCCACGACATCCGATTCGCCCGCCTCCTGCACGAGGAAGTCGCTCGGGTCGAGCCGGTGGCGCGCGAGAATCGCGAGAAAGTCCGCCTTCTCGTCGGGTGCGATCACTGACATGGCGCCCTCCAACATCGAACGCTGCTCATTCAAGGTAGCACACGCGCGGACGAACGGCGAAGCGAATCGCCTCACACGCGGTACGCACATAACTTGCTGCGGAAGGTGGCCGATTCACTTTTCGGAGGCATCGCCGATGAACGTTTCGCCGTATCGACACGCGGCTTTCTGCGCGGCCCTTCTCGCATCCGCGCACGCGCACGCCGGCCAGCCCGCCTGCGGCGTGCTGCAAGGCGCGTCGGGCAACGCGCTGACGTTACAGGAAGGCGCGCGCGCCGATCTCGTGCAAGGCGACAAGGCCGTGCACGGCGCGCTGCATATCTATCGGGATGACGCGGTGTATCGCGTGTATTGGCAGCCGGATGGAAGCGCGGAGCAGTACGTGCTCGCGAATGCTGGAGAAAGCGCGGGAGAAAACAGCGTGCGATTGATTTCGACGCCGCCGCGCGGCTCGAAAGTGGACGCGGGACCGGGCACGCTGCCGCCGCAGCAGGTGCTGTCGTGTCCCGCGTTGTGATGCGAATGTGTCGGCCGACGCCTTACTTCGCGAGCACTTTGCCGATGGCGTCGGCGACGATCTGCACGTTGCTCTCGTTCAGCCCCGCGACGCACATGCGCCCCGAGCGCAGGATATACACGCCGAATTCCTCGCGCAGACGGTCCACTTGCGGCGCTTCGAGACCCGTGTACGTGAACATGCCGCGCTGCTTGACGTAACGCGACAACGCCTCGCCATGCACGTGCTCGCGCAGGCCGTCGTGAATCGCGCGGCGCATGCGCGCGATGCGTTCGCACATCGCCGCGAGTTCATCTTTCCACGATTGCGCGAGTTCCGGCGTCGTCAGCACCTTGGTCACGATCTTCGCGCCGTGCGTCGGCGGATTGCTGTAGTTGGCGCGCACCGCGCTCGTCAGTTGACCGAGCACGCGATCGGCTTCGGCGGCATCGTCGCAGATCACATGCAGGCCGCCGCAACGCTCGCCATAGAGCGAGAAGTTCTTCGAGAACGAATTCGCGACGAACGCCGGCACGCCGCGGCGCGCAAGCTCGCGCACGGCGAACGCGTCGTCTTCGAGCCCCGAGCCGAAGCCCTGATACGCCATGTCGACGAACGGCAGCAGGTCGCGCTTATGCAGCACGTCGATGATCTTGACCCACTGCGCTTCGTCGAGATCGACGCCCGTCGGATTGTGGCAGCACGCATGCAGCAGCACGACGCTCTTTGCCGGCAACGCGTCGATGGCTTCGAGCATCGCATCGAAGCGCAGGCCGCCGGTGGCTTCGTCGTAGTACGGATACGTGTTCACTTCGAAGCCCGCGCGCTCGAAGATGAAGCGATGGTTCTCCCACGTCGGATCGCTCACCCATACTTTCGACGCCGGAAAGTATCGCTTGATGAAGTCCGCGCCGACCTTCAGCGCGCCCGACCCGCCGAGCGTCTGCACGCTCGCGATGCGGCCTTCGGCGCGCGCCGCGCTGCCCGTGCCGAACACGAGCGCCTGCACGGCATCGCGATAATGCGCGAAACCGGCCATCGGCAGATACGGCTTCGGGCCGAGCTCTTGCAGAATCGAGAGTTCGGCTTCGCGCACCGCCTGCATGACGGGCAAGCGGCCGGCGTCGTCGAAATAGATGCCGATGCTCAGATTGACCTTGTTCGCGCGCGGGTCCTTCTGGAAGTTTTCGTTCAGCGAGAGGATCGGGTCGCCGGGGTAGGCATCGATATGTTCGAACATGGTGTCGGTATCAGGACTGAATTCAGGACGATGGATGAGCGGGACGGCGCGCGGCGGCCCTGGTTTTGAGATAGTAGCCGATTCCGAGAATCGCCAGCCAGATGGGAATGAGATAGACGGATAGCCGCAGGTCCGGCGTCTCGTACATCACCCACACGATGCCCGCGACGAATGCGAGGCACAGATAGTTCGTGAACGGATAACCGAGGCTCGCAAACGTCGTGGCCGCGCCCTGCTCGCGCTTGCGGCGGCGGAACTTCAAATGAATGATGCTGATCATCGCCCAGTTGATGATGAGCGCCGATACTGCGAGCCCCATCAGCAGTTCGAACGCGCGGCCGGGAATGAAGTAATTGATCAGCACGCACGCCGCCGTGACGACGGCCGACACGAAGAGTGCCGCGAGCGGAATGCCGCGCGCGCTGACGCCGCGCAACGCACGCGGCGCGTTGCCTTGCTGCGCGAGGCCGTACAGCATGCGGCTATTGGCATAGACGCCGCTGTTGTACACGGAAAGCGCGGCCGTCAGCACGATCACGTTGAGCACATTCGCGACCACCGTGCTGTTCATCTCGCGGAAAATCAGCACGAACGGGCTGCCGCCGGTGGCGACCTTGTCCCACGGATAGAGCGAAAGCAGCACGCCGAGCGCGCCGATATAGAAAATGAGGATGCGGTAGATGACCTGATTCGTCGCGCGGGGAATGCTGCGCGACGGGTCCTCGGCTTCGGCCGCCGTGATGCCGACCAGTTCCAGCCCGCCGAACGAGAACATGATGACGGCCATCGACATCATGAGTCCGCTCGCGCCGTACGGGAAAAAGCCGCCGAGCCGCCAGAGGTTCGTCACGCTGGCCTGCGGCCCCGCGTGGCCCGACACGAGCAGATAGCCGCCGAACAGGATCATGCCGACGATTGCCGCGACTTTCACGATGGCGAACAAGAATTCGAGCTCGCCGTACGACTTCACGCTCGTCAGATTGATCGCGTTGACGATCGCGAAACACGCGAGCGCCGATACCCACGGCGGCAGCGCCGGCCACCAGTACTGCATATAGATGCCGACGGCGGACAATTCGGCCATGCTCACGAGGATATACACGGCCCAGTAGTTCCAGCCGGACACGAAGCCGGCCGCATGGCCCCAGTATTTGTCCGCGAAATGGCTGAACGAGCCGGCTACGGGCTCGTCGACGACCATTTCCCCCAGCTGCCGCATGATGAAAAACGCCATCAATCCGGCGATGGCGTAGCCGAGCAGCACGGACGGGCCGGCGAGCTTGATGGTCTGCGCGACGCCCAGGAAAAGCCCCGTGCCGATGGCGCCGCCGAGCGCGATGAGTTGTATGTGGCGGCTCTTGAGTCCGCGCCTGAGTGTTTCGTGCTGCGCTGCTGCCGGGTTGTTGCCTGAAGCCATTGTCGATCTCTGCCTGAACTGCCAAGGACGCGCGCCGCTCTGCCGCTGCCCGTCGGGAAACGCGAAAAGTGTTGTTTTTTCGTGCGACGGGCGACTGTACAAAGCGAACACTCGCCGAACCGTGCTGGACGGCGCGCGGAAAAACACGCGATTTTACCGCCCCGGCGCCCCGGAAAGCCTTGTCGGATGGACTCCGCACCCTCATGGGGCGCGAAGGCGCGTCGTCAAGAGATCGAACTGAACCGGGAATCAGGTCTTTTTCGGAGGATTGATTCGGACGCTCCCCGCGCAGAATGGATTCATCCACTTACGGGGAAGCCAACATGTTCCAGACGATGCAAACGAACAGCACGCCGCAGCAGACGGCGATTCTCGGCGCAATCGAATCGCACGCCGGCATGGCGGCTTTCGAAGCCGAACTGCTCGCCGAACTCCGGACGGCATCGGACAACGTGCTGCGCCTCGCCGCGCAGGTCCGTGCGCAGGCCAACGCCGATGCCGCCGACGCCGCCGAAACGCTGGCCGAGCAGCACGCGATCGCGCAAACGCTGATCCGCCGCCTGCTCGCGATGCCCGTCGCAGAAGCCTGAGCACCACGACTCACAAGAATACGCATCGAATCAGGAACACGACAATGAACTACTTGACCCTCATCGCCATCGTCTGGACCGTTTGCGCGCTGTTCGCCGTGCTGTTCATCCGCGGCGCGACGCTGCGCGAGCGCAAGCCCGTGCCCGTGCAAAGCCGCGCGCGCCGCGCCGCCGCCAGCGTGAAAGACGCGAGCCGCGCGTAAGAGCTTAGGCGCGGCGCGGCATCACTTGATCGCCGATACCGCCGCGCGCAGGCCGAGCAGATAGCTTTCCACGCCGAAGCCGCAGATTTGCCCTTTGACGACTTCGGAAAACACGGACACGTGCCGGAACGCTTCCCGCGCATGAACGTTCGACATGTGCACCTCGATGATCGGCACTGTCAGAATGGCGAGCGCATCGCGAATGGCGTAGCTGTAATGCGTCCACGCGCCCGCATTGATGACGACTGCATCGACGTTATCGCTGAACGCCTGATGGATGCGCGAGCACATCTCGCCTTCGATGTTGGTCTGGTAGCACTCGACTTCGACGCCCAGTTCCTTGCCGAGCGCGGCCAGTTGCTCGTCGATCTGCGCGAGCGTCGCGGTGCCGTACTGCTTCGGATCGCGCTTGCCGAACATGTTGAGGTTGACGCCGTGCAGCGTCAGGATCTTTGCCATGGTGTGTCCTCGAAGGATGAGCAGCGGCTTAAGGGTCCGCAGATTCGGATGCGCAGATTCTGAAGGCCGGCTCGCGCGATGACAATAGCGCCGGCTGACCGCTTGCCTCTTTCAGTTTTCGACCGACCTGCCGTAAACCCGCACATGACGGTGCACGCCGGATAAGCCCGCGCTTCACCGATGCCTCCCCCGTATTTTTCCGGTCCGCCGGTATCTCGCATGTCAGGCTCCTCGTCCTTGCTCGATTCCCTTCTGGCGATACCGGCAACGGACGACGGACGCATCACGCCCGGCAATCGCGCCTCGCTGCTCTTCACCCTGCTCGACGACATTAGGCCGCTGCTGCTCGCGGGCGGCTCCACCGCGTTCGTCGCGCTGGTCGCGCTCGTGCGCGCGCATGCGCCGTGGACCGTCGCGTGGTTCGTCGCGGACGCGCTGCTTCTCGCCGCGCGCGTGGCGGTGGTGTGCCGCTACCGCGCCGCGCGGCGCAGGCAGTCGCCGCAGCCCGAGCCGTGGGCGCGGCGCTACGCGCCGTTCGGGCTCATCGCGTGCGGCCTGACCGGCCTGGGCGCGATGGCCTGCGTCATGTCCGGCGACGCCATGCTCGCGTCGCTCGCGATCATGGTGACGGCCGGCATGCTGGGCGGCATCGCGTCGCGCAATGCGGGCGTGCCGCATCTCGCGATCTCGCAGATCTGCGCGGGCAGCGTGCCGATCGGCGTGGGCGCGCTCCTCGGCCCCGCCGGTTACTGGATGCTCGTGCCGCCGCTCGCCGTCTATATCGCTGCAATGAGCATCGTCGTGCGCCGCCACTATCGCAATCTCGTCGCGCTGATGACGGCCGAAGAAGAGCACGCGGAACTGGCCGCGCGCTTCGACGCCGCGCTCGCGCACATGCGGCACGGCCTCTGCACGATCGACGCGGCGGGCGCGGTCGTCATCGCCAATCGCAAGGTGGCGGACCTCTTCGGCGCGACCGCCGACATGCTGCGCATCGGCGTGGCGCTGCCGGAGTTCATCGGCTATCTGGCACTCGCGGGGCACGGCGAATCGCTGCGCGCGAAGTTGAGCGCGCGCTGCGGCGAGTGGCTGAAAGACGCCCGCGCCCCGCTCGATCTCACGCTGCCCGACGGCCGTCGACTCGAACTGAGCCGCGATCCGGTGCCGGACGGCAGCGCCGTCATCATCGTCGAGGACGTGACCGCGCGCCGCCGCGCGGAAGCGAAGATCCTGCACTGGGCGCATCACGACTCGCTGACCGGCCTGCCGAACCGGCGTTATCTGAGCGACCACGCCGAGCGCCTGATCGCGGGCAGCGCGCACCGCGAGAAGGTGATGGTGATGTACGTCGATCTGGACGGCTTCAAGCACGTCAACGATTCGCACGGCCACGATGCGGGCGACGAGCTGCTGCGGCGCGTCGCGGACCGTCTGCGCAACGCGATGCGGCATGGCGAACTCGCGGCGCGTCTCGGCGGCGACGAGTTCGCCGTGGTCGCGACGTACTTCGCGGATGCCGCGAGCATCGCGTTCGCGCGGCGCATCGTGCGCGATCTCTCGCTGCCTTACGAACTCGACGCGGGCATGGTCGTGACGCTCGGCGTGAGCATCGGCATTGCGCTTGCGAAGCCGGGCGAATCGTTCGAGCGCGCGCTCAAGCGGGCCGACATCGCACTCTACGAAGCGAAGACCGAGGGCCGCGGCGGCTACCGCTTCTCGGAAGACGACACGCTCGCCGCGCGCGACGAACCGGACGCGGTCGGCACACCCACGCAGCGGATGTAATCGCCCGGCTCGCTATCTCGGATGCGGGTCCAGCACCGCATGCAGCATGTCGCGCAATTCGATCAGGTCGCCGCGAATGAGCGCCGTGAAGGTATCGACGTCTTCCACCCAGCTTTCCGATTCACGCAGCAATGCGCGCAGTTCCTGGCACTGGTCGTACAGCATGGAGGGACCGAGCACCGTCAGCCCGCCCGCGAGCTTATGCGCCCAGCGGCGCAGCTTGCGCGCGTCCTTTTCCTTGCAGATATCGTCGAGCGCGACGATGTCTTCGTCGATCTGCCCGGCGAGGTCCGGCATGTACGCGGCGGGAATTGGCGGAAAGCGCGGCGGGAGATCGTCGTCCTCCGGCGCTTCGTTCGCGGGTTGCGCATCGGATTCGGGCGCGGCGCCCGCAGCATCAACGCCCGCCGTTTGCAGCACGCCGGCCAGCACCGCGAGCGGGACCGGCTTGGTCAGATAGTCGGTGAAGCCGCGCGCGCGCCCGCGTTCCACGTCCTGCGCGCTCGCGCTCGCGCTGATCGCGTAGACGCGCATGGCGGGATCGAGCGCGCGGGCGGCGACGAGCAGTTCGGCGCCGGACATCTTCGGCATGTCCATGTCGGTCAGCACGATATCCACGCGATGCTTGCGCAAGAGGTCGAGCGCCTCCTCGCCGTCCTTCGCCTCCAGCATGGATGCCCCGAGCGTCAGCAACTGATCGCGCAACAGCCCGCGATTGAGCCGGTTGTCTTCCGCGATCACGACGGTCGGCCCGGCCTTGCGCGCGGCTGGCAGCGCGAGCGCGTCGTCTCCGTGCGGCGAGGCGCGTTGCCGGCCCTTGATGGTCGCGATCGCGTCCTTGAACCCCTTGAGACTGAAGATGCTCACTTCCAGCACGCCGTCGCCCCAATGCACGGGCACGAGCGGGCCGTCCTGCGTCATGCGGATCACGCGCGTGCCGTCCTTCCATGCCGCCTTAATGTCTTCCTCGGTGAACTCGTCCGTGGCGATCAAATACTCGCAGCCTTCCGCGAGCGCCGGGTCGGCGTGGTTCAGGTACGTGACCGAACTGCGCTCCGGGTCGTAGAGATTTTCGAACCATTCGCGATACTCGCTCGCGCGGCACAGAATGGCGGGCTTGCCGTCGAGCAAGGCGGCGTCGCCGGTGTCGGAAGAATGGTCGGCGGCGAGCGGCAGCGACACCTGAATGCGCGTGCCGACGCCTTCGGTGCTGTCGAGCGAAATGCGGCCCTTCATGAGTTCGCAAAGCCGCACGCAGATGGACAAGCCGAGCCCCGTTCCGCGCGCCTGCGTGAGACGGTGCGCGTCGCCCTGCATGAACGGCTGAAAGAGCTTCTCGCGCTGCGACGCCGGAATGCCGATGCCCGAATCCGCGACGCTGAGTTCGAGCGCGTCGTTGATCCATCGGGCGCGCACGACGATCTTGCCTGAATACGTGAACTTGAGCGCGTTGCCGAGCAGATTGTTGAGAATCTGCGACACGCGAATCGGATCGAACAATAGCTTCGCCGGACACGACCGGTCGATTACGACGAACAGGCGCAAGCCCTGACGGTTCGCGAGCGGCGCATGCGCGACCATCACGCGCACGACGAGCGCGCGTATGGAGCCCCATTCTTCCGAGAGCCGCATCTCGCCGATATCCATCTTCGAAAAATCGAGCACGTCGTTGACCACTTGCAACAGCGCGCTCGCCGATGCCTGCATCGCGTGAACGCGCGCTTCCTGCTCGGCGGCGAGCGGCCCGAGCGCGACCAGTTCGAGATTGCCGACGAGCGAGGACAGCGGCGTGCGAATCTCGTGGCTCATCGAGGCAAAGAAGCTGAGCTTGGCTTTCGCGGCGGCGTCGCTGCTTTCCTTCGCCTCGCGCAGCAGCCGTTCCACTTCGCGGTGCTCGGTGATATCGGCGATCGCGCAGAAGAACACGTTGGTCTTGTTGACGACCGCCGCCGCATACGACACCTTCAGATGCAGCGTGCCGTGGTCCGGCTTTTCGAGCGTGTAGTGAAGCTGCCGGATGGCTGCCTCGTGCCCGTCCTCGGCCGCCGCGGTGCCGTGCGCGTGAAATGCATCGCGCAGGCCCGCGGGCAGGCTCGTGGACATTTCGCTCAGATCGAACAGCGAGCGCGCGATCTGATTCGCGGCGATCACATGCAGGTCTTCCTGCAACGCGATGCAAAGGCCCACGGGCGTCGCCTGCACGAGCAGATGGTTGAGAATCTCGCCCTCGACCGCGCGGCATGCCTGCTCGTACGAGCGGGTGAGAAAGCGAAAATTCCAGTAGCGGTACATCGCGAGCAACATGGCGACGAGCGCGCCGGTGACGAAGACCAGAATCGCCATCTGCACGCGCTTCGCGCCCATTTCCGTCGCGACGGGAAGCGCGACGACCACATGCCCGACGCCGAGCGCGAGCGGATCGAGCCGCGCGCCCCAGCCGTGACCGGGCAGCCAGTGGAACCCGCCCGGCGGCGCTGTCGCGAGCCGGTTCTCGATGAATCGGAGATCGGGCGTGTCGTCGCCCGCGAGCACCTGATGGTCGTTGTCGAATATGGCGATCTGCGACTCGAGCGACTCCGGCACCGCGTGGCGCAGCGCCCGGTCCAGATTGAGCCGCGTGAACACGAGCCCGTACGGGTCGCCGTCGCCCGCCACCACCATGAACATGAGGACGGTCGGCGCTCCGAAGCCGATCGAGCGCGGCGCCAGATACCACATGACGCGCCGGTCACGCGCGGCTTCGAGCGGGACGATGTTGTGCGTGTTCATGTAGACCTTCGCCGTTTCAGCGAGCGCGGCGATTCTTTTAGGCGGGGGAACCTTGTCGTCGGTCTCCGTGAAGAATCCGAAGCCCGCCGAGGCGGAACCGTCGAGTCTCGCGTATTGCAAGAGCGGCGGCGTGCTCTCTTCCGGGATCATCTGACGCGCGGCCTGGCACGCTTCGGCAAGCACTCTGTCATGCACGCCGGGCGGATACGGCTCGCACTTCGGCTTGCCCGGACGTTCCGGCACGCCGGCCTTCGGCGCGGACGCGCCCACTTCGAGCAGCAGGCTGCCCGCCGTGAGCATGTTGTATCGGCTGAATATGCTGACGTTCACGCCGCGCATGGCGGCCTGCGCGAACTCTTCTTCCGTCTTCAACGTCGCGGTCAACATGAAGAAGCCGGTGGCCGTCGCGCCGCACAGCGCGGCAAAGATCAAAAGCCCGACGGCGATAGCGAAGATGCGCCGTTCCCGCTTGAGGTTGCTTTCGAGCATCCGCAGCATTTGCAGAGGTGAATCCTGCGATGCGGCGAAGAAACGCTCCATCAGGCCAGCCCTGTTTTCGCGGCGTATTTGACGAGGTCTACGTGGTTCTCCACATGCAGCTTGCGCATGGCGGAGCGCTTTTGGGTCGCCACCGTCGGCACCGAACGGTTCAGCGTGCGCGCGATCTCGGTGACCGAGAGCCCCTGTGCGAAGAGGCGCACCACTTCCAGCTCGCGCGGCGAAAGCGGCTGTTCGCGGGCGAGATCCTTCGTCGTGGAGCCTTCGCGCGCGAGACGATGCTGGATCTTCGGCGAGAAGATGGTTTCCTTCGTCGTCAGCGCGCGCACGCTGATCTGCGCGAGTTCGCTCGCCGGCTCCTCCTTGCTGACGATGGCCGCGACGCCCAGCTTGCAGAGCTCATGGAACATGCCGCCGCTCGTCATCATCGTGAGCACGACGAGCGGCACGTCCGGATACGAGCGGCGCAGCTTGCTCACGAGACGCAAGCCGTCGAGTTCCACTTCTTCGTCGCCCTGCATGACGAGATCGGTGATGACCAGATCGGCCGGCTCCTTTTCGAGCGCGCGCACGAGGTCCGCGCCCGAATTCACCGTGGCCGTGATCGTGAACCCCGCGAGTTTCGAAAACTGATCGGAGACGGCCATCAGAACGATGGGATGGTCATCGGCCAACACCACGCGGATCGGCCCCGTGTGTCCATTCATAGGCACACCGTCGCCGGCGCTTTGCAGATTTGCATCGGAAAACGAAACAGACGCGCTGCTTGGCGCGATTGAAGCAACAGACGAACAGACCCGTTCATCCCCACGTCTCCCGACCGGGCGGACATGCCCTGAAGTCATTCTAGGATACGGGAAATCGCATTGAAAGACGAAGGACAGCGCTTGCATGGACGCAACGCCGACCGGGCGCGCAGCGACACTATTCATTCCGGTCTTCACAGTAGGCTCCAGGAGTCAGGCAGCCGAGGCGAACGCGCCGGCCGCCGCTGCGGCACAGGCGGCAACGCGGCTTCGTACCGTCGCATCGTTCGCCGTCCGCTTGAGAGGGTTCATCCCGTTGCGGCGCGGGCCGAGCCAGGTGACGCAACGGAATCGACGTGACCTGCGACGTCCGCTGCTTCTTGAACTGCCGGCTCTCCGCGAGGATCATGCCCGTGATGACGATCATGGATGCGATGAAGACCACCACCACCGTTAGCGTTATTACGGACTCCGATTTACCCACTCCCAGAACCGCGAGGATCACGAACGACAGCGTGAAGAACACCGGCATCAGGAACGTCGATGCGATTCCCACTGCTTCACAACACTTGCGAAAGACCTGGCTGATCGAATCCGGAACGAACATAAGAGCACCTGACTAGGAATGCGGCTGGCGACGAGCGCAACGACCGCCTCGTCCGCCGCGCTGCATTCGCGGTTCGCCGAGGCTTGCCCCGAGCCCTGCACATGCGGCTTGCGTCAATCCGCTGTGGCATCGACCCATGACTTTAGTCAAACGTTATCGCGCGATATATCGAACAATGTCGATAACGTCCGTCAGCGTGACTGACGCACCGTGTCGTTCGTCGGGCAGTGGTCTCCAGCAAAAAAAAACCGCCCGGGTAAGGCGGCGAACTGGGTCGAAGAAAAAATCGGTGGTCCGGGGCGAATGGGCGCGCGTGGCGATTGCCGCTCTCCTCGCTGGCCATGCCGGCCGCACGCGCCATGAAGACTGGCGCGCACAACCTTTCCCGGACATCGCAGGTCGCTTACATTCTCACGCCTGAGAGACTTCGCACGATATAGACGGATTTCGATTCATTCGATGGAGGCGCCCGATGAGCGGCTCGTCATACGGCCGATGCCTTCACCGCCAACTGATACCGCAGGTGCCCGCCGATGCGCGCGACGACTTCGGCCCAGTCGCCACCATAGCGGCGGCGGAAGAGGCGCATGGTCGGATACCACGGGCTGTCGTCGCGCGTGTAATGCCAGCGCCAGTCGCCATAAAACGGCAGCATCAGCCAGACCGGTTTGCCCATTGCGCCCGCGACGTGCGCCACGGACGTATCCACGGTCAGCACGAGATCCAGCGCCGCGATCGCGCTCGCCGTCTCGGCCATCGTGTTCAGACGAGCGCCCACGTCGTGAAAGTTCGCGCGCTCGTTGGCGTACCGGGCTGCTTCGTCGGCGCCCGCGCCCTTTTGCAGGCTGAAGAACTCGATACCGTCTATCGCGAAGAGGTCGTTCAGCACGGCGAGCGACGGCAGCGAACGATGGCTGTCGTTTTCATGCGTCGGATTGCCCTTGAACACGACGCCGATTTTCAGCTTGCCCGGCGCGACGTCGGGCAGCTTCGACGCAACGGATGCCGGCGCGTGAAGATAAGGCACGGTGCGCGGCAGCGCTTCCAGTTCGAGCGGCAGATAAGCGGGAATCGCATGCGGGAACACCCAGTAATCGACGCCCGACAGATTCGCCGCGTTCTGCACATCGACGACATCCTCGGCGCCGATCGACGCCTCGTACAGTTCGACGAGCGGCGCCTGACACACGACCACCACGCGCTTCGCGCCGCATTTGTCGCGGAAAATCTTCGCGAAGCGCAAAAAGAAGATCTCGTCGCCGAGACCGAACTCGCTCCAGAGGGCAATCGACTTACCCTTCAGCGACTCGCCCTTCCATTCCGGCACGTTGTGCGGCGGCTGCGTTGTGGTGCGGCGCTGCCACCCGAACGGCGCCATGACCTTCTCGCGCAGCGCGAAGCCTTCGCGCAGCTTGCCACGCGCGATCAGATGCAATGCCTCGTAAAGACGCGGCAGATGTTCGCCCGGCAACCGCTCGACGCACTGCGTCCAGATCGCGTCGGCATGTTCGGGCGCGTCCCAGCGCAAGAATTGCATCATCGCGCGATGATAGACATCGAAGCGATACGGATACTGACGCACCGCCGCCTGCGCCGCGGCGATCGCGTCCTCGGCGCTGCGCGCGTGCTCCATCGCATGCTTCATCTCATGCGCGGTAGGCACGGCGCGCTTGCGCAGCACGAGTTCGATCACGCACTCGGCGTAGCTGTCGGCGGTCTGGTCGGCGTCGGGCCGCGCGGCGTCGAAGTTGTCGCGCACCAGCGCAATGCGCTCGCAGTCCGCCACATGCGACATCGCCTGCACCAGTCCGACGACGTTCACCGAGCGCGGCAGCGTGTTCTCGGCCTTATAGATGGTGAAGCTCGTCTTGTGGCCGCCGTTGAAGCGGCTCGGCCAGACGCCCTTTCCGTACAGATCTTCGTCCGGCACGGTCACGATCACATGACCGCCTGGCTTTACGAGATCGAGCCAGCGCGCGAGCGCCTTGTGCGGATTGTTCTGCCGCGCGAGCACATGGCTTGCGTGAACGAAATCGAAAGACGCGTCGCTCGCGCCGTCCATCGTCGAGAGATCGCCCTTGTCGGCGGGCCACGACGTGACCTTGCCCATGCGCGGGAAAACATGCCCGTGCGACGAAAGCGGGTCATCCGTCACGCCGATGTCGAGGCCGTCGCCCACGAGATAGTGCTGCACGAATGCAGGTTCGCGCGAACGGCGCAGGCTTGCTTTGCTGGTTTCCTTCATGATTGCCTCACTTCGCCGCGACAGCAAGAGCCGCCGCGCTTGCCGCGTCAGCGCGGCTCAGGTCCTTCAAGAGCGCCTGAATGCGCTCGCCCAGAATCTCCGGCCGGCCCTTGAAAATGAGCTTCTCGATGGCCTTCTTGCCCGCGAGCGAACGGGCCAGATCGAGCCGTTCGCTGTCGTTCTCGATGAGACGCAGCGCCGCCGCCTTGTACTCTTCGTTGGTCTTCGCGACCATCCATTCGGGGAAACCGAGACGGCGAAACATGCCCTCGTCGATGTGCTCGTGCACTTCGCGCCCGGTCTTGCAGACGCCGACGAGCCCGGCCCACACCGTATCCACGATGCCGTTCGTGTTGCCGAACGGGAACGGGTTCAGGAACATGTCGCAGCCAGCGATCACCTTCATGTAGTTCGCGTAGTCCTGATGCTTGTGGACCACGGCCTTGTCGCCCATCAGGCGGCGCACGAGGTTGCGCACCTGCGGGAACACGAGGCCCGTTGCCTGTCCGACGAGAAAGTGGAATTCCACGGGCACCGACGCCTCTTTGGCGATCTCGGCGCACGTCTGCAGGAAGCCCGGATTGAGCTTCATGGTCGTGCCCGCGACCGCGATCTTCACGGGATCG
The DNA here is from genome assembly GCF_023170545.1 of Caballeronia sp. Sq4a. NCBI lineage: Bacteria > Pseudomonadati > Pseudomonadota > Betaproteobacteria > Burkholderiales > Burkholderiaceae > Caballeronia > Caballeronia sp. Sq4a. The sequence goes on along the minus strand of NZ_CP084253.1, from coordinate 102,259 downwards.
GCCTTCAGGCGCTTGCGCTTCTTCAGGTCGAGTTCGAGCATGGCCGCAGGCGGTCGATACGGCATGCCGTCCGATGGCAGCTTGAGCAGCTTCTCGCTGAAGCAGGCTTCGTCGCCGACGTAATCTTCTTCGACGACCACGTAGTCCATCGCATGGCCGTGCGTGGTGGCGGGATGGCCGAGCGCCATCATCTGCAGCGGCGCGACGCGCAGGCACGCGAGCGCCATGGTGATCGGGAACATGCCGACGCTCGGCATGTACATGGCCTGCGCCTCGCGCGCTTCGCTGACATCGCGAACCTGGCGCACGTGGTCCCACAGCGTCGCGCCTTCCAGCGCGATGAACTCATCGAATACCTCGCGGCCCGCTTCATCGACGCGGCCTTCATAGCCCACGCCGATCAGATGAAACTTGTCGCGCATCGCCACCATCGTCTGCGAATGCGTGCGATAGATGGAGTGATTCTTCGAGAACCATTCGAGCACCACGAGCAGCACGGGCTTCTCGCCCTTCTTCGCCGGCCGCGCGCGACGCTCCACATCGTGCAGGCCGAGGCTCGCGAGCTTGCGGCGAATCAGCGCATTGATCGGCTTCTTGATGTCGTGCTTGCCGGGCAGGTCCGCATAGCTGCAATGCATGTACATGTCGTGCAGCACGCCGACCGGCAGCGCGTCGAGGCTCTCGATCTGGTCGAGCTTGTCCGGCAGCCAGCGCAGCAGCATTTCACGCTTCTGATGCGCGGCGGGCGTGCCGAGAAAGCGCGAAGACATGATGGTCGTCGCGAGGCTCGCAGTTGCGACCTTGTCGTGATTCCACAGCACGTCCCAGTCGAGACGCACTTCGGACTCGGGCGTATAGAACAACTGGAACTTGCGCATGTCGCCGATGCGCAATTGCACCGAGTGACGCGCTTCTTCATCGAGTCCGAGCGAACGCAGAATGTGATCGGCGTTGCGGAACGGGCTTGCTGCGAAGAGCCCCGCGATCCAGCGTTGAAAAAGCTGCGTCCGGCGAATGCCGTCTTCGGAGAAGCGGAAATCCGGATCGCTCATCAGCGCGGTGATGGCCGACGTGTTGCGCGTGAGCAGGTGATCGTCCATGATGTCGCTCGCTTCGCCCGACTGCGCCCAACTGTCGACATCCATCAGAAGGCCGTAGTTGGCGTCGATGCGCGCGAGCAGTTTCAGCAGCTCGCGGCCGGCGGCTTCCTTCTCACGACGATAGCAAAGGTATTCGAATTTGTTGATGCTGAAATGCATGATGCTGTGTCCCGGTTTTTGCAGCGAATGAGGATCGCCCGTCGGCGTCAGGCCGAGCGGGCCGCGAGCTTAATGACTCCAGGTGACGGAGAGCCAGTACTGCGTCGGCTTCTTGCCCGGCTCGACCCACGAGCTTTCGGAGAAGCGATACGGTCTTGAAACGGAGGCCGATACCGTTGCGCCGATCGGCGTCAGCCAGTCGACGCTCACGCCGTAACCGGCAAGCACGCGGTTGTTGGTCACGCCGCTCACGCCGGGATACGTGTTCTCCCAGTGGTCCCACGGCGAATGGTTCACGCGTCCGTAAGCAAAGTCGTTGAAGAGGCCGACTTGAAGCTGATGACCCGTCGCCACCGGGAACCGTTGATAAAGCCCCACGCTCGCCACGACGCCTTCGTCGGCCGAGCCTTCGTCGGCGCGATACGCGCGCACGGCATCGGGACCGGAGAGGCCGAGCTTCTCGCTCGCATCGAGATTGCGGCTCGCAAGCTGTCCACTAATGCGGCCCGAAGCGAAGAGGTTGCCGCTTTTCGACAGCGCATATGTCCCGAACGCGTTGCTGGTGAGCTTCGCGTAGTTGCCCGCGCGCCGCGTGATCGGCTCCGACGGGTCGTCGTTGCGTTGATGCCCGAGCGTGAGCGCGATCTGCCCGGCCGCGAGATTCGTGCGCAGCGCGCGGGCGCGTTCGCCGTTGTCCGCGGTCAACGAGAGTTGCAGCGAATCGAGCTTGCTGTGCGTGGTCGCGTCGTAGTCCGTGAGATCCGTCGATGTCTGGCTGTGCAACAGCGATGCGCCGCCCCACACGTTCGCGTCGAGTCCGCGGGCGAACGGATACTGCACGCCCGCCTGGGCGGTCGTCGCCACGCCCTTTACAGGCGTTCCCGCATTGATGAAGTACTGCTGGCGCGACACGCCGCCGGTCATGCGCAGGCCGTCGTCGAAGATCGGCGCGCTGCCGGTGAGCGAGCCCGTCCACATCTTCTTGTCCGTGCTCGTGATGGTGAAAGCCGCATCGCCCAGTTCCAGAGTCAGCGGTTGCGCTTCGTCCAGATACATGTGCATGGCGTTTTCATAGATCAGATACGACAGACCGCCGGCCACGCCGAGACCGCCAACCACAGCCGCAGCCGTGCCGCCCGCGGAGCTGCCCGAGCTGCTGTGGGCATTGGTGTTGCCACCGGTGCCGTTGTCGGTGCCGTTGTTATCGCCGCCGTTGGAGCCGCCGTTGTTGCCACCATTGGCTCCGCCGTTGTCGGTCGTGTTGTGGTCCTTGTTGCCACCACCCGTATGGATGATGTCACCGTTGTCGATCACGTTGACCGTGCCATTGCCGTCGGTGTTGAACGTGCCGTTGGTGTCGATCACGCCTTGACCGTTCGTCGAATTGCCCGAGATGTTGGTCGTGCCGTTGTCCGAGGTGTTGATCGTGCCATCGTCGATCACGCCAGCGCCATTGGTCGAGTTACCCGAGATGTTCGTCGTGCCGTTGTCGGTCGTGTTGATCGTCGCATTCGGCTCGATCCAGGTGCCGTTGCCGTTCGTCGAGTTACCGTCGATATTTGTGCTGCCGTTATCCGCGCCCGCCGCCTGCGTGATCGAGCCCGTCGCCGTGCCCGAGCTTGCCGTGGTGATCGTCACATCGGTGCCCGCGTTCAGCGCGTTGTTGATCGTCCCGTTGCTCACCGTCGCGCTCGAATTCGAGCCTCCGCTGAAGCCGCTCGTCACCGTGCCGCTGTAGTTGCTGTCCGCGCTCGTGCTGATGGTCACGTTGGTCGGATCGATCAGCCACTGGCCGGACTTGCCATTCGGCGCTGCTGCGCTCACCGTGCCTTGCACGTCGAGGCTATGGCCCGACGTTTCGACGAAGCCGCCGTTACCATGCGCCGAATCGGCCTTGATGCTTGCGCCTGCGTCCACCTGCGTGTAATCCGCGAACGTCATGCCGTCTTGCAGCATCGATTGCGCTTGCGTGCCCGCGAGTTGATGCAGGCTGTCACCGCCCATGATGACCTTGCCGCCCGCTGCATCGCCGCTCACGTCGACCGTCGCGTTACCAAAGACGCCGACGCGGTTACCCGACAGCACCACCGTGCCGCCCACGCCGCCTGCTGCATTGTTCGATGCATCGACCTTGCCCGTAACGGCGACATCGCCCGTGTTGCCTGCATCGGCCACCACGGTGCCCGCGCGCGTCACGCCATCGAGATTCACCACCGTGTTGAGCAGCGTGTTCGTGCCGCGTGCGGTCAGCAGCACCGAGCCGTTCTGCGCGTTGATCGTGCCGCTGTTCTCCACCAGCGCGTTGGCCGTTGCATTGCTCAGCGTGAGTTGAATGCCTTGGCCGTTCGGCAGCGCCACCGTTGCGCTGTCGCCTGCGGCGAGCACCACTTGGCCTCCCTGCGCCGTGTTGATCGAGCCGGTGTTGCGCACCTGATCGCCCACGAGCGTGACGTAGCCTTGCGCCTGAATCGACCCATCGTTCTCGACGCTCGCGTTCGTGCCCGTCGAGCTCAGTTGCAGCGGGCCACCTGCCATGAACGCATCGGGATTGATCGCCTTGGTCGTCGCGAGCAAGGAGCCGACGTTCACCACCGAACCCTTACCGAACAGCACGCCGTTCGCGTTCTGGATCAACACCTGACCGTTGGCCAGGAGCGAACCTTGAATGTTCGATGCGCCACCGCTCGTCACGCGGTTAAGCGCCTGAGACTGAGCGTTCGGCTGATTAAACTGCACCGTGTTGCCGCTGCCGATGTTGAACGAGTTCCAGTCGATCACGGTGCGCTGGCTACCCTGATTGATGGTCATCGTATCGCTGTTCTGCGAGATGCTCGCCTGGCCTGCGGTCACTTGACCGCCCGTCGGCAACGCTTGCGCGAAGCTCACGCTGGGCTGCGTCGCCAGAAGAGCAGCGGCGAACGCCGTCATCGCGGAGACTACGCGGAACGCGCTTTCAACCGACACCGCGCCCGAAGCCGCGCCTTCGCCCGGCGCCTTGCCCTGGCTGACTACATCTTCAGCGACAGCCACCAACATGCCGAGTCGTTTGCTGAAGACGCGACGAAACCGATTCTTGTTCATGAGAGAAATACAAGTAAAGAGAGATGAGACGTTCCGCGTTGACAGTTCAACCGCGGTCCAATGCGCTCAGCGCAATACACATTGAAAAATTGCGGGAAGGGCTGAGCGCCTCGGCAATCTGGATTCGGCGCCGCTTTGAAGCCTCTCGGCATGTCGCGGCGGGGGACTGACTCGGGTCGCGTTTTGTTGACCGCTGTCAACTCGTCGACTCCGCAGCCCCGACCTTCCTCACCGAATCCACGGAACGAATGGTAGAAACGGGCGCCTTCGGCCCATATAGAAGAACTTCGAATCTCGGAAGGCGCGCGGAGCGCGGGCCGGGGAGGCCCGCCGTATAAGGCATCGCGCGTCCCTCGCGCACGAGGAAACCGCGAAATTGAGAAAGCTCCTAGCCGCAGAACAGGCGTCCACGGCTACCGGTCCGCCTTCGCGTGACCGGTGAAAGCGCTCGTTAGATGGCTTGACTGGCGCGCGCGGCGGCAGAGCGGTCCAGCGACAAACCGCGATCCGCTGCGAAGCGATGCAGGTCCGCCTCCCGCGAGAAGCCGAGCTGCTTGCACGCCGTCACGCGCCGCGCGCTGATGGTGCTCTTGCCGAGACTGAAGAGCCGCGCTGTCTCGACGACGCCCATGCCGCAGAGCATGAGGCCCGTCACCTCCATTTGCCACTTCGTGAGCGACGCGAAGCGCCGCAAGTCCGGCTCCGCATTGAACTGCGCGAGCGCGCACTCGGCCACCGGCGACCGAAAGTGCTTGCCCCTCGCCAGTTCGCGCACCGCGTTCAGCACCACGGACATATCCTCGCGCTTGTTCACGATGCCGGCGACATCGCGCTGAACCAGCGTGCCGACGAGAAACGGATCGTCGAACTCGCTGTACACGAGTATCGGCAAGTGCGGATACTTCGCGGACACGGAAGACAGAAAACGCCAGCCGTCGAGCGTGCCGCCGGTCGGCATCGAATAGTCGGTGACGACGACATCGCAATGGGCGCGTTCGAGCAGCGCCATTAATTCGGAAGGATGCCTAACTGCTTCAATGACATCGATACCGGCGTTTTCCAGTGCGTTACGCAACCCGCAGATAACGAGTGGATGATCGTCGACGATCGCGACGCTGATGCGCTTTTTCAGCATTATTTTTATCCTCAATGAAACGGAGCAGGTCTCATGCTTCCGTTCTTCCTGTCACCATCCAGAGTCGTCACGCGGGCCGAAGCTCGCTTCCCGCCGTCGAACGATCCAGCCACAAGCCATGTCCCACCGCGAAGCGGTACATCTCCGACTCCCCCGAGAAACCGAGCCGCCTGCATGCTTCGGTACGCTGCGCGCTGATGGTGTTCACGCGCCGGTCCAGGAGACGCGCCGTCTCGCAGACCGTGAGACCGCAGAGCATCAGTCCCGTCACTTCCATCTGACGGCGCGTGAGCGCCATGAAGCGCTTGTAATGCGGCAGCGCGCAGAAGCGGTCCAGCGACGCGCTGGCGATGGGCGACAGATAGCGTTCGCCTCGTGCGAGACTGCGGGCCGCGGCCAGCACTTCGTGCATCTCGTCGCGCTTGCTGACGATGCCGGCGACACCACGCTGCACCAGACTGCCGACGAGAAACGGATCGTCGAATTCCGTATAGACCAGCACCCGCGTGTCCGGAAACTGGCTCGACACCGAGGCGAGAAAACGCCAACCGTCGAGCGCCTGATCGCCCGGCATCGAATAGTCGGTGACGACCACATCGCAAGGCACGTCGCGCAGTAGCTTCAACAGTTGCGCCGGACTCGTGACCGCGCCGATCACGTCGAAATCCGCGCCCTCCAGCGTCTTCTCGAGTCCGTACAGCACGAGCGGATGATCGTCGACGACGGCGATTTTTGTCTTTCCCATACCGAATCTCCTGACAGGCCGAGTGAGGCCTCCCCATCAACTGGCTCGCGCAGGTTTCAACCGTTAGCCCGATTGCTCGGCGAGCGTCGCAGCCACGCAAACCGCGCGCTGCGAGGTCGTCACGGCGATACGGTGGAAGCGTCTGTGTATCGACGTTATCTGTACATCCATGTTGTCGTGACTTGCATTGAACGATAAAGGCGCGGGAATTCTGGTCATATAGAACGATGTCGAAAACCCTGTCCCCTTAATTGCGGCGACAAGAGGCGCGTTCTCGCGTGCTTGCAGGCATCATGGCTCGACCATTCGCCCGGCATTGCGCGAAGCGCGCGTGCGGATGAAATGACAGATGCGAAGCCCGCTGTCCATAGAGCGAGTTCTAAACAATGGAGAGTGTCACGCCCGATGCTTGTTCATCGTTATGCGGGCATGTCACCGATGCGCTTTAGGCAGGCAGCGACGGTTCGCTCTCGACGCCGCTCTGCACGCGCCAGCCTTCGAGCCAATCGACGAGCTTGGCGGGCGGCAGCGGCCGGCTCAGGTGAAAGCCTTGCGCGAGATCGCAGCCGAGCCCGCGCAGGCGCTGCATGGTGACTTCGTCTTCGACGCCTTCCGCGACGACCTTCAAGCCCATGTTATGCCCGAGGTCGATGGTCGATCGCACGATGGTCTCGTCGTCCTTGTGATGCGTCATGTTCATGACGAACGACTTGTCGATCTTCAGTTCGTCCACCGGCATGCGCTTCAGATACGTGAGCGACGAATAGCCCGTGCCGAAGTCGTCGATGGACAGACACACGCCGAGCGCATGCAGCCGGTCGAGCGTCTCGATGGCGTGGTTCGGGTCGTCCATGATCGCGCTCTCGGTGATCTCGATGCGAATCCATTGCGCCGCGACGCCATGCCGGTCGAGCAGGCTCTGGAACGTCTCGGGCAGCGTCGACTGAATGAGCTCGCGCGCCGACACGTTCACGGACACGGCCAGCTCGATGCCTTGCGCCCGCCATTCCGCGCACTGCGCGATTGCCTTGTCCGCGACCCAGCGCGACACGGTCTTGATATAGCCGGTCTGCTCCGCGAACGGAATGAACTGATCCGGCGCGATGAACCCGCGCGTCGGGTGGTCCCAGCGCACGAGCGCCTCGACATATTTCACGCGATGCGTCGCCAGATCGATCTTCGGCTGATAGTAGAGCGTGAGCTGATCGTGCTCGACGGCCTGCCGCAGTTCGCTCATCAGCGAGAGACGTTCGGCGCTGTTCTCGTCGTGACGCTCGTCGTAGAGCGCATAGCCGAGGTTCGCGCGCTTGGCCACGTACATCGCGATATCGGCGCGGCGCAAGAGCACATTCATGTCGCTGCCGTTGTCCGGAAACGCGACGATGCCGATGCTCGCGCCCACGTCGACGAGCTGCCCTTCGATCATGATCGGCTCTTCGAGCGCGCGAAGCATGCGCGCGGCGATCGCGCGCGCCGCCGGCAGATCGTCGGCGGGCAGCAGCACGGCGAACTCGTCGCCGCCCAGACGCGCGACCGTGTCCTCCGGACGCTGCAATGTGGCGCGCAGACGCTTCGCGACTTCGCACAGCAACATGTCGCCGATCGGATGCCCGAGCGTGTCGTTCACCAGCTTGAAGCGGTCGAGGTCCATCATCATCACGGACAACGCGCGGCCTTCCACGCGCGCCGCCACGATCGCCTCTTGCAGCCGGTCGTTGAAGAGCGCGCGATTCGGCAGGCCGGTGAGACGGTCCATGTAGGCGAGTTCGGTGATACGCCGCTCGCGCTCGACAATGCCTTCCTGCATCTGATTGAACGCGCTCGCCAGTTCGCCGATTTCGTCCTGATGGCGCACGTCGATCGGCGCGCTGTAATCGCCGTGTCCGACGCGCCGCGAGAACTGCGCGAGCGCCGCGAGCGGACGCGTGACCGAGCGCGCGGTGAGCATGCTGCCCGCAATCGAGACGATCACGCCCAAGATCGTGATGATCAAGAGCGCGGACTGTAAGCGATGAAACGGCGCGAGCGCCTGACTGAGCGAACGTTCCAACAAGACCGCGACGGTCTCGCCTTCGGAATGCAGATGAAGCACGCGCGTCGCGTAGCCATCCTCCGCGAGTTGCGCCTGATTCTTGAGGCCCGCCCGCGCCGCTTCGGGCAGCGAGCTGGCGAGCACGCCCCAACTGCCGCGCTTGTCGACGGTCAGGAACGACACATCGAGCGATGTCAGCGAACTCATCTCGCGGGCAAGCGCGTCGTCGATCGCGAAGCCCATCACGACCCACGCGATCACGATAGGCGCCTTCACCGGCACCGCGACGAGCTGATACGCCTTGCCGCCGATCATGCCGAAGGATGACGCGTCGCCCTTTTGCGCCACCGTCTTGATGAGATGCGGGAACGGGAACGCCGTGCCCTGATGCGCCGCGCCGCCGCTATCGGCGACGAGCGTGCCGTCGAGATCGACGAGCATCACGATATCCGCGTGAATGCGGTCGCCGTGATTCTGCAATGCGGAAGCCACAGTCTTGCTGTCGTGCGTCGCGACCGCCTCGCGAAAACCGAAGTCGGACGCCGCGACGCTCGCCGCCTGTGTCAACTGCTGGCTGTTGCCGCGCAGCACTTGCCCGAAGACGCGCTCGGCCACGGACAACTGCTCCTCGGCGTTTTGGTGCGCGTTCTTCAGAATCACCGAATTGATGACGACGTACGCCGCCGCCTGCGCGACGAGCATCAGCAACACGAACACCAGCGCGATGCGCGCCCGCAGGCTGTGCAGGCGCATGCTATTCGGCGGCCTTCAGTTGCAGCGAGAACTTCGCCGTCGCGTCCGAAGCCGCGGTCAACTTCTGCGTGGGCTGCGCGTTCGCATCGGCCTGGCGGAAATGCCACGCGGTCAGCTTGTAGGCATCGGCGGGCACGTTGTCGATGGTGGCCGCGCCTTTCGCGTCGGTCTTCGCGAAGTACGGGGTATCGACGATCAGCAGATACGCGACCATCGCATCGTGGATATTGCAGCCCATCACGACGAGGCCGGGTTTGTCGAACACGACCGGCGCTCCCGGAATGCCGTGATACAGGTTCAATTCGAAACGCTTAGCTGGCGAGAACGAATAGACGTCGTGCTCGATGTTGTCCTTGTTCGGAAACGTGACCGATGCGCCCGTCTGCACCACGGACACGAGCGGCACGAAGCGGCGTTTCACCTGATCGATCATGGCGCTGGCCGGTTTCGTCGCGGGCAGCTTGCCGCCCGCGGGCACCGCATACACGATGGCGTCCGGCACGGGCGCGCCCGCCTGATCGACCACCTGCACGTGAACGCTCGCCGCGTGCGCGCAGGCCGCGATGAGCGCCATCGCCGACAACAGGGAAGAGATAACGAGGCGGGGTGTCATTCGCGGTCCTGTACGTCGCGGTACATGGGCGCCAGCTTCGCGAGCAGCTTGTTCTGCGCGTGAAACGGCACGCCGTTCTTGTCCATCGCGGCCTGCAAGTCTTCGACGAGCGCGTCGAACGCGGCGCGGTCGATGTTCTGGCCTTCGTGCGTGCGCCGCATCGGGCGGCCGGTGTATTCGCACGGGCCGCCCAGCAGCACGCAGAACTGCTCGACGAGCTTGCTCTTGATGCGCTTGATGGGCGCGTTCTCGAAGTAAAGCGCGGTGCGCGGATCGGCGAGCACGTTGTCGTACAGATCGTCGACGATTCGCGTGAGTCCGGCTTGCTCCCCGAACTGGCGATAGAGCGTGTCGTCGCCGGCATGAGGGGTGCCGCTCAGAGCGGCAAACGCGCAGACGGCGAGCGCGGCATGGCGAAGGATCATCGTCGTTTTCATCAGAACCCCGCCTGCAAGGACACGTACGGCCCGCGCTGATTCTTGATCGTCGCGATATCGCCGAGCGCGACATAGGCCGCCGTCAAGGAGATGTGCTTGTTCGGCGCCCACGCGATGAACGCGTCGTACGCGTCCTGCTCCCGCGCGAACGAGAGGTTGTTCGGCTTCATGCGATATTCGCCGCCAATGGCGACGTTCTTCGTCAGCAGATACGCCACCGACGATTCGAATTCCGGGTGATACGCGTTCGACTTGTCGCCGCCGAAGCCTAGCAAGCCGAACTGGTTCGCCTTGGTGAAGCGCAAGGTGCCGTTGAGCAGCAGGCTTTGCGCGAGCAGCAGCTTGGTCGCCGAGAGATAGAAGTCCGTTCCCGAATTGCTCGCCGCGCCGATCGCCTTCAGCACGCCGCCCTCTTCGTTGTGCTTGAACTGCACGCCGGCCGCGATCTGCGGCAGCCACGTGTCCTGATCGAGCACGGCGTCGCCGAGCAGGCGCACTTTCACGCCGAAGATGTTCTGATTGAACGTGTAGTTCTCGCCCAGCCCGAGCTTCGCGCCGGCTTCGCGCGTGTCGAAGCGCTGGCGCGCGAGCGACAGTTCGACGCGGTTCGCCACGCCGACCGTCAGCCCCCACGTGCCGAGCGCGTAGTCCTGCGTGTGGAGATAGGTGCCGTGAACGTTCGCGCCGAGCTGGCGCGCGGTGCCGTAGCCGCCAATGACGGCCCACGGCGCGAGGCCGCCGCCGGCCGCGCCTTCGACTTGCGACACGCCGCCCGTCAGCAGCAGCTTGCCGCCGGTGAGCGGCACGGCGGGGACGTCGGGTGCAGCGGATGCGTCGTCGGCGCGCGCCGGCGTCGAAAGGGTCCCGAGGCCGGCGCATGCGCACGCGATGGCGCAGGCGAGGCCCGCAGTCTTGCGGATGAATGGCATTGCGTGGATGAGCTCGTGAGACGGGTTCGGCAGAATCCCGTCGGCCGCGCGGGGAATGCCGCGTGCAAAGCGCGGCGAGCCTCGGCGTCTGGGCGGCGCTCACCCGTGCGGGGGCGCCTTTCATCCACGTGTAAACGGCGGTGCTGGGCGAAACTTGATAGACGCGGCGCGACGCTAGGGCTTCGGAATCCGGATACGACTGATCATCAGCGAGCCGGAGAGCGCGTAGATAAGCACGAGCGGATGCAGCGTGAAGCCCGCGATGCGCCATTCGCCGAACCACATGTGCGGCCCGAGCGCGCCGAACCACGCGGCCACCGCGAGCATCAGCACGATGGCGAACGAGGTCGGGATAGGCGTGCCCTCGAAGTGCGTGACCTTGCCGGTGCCGCCCGACATTTCTTCCGTGGTCACGTTATAGCGCGCGAGCCGCGACACGCCGCAGGCGACGAAGTACGCCAGCACCACGCGGTCGTACAGGCCGCGCATGCCGAACCCATAGCCGATGATGGCGGGCGCGACGCCGAACGAGATTACGTCCGCGAGCGAATCCAGTTCCTTGCCGAGCAGCGACGCCTTCTGACGCCAGCGCGCGATGCGGCCGTCGAGCACGTCGAAGACGAGCGCCGCGAACACCAGCGCGCACGCGAGATAGATATGGAAGACCTCCGCGTCGTCGATATAGCTCATCGTCGAGAAGAGCGCGCCCGTGCCGCAGATCGCGTTGCCCAGCGTGAACCAGTCGGCCAGGTGGAAATCCCGGATCATCGAAAAACGTTTCACGCCTTTTTGTCTTTGCTGTATGTCGGTCATTTGCGTCGCGGAAAGCCTCGGAGTCGGGTCAAGTCTATCATCGCGCCCTCTTTCGGACGGGTCGGCGCAACCTGAACGCGAACGTACAGGTTTGCGCTATAATCCGCGGCACGTCTCCATTACGGGCGCTCGCCGCCATGTCTTCCAGCAAACCCGCGCTGCTCACCATTCGCGACGCCGCCGAGCGTCTGAACGTCACGCCTCGCACGCTCAAGTACTACTAGTAACGCGGCCTCGTCGCGCCGAGCCGCAGCGTTGGCCGTTACCGGCTCTATAGCGAGCAGGACCTCGAACGGTTCGCCCGCATTCTGCGGCTGCGCGCGCTGGGCTTCGCGCTACAAGGCATCGTCGAATTGCTGAAGCGGCCGGTCGAGCCCATCGGCGACGGACGCAAAGGCTATTCCAGCGAATCGCTGCGCGACATCGAAGCGGCGCTCGCGCAGCAGGTCGACGCGCTCGACGCGCGCATCGCCGGGGTCCGGCGCGAGCTGAAAGAGGCGCAGGCCGTGCGCGCCGAACTGAACGACGACCTCGACTACATCCGGCGGCGCATCGCCGGCGAAAAGCAGGAAACGCTCTTTCAGGAACGGCTGGCCGCGCGGCAGCGGCGCAAAGCCGAGGGCAGCGAGGGCAGCGAGGGCAGCGACGGCAGCGACGGCAGCGACGGCAGCGACGGCAGCGAGGGCAGCGAGGATACCGCCGAATGACTGCCGTGCCGCTTGCGCGAAGCTCGTTCGCCTCGCGCCTTTTCGACGACGCCTTTCCGTGGGCCATCGCGCTCGCCACCGGCCTCGACTACTTCGACAACGCGGTCTTTTCCTTCTTCACGAGCTATATCGCGGGCGGCATCAACGCATCGGCGGACGAGCTCGTGTGGGCATCGAGCGCGTATGCCGTCGCCTCGGTGCTCGGCATTCTTCAGCAGCAATGGTGGATCGAGCGGCTCGGCTACCGGCGTTACGTCGGCGGATGCCTGCTGCTGTTCGCGGCGGGCGCGGTGGCGGCAGCCGCGTCGGAATCGTCGCTGGAACTGGCGTTCGCGCGTGGATTTCAGGGCTACTTCATCGGCCCGATGATGAGCGCGTGCCGCATCCTCATCCAGACGCAGATCACGCCGCAACGGCGAGCGACTGCGGTGCGTTACTTCCTCCTCATGATCCTGCTCGGCAGCGGACTCGCGCCGCTGATCGGCGGCTATTTCGTCGCGTGGCTCGGCTGGCGCGCGCTCTTTGCATGCGGCGCGGCGGGCGGCGTGGTAATGGGCGTCTTCGCGTTGCTCGCGGTGCCGCATACGGGCCACGTAGAGCGCGAGCAGCGCGGCGAGGCCCACTTCTGGCCGTACATCATCTTCGCGTTCGCGCAGGGCGCGTTGCAGATCGTGATGCAGCAAGTGCGCTTCGAACTGTTCAGCACGTCGCCCGAACTCATCGTGCTGACGGTCGCCGGCGTGCTGTCGCTCGGCTGGTTCGCGTGGCACCAGTGGCATCATCCGCAGCCGCTGCTTCGGCTGCATGCGCTGCGGGAGAAGTCCTTTCGCGCGGGCATCACGCTGTACATCGCGTTCTATTACGTCAGCAACGCGATGAGTTATCTCGTCTCGCGCTTTCTCGAAGGCGGCCTGCGCTATCCAGTGGAAAACGCGGGGCGGCTCGTCGGGCTTTCGTCGCTGTTTTCGGTGGTGATGGCGTTCGTCTATTTTCGCTTTTCGGCACGCATCAAACATAAGAAGTCGATGATCGTGCCGGGCTTTCTGCTGGCCGCGTTCGTCGGTTTGTGGATGTCGAGCATGCCGCCCGATGTCAGCATGCAGTGGCTCATCGCGCCGCTCGTGCTGCGCGGCCTGTTGCTGCTTTTCATCGCGCTGCCGGTGGCGAACGTGACGTTTCGCCTCTTCGCGATCGAGGAGTTCAACCACGGCTACCGCTTCAAGAATATCGTCAAGCAACTGACGTATTCGTTCTCGACCGCGACCATCATCATTCTGGAGCAGCATCGCATGGCCGTGCACGAGTCGCGGCTCGCGGAATCCGTGAGCGCGTTCAATCCGCTGTTTCAGAACACGTACGAGAAGTTGACCGGCGGCTTCGCGGCGCTCGGCTACGGCACGGCGCAGGCGAAGAGCCTGGCGCTCGCGGAAGTGGGACGCATCGTCACGCAACAGGCGAGCTTTCTGAGTTCGCTCGACGGCTTCTACTTCCTGATCGGCGTCGCGCTCTGCGCGAGCGTGGTCGCCGTGTGGCAAAAGCAGATCGACTGATCCGCCGCATCGCCTATTCGGTCGTCTCGCCGCCTTGATACACGCGCGCGCCGGCGACGGCTTCGGGCGGCATCATCCGCGTATTGATGCCCATGACCGGCCGATTCACGTCCACGGCGCGCCAGTGCGTGAGGCATCCGCAGTGCGCGCAGCGGTGAAACTCTAGCCGGCGCGGGCCCCACATGTAGATGTCGGTCGGGCCGCAATCGGACGCGAAGCGCACAGCCGGCAACGGGTAGTACGCCCATCGCGCGCCGTAGCGGCGGCAGAGCGAACACTGGCATTCGTTGATTTCGGCGGGCGGAGCGTCGAGCGTAAAACGGATGGCGCCGCAATGACAGGAAGCGTCGATCATGGCAATGGTCCAGCGGTTCGGAGTTGCGCTTCGATCGCGGCTTTGTCGATCACGGACCACACCTGCGCGATCTTGCGCTCGCGGAATTCGTAGAACACGTTCTCCGCGAAAGACACGCGCCTGCCGTCGATGCGCAGGCCCATGAAGTCCTGCTTCGGCGTGCAGTCGAACCACAGGCGGCTCGCGACGAAAGGCGGATCGGCGGCGAGAAGGCGGATATCGAAGCGAAGATCGGGAATCTGCGCGAAGTCGCGTTCGAGCATGGCCCGATAGCCGGCGAGCCCGATGAACTGGCCGTTGTGGATCACGTCATCGTGAACGAACGCGCCGAGCATCGGCCAGTTCTGCTCGTTCAGACACGCGATGTAGTCGCGGTATATCTCTGCCAGGCCGCTGCGTTCCGTTTGCATGGCAAGCCTCATCGCGGTGATGAAACGCGCGCACCGCATCCATCAGCGGAAGCGGTGCGCGGACACGCGGCGCGTTCAGCCTTCTATCTTCGACATGACGGCCGTCGTGGGATCGTACCGATAGCCCTTCTGCGCAAGCTGCTGCGCGATCTTTTCGCCGATCACCTTCTGCTGCGCCTCGCGGAACACCAGTTCGTGATCCGGCTTCAGCCGCTCCAGTTCCGTCGAGAGCCGGCGCAACAGCGCGACCTCGCCGGTGCTGCGCGCGTCGATGAAAAGGATCTTCTCGTTCGCTACGTCGAGCCGCTGCTTCAGGTCGCGCGCATACGTGACCCATTGCTCCGCGTTGCTGCGAAGCTCGTCATAGGCCTTCGAATGCGTCTGCGCCTGCGCCGAGATGCGGCGCTGCAATGCCGCGATTTCCTCTTCCTTGGCCGCGCCCGCCGTCTGCAACGCGATCTTGTGGTCGCGCAGTTCGTCGCGCATGGCGGCCTCGCTCTTCTCGCGCTCGGCAAGCTGCTGCGTGAGCGTCGCGGCCTGCTGCTGCGCTTCGTCGGCGCGGGCGACGGCGGCGGCGGCTTCCTGCGTCACGCGCGCCAGTTCGCTTTGCGCGACGTGCTTCTCCTGCGTGATCTCGTCGATGCGGGCGCGCGCTTCGTCCAGTTCGCGCGTGGCCTGCTGCAACGCTTCCTGCGCCGTGGATGCCTGTGCGCTGTGCGCCGCGCTCGTCTCGCGCTCTCTCGACAACTCGGACTCCAGCGCCGCGATGCGCGCGTGGCTCTCGTTGATCTGCGCACGGGCTTCGTCGAGTTCGCGCGTGGCCTGCTGCAACGCGTCCTGCGCCGTCGATGCCGCTGCGCTGTGCGACGCGCTCGCCTCGCGCTCTGCCATCAGTTCGGACTCCAGCGCTGCGATGCGGTTCTGGCTCTCGTCGATCCTGGCGCGCGCTTCGTCCAGTTCGCGCGTGGCGTGCTGCAACGCTTCGTGCGCGACCGATGCCGCCTCGTTCGCCTCGCGCTGCGCCGCGAGTTCCGACTCCAGCGCGGCCATGCGCGTCTGGTTCTCGTCGATCTTCGCGCGTGCTTCGTCGAGCTCGCGCGTCGCGCGCTGCAACGCTTCGTCGTGGGCCGCAGCTTCCGCTTCTCGTGCCGCGCCGGCTTCGCGTTCGCTCGCGATCGCGTGACGCGCGGCGTCCAGTTCCGCTTCGAGCGCGGCAATGCGCGCGGCGCTTTCGTTGGCCTGCGCGGTCGCGGTCTCGGCGCGCGCCGACGCCGTGCTGGCTTCCTGCGACAGACGCTCCGCTTCCTGCGAGCTCGCCGCGTGATGCTGCCGCGCTTCGTCGCGCTCTTGAGCGATACGCGCAAGCTCCTCGTTCTTGCTCGCGAGATCGGCGCTCGCGGCTTCGCGCGCCTTGCGCTCCTCGTCGAGCGACAGTCGCGCCGCGCTCAGTTCGGCGTCCTGCGCGGAGACGCGCTGCGCCAGTTCGCCGGCGCGCGCTTCGGCGGCCTCGGCTCGCTCGTTCGCGGCGTTCTGTTGATTCTGCAGACGCGCGACCGCTTCTTCCGATGCGCGCAGCGCGTGCATCAGCTCCTCCAGTTGCCGGCGGCTGTTCGCCGCATCGCCCTCGGTCTGCTGGTAGACGGCGAGCGCCTCGTCGCGCTCGGCAAGCGCCGTCTGGAGCCGTTGCCCGAGCAGGTCGGCGCGGTGCGCGCCCGCGCTATGCGCCTCGTCCCACGACGCCTTCCTCAGCCGATGCGCCGCGCTCATCAGCGCGTCGGCGAGTTCCTGCGGCATTTCGGCCGAAGGCTGCGCGGCCGGCGGCGCGGGCTGCCGGGCGTCGCGCCAGCGTTCGAGCGCGGCGGCAATGGATACGATCGAACCGCGACGCAGTTCCGACCAGACCGTCACGGGCGATACCGGACGACCGGCGTCGGTCAGGCGTTGAACGGTCGAGAAAATCTCTTCATCGGTGATGTTGTCTGCTTCTGTGAACATAGGCGCCTCGAATTACAGGCATCGGGCAACGACTTGCCAGACGAAAGATAGGATTATCCAACAACTTGGCGCTCGCGCCCCGCTTTCGTCGGATGAAGCACCGCTTCAATCCGGTTCCTGCGTGAGAAGGCGCGACCGCGCGGCCTGAATCGACTGATGCAGCTTCGCTTCGAGGGTTTCGCGCGGCGGCAGCACCGTCAGATATTCCGCGACGTGGATGCCGCTTTTGTTCAATTCCAGCAGCTCGATCTGCTCCTGCTTTTTGCCCGCGCACAGAATGATGCCGAGCGGCGGCAGCTCGTCCGGCTCCTGTTCGTGCTTCGCGAGCCAGCGCAGATAGAGTTCCATCTGGCTTTTGTATTCCGCCTTGAACGCGCCGAGCTTCAGTTCGATGGCGACGAGGCGCTTGAGCTTGCGGTTGTAGAACAGCAGGTCGATGTAGAAATCGTCGTCGTCGATCTGGAGGCGCTTCTGACGCGCGACGAACGTGAAGCCCGCGCCGAGTTCCAGAAGGAACTGCTCCATCTCGCGGAGAATCGCGTCTTCGAGGTCTTTTTCGAGGTAATGGTCGTTCAGTCCGAGGAAATCGAGCACGTACGGGTCTTTGAGAAGCGCCGCCGGTTCCACGCGCCCTTCGTCGCGCATCACGGCAATGTCGTGCGCAATGGCGGCTTCCGGCTGGCGCGAAATGGCGCTGCGCTCGAACAGCATCGAATTGATGCGTTCCTGCATTTGCCGCGACGACCACCGCTCGACGCGCGCAAGCTCGATGTAGAAATCGCGCTTGAGCGGATCGTCGATATAGATCAGGGTCTTGAGATGCGTCCAGCTCAATTGTCTCCGCACTGCGGAGACACTTTGCTCGTCCGGAAAGATCTCCGCGAGCCGCATGCAGTGCCGCAGTTGCTTCTCGCTCCAGCCGCGTCCGTAGCGGGCGCCGAGCTCGCGCGCGAGCGTCGCGACCACTTGCCGGCCATATTCGGCACGCGCACCGCCCAGCACTTCGGTGCGTACCCGGCTGCCGATCTGCCAGTAGAGCAGCGTGAGTTCAGCGTTGACGGCGGCCGCCGCGCGCTCGCGGGCGGCATCGATCAGCCGGCGGACTTCGTCGAGAAGCGAAGAAGGAATGAGGTCGCTCATAGGGTGAGGTCGAAATCGGCGATCTGGCGCAGCACCGCGCTCGCCGATTGTCTCCGCGGCGCAGAGACAAACCGGTTGCAGTCCGGCCGGAATGCGGCCGCGCGCCAGTGGCGATCGTAGCGCAAGCCGCGCCGCGCGGCTTTCGCCCCTCAGAACCCCGCCGACGCCCCCGGCGCCGAGCCAATGTCGCGCCACGACGAGCGCGTCGTGCCGCCGCCGGCCGCGCGGTTCAGAATGGCGCGCGTGCCCGGCGTGACCGGCATGGCCGCGAGCTGCGACAGCTCGACCCAGCGCACTTCGTCGATGCCCGCGCGATAGTTCGCATGCGGACGCGCGTCGGCCGGAATCGCCACGCGATAAACGTGATGCACGTGGTGCGCCGACACGTGCTGCCACAGAAACGCCGCTGCGCTTGCCTCCGCGCCGGTCTCCTCGTAAAGCTCCCTGATGGCCGCGCTCATCGCCAACTCGCCGTGACCGACTTCGCCGCCCGGCAGAAACCACGGACCACCCCGTTCCTTCACCAGCAGCACTGCATGTTGGCGAACCAGCAACACCGTCGCCCGAACCCTCATGTCCCCATCTCCAGATGATTGCCGCGTCGCCCCGTTCGCGCGGCTGCCTCGTCAGCGTTGCGGCCGCTGACGGTCATTTCGTTGTAACGCATAACCGGCGGGCCGCGCAATCGGTTATACCGCTTTTTTCGGCATCTGTTTAACGGACCGGAGCGGCTATCGACCGGGCAAAGCGCTCATGCGACAACGCTCGCCGCGTCCAGATACGGCGTCACATTGGCCATCGCGCGGTCCACGTAGGCGTCCTTTTCGCCCACCGGGGCGACATAGTGGAGGGCGCTCCGTGCCGCATCGACGCCTGCGAGCCGCGCAATGACCCACGCCGCCAGATACTGGGATGCCAGGCAGCCGCCCGCCGTCGCGACGTTGCCGCGCGCGAAGAACGGCTGTTCGAGGACCGCGACGCCGGCTTCCTGCACCCACGGCTTCGTCGTGAGATCGGTGCAGGCGGCGACGCCTTGCAGCAAGCCGAGCTTCGCGAGCACGAGCGTGCCCGAGCACTGCGCGCCGACGAGCTGCCGCGCGGGATCGAGCGCGAGCCGCGCCATCAGGCTCGCGTCGGCGACGACTTCGCGCGTCAGCATGCCGCTGCCCACGATGACCGCATCGGCCGTCGCCGCGTCTTCGAGCGATGCCTGCGCCTTCAGCACGACGCCGTTCATCGAGCGCACCTCGGCCGACGGGCTCGCGATCGACACGGTCCAGTCCGGCTTCCTGACGCGATTGAGTATGCCGAGCGCGATCAGCGAGTCGAGTTCGTTGAAGCCTTCGAAGGTGAGAATGGCGATGTGCATGGCGGCTGAGGATCGGCGTCGAGGACTTCGCATGCTAAAGCCACGAGCGGATGCGGGCAATCGGGGCATCCGTGACGACATCTCTATTAGTACTTCGAGACTTTACGCAATCGTCCATTCTTCCGACGAAGCTTTCGCATCGTCGTTCTTTTAAGCGTTCAAAACAAAACCTGCTTATTGCGAAATAGTCGACCGGTTTAATACGAGGGTCATAAACGCACTGAATACGGTTTGAATCATTAGATGGATAACGAGCGTCCGTATAAACACCGACTCGAAGACGCTTGCATTAGTAACCCGAATTAACTAGATGCGAGCGCTCTTTTATATTCCTCAGGCGATTTGATTCGCCGTCCGATATACCCGCAGGCCGGAGTGTGGGGTTCCGCGCATACCCGTGAAATGCAGACTGATACGGTTGCGTCACGCGCAATTCGTCTCATGCGCACACAGAACAATCATCTGTCTTCCTTAGAAACTCACTCGGAGCATCCCGCTGCAGAAGTCCGCCGTCTCTGTCTGAACCGACCATAAGCGCCCGGAACTGCTTAATATGATTGCCAGAACTAAAACGTCCGACGAAGCCGCTACCGAAACCGACGACGAGATTCCTTTTGCCTCTTTAATAGACACGGTGATCAATCACCGCGTGCTGATTACGGTGGTCGTGCTTTTCGCGTTGTTGCTCGGCGCGGCTTACGCGTATCTGAGCCCGCCCATCTATCGATCCGCCATTCTGATCAAGGTCGAAGACAACAAGGACGTATCGAATTCGCGCCCCGGCGATCCGCTGAGCAACATGCTGCCGACGCTCGACGATCGCTCTTCGGCGGAAGGCGAAATGCAGGTGCTCGGCTCGAAGCTCGTGGTCTCGCGGGCGGTCGACGCGCTCAAGCTCTATATCAGCGCCGAGCCGCGGCGCTTGCCGATTTTCGGCAACCGCTTCTCGCATCACAACGGCGAGTTGTCGGAGCCGGGCCTCTTCGGTTTCGGTGACTACGCATGGGGCGACGAATCCATCACCGTTCCCGACTTCGACGTGCCGCGCCAGCTCGAAGGCAGCAAGTTCACGCTGACGGCGCGCAAGGACGGACAGTATGAGTTGAGCAATCCCGCGCTCGGCACGCCGGTCATCGGCACCGTCGGCGAAGTGCTGCTCGTGCAGACGCCGAAAGGACCGGTGCGCTTGCTCGTGACGGCGCTGCGAGGCAATCCGGGTGTCGGCTTCGAGGTCGTGCACTACTCGCGTCAGCTGACCATCGACGCGATCCAGAGTCAGATGAAGATCAGCGAGCAGGGCAATAAATCGAGCGTGCTGAAAGCGACGCTCGAAAGCGCCGATGCCGTGCAGGTGGCCGCGACCATCAACGAGATCGGCCGTCAGTACGTGCGGCTCAATGGCGACCGCAAGGCCGTCATCGCGGAGAATTCGCTGACCTACCTGCAACGCCAGTTGCCCGTGCTCAAGCGTCAGATGGAAGACGCCGAGAACGCATACAACACGTATCGCGACCGGAATTCGCTGCTCGATACCGATGAAGCGAACCGTCTGCTGCTCAAGCAAACCGCCGACGCGAACGCGCAGCTGCTGACGTTGCGCCATTCGCGCGATGAGCTCTCCACGACGTTTTCGAGCGCGCACCCGCGAATCGTCGCGATCGACAAGCAGATCGCCGCTACCGAGCAGTTTCTCTCGAAGCTGAACGACCGCACGCGTTCCATGCCGATGGAAGAGCAAGGCGCGCTGCGCCTCCTGCGCAACGTCCGGGTGAGCACGGACCTCTACACGGCGCTGCGCAACAACATCGAAGAGATGATGCTCATCAAGGCGGGCAAGGCCGCGTCGGTTCAATTGATCGACACGGCGGACGTGCCCGAACTGCCGGTCAAGCCGATCAAGTGGCTCGCGTTCGCCGTCGCGCTCGCGCTCGGCCTCTTCGCGGCCGTGGGCCTCGCGATGCTGCTCGACCGCATCTTCCGCGGCGTCACGGATTCGCAGGAGATCGAAGTCGAAACGGGTCTGAGCGTGTTCGCGACGATTCCGCAGAGCGCGCGTCAGCCGGCGCTTTCCAGCGTCGTGAACGGCACGTCGCCGCGTCAGGCGGTGCTCGCCGCGCAGTTTCCGAAGGACCCGACCGTCGAAGCGCTGCGCATTCTGCGCTCGGCGCTCCAGTTCTCGCTGGTCGGCGCGCGCAACAACGTCGTCATGATCGCCGGGCCGCTGCCGGGCGTCGGCAAGTCGTTCCTGTCCGCGAATCTCGCCACGGTGCTCGCATCGGGCGGCACGCGCGTGCTGCTGATCGACGCCGACTTGCGCAAAGGCTATCTGCATCGGCAGTTCGGCATTCAGCCGGGGCCGGGGCTCGCGAACATTCTGAGCGGCACGCATACCTTCGAGGGCTCGGTGCAACGCAACGTGCTGCCCAATCTCGATGTGCTGCAAGGCGGACCGTATCCGGCGAGCCCGGCCGAGCTGCTGCTGAGCTCGAAGTATCGCGAGGTGATCGCAGAAGCGTCGCGAAGCTACGACATCGTGCTGGTGGACGCCGCAGCCGTGCTCGCCGTATCGGACGCAGGCGCGATCGCTCCGGCGGCCGGCACCATCTTCCTCGTCTCGCTGTATGGACGCACCCGCGTCGGCGAAATCAAGGAGGCGATGAAGCGGCTGAACCAGACGGGCGCGCGCGTGACCGGCGTGCTGCTCAACGGCGTCTCGCTGCATACGGCGAACAAGGCGCTCGCGGGCCGCTACGGCAGCAGCGCCTATGTGGCGCACAACTACGAGTCCGCACCCGAATAAGCTGGCCCGGTCCCGCGCCGCGGGGCCGCAGCAGACGAACCGCCAGGCACCATCCGACCCCAAGCGTTGCTTAGAGACTGGAGAAACCGTCATGCGTTCGCTTACTGACCATAAGATCGCCGTGATCGGGCTCGGCTATGTCGGCCTGCCCCTCGCCGTCGAGTTCAGCAAGCATCATGAAGTCGTGGGCTTCGACGTGAACCGCCATCGCATCGACTCGCTGCGCGAAGGCCACGACGCGACGCTCGAAGTCCCCGACGACGAACTGCGCGCCGCGAAATCGCTCGTCTTTGCCGACGATCCCGCCGCGCTCAAGGACTGCACCGTCTTCATCGCCACCGTGCCGACGCCGATCGACCGGCACAAGCGCCCCGATCTCGGCATGCTGCTGCGCGCGAGCGAAACCATCGGCTCGGCGCTGAAACCCGGCGATGTCGTGATCTACGAATCGACCGTGTATCCGGGCGTCACGGAAGAAGAATGCGTGCCCGTGCTCGAACGCGTGTCGGGCCTGCGCTTCAACGTGGACTTCTTCGCGGGCTACAGTCCCGAGCGCATCAACCCGGGCGACAAGCTGCATCGGCTGCCCGACATCAAGAAGGTCACTTCGGGCTCGACGCCGGAAGTCGCGGACGCGGTGGATGAGTTGTATCGGCAGATCATCACCGCCGGCACGCACAAGGCGAGCAGCATTCGCGTGGCGGAAGCGGCGAAGGCCATCGAGAACACGCAGCGCGATGTGAACATCGCGCTCGTGAACGAGCTGTCGATCATCTTCAACAAGATGGGCATCGACACGGAAGCCGTGCTCCTTGCGGCCGGCACGAAGTGGAACTTCCTCAACTTCAGGCCGGGGCTTGTCGGCGGTCACTGCATCGGCGTCGATCCGTATTATCTGACGCACATGGCGCAATCCATCGGCTACAACCCCGAGATCATTCTCGCCGGGCGGCGCCTGAACGACAGCATGGGCACCTACGCGGTCTCGCAACTGGTGAAGGCGATGACCCGGGCGCGCATCTATATTCCCGGCGCGCGCGTGCTGGTGATGGGACTCGCGTTCAAGGAGAACTGCCCGGACATGCGCAACTCGCGCGTGGTGGATATCGTCACGGAGTTGCAGCAGTACGGCACGAATGTCGATGTCTACGATCCGTGGATCTCGCGCGAAGATGCGTTTCACGAGTACGGCATTCAGCCCATCGAGGAACCTGCGAAGGGCGCGTACGACGCGATCATCGTGGCGGTATCGCATCGTCAGTTCGCGGAGATGGGCGCTGACGCGCTGCATGCGCTCGGCAAGGACCAGCATGTGGTGTACGACCTGAAGTACGTGCTTCCGGCAGACGCCAGCGACCTGCGTCTGTGACGCGTTCACAGAGAACGACCATGCCCGACCCCGACCTTGACCTCGACCGATACGAATCCGTATGCGAAGCGTTGCGCGAGAAGCCGCAGACGTGGCTTGTCACCGGAGTGGCCGGCTTTATCGGCTCGAACCTGCTCGAAGCCTTGCTGGCGCTCGATCAACGCGTGGTCGGCCTCGACAACTTCGCGACCGGACACCGGCGCAATCTGGACGAAGTGCGCAGTGTCGTCGATGAGCGGCAGTGGCAGCGGTTTCGCTTCATCGAAGGCGATATCCGCAACCTCGCCGATTGCAAGGCG
This sequence comes from Caballeronia sp. Sq4a, assembly GCF_023170545.1. Classification (NCBI taxonomy): domain Bacteria; kingdom Pseudomonadati; phylum Pseudomonadota; class Betaproteobacteria; order Burkholderiales; family Burkholderiaceae; genus Caballeronia; species Caballeronia sp. Sq4a. The sequence continues at coordinate 78,468 of NZ_CP084253.1, read as the reverse complement.
GCGCTCGAAGGCGTGGATCATGTGCTGCATGAAGCCGCGCTCGGTTCCGTGCCGCGTTCGGTGCGCGATCCAATCGCGACGCACGACGTCAACCTGAGCGGCTTTCTCAACATGCTGTGCGCGGCGCGCGAAGCGGGCGTCGAGAGCTTCACGTACGCCGCGTCGAGTTCGACATATGGCGACCATCCGGGCTTGCCGAAGGTCGAGGATCGCATCGGCCAGCCGCTCTCGCCGTATGCCGTGACCAAGTACGCGAACGAACTGTATGCGTCGGTGTTCGCGCGGACCTACGACTTCCACGCGACAGGGCTGCGCTATTTCAACGTCTTCGGCAAGCGTCAGGACCCAGACGGCGCGTATGCGGCCGTGGTTCCGAAGTGGACCGCCGCGCTCATCGAAGACGAGGTCATCACCATCAACGGCGACGGCGAAACGAGCCGCGACTTCTGCTATGTCGATAACGTCGTCCAAGTGAATATCCTCGCCGCAATGGCCGCGCGCGAGGCGAAGGGGCAGGTGTACAACGTGGCGGTCGGGGACCGCACGACGCTCAAGCAGTTATACGAAGAACTCAAGCGGGCGCTCGCCCGACATGGCATCACGAGCCGCCGGGATCCGGAGTACGGCCCGTTTCGCGCGGGCGACGTGCGCCATTCGCAAGCCGACGTCTCCAAGGCCGAGCGTCTGCTCGGTTACGGACGCAAGGTCGCCTTCGCGGACGGCATCGAGAGGGCCATGCCGTGGTATGTCCGCTTCCTTTCAGAACAAGCTGACCGCGAGCCAATCAGCGCACAGGCGCTTTCGGCCGCAGGCGGCGGACCATGAGGCCCTTGCGTTGATCTCACAATTTGCGGCACTGAGAGAACGGCTTTTACAGCTTCACCCGGATCACCTGCGCGCCGCGCGCGGGATGGCACGCGTCGCCGTCTTTGTCCTGCTCGGGCGATGCGCCGGCGCGGCCAAGGAAATGGTCATCGCGTATCGCTATGGCATCAGTCACGTCGTGGATGCGTATCAGATCACGCTGACGCTCGTTTCGTGGCTGCCGGCCGCATGCGCGGCGGTGTTCGCAATCGTGCTGGTTCCGGCATTCGTGGATCTGCGCCGCCAGTCGGCGAACGAGGAGGCACAGTTTCTCGGTGAACTCGTGGCATGGGGAATCGTCGTCGGCCTGGTCTTCACCGCGATCCTTTATCTCGTGTGGCCGTACGCGCTTCAATTCATGGCGGGCAGCCTCTCCGCGCAGACGAGGGAGATGGCGCATCAGATGATGCTGGTGATGGCGCCCATCGGGGTACTCATCATGATCGAGACGGCGTACGGCACGCGCTTGCAGTCGAAAGAGCGCCATATCGGCACGCTGCTCGACGGCTTGCCGGCCGTGATGACGCTGCTGCTCGTGCTGTTCATGACGGAAAAGAGCGCGATGGTGCCGCTCATGTGGGGCACGCTGCTCGGCTATGTCGTCTTCGTGCTGGTGGTCTGGCCGCTCGGCGGCAAGGTGGAAGGCCGTTACGCGCGCCTCTCGCTCACGTTCCGCTCGCAGCGCTGGCAACCCATCTATCGCGCAGTGCGCGTCTTCATGCTGGGCCAGCTCGTGGTGTGCTGCTCGCCCGCGCTGGATCAGTACTTCGTCGCGCATCTGGGCGATGGCGCGGTCGCCACGCTCGGCTATGCGAACCGCGTCTTCGGCCTCTTGATCAGCATGGGCGCGCTCGCCATTGCGCAAGGCACGCTGCCCGTGCTCTCCGACATTCTCGGCAAGGACGACGTGACGCGCGCACGGCAGACGGCGTTCCAATGGTCCGTGCTGATGCTGGGCGCAGGGACGGTGTGCGCCGTGATCGCGTATCCGCTCGCGCCGTGGATGGTGCAGGTGCTCTTTCAGCGCGGCGCGTTCACCGCGGGCAATACGCTGCTCGTCGCCGAGCTGATGCGATATTCGCTGGTGCAGTTGCCCTTTTACTTCGCCGCGCTGGTGATGATGAACCTCCTGGCCGTCGAAGGACGCTACAAGGACATGGCGGTCGTCACCGCGCTCGCCTTCGTCGTCAAAGTGCTGGCCAACGTCGTGCTCACGCGCTGGATCGGCATGCCGGGCGTGTTGCTCGGAACCGGCATGATGCACGCGTCGGTGTTCTGCCTGTCGATGATCGTCGCGAAGCGCGTGCCGCCCGCGCGTCCCACGGGAGATCTGGTCGCATGAACATCACGCTGCTCGTGAGTTCGATGGGAAGCGGCGGCGCCGAACGCGTCGCGGCCACGCTCGTCAATGCGTGGAGCGAGCGAGGCGACACCGTCACGGTGGTCGCGACGTATCGTCGAAGCACGCCCTGCTTCTATGCGCTGTCGGACAAGGTGCGCTTCGTGCGGCTGGCCGACCGCGTGAAGCAGCCGCGCAGCGGCGCGCTCGGGTATCTGGAGCGGCAGCGCGCACTGCGTGCGGTCATCGCCGAAAGCCGGCCGGATGTCGTCGTGAGCTTTCTGTACAACGTCAACGTCGCGGGCATTCTCGCGTCGCTCAGGCAACGCGTGCCGCTCATCGTGTGTGAGCACAACGACCCGTCCGTCGACGGCCGCTCGCGGTTCTGGCGGCTCGCCACCCGCCTTGCCTATCCGCACGCGGACGCGGTAACGGTCCTGACCGAGAACGTCGTGGAGCCTTTCCGCGCGATGGTGCCCGGCGTGCGCCACATGGCGGTCATGCCGAACCCGCTGCCGCCGGAACTGTTCCGCGAGTTCGAAAAGACGGCAATTGCCGCTGAGAACGGACGGATGCGCCTTGCTTCGTTCGGGCGGCTTCATCCGCAGAAGAATTATGGATTACTAATTGATGCGTACGCGTCGATTGCGTCGCGCTTCCCGCTGTGGGACCTGACCATTTGGGGCGAAGGCGCCGAGCGCGCATCGCTACAGGCGAAGATCGACGGCTACGGACTCGGCGATCGCATCTTCATGCCCGGCGTGACGAGCGATCCGTGGGCGGAGATGCGGCGCGCGCAGGCGTTCGCCATGTCGTCGCGCTTCGAAGGATTCGGGCTCGCGCTCGCCGAAAGCATGGCGCTGGGCGTGCCCGCCGTGGCAGTCGATTGCAAGAGCGGCCCGCGCGACATCACGCGCAACGGCGAAGACGCGCTGCTCGTGCCGCCGAACGACCGCGACGCGCTCGCCGACGCGCTGGCCCGTCTGCTCGGCGACGAAAGACTGCGCGCCGAACTCGGACGCAAAGGCGCGCAGTCGATGCGCGAGCGTTATTCGGTCGACGCGATTTTGAGGCTTTGGGACGCGCTATTCGAGCGCGTCGGTGTGCGGGCCGCCGGCATCCACGCGCCGCAGAGCGCGAACGTCCGCAATCGTCGGGGCACAACTACGCTGCATGGGACGAGGCCATGAACAAAGTCATCCTGTTTGCGAATACCGACTGGTATCTGTACAACTTCCGCCTGTCGCTGGCCTACCGGTTACGCGATATGGGTCACGAAGTCGTGCTGATCTCGCCGCCGGGCGAATACGGGCCGAAGCTATGCGAACTCGGCTTTCGCTGGCGCGCCGTGCCGATGATTCGCCGCAGTCTGAATCCGTTCCGCGAACTGGCGTTGGTGTTATGGCTCGCCCGTCTCTTTCGCGAAGAAGACGCGGCGCTGGTGCACGGTTTCACGATAAAAAGCGCAGTGTACGGATCGCTCGGCGCGAAGCTGGCTGGCGTGCCCGCGCGGGTGAACTCGGTGGCGGGCCTCGGCTACGTATTCACGAGCCGCGATTTGAAGGCGCGATTGCTGCGCCCGCTCGTTCGACGCGTGCTGCGCGTGGCGCTCGATGGCGACGACTGCGCGCTCATCCTTCAGAATCCCGACGACGTGACGATGTTCAAGACCGCGCGCCTAGTGGATGAGAAAGCGATTCATCTCATCAAAGGCTCGGGGGTCAACTGCTCGCGCTTCAAGGCGCCGCCCGACGACGCGCCGCTTTCGTCGGAGCCGCTGCGCGTGCTGCTCGCCGCGCGCATGTTGTGGGACAAGGGCATCGCGGAATTCGTCGAAGCGGCGCGCGCGCTCAAGCGCGAGCATCGCACCATCCGGTTCGTGCTTGCGGGCATGCCGGACGCGGGTAATCCGGCGTCTATCGAGCGGTCGACCATCGAAGGCTGGGTGGCCGAAGGTCTCGTCGAATGGCGCGGTCATGTGAGCGACATGCCTTCTCTGCTCGCGCAAACCGACGTGATGGTGCTGCCGAGCTATCGCGAAGGTCTGCCGAAATCGCTGATCGAGGCGGCGGCGTGCGCGTTGCCGCTCATCACGACGGACGCGCCCGGCTGCCGCGAAGTCGTCAGTCGCAACGGCGAGGACGGTCTCGTGGTGCCGGTGCGCGATGCGACCGCGCTCGCAAACGCGATCCGCCTGCTCGACGATGATCGCGCGCTCGCGCGCCGCCTGGGTCTTGCCGCTCGCGACAAAGCCTTGCGGGAGTTCGACGAAGCCATCGTGCTCGACAAGACCATCGGCGTGTATCGCACGCTCGCGCCCGCGCCGGAACGCGCGCCTTCTTCGCTGCACATCGCGCCGTGAAAATCGTCCATATCATCACGGCGCTGCCGGCCGACGGCGCGGAGATGCTGCTCTACCGGCTGATACGCGCATCGCGCGGGACCGGCGTTCGGCATACGGTGATCTCGCTTTCGTCCGAAGACACGCTGGCCGCGCGCATTCGCGAAGCGGGCGCCGAAGTGCGCATCCTCGGCATGCGTCGCGGCGTGCCCGGTCCGCGCAAGTTCGCGACGCTGATCCGCTGGCTCGGCGAGCTGGATCCGGATGTCGTGCAGACGTGGCTCTATCACGGCGATCTGATGGGCGGGCTCGCCGTGCATGCCGCGAGCGCGTGGCGACGCATGCGCGGTTCGCGCGCGCCGCGCCCCGCGCTCGTCTGGGGCATCCACCACACCGACTTGCGCTCGACCGGCAGCAACCGCATGACGCGCTGGGTCACGCGAGCGTGCGCGCTGCTGTCGGCGCGCGTGCCGGATTCGATCATCTGCTGCGGCGAAGCGGCCAGACGTTCGCACGCGCACGGCGGCTATTGTCCGACTAAGATGATGGTGATTCCGAACGGCTTCGAGCCCGATCTCTTCAGACCGATGCCGCAGGCGCGCGAGACCTTGCGCCGCGCGCTCGGCTTCGACGCGGATGCGCCGGTGATCGGTATCGTCGGGCGATATCATCCGGTCAAGGACTATCCGAACTTCATTGCCGCGATACGCCGCGTGTCTGAGGCGCTCCCGCATTGCCGCTTCGCGATGGCCGGACGCGGTCTCGACGACAGCAACGGCGAGCTCGTCGCTTGTCTGCGCGAGGCCGGTGTCGGCGACGCGTGCCGGCTCCTCGGCGCGCTGCCGGACCCGCAAACGACGCTCGCGGCGCTCGACGTGTTCTGCCTCTCCTCGCGCAGCGAAGGCTTGCCGACGGTGGTCGGAGAAGCGATGGCCTGCGGCGTTCCGTGCGTGGCGACCGATGTCGGCGATACGAAATGGCTCATCGGCGAAACCGGGTTCGTGGTCCCGCCGCAAGACGCAGACGCGCTTGCAACAGCGCTCATCGCGATGTTGACGCTGAGTGAGGAGACCCGCGCGGCGCTGGGAAAAGCGGCTCGCGAGCGGATAGAGCGCCAGTTTTCCATCGACACGACTTGGCACCGCTATGAGGAAACGTACCGCAGAACCCGCACGATGCCGCGCGGCCCGCGTGCCGAAAGGCTCAATGCCTGAAACGACGCTTTGCTTGCATTACGCGCGTGCGCTGTTGCCCACGACACGACAGACTGACGATTGAAGCTTTGGGTGGCGTTGAACGCGATGACCGGCCGACTTTGAAAAAACTGCAAGCGCTAGTCGGAGTGGCCCGAGCGCGACGACTGAGCCGCTTCGTTCGGCTTCAGCGGCCCGGACTTGTGAAACCGCGCACGCATGCCGCCGAACAATCCGGACGACGCCTCCGCGTTCTCCGATTTCCGGCGGTTGCGCCGCCGCGACGGCAGCAGCACCTCGGCCAGCGCCAGCAAGGCCAGAGCGACGACAGCGAAAAACGCGATCGTGCCGACAGTAGTGGCGAAATTCATGCACTCTCCAGATGATTCGGTGCCCGGGTAAACCGCAATCGGGCCACCCTTTTAGAGCACCATCCATGCCTTAAGTTTTCGGCAAATTTCCCTGGAAGTTTAGTGCGTTGGCGCTGAGTGGAAATCAGAGACAGCCGACAAACAGAAGAGCCGCGACGAAATGGCGGCTCTCCTGTCCATGGCAACGGACGCCTGCCGCTTAGCGCGTGTACGTCATGTTCGTCACTTCGACCGACGGGCCGGCGTTATCCCAGTCCGTCTTGCTGAAGCCGAGCGCCGAATGCGTGTACACCGGGTTGTCGCTGCTGATATGGCCCGTGACCGAGCGACCGTTCAGCTGCAAGCCGCCGACCGCGTACGCCACATGGTTCGAAGCGTTGTCGTGGTGGTTCGTGATGTCGATCGACACGACCTTCGCGACCGGTCCGGGGAACGCGCCGAGGTACACGAGGATGCCGTAGTGGCAGCTGTTCGTCGTCGGGCTGATGATCTTGATGTTCTGCAGCACCGCGTTGTTGTTGTTCGGCTCGATGTCGAGGCCGGCCGAAGGCATCGTGCCGCCGATGGTCGACCACGTCGGCGAGTCGAACGTGATGTTGCTGCCGCTCGTGATCGTCGCGCCCTGACGGCGGCAGCCCGTCGCCACGTGCTTGGTGATCATGACCGCGTTGCTTGCCTTCGTGACCGTGCGATACGAGTTGCCGATGTAGATGCCGTCGCCCCAGCAGTTGATGGTGGTCGGCGAGGTGATCGTGACGTTCGTTCCGCCGGCAATCGAAATACCCATGCCCTGCCCGCCGTCGTTCGGATCGTTCGTTGCCGAATTCAGCTCCTTGCTGCCGTCGAGCGTCGCGTTTTCGATCTGAACGTTATCGACGTCGAACACGCGCAGCATCTGGTAGCTCGCCGTGTTGTGCGCGAGCAGCTTGATCGACGCGCCGCTTGCGAAGCGCAGGTGCGAATTGGAGCGCAGATCGAGGCCGGCCGCGTCGATGCGCACCTTGCCCGAGATCAGCAGAATCTTGCCCACCGAGCCGTCGATGGCCTTTTGCAGCGCGACGCGGTCGTTGGTCACGCCATCGGCCTTCACGCCGAAGGAACTCGCGTTGACGACGGTGCCCGAGGTGGAGGAGCTCGCGGTCGCTTGCGTCGACGATGCCACGCTGGTGCTCGACGCCGCCGACGCGCTTGAAGCGGTCGACGCGCGGTGCCAGCGCTTGTCGGTGGCGGCGAGGTCGTCGGCGCTGCCGCCGCCGCACGCGGCCAGTGCCGCCGTGCCGGCGCCCATGACAAGCGCGGTTACGAACTTGCGGCGCGTGAAAATGCGGTTTTCGGTTTGGGAGGCGGTGTGCTCGAAAAAGGAATTAACGGTTTTTTTAGAAAAGGACATTGTGCTTGACGTTATTGATAGGCGACTAGGAAAAGAACGTTCGTCGAAGACCGATAGATCGGGCGACATTTGCCGAGCGGTTTAACCGGGGCGCTACATTGCCCAAAGCAAGCCACTCCCAATATGCCGGTCAAACTTACTTCATAACGCTCGCGTAACAAGGTATCTAATACCGACACCGGGGACGTATGATACATAACCTTGTATGATCATTAATAATGTTTCGTAACGAGCTGTAACGAAATAGCGGGGACAGGTCATAATGTCGAGGACGTACGTACGCCTCAATCGCACGTCTGGCGGGGGATTCGGGAAAACGCGGGGGATTACTTCTGAGGATTGATATTAATTTCGCACGAGCGGCGAAATTAATCCGTCGTCGCAAAAGGACGACGGTTTTCACGTCTGAGGAAAAGTGAAATTCTTTCTGGCAATATTCCTCTGAATTAATGCGCCGGCTGCGTGTTTTATTGCACGATTTTCCAGCCGGCGGATTTACTCAGATTATTTAGCGGCTTCGCTCGTGCGGGTTTCTACTGATTCACCACGGGTTTTGCCGGATGTGGCATCGCTATTCGGCCGACGCATTCCCGCGCGAATAGCGGCGAGTTTCGCAATGCCTTCCTGCATGGCGAATGCGACGCGTCCCCACGGAGACTGGGCGATCTGAATGCTGACCGCGACCGCGAGATTGCCTTTGCTCCAGTACGGCTTGAACGCCTCTGACCCGACGCCGAGGTCGAAGTCCAGCCGGTGTTCGAGCGCCCAGCGCACCCACGCCTCCGTGGTGATCGCGCCGGGCGCGAGCTTGCTGTGCTGGCGGTCGAAGCCGCCCATCGCGCCGAGAATGCTGTCGGTGCCCATCCCGATCATATTGGCCGCGATGGGCGCCCCATCGAGCGTGAGCACCATCATGCGCGCGCTGGGCTCCGAGTCAGATCCGGCCGGGTAGTTGAGGATGCTCACCAGATAATTGCGGAAGAGCGGCGAATAGAGCCATGCGCCCTTCTTGTCGACGCGCTCGGCCCAGTTGCGCTTGCAGGCGAGCATCCAGTCGACCATGCGGGCGTTCTCGTCAGCGTCGTCGGGGCCGAGAATGCGGATCTCGACCTTGCCCTGCCGCTCCAGACGCCTGAGCAGCGCGCCGGGCTTCTTCCCGGATAGCGTGCCGAGCGGCGCCGAGAAGCTCTCCCAGTCCTTCTCGCGCGAGAGTCGCGCAATGGCGTAGGGATGCTCGTTCGCGACCATCATGCCGTCGTGGGCGCTCGCCAGCCGATACAGATCGCCGGTCTTGTCCAGATAAGGAAGGAGGATAATGTCCGAGGGGCACTGCTCCCGCGCCGCGCGCCAGACGGCTTCGGTCAGCGCGGGCGACGCGTAGTCGGGGTCGGCGAGCACGGTCGTATAGTCGGCGGATTCCGGACTCAACGGACGCAGGATGGTCCAGAGCCGATTGCGCGAGCGCACGAGGGGCCATACCGCGATGAGACGACCTTCGCTACGAACCGCGATGAGCCGCAGCGCGCGCCCGAGCGGTTTTGCGACGCACTCCCAGCTCAGCCACGCAACCGGGAACGATTCGTGATGGCGGCCCTTGGCGCGCTTCCAGAGCGCCTGCCATTCGGGTTCGAGTGCCTTGAATACTTCGGGTGATTTGATGATCTCGATGTGCGGTGCTGGTGCAATCATGAATGTGCCTAAGCCCTTGCTTGGTTTAGGATCGCCCGTGGAACAGGGATCGACGGGTTGGACAAAAGTACGCGAGTCTGGACCCTTGGGTGTCCTGCGCCTGAAATCTTGCATCGGCGAGCAAGGGGCGCAACGTGCGATGCCGTACAGTGGTTCACGCGAATGCTCAATACCCTGCGGTAAAACACCGTAATACGTCGCCCGACGACGTAACTTGACATCGCCGAAAAATATGCATTGCCTCTTTGATCCGATCTCGGCACACGCTTTCCATCCCGCCACGCGAGGCATCGGAAAGTTGTCGACTAACGCGCACAGCGCCTGATCCTGATACTGCCGAAAGGCCCGAATCTAGCCCCATGGCTATCATGAACCGAGTTGCGAGGGACAATGGATAACGAATGCTTTTCTGTCAGTGCTCTACCCGATACGACGAATACCGAAGCAGTCAAAGCCAAACCCAAGACAAAACCCAACAAACCGAACAAACCCAAGGCTAAAGCAAAAGAGGTCGTCACGAGCGCGAACGACAACGCTCGACCGCAAGGAGCGTTCGAACGGTCGATCTTTCATCAGCCGTGGTGGCTCGATATCACCAGCGACGGCAGGTGGGGCATTGCCGAGGTCAAACAGGGCGATGAAGTGATCGGCGAAATGCCGTACACGCTCGAACGCAAAGGCATCTGGCGCATCTCGGCCTTGCCGCCGATGACCCGCACGCTCGGGCCCATCATCAAGCCGCAGAAGTTGGGCACCCCCGACCGCGAATGGTGTTATCGACTGGACATTACGAGGCAATTGATCGCCAAACTCCCGCCGGTCGCGCATTTCCATCAACTGATGGACACGCGCATGTCGGAAGCCGAAGCCTTCGCCTTCATGATTCACGGCTATGACGTGTCGATCGGCTACACGATGGAAATGCCAGCCGAACGGACGGAAGAAGAGGCATGGTCCGGCCTGCGCCGCAATACCCGCAACTGGGTGAGGCGCGCGAGCGAGCAGCTCACCATTCGCGAGATCGACAGCCCGGACGGCTTCACGCGCTTCTACGACGAGAACCTCGCCGTGCGCAAGCGCAACAACGTGTACGGCTCGCAGATCATGCGGCGACTGCTTACCGAGGTGCTTCAGCGCAAGTCGGGCACGTTGCTCGGCGCGTTCGATCAGAGCGGCAAGCTCGTGGCCGAGACCGCTCTCGTGTGGGACGACCGTGCGCTCTATTACCTGCTGTCTTCGCGTCTTCCTGAAGCGCACGGCGGCGCCATCAGCCTGCTGATCTGGGAAGCGGCGCGCGTGGCCCGCGAACGCAAGCTGCTGTTCGATCTCGACGGCATTTCCACCGCCAGCATTCTCGACTTCCTGTCGGGCTTCGGCGGCCGTCTCGTCACGCGTTACGAGATCGAGAAAGTTCGCGCGGACTTCGGCGCGCTGCGTACCGTCCTGCGCGGCGAAAAGACCGCGACCAAGACAGGCGCCAAGCGTCTGCGCAAAATGCCGGTGGAGAAAACGTGATCTGACGTGATCTGACGCGCTCGGGCGTTCGTCATCGACTCGCACATTGCGCCGATGACGAATCGCCCGCGGTCTAGCTGCCGATGAAATACGCGTAGACGCCCTCGAAATAGCTCTTGATGATCTCGGCGGATAGCACCAGCAATACGCCCACGATCCACCAGATCGAGAATGCGTTGCGGAAGCGAATCTGCGCCACGATGAAGGGCAAGAGCAACTGCACGCAATACCAGACGCGCCCCTTGCCGAACGGGAACAGCGCGAACGCGAGCACCAGATAGAAAACCAGCACGATATGCATGGTGGCCAGCTCGGTCCAGACCGTGGGCTGCGCCTTCGGCCTGTTCTTCCATTCCGAATACAGCATGACGATCGATGCCGTCATATAGACGACGAGCAGGATCACGAGCTTCATCGTGAAGTCGTTTTGATAGCCTGCATATTCGTCGATGCGTCGGCCGCCGAAATTGCGGAACAAAAAGCCCGCTGACGATACGAGCACGAGCGCCGTGACGCCCGCGCATGCGAACGATAGCCGCCGGCGGTCGCCGCACGCGCGGATCGCTACGAGCAACAGCGCCGGAACGGCGAACGTCGTGTGGACGAAGCTCGCGAGGACCCAACCCGTCAGAGGCCGCTGATACCGCAGCGAAAGCAGCATGGCGATGGAAAAGCCCATGCCCTGACGAATCTGGAATGTGCCGACCGTGGCGAGCGCCATTGGCACGACCGCCCACAGGCATAGCCCGACGAGCGGCCTGCGCACTTCCAGCAGCGCGATGAAGATCAGCGTGTTGAGCAGCACCACGGTCACGCGCACGCCCGTCTCAGGCGACAAGCCGAGCGCATTCAGCCCGACCACCCATGCGCGCCAGCCGAATTCCTCCGTGACCGTGCTGATGACAAAAGCGAGCGTCGATGTCCGTTGATAATAGGACGTGACGAACCAGTCCCACGTCGTGCGGCGGAAGTATTCGAGGTAGTTGTCCTGGTCGAGCAGCGTGGACACCTCGCGCGGACTCGTCGCCATCAGATAAAGAATGACGAGTGCAATGGCGATATAAGCCCAGCCGCTCGGCGTCGCAAAGAAGTTCTGCGCGCGATGCCCTGTCCGAGACGCCTGTGCGTCGCTCAATCGCATTGCCCGTGCTTTCATCTAAGGATTCCCAAAGGAATATCGTCCGAATACGAGCGTGCGGCGGCGCACGCATCGAGTCTGTACGTTGTCACACAACGCGCGGATGGCACTATCGGACGAGCCGCAGGTCCGTCACGACGACAGCGGGACCGCGCTTGTCGTAGTCCACGTTCTCGACCGACGCAAGCCGGGAATTCACCCACGTAGGCCCGCGACTTTCCACGCGGCCTTTTACGATCCAGCCTTTCGTATCGAGCCCCGAAACGCTGAACGCGTTGTCGGCCGAATTCTCATCGCGATGCCCGCTGATCCGAATATCGACATTCTTCGCCCTCGGTCCCGGCAATTGCGCGAGGAACACGAGAATGCCGATCTTGCAGCGGCGCGTGACGGGATCGACGACGCGGATGTTTTCGAGCACGTCCCGATTCGAGTTCGGCTCGATATCGAGTCCCGCGGAAGGCGCCGTGCCGCCGATGTCTTCCCATACGCCGCGCTCGATGGTGATGTTGCGGCCACTGATGATGGACACGCCTTGTCGCCGGCAACCGACCGCGCGGTGATCGACGAGACGAATGCCATCCGGCGCGGTAGCGCTCGGCCGGTAACTGTTCGCGATGTACACGCCGTCGCCCCAGCAGCCGATGGTCGTTGCCGAGCGAATCGTCACATTGGCGCTGCCCGCCACCGAGATGCCCATGCCATAGCCCTCTTCGTGGCGCTTGGCGGGCGCGGCGTTCAGTTCCTTGCTGCCGTCGAGCATCGCGCCTTCCAGCACGACGTCGTTCACGTCCCAGATGCGGATGATCTGATAGAACGGCGTGTCGTGCCACAGCAGCTTGATGGATGCGCCGGGCCGGAAGCGCACGCGCGATCCGCTCCTGAGTTCGACGCCGCTCGCGTCGATGCGGCAGCGGCCGCCGATCACGAGCGTCTTGCCGACGGAAGCGTCGATGGCCTTCTGAAGCGCGACGCGATCGTTCGTCGCGCCGTCGCCCTTCACGCCGAAGGTGGCGGCATCGACTGTATCGTCGGCCCACGCGAGCCGTGGCGCGACGCTTTTCATCAGGACACCCGAAGCAATCATCTGGATCGCGAGTCTTCTTTGCATACCGTTCAGGCGCATGCGCGCTTCATATGGAATAAGTCAAACGAAATGTGAGTTCTCACACTTATATGCTCGCTCGTCCCCGTTAGGCTAGGCGGCAACGACCGCCCTCTCCGCTCTTCAACTCACACGACAAATCGAGCAATGAAGCCCCTCGACCTTATCAGAAGCGATCTCTACCGCTACGCCGGATCGGTCGGTACCGGCGCATTCATTCGCAAGTTCGTTTCATCCGAAGGATTCAATTACTCCGTGTGGTTTCGCCTTGCATCGGGGTATTCCCGAGGACTGTCCGGCGTACTCCTTAGAATCATATTGCGCCGCAAACAGCGGCAATTCGGCATTGTCATTCCGGTGGGAACGCGTATCGGGCCGGGACTCTACATCGGCCATTTCGGCACCATCGTCGTGAATGAAACAGCGGTGATCGGCGCCAATTGCAATCTCTCTCAAGGCGTGACCATCGGCTCTAATCACGGACAAGCCGCGACCATTGGGGACAACGTATATATCGGCCCAAACGTGTGCATTGTCGAGAACGTATTGATTGGCGATTCGGTGACTATCGGCGCGGGAAGCGTCGTGACCTCGAATGTGCCTTCCAACGTGACGGTCGCGGGCGCGCCTGCTCGCGTGGTCAGCGACGACCTCGCGCGCAAGCGCGAAGGCCGCTATATCGTGCGCCGATGGGCCGCTCCGGACATTGCATGATCGTTCGGTTGTCATGACGGCGACACGAGATATGTCGGCAAGGTCGCTAAAGCACAAACGTAGGCTTTTGCGACCCGCCAATTTTGGATCAATACGAGGTCTAGCCAACATTTCGTCAACGAAAAACCTAGTTACCGAAACGGCTGTCCGCGCGATGATATTCGGACTCCAAACATCCGCGCACGCGCGGGAATTCCCTGATTATTCATAATAAAGGCTTTTCTAAACGGGACTTCGGAGCCCTTATTTATCGGTGTTTCTTTTTTAGCCGAAGCAGGTGTGTTGCATTTGCTTAAACGCACGGCCGGACCGTACCAATTCGCGGCCATCGTTCGCAGGTGCAGCATGTTCCGAACCGAATCGTCCGCACTGTTGACAAAATGAGTAAACGACAATGCTGAACCTTGCCCTCGGCTGCTTCACTTCGTTTTGTCTGACTCTTCTGATCGTCAAATACACGAGCCATGCGGGATCCAGATGGCTCGACAGCGATCTCACGGGAGTGCAGAAAAATCATGCGTTTCCGGTTCCGCGTGTCGGCGGCATCGCAATCATCGGAGGAACGGGTATTACGTTCGTCATGGGCGGCCTGTTCGGCGCCAACCCGCGCGGCGAGTCTCTGTTGCTGCTCGGATGCGCGGCCGTTCCGTTCATGGCCGGCTGCGTGGAGGACCTGACCAAGCGCGTGAGTCCGCGCGCACGGTTGCTCGCGGCGATGGCCGGCGCGATCGGCGGCGTCTACGCGTTGAATGCGGTGATCGGGCGCGTGGACCTGCCCATCGTCGACCGCGGTCTCGCGCTGATGCCGCTCGCCATCGCGCTGACCGTGCTCACAGTCTCCGGGCTCACCAACGCGATCAACCTGATCGACGGGATGAACGGCCTCGCTTCGGTATCGTCCATCCTCATCTTCGGCTCGATAGGCTATGTCGCGCATCAAGTGGGCGACTGGCTCATCATGAGCGTTGCGCTGACGATGATCGGCACCATCCTCGGTTTTGCGGTCTGGAACTATCCGGGCGCCGCGATCTTTCTCGGCGATGGCGGCGCTTATTTCATCGGCTTCGTCATGGCGGAACTGCTCGTACTCCTGATCGCGCGCCACCCGGCTGTTTCTGCGTGGTACGCGGCCGTGGTCGCCATCTATCCCCTCTTCGAGACCATTTTCTCGATCTATCGACGCAAGCTGGTGCGCGGGCGGCCGGTCAGCGAACCGGACGGCGTGCATCTGCATACGCTCGTGTATCGGCGGATTGCGCTGCGCGGCGCCGATTATCGCGATGTACGGCAGCGCGGACGCCGCAATGCGCGCACGTCGCCGTATCTGTGGGTGCTGTGCTCGGTGGGCGTCGTGCCGGCGTCGTTGTTCTGGAACGAGCCGGTCGTGCTATTCGCCACCGACCTCGTCTTCGTGAGCGTCTACGTGTGGTTCTACGCGTGCATCGTGCACTTCAGGACACCGCGCTTTCTGGTCGGCCATTCGTCGATCACGCCGGCCACGTCGCAAGAAACGCGGCGCTAGAAGGAACCGAAGCGGCGGCTCAGTTCGCCGCTTCGGACGCGTTGTATTCGGGCTCGTCCGTCCGATGCCGGGCGGCGAGCGCGCACAGTTCTTCCATGTTCATCGACACGAACCCGTACTTGTCGCGCAGATGCGCGTAGTGGTCCGCGATGCGCTGCAGCAATGCGATGTTCTGCGCCGTGTCGCGTCCGAAGTTGTGCGGATGCCACCACAGGTGATAGAGCCGCTTGTTGATGGCCGCATAGGTCATCGCGTCGGTGATTCGCTTCAAGCGAAGACCGTCCAGCCACGCGGTTTTGCGCTTATACGGCCTCAGGA
Organism: Caballeronia sp. Sq4a; assembly: GCF_023170545.1. Lineage (NCBI taxonomy): Bacteria > Pseudomonadati > Pseudomonadota > Betaproteobacteria > Burkholderiales > Burkholderiaceae > Caballeronia > Caballeronia sp. Sq4a. The sequence continues at coordinate 62,969 of NZ_CP084253.1, read as the reverse complement.
AACTGCTGGCCGGGAAATTGAACGGCATCGCGCGATAGCAGTCGTCGAGCGCATAGGTGTTGTGGCCTGAGAGGTCGATGTAGGCATCGAGCAGGCGCGTCGCTCGCTTGAGCCGGCTCTGGCCTGCCTTGTCGGAGGCCGCATAGGCGTGCCCCTCTTGCGTGCCGCGATAGCACAGCACCCCGAAGCGCGTAAGCGAAGCGAGGTACGCGTCGTTGCACTGATTGCGCGGAAACACGATGCTTCGCACGGACACGCCCGCGCGTTGCGCCACTTCGACGGCGCGCGCGAGATCGGCTTCGAATTCGCGCACGCCCTGCCCTTCTTCCAGACAATAGTAGTGCGAGTACGTATGCGTGCCGATGGCCTGTCCCGGCTGGCGCGCAATGCGCTCGATCAGTTCCGGCGCGAAGTGATAGAGCGGATCGAGTTCGCGGGCGGCTTCGATGTACTCATAGGGCGAGATGCCGGGGCGCGTATAGCGGGGCCGCGCGTCCGGCAGATTCGCCTTGAGTTCGGCGACATCGCGATGGAACAGGAAGCCTACCGTCGCCCAGGTCGCGTGAATGCCGCTCGCGCCGAACACGCGCAGCATCTCGGGAATGGCGCGCCGCACGCCGCGCAAGTTTTCCCCGTAGCTCTCGATCGTGCGCGTCTCGCGCACGCCCCATAGCAACTCGAAGTCGAGAGAAACGGTGAAGACGCCGTGATCGAATGGCATGAATCGGTCTCCCGACAAAATACGCGCGGCTACGGTGGATCAACGAGCGGAACGGGCCATGGCGTTTCGGTCGCGCAATGGCGTCGCGGCGGGCGTGTCGGGCACATCGCTTCGCGCATCGGCGGTTGCGCCCGCGCGCTCGTACGCCAGCACGAGGGCAATGTTCACGCACAGGATCATTAGAAGGCCGACGATCAACATGCTCAGATTGCGCAATTCATCGTGGAATCCGAACGTGATGAAAAGCGGCACGTTCACGGCGAGCGCGATCCAAACATGACGCCGGAAGACGACCGGCAGCTTGCTCCAGCCGGAGCGCAGCAGAACAACGGCAATCACGATGTTGATGACGTTGAAACCCTTCGACATCACGACGCCATAGTTGTATTCGAAGCGCAGATAGCTCAACGGATGAATCAGAAAGTCGAGGTTATGGAACAGATGGAACTGCGCGACATCGCCGCTATTTCCCGCATATTTCAGCTTGATGGCCAGATTGACCGCCGCCGCAATGGCGAGCAACACCGCTTGCACGATCACGGCGCGACGCAAGGAAAGTCGCGCGTGAAGAAACGGAAACAACGTCAGCGTGAAGAAGAGAAACGATTCCTTGTTCAATGTCGCGATGGCCGTGAGCGGAATCAGCCATAACGCTCGTCCGGTCGCCGCGAGCCATACCGCGAGCATCATGAAAAGGAGTTCGGGGAAGTCGTAGAAATAGGCGCCGTCGGTCAATATCAGCGGGAATATCGCGGCGAGCGCCATCGGCGCGAGCGTGCTTGCGGTTCTGTCCGCCTGCAAGGTCATGCAGACGGCGCGCATCGCGAACATCGCCAGAAAGAGCGCGGTGAACGACATGCCGAAGATCAGGTAATAGCGCAGCGCGTATTGCGGATTACGCGCGTCGACGGCGCTCGGGTAAAACCAAGTGATCGGATGATGCGTGCGGTTGTCGTCCATCAGAAGCGCGTCGACTTTCGTCTTCAGCTTCTCCGGCATGGCGCGTTCGACGCCGTTCGCGAGCATCGGCAATAACTGGCGATAAACGAAGGGACGATCGATCGTGCCATCGAGCATGGCGGGCAACGCCCATTCCGGCGTCTGGTCGCGGAATTGCCACTTCGTGAAATAGCCGTTGTACGATGCCGCCGCGACCACGTAATACATCACGACGAGCAGCATCCAGCGTACACCGCGGCGCAGAACGGGTTCGTTAAACATGGCGATCTCCAGACGATGTGTCGACCCAGCCCCGCAGCTCGGCACGAGACTGATATCGGTCAGGCGACTGTTCCGGACAGCCTCGCGCATGTTCGCTGATTTTCCTCGCCGCGAAGGTGGGCTACCGCACCGTTATGCAAATGCAAGGCGTACTGAGCGAAGGCCGCCGCGACGCTTTCGCGACTGGCGGCCTGTGCGACATCGCGCGATGCGGATAGAGTGGCGCTACCGCAATCCTTTCGAGATCATGGATAACCAGACCTTCAGCGAATCCGAACGCAACGCCGTGTATCGCGCCATTCAGGAGCGCCGCGACATGCGCCATTTCGTGAGCGATCCCGTCGCGCCGGCCGTGATGCAGCGGCTCATCGACGCCGCGTTGCATGCGCCGAGCGTCGGCTTCATGCAGCCGTGGCGCATCGTCCGGATCACGTGCCCCGAGATTCGCGCGCAACTTCACGCGGCGGTCGAGCGCGAGCGCCTGCTGACCGCCGATGCGCTCGGCGAGCGGCGCGATGCGTTCATGAAACTGAAGGTGGAGGGCATGCGCGATTGCGCGGAGGTGCTCGTGATGGCGCTGATGGACGGCCGCGAGCGCCATGTGTTCGGCCGCCGGACGCTGCCCGAGATGGATCTCGCGTCGGTGGCCTGCGCCATTCAGAACATGTGGCTGGCGGCGCGCGCCGAAGGCATCGGCATGGGATGGGTGTCGCTTTTCGATCCGCAGGAAATCGCCGACGTGCTCGCGATGCCCGCAGGCGCGCGGCCCGTGGCGATTCTTTGCGTCGGACACGTCGAGCGGTTCTACGACGCGCCGATGCTGGAAACCGAGGGCTGGGCCACGCGCCGGCCCCACGAAGAATGCGTCTTCGAGAACCGGTGGCCGTCGCGTTGACTTCTTAACAGGCCGTCGGCCTGACGCGTTCCACTTCCAGCCCGAAGAGCGGGCGCAGGCGCGTGCCGAGCACGTTGCCGAAGAACGCCGCCACGAGCCACAGCCAGCCGTGCAGGCTGCCCGACACGATGCCGCTGAAGTACGCGCCGATATTGCATCCGTACGCGAGCCGCGCGCCGTAGCCGAGCAGCAGACCGCCGACGATGGCGGCGATCAGCGAGCGCATCGGCACGCGCCACACCGGCGCGTAGCGGCCCGCGAGCGCGGCGGCGAGCATCGCGCCGAGCACGATGCCGATATCCATCACGGACGTCACATCGTGCGAGACCGGCGCGGCGAGCGTCGCGGCGTTCGGCTTGCTCATCCAGTACGGCCAGCTAGCGACGTCGAAGCCGATGGCGGAGGCCGCCTTCGCGCCCCACAACGCGAACGCCGACGTGACGCCCCACGGCCGGCCCGACAGCGCGAGCGTCGCGAAGTTGAGCACCGCGAGCGCCAGCGCGCCGGCCAAGAGCGGCCACGGACCATGCAGCCACGGCGACGTGTGCGCGGGCTGCACGTGCGCGGCGACGAGCTTGCCGTGCCGGCGCTTCTCGATGACGACCGTCAGCGCGGCGATCAGCGCGAACACGATCCAGTTGACCGCGAGCGCGGGCGCGAGGCCCAGCGACTTCACGAGCGAGATGGGCTGCAACGAAGGCAGCGCGGTCCAGAACGGCATATGCGCGGTCGCGATCACCGATCCGACGATGAACGCGGCAAGCGTCACGATCATGCGCGTGCTGCCGCCGCCGACCGTATAGAGCGTGCCGGATGCGCAGCCGCCGCCCAGTTGCATGCCGATGCCGAACAGAAACGCGCCCACGATCACCGACGTGCCCGCAGGCGACACGAGCCCGGTCACGGGCATGCCGAAAAGCGACCCGGCCGACAGCGCGGGAAAGAACAACGCGACGCCCACGGCCAACATGAGCATTTGCGCGCGCAGGCCGGCGCCGCGGCCATCGGCAATGAAAACGCGCCACGCGGACGTGAAGCCGAAAGCGGCGTGATAGAGCGCGACGCCGAGCAGCGCGCCGACCACATACAGCGCGGCCTGACGCGCGCCGGCAGTCTGCGCGAGATAGAGCATACCGGCAAGCAGAAGGAGGCCGGCAACGGTCAACGGCTTCGGGTTGATCTCGGTGCGGCGGCGAAGAGGGCTGGCTAAGTCAGACATGATGAGTCGAGGCGGTGAATTTGCGTAAACCCCTATATTGTCGGCCTATTTCGGGGTTCTTGCTGACGGCCGATCGGTCGCCGCTTGGTCACCGCTTCCCTGCTTCGGCCTCCTTGCCGTAGCCCGTGAGTTCGAGATAGCCGCGTCCGCCCTTGCCTTCCGCCTGGCCCTGGCCCGTCACCGTCACGGCGCCTTCCCAGTACACCGCGCCGGTGGAATCACGCGAGTCGAGTTCCTGATCGTCGATGAGCGGCGCGAGACGCCAGCGCATCGCGCCGACGCGCACGGTCATCGCGACCGGATAGCGCGTGTTCGTGCGCGGCGAGCGCCACTGGCGTTCCGGCGTGAACTCGACATCGCCGGGACTGAACTGCGTCGTGCGGCCATCGCGGTCGCGCAGCGCGGCGTGCGCCCAGACCGCGCGGCCGTCGCGGCTGCGGACCTTGAACGCCATCAGCGCGGAACCGTCGTCGAGGTTCGCGCCGAGCCAGTCCCAGCCGGCGGCGTCGGCGGGTAGCAAGGTGCTCGACCACTCGTGATCCAGCCACGCGCTGCCGGTGACATCGACCGTATCGCCCGGGCCTTTCGCCGACGGCCGCGTGACGCTTCCCGTCACCTGCAATTGCGGTTCGCTGTAGTAATAGCTCGCTTCTTCCGGCGACGGCCCCTTGCGCGAATAGCCGCGCTCGCCCTGAATCATCGGCGGCTGCGTCGGCGTGAACGTGAGATGCAGCGCGAAGCCGGCGGCATCCGCGCTCACGGTGTAGCGGCCATCGGCTTCGCGCACCATGCGCCATGCGTCGAGCTTGACGTCGGTGTTGCCGTTCGCCGCATACGCGAGCCCGAAGCCCTGCCGCGCGATGTCCTGATCGTGCACGAGCCGCCCGAACGCCGGATCGGAGAGCGCGGCGTGCGCGACGATGACCTGCGACGGATCGAACGCGCCGCCGCCGGCCTTGCCCGTATTCGAGCGAAAGAACGTGATCTGGAAACCGAGCGGCTTCTTGTCCGGCGTCTGCAGCCAGCCGGTCGCATACCACCACTCCGTGCGGTACGCGGGATGCGCGCCGCTGTCCTGCGGCCAGTCGATCGCCCGGCCCGGCACGACCGCCGCGAACGGCGCATCGGCGGCGAGCGCGCTCGTCGAAAAAAATGCGGCGAGCGCCAGGAGCATCGCGATAAAGAAGCTGAAGCCGCGCATCACCAGTCCTCCCGCACGGCGCGCACCGCGTCGACCGATACGGCGCGCCGCCCCGCCAGCACCGCCGTCGTGCAGGAAGACACGAGCATCACCGCGCCGATGACGACGAGCATCGTCCACGGCACATGCAGCGACATGGTCCAGTGGAACGATTGCGGATTGACCACGAAAACGAGGATCAGACTGATGGCGAAGCCGAGCACGCAGCCCATGGCAATGCCGAGCAGCGTCAGCAGGCCGCCTTCGGAGGCGAGCAGCGCGAGGATCTGTTTTCGCGTCACGCCGACATGGCGCAGCATGCCGAATTCACATGAGCGCGCGAGCGTCTGGACCGAGAACGTCGCCGCGACGCCGAACAAGCCGATGATGATCGCCACCGCTTCCAAAAGGTACGTCACTGCGAAGCTGCGATCGAAGATGGTCAGCGTGCGCGAGCGGATGTCCCCGGGCTGCGAGAATTCGAGCGCGTCGCCGAACGGCAGGCTTTGCAGCGCCGCGATGACCTGCCCTGCCCGCACGCCCGGGCGCAGCGTGATGGCCACTTCGGTCGCGCCCATGTCGCCCGTCAGCCGCCGATAGTCCGCGAGCCGGAATTGCAGCGCGCCGGTCTGCCGCACGTAGTCGCGCCAGATGCCCGCCACGACGAAATGTTCGTCCGCGCCGCCGAGCGGCAGCGTGACGCGCTGGCCGGTGCGATAGCCGTACAGATCGGCCATCGCCTCGGACGCCCACACGGGCGTTTCGTCGGCGCGCCATGCTTCGGGCGGCAACGTCGCGCCGGTCATTTGCAGCATCGCGCCGGGGTCCGCGCCGTTGATCTCGCGAGCGATCACGGCGACGGGCGGTTTCGAGGCATCGAGCGTCACTTGCGAAGAACGCGAGAACGCCGCCCGCGCGACGCCGCCGGTAGCCGCGATCTGCGCCTGCTGCTGCGGCGTGAGTCCGCCCGTATCGCCGGTGGATGCGAGCCGCGCATAGACATCGGCGGAAAGCAGATGCTCCAGCCAGTCCACCACCGATATGCGGAAACTCGCCACCATGATCGCCATCGCGACGATCAGCGTGAAGCTCGACAGCACGCCGCCCATGGCGATCGACGCCTGCCCCGGCGCGTTCGCGAGCCGCGCGAGCGCGAGCGTGCCCACCGCACTGCGGCCATGATTGCGGCGCAGCCACGCGTAAGCCGCGCTCGCCGCGCCGAAGACCATCGCCGTGAGCCGCGGCATCAGCGCGATGCCGCCCACCAGCAGAAGCGCGACGGCGAGATAGCCCGCGATGGGCGCATCGTCGATGGGCGGCGCCTGCGTGAGCGCCGCGCCCGCGACGAGGCACAGGAGCGCGGGCCACGGCGTCGAAAGCGGCGAGAGCGCGGCTTCCTCGCTGCCCGCTTTCAACGCCGGCGCGGGGCGCGCGCGAACCGCTTCGAGCGCGGGAACGAACGTGCCCGCGAGCGCGACGCCCAAGCCGAGCGCGAGAAAGATCGCGGTCGAGACCGGCTCGAAATGCACGCGCGGCTGCACGCCCGGAAAGTAGCCGCCGCCGAGATCGCTGCCGAAAAAGCGCAGCGCGAGCCCGGCCACCGCAAAGCCGAGCGCGATGCCCAACAGCGCGCCCGCAACGCCGAGCAACGCGCCTTCGGACATGATCTGCCGCACGAGCTGACCCCGCGTCATGCCGAGGACGCGCAGCATCGCGAACTGCGCGCGGCGTCGCACGACGCCCGCCGCCTGCGTCGAAAAGACGAGGAACGCGCCGGTGAAGAGCGCAACCAGCGCGAGCACGTTCATGTTGATGCGGTAGGCGCGCGACAGCCTGTCGGTGCGGCTTTCCGTGTCGCGCGTCTCCGCGACGACGAAGCGCGGCCCCAGTTCATCCTGCAACGCGCGACGAAACGCTTCGCGATCGACGCCGCGCGCGAGTTGCAGGTCCACGCGCGAGAGCCGCCCCTGCACGCCGAAGCGCGACTGCACGGCGGCGATATCCATCACGCCGATACGCTGACCCGGCAACGCCCGCACGATGCCGCCCGCGACGCGCAAGCGCACCGGCGACGTGCCATTCTGCAAATCGACGTCCGCGCCCACGCGCGTGTTCAGCCATTGCTGCGCGGCGGTCGACAGAAAGATGGCGTCGTCCGACAAGACGTCGAGCGGCGTCTGCGGCGACGGCACGCCGGTCAGATCGGGCGCGATGCGCTTTGCGCGAAACACGTCGATGCCGAGCACCTTGAGCGGCGCGGTCTGCTTCGGCACGGCGACGTCGAGTTCCAGCACGGGGCTCGCCACGACCACGCCCCGGCGCATGGCGAGCATCGGATAAAGGCGCTCGTCGATGAACTGTTGCGCGCCGCGCACCTGCAAGTCCGCCTGCCCCGACAGGCTGCGCGCGGCGGCGGAAAATTCGTTGAAGGCCGCGCTGTTGATGAGTTGCACCGCGTAACCGAGCCCGACGCCGAGCGCGATCGTCAGCACGGCGACGAGCGCCCGCCCGCGATGACTGCGCCATTGAGCGCCCAGCAGCCAGCGCGCGAGCATGCGATGACCGGCGGCGCGCGCCGTCATCGCGCGCGCGACTCGTTGAACGCCGCGAGCGACGCGGCTTCGTGCAACGTGCCGTCGGCGAGGATCAGCACGCGGTCGGCGAACGCGGCGGCCGCTTCCGAATGCGTGACCATGATCGCGGCGGCACCGGTCGCTTTCGTTTCGGCGTGGAAGAGGCCGAGAATTTCGTGGGCCGTTTGCGGATCCAGATTGCCGGTCGGTTCGTCGGCGAGTATCAGTCGCGGGCGATGCACCAGCGCCCGCGCGATGGCCACGCGCTGAAGTTCGCCGCCGGAAAGCTGGCGCGGCAGATCGTTCTGACGATTGAAGAGACCGACGGCCGCGAGCATGCCGTGGGCGGGCGTGGTCGGCAGGCCGTTCAGGAGCAGCGGCACCGCGACGTTCTGCACCAGCGTGAGATGCGGCAGCACGTGAAACGCCTGAAACACGAAGCCGAGCTTTTCGCGCCGCGTTTTGGTGGCGGCTTCGTCGCTCATCGCGGAGATGGGCACGCCGTCGATCAGAATCTCGCCGCTGTCGGGGGCGTCGAGGCCCGCGACCAGATTGAGCAGCGTGGATTTCCCCACGCCCGAGTCGCCCATGATCGCGATGAATTCGCTCGCGCCGAGCGTGAAGTCCAGCCCTGCAAGAATGGTTCTGCCGGGACCATAGGTTTTGTGAAGGCGGCGGCATTCCAGGGCGGGGCGTGTCATAGGCAAGCGCGCTCAATATCCTCGGGTGACGAGTATTATGCCTAAGGTGTTTCGTCCGATGTGAACGACCATCGCCGCCATTCGTTGGACGTTTCGCGTCGACCTGTTCACCCGCTTTCTCTTGCGCATTCCGTGCGCCCGCCGGCCCGCGCACGTGTGCGCATTGTGCGGTACGCCACATAGGTCCGTTGCCCGCTGGACTAGATTGTTCGCAAAGAAATGGCGTCGCCTTCCTGCATGGATCGGCACCCCTGAACAAGTCGTTCCGAGCCTTCATTCCGCTTAGGATACCTATCTTTTTTTGGTACCCGCCGTTCAAGGTGAATCGCATACATCCATCTGACGAAACAAGGGACATCAATGAAAAGCAAAAAAGACGGCTATGGCTATAACGAACGCCTCTTCTCCGGCGGAGTCCGCGGCCGGTTCCATCTGGCGCGTTTCAACTGGATCGCCCGCGAGCTGGCCCGGCGGCGCTGCGCATCCGGCTCGGTGCTGGAACTCGGTTGCTTCGACGGAAAGCTGATCGAGTTCCTTCCCACCGCGCCGAAGAAGTACGTCGGGTACGACGCAAACTGGGAAGGCGGCCTCGACATCGCCGCGAAGAAATGGGGCGAGCACGCCGACTTCGTCTTCCACGAGGCGACGCAGCCCGAACACATGGCGCTGGCCGACGACGAACGCTTCGATATCGCCGTGTCAATGGAAACGCTCGAACATGTGCCGCCGCATCTCGTCGATGGCTATCTGCGCAAGATCGCGGAGCATCTCGACGGCTACCTGTTCGTCACGGTGCCGAACGAAAAGGGCATCGTATTTCTGACCAAGTGGACGCTCAAGCGCATGCTGAGCAAGGACGCGCACGCCTATTCGTTCGATGAGCTCATGAACGCGACGCTCGGCAGAATGGAGCGCGTGCGGCGCAACGAGCACAAGGGGTTTGACTACGGCGCGCTCGTGCAGCAAATGAAAAAGTACTTCGATATCGTGGAAGTATCAGGGCATCCGTTCGGCTTTCTGCCCGCGCAGCTGTGTTTCAGTATCGGAATCATCGCGAAGCCCAAGGGCGTCACGCATGCTGCGCCTTACGAGAGCGAACCGATGCCGGGAGCGGCCGCGAAAGCCTGATGATTTTGCGTGCGCCCGGACGACCCGCCTGGCTGATCGCGGCAGCGGCGGCGCTTGCCGGGGTCTGGTTGATCGGCTCCGGCGTCTGGGGCGCCGCCTTCCGCGATCCCGGCGATGAGCCGGCGGTATCGCAAGGAGAGCATGTCGCGATCGTGCTGCTGAGTGCGGGCGCGCGCCGCGAACGCCCAGGCGGCGCGTGGGTTCCGACTCGCGATGCGTTTTATCGTATCGAGAAGACGGCCGACGTGTATCGCGCCTGCAAGCACGACGAACGCACGTGCGCCGTGATCGTGAGCGGCGGCGACCCGGACGGCCACGGCATCTCCGACGCGCAGCTCTACCAGCCGTGGCTCGTCGGGTCAGGCGTCGATCCGCGCGACATCACGCTCGAAACGCAGAGCGCGAATACACGCCAGAACGCCCGTTACGTGAGCCGCATCCTGCACGGCATGCCACACGACAGCGTCACGCTCGTGACTTCCGCTTATCACATGCGCCGCGCACAGCTCAATTTCGAGGGTCTGGGGATTCGCACACACGCGGCGGCGGCCTTTTCGGACAGCGCCACAGTATCGCTCGTTCCGCGGCGAAAGAATTTCCTCGTCGCCTATCACGTCGTGCATGAAACGCTCGGCATCGCGCAATACTGGGTCATTCACTGGATTGGCGTGTTCTAGCGCCGTAATTTATTCGTCGTTCAAAGTAAATTGATGCTTCCTGCGGATGTCCCGCCGCGCCCGGCATTTACCGCCCCGACTTCACCGCATCGGCTTCGGCCGGCTTCTCCCAGCCGAACGCCTGCACGTCCGTCACCGCGCCGCCGACCGCCACGACACCGCGTATCTCGCCGGGCATCGGCAGCACGATCGCGTGCCACGATGCATCCGCGCCGCTGTCGCACCGCTCGGCGCGCGTCTTCGCGATGCGCGCCGCATCCGCGAGCGCATCCACCGTGACGCCGATGCCGACGCTCGCCGCGCCCACCGCGATCACGATCCAGATGCCCGAATACGCGACATCGACGCAAACGCTGCGTTCGCCGCGGGGATCGGTGGCGATGATGCGCTCGTCCGGGCCGTCCTCGACCTGCACTTCTTGCGGACGGCAATCGAACATCTGCGAGACGACGAGCCGCAGCGTCGCGCGCGCCACGCCGAAACGCCGCCCGATGGCCGAATGCGGATGGAGCCGCGCGCGCCTGCGCTCCGCGACATTCAACCAGCTTCCAACGTTCGACGCCGACGCAAAGCGGAATTCGCTCGTGATGAGCCATACGCACAACTCGCCGCTCGCGGGCGGCCGGTCGACGGCCCGCGATTTCGCGAGGTCGTGATAACGCCACGCGGCGTCGTCGGCCAGCTTCAGCGGGAAAGACGTGCAGACGCCCTGCATCATGCACAGAGGCTCGGTCGACGGGCAAAGGCATGCGGCATGGCGGCGACCTCTCAGGTTGTTTTTGTGGGGCGCCCGCCGGGCGGGCCAACCTGCATTTTCCGGAACGGTTCCTTAACAAACGCTTATGAGACGGCCTTCATTTAGCATGCAATGGTAGGCGGTTCGCGCGCATGGCACCGCATGCCGGAATATCGATTGCTGCCCTCTCCGACCACCTGTCATTCCGGAGACTCCCTATGCCACAAGCCGCTCTGTTTACTCCCACGCGCGTGCGCAACCTCGAACTGGCGAACCGCATCGTCATTGCACCGATGTGCCAGTACTCGGCCGAAGACGGCTGCATGAACGAATGGCATCTGATCCATCTCGGCCAACTCGCGTTGTCGGGCGCGGCGCTGCTCACTATCGAGGCGACCGCCGTGCTGCCCGAAGGCCGCATCACGTGGGCGGATGTCGGCCTATGGAATGACGAGACCGAAGCCGCGCTCGAACGCACGCTGAAGGGCATTCGCCGCTGGTCCGACATGCCGATCGCCATCCAGTTGAGCCATGCGGGCCGCAAGGCATCGACGGAAGTGCCGTGGGAAGGCGGCGCGCAGCTCGCGCCCGACGACGCGCATGGCTGGCAGACCGAAGCGCCCTCCTCCGTGCCGTTCGAGGAAAACGAAACGCCGCCCGTCGCGCTGGACCGCGCGGGGCTCGAGCGCATCCGCGACGCCTTCGCCGCTTCAGCGAAACGCGCCGCAAGACTCGGCCTCGACCTCATTCAGATCCACGCGGCGCACGGTTATCTGCTGCATCAGTTCCTGTCGCCGCTTTCGAACCGGCGCGACGACGAGTACGGCGGCTCGCTCGAAAACCGCATGCGCTTTCCGCTCGAAGTCTTCGACGCCGTGCGCGGCGCCTTCCCCGAGGACCGGCCGGTGACGGTCCGCGTGTCCGGCACGGACTGGGTGGATGGCGGCTGGGATATCGAACAGACCATCGCCTTCGCGCGCGCGCTGGAGGCGCGCGGCTGCGATTCGATCCACGTGTCGAGCGGCGGCCTGCACCCGGCGCAGAAGATTCCCGTCGGTCCCAGCTATCAGGTGCCGCTTGCGCGCGCGGTCAAGGGCGCGGTGAAGATGCCGGTCGTCGCGGTGGGGCTCATCACCGGCATCGAGCAGGCGGAGAGCATCATCGGAACGGGCGACGCGGACATGATCGCGCTCGCCCGCACCGCGCTCTACGACCCGCGCTGGCCGTGGCACGCGGCGGCGCAACTGGGCGCGCACGTGCGCGCGCCGAAGCAGTATCTGCGCTCGCAGCCGCATCAATATAGGGACTTGTTCGAAGAGGACTGAGGCCCCGCGCAAACGTCGCGGCGTGCTATCTTCAAGCCGTCGCGCGTCGCCGTGTCATGTGGTGCCATCATGAGTCAAGTCCGCTATCCGCTCGGACCCGACGACCGGGTGCATCTTCTCTGCTGGCTCACATGCGGCTTTCTCGGCGCGTTCTATCTCGAAGGCGCGTGGCCCGAACCGTCGTTTCAGGTGCGCGCGGCGCATCGCTGGCTGGACAACCACAACCGCGCCGCCGACTGGATCGAGACCGCCAAGCTCTCCGTCACCGCGCAGGCGCTCGCGTCGCGCTTCTGTCCGCTGCTCGATACCGAAGCGGGACGCAGCGCCATCGAAAAGATCATCGAAGGCGACGATCTCGACTACGAGAGCGAACTCGTCCAGCGCATTTTCCACGCTTGTGTCGTCCAACTGACGGACCGGCGGCGGCCCTCGCGCTAAAGTCGCGCAACCCCGCGCGCGGCGTTGTATTCGTCCGACAGAACGCCCTTCTTCCCACGCTTATTTCACTTGACAAGCCGGTTGCCCGCGCCTTGCAGCAAGCCTTCGGCCGCGCGGATTTTTTCTGCAGCGGCTATGTGCGGTAGCCCACACTTCGGCGTTCGGGCGCGTTGCTAAATTCGTGCCGCCTGCTCGCACATCGATGTTCGCCCTCTCGCTAGCCGACGACGGCGCGGCTACACCGTCAGCGGCCAAAAGACGACAAAACAAATCGACACAGCCCGGAGGGTGTATGCAGCGCAGCATCGGTTCTTTCAGTCGCGCCTCGCGGCTTCGGCCGCTTTCGGCCATCGTGCCGCTTATCGTCGGTCTTCACTGTGCGCACGCCGCGCCCCCGCTTCCGAGCGGCGGCCAGTTCGCCGTGGGCAGCGGCTCGATCACCGGCGGCGGCCGGTCGCTCGTGATCGACCAGACTTCGCCGCGCGGCGTGATCGACTGGAAGAGCTTTTCGATCGGTAACGGCCGGCAGGTCACGTTCAACAACGGCAACGGCGCGACGCTCAATCGCGTGACGGGCGGCGATCCGTCCACCATTCTCGGCCAGCTCACCGCGAGCGGCAGCGTGTATCTCATCAACCCGCAGGGCGTGGTGATCGGGCCGGGCGGCGTGGTCGCGACGGGCGGGCGCTTCGTCGCGTCGTCGCTGAACGTGAGCGATGCGGCCTTCATGAAGGGCGGCGACCTCACCTTTTCCGGCGACGGCCGCGGCGTCGTGGTGAATCTCGGCAAGATCGGATCGAGCGGCGGCGATGTCTTCCTCGTCTCGCGCACGGCTGCAGTGAACGCCGGCTCCATCGACGCGCCCAAAGGCTCCGCCGAACTGGCGGCGGGCACGCAAGTGCTGCTGCACGATTCATCGAGCGGCCAGCAGATTTTCGTGCAGACGGGCAGCCACGGCACGGTCGCGAACGCGGGCGTGATCCACGCGGCGCAAGCGAGCCTTCAGGCCGCCGACGGCAACGTCTACGCGCTCGCGGGCAACAACGCGGCGATCCGCGCGACCGGCACCGCGAAGCGCGACGGCCACGTGTGGCTCGTCGCCGATCAGGGCGCGGTGCATGCAGCGGGCACCCTCGCCGCGACGAATGCCACCGGCAGCGGGGGCACGGTCGAAACCCGCGCGGCCACGCTCGATGTCGCGAACGCAAACGTTGTCGCGGGCGAGTGGTCGCTCGCGTCGCCGACCTTGACCATCGACAGCGCCACCGCGAATGCGTTGTCGCGCGGCCTCGCCAACGGCACGTCCGTGAATGCGCAGTCCGGCGGCGATCTGACCGTGAACGGCAACGTGCGATGGAACGGCAACGCGTCGTTGACGCTCGCCGCGGGGCATGGCGTCACGGTAGCGCAGACATCGACTATCGCGAACACGGGCGGCGGCAATCTCATGCTGCGCGCCGATGCCAAAGGCGTCGACAACGGCGGCAGCGTGACCAATCGCGGCAAGATCGACTGGTCGGGCAGCACGGGCATCGTGAGCGCGCTCTACGACATGAACGGCAGCTACGCGCCCGGCACGCTGCTCACGCACGCCGGCTGGACGGCCGCGCCGTATAGCGGCGTCGTCACGCAGATCACCGCGTACAAGCTCGTCAACACGCTCGCCGATCTCGGCCGCGTGTCGCAGAACCTCGCGGGCAACTATGCGCTCGGCAAGGACATCGACGCGAGCGCGACCGCGTATCCCAACTTCTTTACGCCGATCGGCGCGACGGCCGCCACGCCGTTCACCGGCCAGTTCGACGGCTTCGGGCACACCATCGACCAGCTCGCGGTCAACGACTCTTCGTCGTCGGGCTACGTCGGCATGTTCGGGGTGATCGGCGCGAGCGGCGTCGTGCGCGACATCAAGCTGACGAACGCCAGCGTGGGCGGCGGCGCGCCCGGAACCTACGGCCTGCTCGCCGCGCAGAACAACGGCCTCATCACGTATGCCTCGACCTCGGGCGACTTGTCGTACGGCGGTTTCGGCGGCGGCGGAAACGGCGGGCTCGTCGGCGCGAACAACGGCCGCATCGAGCGTTCGTCGAGTAGCGCGACGGTCGGCTTCCAGGGGCCGTCGGGCGGCCTCGTGGGCGTGAATACCGGGACCATCGCGCAGTCGTATGCGACGGGCAATCTGACCGGCGGCTCGCACGCATCGGTGGGCGGGCTCGTCTCCTTCAATAATGGCACCATCACGCAGTCCTACGCGACCGGCAGCACGGGCGGCCAGACCGGCGACGGCGGACTGGTCTACGACAACGGCAGCGCGGGCGTCATCAACGAGTCGTTCGCGGTCGGTCAGGTCGGCGGCGGCGGACCTCCGTTTGCCGGGTACGGCGGCATCGCGGCGATGAACGAGGGCGTGATCGGCAACGTGTACTGGAACCGTGACACGACGACGCTCACGAACGCCGTGGCCCTCAACAACGGTACCGCGCCGGGCGACGCGAACGGGCTCTCGAACGCGCAAATGCGCATGCCGGGCAACTTCGCGTCGTGGAACTTCGGCGCGGGCGGCGCGTGGACGATGCCCGCCAACGCGACGCATCCGGTTCTGAGCTGGGAACGAGCGCGGCCCTGAGGCGTCTCGCACGAAGCGCGAAGGGCGGGCAGCCGCCCGCCCTTCAACTTCCGATCACGACGAACACTTCGCCGAGCGGCGCCTTCGATCCGTTCGGCACGACCGCTTTCAGCGGAAAGCCGAACGTTCCCCGCACGCTGACGAAGCGCCCCATCTGAAAGCGAATGCCCGCGCCGACGCTCGCGAGCGATGCGTTGTTTACCTCGCCCGCTTCGGGAATGCGGTTCCACACGTGTCCGGCATCGAAGAAGACGAACGGCTGCAGCGCCGCGACGCCTAGGGTGAGCGCGGGCGCGCGCATTTCCGTCTGCACGTTCCAGCCGCGATCGCCTTGCGCCGCATACGGCTCGTAGCCGCGCACGGTCGCATCGCCGCCTAGCCCGAGTTCTTCGCTCGGCAACAGCGTGTTGCCGGTCCACTGAAATAGCCCTCGCGCGGACACCGAAAATCCCGACGCCCCCAGCGCCGACTCATGCTGTCCCGACAGTTGCACGTACTGATAACGCGGCGTCGCGCCGAGCCGCGCGGCATCGAAGGCGGCTTCGTTGTTGCTGCTGTCGAGACGGCCGGGACTCGCAAAGAGCGACGCGTTCAGATGCGTGCCGCCCGCCGGGTCGCCGTTCGTGAGATCGTAGGCAAGCACGAACTGGTGAATATGCGTGTTCGCGTTGAACACCTGAAAGCCGCCGAATTCGAGGTCGTTGTTCGAGCGCTTGAAGTCATAGCCGAACTGGATCTGCTGCTGCCACGCGCCCGCGTTGTCCAGCGGCGGAAGCAGGCGGTCGTAGCGAAAGCTCAACTGCGAACTGATGCCGGTCTGTCCGTAACTGTCCGGCAGGCGCGGCGTGCTTTGCGCGAACACGCCGAACAGTTCGATGCGATCCAGCCACGGCAGCGGCGCGAAGAAGTTGAACGCATGCGCGACGAAGCGCGCTCGGTCGGGCCGTCCTTCGATGTCCGGATTGCCCGAGAATAGGTCGTTGCTCGCCGTCGCCTGATAGCCGATGCGCGCGTCGATGCCGAACAGGTTGCCGTAGTCGAAGCCCGCGAGAAACCGGTCTCGTCCGAGATCGCGCACGCCGTCGTTGTTGTAGCCGCCGTAGACGCGCAGCGGCAGGCGGTCGTCCGTTTGCAGCACGACGTCGGTCGTGTTCTGCGCCTCGCCCGGCGCATAGATGACATCGACCCGGCGATACGGATTCGCGTTGAGCAGCGCGAGCCCCGCTGCGACATCGGCCTCGTGGATCGGCTCGCCGCTCGCAAGCGGCATCTCGCGCGTGAGCAGCGCATCCGAGAAATAGCGGTTGCCCTTCGCCATCACGCGCCCCGCGCGGAACTCGGCGACCGCGATGGTCACCACGCCGTTGCTCACGTCCTGCTCGGGCACGTAGACATCGACGAGCGGCTGTCCCGCGGCGCGATATCGCTGCACGACCGCGCGGCGGATCTGCGCGAGACGTGCGAAGGTGAGCGGCTTGCCGAGATCGGCGGCGAAAGTGTCGAGGAAAGCCGCGTCGAGGAGCGGAAGGTCCGTGGACGTGATCGCGCCCTGCGCGGCGGATCGGCGATGGCCCGATGCGGCCTCGCCTGCGCGCGCGAACGCAATGCCGCGCAAGTCTTCGATCGCGACGGCCGGCGATTCGTCGGCCGGCTGCTGCGGCGGCTGCGGCGCGCGCGGGCGCTCGGCGGCGGGCGGCGCGATCGGCGCGACATCGCGATAAGCCTGCGCGGCGGCATCGCCGATATGCGCGCACAGCACCGCGACCGCGACGGCCAGCGCGCGCATCGGCGGGAAAAGACGCGTCATGCGCCGCGAAGGCGCATGGCCGAACTCACGACGCGGCGGGCAGGCGAGCCGCGCCGCGCATTGTCAGCGTGTGTCACGCCGCCTCCGATGCTGTCCGTTGCTGGGCCGCCGACTATATATCGGCGGCGGTCCGGCCCGCCAGCCTGCGTCCGGCGTGAATGTGCGAAAGCGCACGGTAAGCAGACGAATCGCTCGCATCCGCTTACGCGCGCGCAACGCATCACGCGCTCACGGCTTAAGCACGACCTTGATGCAGCCGTCTTCCTTGTCGCGGAACGTCTTGTACATGCCCGGGCCGTCCGCGAGCGACACCGTGTGCGTGATGACGAACGACGGGTCGATCTGCCCGTCCTGAATGCGCTTGAGCAAGTCGTCCGTCCAGCGGTTCACGTGCGTCTGACCCATGCGCCACGTCAGTCCCTTGTTCATCGCGGCGCCGAACGGAATCTTGTCGATGAGCCCGCCGTACACGCCCGGCACCGACAGCGTGCCCGCCGGACGGCACACGTAGATCATTTCGCGCAGCAC
The DNA here is from genome assembly GCF_023170545.1 of Caballeronia sp. Sq4a. Taxonomy (NCBI): domain Bacteria; kingdom Pseudomonadati; phylum Pseudomonadota; class Betaproteobacteria; order Burkholderiales; family Burkholderiaceae; genus Caballeronia; species Caballeronia sp. Sq4a. The sequence continues at coordinate 45,194 of NZ_CP084253.1, read as the reverse complement.
GTGCGGCCGGTCCGTCTCCAGCATCACGGCCTGCTTCGCGCGGTCGTACATGGCATCGACGGAACGCGTCGCGTGCGATTCCATGCCCACTGCGTCGATGCATTTTTCCGGACCCTTGCCCTGCGTGAGTTCGCCCAGACGTTCCAGCACGCTTTCTTCCTTGAAATTGATGACGGTCGCGCCGCCCGCGCGCGCCATCGCGAGGCGCTCGGGAATATAGTCGATCGCGATCACCTGCTTTGCGCCCAGCAGCACCGCGCTGCGAATCGCCATTTGGCCGACCGGGCCCGCGCCCCAGATCGCGACCGTGTCCGTCGGTTCGATATCGCATTGCACGGCGGCCTGCCAGCCGGTCGGAAAGATGTCGCCGAGAAAGAGCACTTGCTCGTCGGTCAGGCCGTCCGGAATCTTGACGTGCGTCTTGTCCGCGAACGGCACGCGCACGTATTCGGCTTGTCCGCCGGGATAGCCGCCCGTCAGGTGCGTGTAACCGAAGAGGCCCGCTGTCGTGTGGCCGAACACCTTGTCCGCGACATCCTTGTTGCGATTGCTGCGTTCGCACACCGAGAAATTGCCGCGCTTGCACTGATCGCACTCGCCGCAAACGATCGTGAACGGCACGACGATGCGATCGCCCTTCTTGAGCGCGCTGTTCCCCGAGCCGACTTCGACCACTTCACCCATGAACTCGTGGCCCATGATGTCGCCGGATTCCATGCCAGGCATGAAGCCGTCGAAGAGATGCAGGTCGGAACCGCAGATTGCGCACGTCGATACCTTGATGATGGCATCGCGCGGGTGCTCGATGACCGGGTCCGGGACTGTCTCGTAGCGGATGTCTTTCTTGCCTTGCCAAATCAGCGCCTTCATTGTTTGCCTCCAGCGGGAGTGAAAGGTCGGATCGCGTGTTGCATCTGGGAGCAGCAGGTTGCCGCGACCGCAAACAAGTTCAGCAACGCGTGTTCCGCGCTGGCGGCCGCAATGATGTCCATGACGCGCATCCGACATCGCGCGCAGCACGTAAGCGATGCAATAACGCGAACGGCGCAGTGGGTCCGTCCTTTGAGCCGCGACATGCCCCACGCCTGTGAAACGCCCGCGCGAACCGCGCCGCGCGTCGCCCCTATCGACGCGATTGGAAAAATCCAACGGCTCGGCGCGCCGTGGGAATACCCACTGCTGTTCACTCGATGCGCCCATCCGGTTCTAGCGCTGGACGCTCGATGGCGCTTCCCCGCATCGCTTGTTTGGACCTCTCGCACTTTCATCGAAGGAGCCTGCCATGTTCATTCACAACAAACGTCTGCAGTACACGGTGCGCGTTGCCGCGCCCAATCCCGGCCTCGCCAATCTGCTCCTCGAGCAGTTCGGCGGCCCGCAAGGCGAGCTTGCCGCCGCCATGCGCTACTTCACGCAAGCGGTGACCGAAGACGATCCGGGCCGCAAGGACATGCTCTTCGATATCGCGACCGAAGAGATGAGCCATCTGGAAGTGATCGGCAGCATTGTCGCGATGCTGAACAAGGGCGCGAAGGGCGCGCTCGCGGAAGCGGTAGAGCAGGAAGCCGAGCTGTATCGCTCGATGACGGGCAACGGCAACGATTCGCACACGACCGCGATTCTTTATGGCGCGGGCACGCCGCTGACGAACTCGGCCGGTTACCCGTGGACGGCGGCGTATATCGACACCATCGGCGAGCCGACGGCTGACTTGCGCTCGAACATCGCAGCCGAAGCGCGCGCGAAGATCGTTTATGAACGCCTGATCAACGTCACGGATGATCCCGGCATCAAGGACGCGCTCGGCTTTCTGATGACGCGCGAAATCGCGCATCAGAAGTCGTTCGAGAAGGCGCTGCATTCTATTCAGCCGAACTTCCCGCAAGGCAAGCTGCCCGGCGTGCCGGAGTTCACGAGTGTGTACTTCAACATGTCGAAGGGCGACGACGCACGCGGCCCGTGGAACGAAGGCGGCGACTGGAAGTTCGTCGAAGATCCGCAGCCCGCAGTCGATGGCGGCGACGGCACGGCGAGCGTGACCGTGAGCGAGATGGAGAAGGACGCGCTCACCACGATGGCAACGCGCACTGCGTCCGACCCCGCCGCCGACCCGGTAACGGGCGCGGACCTGGGCTCGGGCAAGGCAGTCTGACGCGCGCATCGCGCGACGCCGCCGCAAGAACAAACGGCCGCGATCGTGACGATCGCGGCCGTTTGCGTTGGTGAAGCGTTGGTGAAGCCTTCGTGAAACTCGGTGCAGCTTAGAACCGGTGACGCAGACCCACCGCAGCGGCGACCTGATTCTGCGAGGTCGACGGCGACAGCGTGTTGATGATCGCGACGTTCGCGCCTGCGTTGCCGAGCTGGCCGGAGGCATGCTGATACACGCCTTCGACATAAACGTCCGTGCGGCGCGACAGCGAGTAATCGGCTTGCAGCGAGACGGTATGCCATTTCGGATCGCCCGTGCCGTTCGATCCCGTGAGCTTGCCGTCCGTGTACGTGTAGGCGGCGTCGAGGTTCAGCGCCGGCGTCAGCGCGTAGCGGCCGTTCAACTCGAAGTTGTTCAGATGCAGGTTCGTGCCGGTCGGCAGCGTGAACGACGTGCCGCCCTGCGACGCCGCGATCAGGCCGTCATAGTGCGTGTTCGTCCACACGAAGCCCACCGTCGCCGGACCGTACGCGTAGTTCACGCCTGCGCCGAACGTGCGTTGCAGATCCGCCGTCAGGTTGCCCTTGTTGCTCTGCCCCGCCGTCACCGCGCCGCCCGTGTTGAAGTTGCGCGAGTTGTTGGTTTGCAGGTAAGCCGCCGCGAAGTTCAGCGGGCCGGCCGTGTACGACGCGCCCGCGCTCCATGCGCGGTTATTCGAGAACTGGCCGGCGTCGTTGCTGAAGCCGTACAGACCGCCGAAATTGAAGCCCGCGTAATTCGCGCTGCGATACTTGACCGAATTCTTGATCGAGAACGAGTTGTCGAGATTGTCGTTATCGAACGGATGCGCGCTCAGGTTGTTGCCATAGCCCGCGCCTGCTTCGGAAAGCGGCCCGAGAAAATCGACCATCGAATCATATTGACGGCCGAGCGTGACAGTACCGAACTGATCGCTTTGCAGACCGACATACGCCTGGCGATTGAACATGCCGTCCTGATTGAAGCCGCCGTTATTCAGGTTGAAGCCGCTCTCCAACTTGAAGAGCGCGTGCAACCCGCCGCCCAGATCTTCGCTGCCGCGCAAGCCGAAATACGTATCGGAGACGGAACCGCTGCCTTGTTGCCAATTGCTGTGGCCCCCGGCGTTATTTGCATACACGAGGCCGGCGTCCAGCATGCCGTATAGCGTGACGCTGCTTTGTGCCTGTGCCGAAGCCGCAAAGGCGCCGAGCACGCCCACAATGAGGAGATTTCTTTTCATGGTTGCTGTGTGTCCTGATTTAGAGCAAAGGCTTCCCGAGGCGATGCGCCTTGTCCCCGGGAGGCTCGACACACTTTAAGCAAAGCGCTCTCATACGTCGCGTTATTCGACGCGTTTCGCCAAGTAAGAATCTATTGCTAAAACTGGAATGAGCCTGCTCGAGCGCGGGTTAATGCTTTACGGTCAATCGCTTAGTGCCATTGAAACTTAACCGTCGATGATTTGGATGTTGCACATGGACCACGTTATTCATGCGCCAGTTGGAGAGGTGCTTTGCAGATGAGCGCGTTGATCGACGCAATCGCGCTCGCTAATCTTTCGAAGGTCTAAAGTCTTTGACACGAGTTGCAGTCTGAGGACACGGGGCGGTTTCGCGAGAGGAGACCGCCCCGCTTTTCCATTACCCGTCAAGCAGCAGGATCGAGCTTAACCTTGATCCAGCCCGGCTGGCGCAGATCGAATGCCTTATAAGCCTCGATGACGTTCATCATCGGCTCGCGCGTCGTCAACACGCGAAGCGGATCGAACGAGCCGTTGCTCACGCGCTCGATCAAGGCCGGCGTGATCGAGCGATGGTTGCAGTTGCCCATCTTGATGGTGAGATTCTTGTTCATCGCGATGCCGAGCGGGAAGAAGCGATCGTTCGGCGGATACACGCCGATCACGCCGAGCGTGCCCGCCTTCGCGAGCGCGGCAACGGCCCAGTCGACGGCCTGCGTCGGCGCATTGCCGGGCGTCCAGTTGTTGCCGTCCTGATTGCGCTCGGGCGTGACCGTCTGGCTTTCCTGTTCCGCCTGCTTGATCTTGTCTTCCGACGCGGCCGGCCCGCCTTCGGGATGCACCGCGTCCACGCCGACCGCGTCGATTGCACGATCCACGCCGATGCCGTTGGTCAGTTCCAGAATCGCCTGCACCGGGTCTTCCTGATCGAAGTTCACCGTTTCCGCGCCCTGCGCGCGCGCCATGTCGAGACGATCCTGCAAGCGGTCCACAGCGATCACGCGGCCCGCGCCGAGCATCCATGCGCTCGCAATCGCGAATTGGCCCACCGGCCCCGCGCCGAACACGGCGACGGTATCGCCCGGACGCACCTCCGCCAGTTGCGCGCCGAAGAAGCCGGTCGGAAAGATATCGGAGATGAGAATGGCGCGCTCGTCGTCGACGTTTTCCGGCAGCTTGATGAGGCTCGCGTTCGCGAGCGGCGTGCGCGCGAACTCGGCTTGCAGGCCGTTGATCGGGCCCGTGGCTTTCGGTCCGCCGTAGAACGCCGTGCCCGCGGACGGACCGTTCGGGTTCGCGAGGTCGCATTGCGCGGTGTAGCCCTGCCGGCAGTACCCGCAGCATCCGCATGAAATGGTCGACGGAATCAGTACCCGATCGCCGCGCTTCAGGTTGCGCACGCCCTTGCCGATTTCTTCGATGATGCCCACGCCTTCGTGACCGAGGATCGTGCCCGGCACCATGCCGGAGAACGTGCCGCGCACCATGTGCAAGTCGGTGCCGCAGATGGCGCTCGCGGTGAGCCGGACCACTGCGTCGTGATTGTGCTGAATCGTCGGGTCCGCTACGTTGTCGAGCGATATGTTGCCTATGCCGTGAAACACGACTGCTTTCATCGTCTGACTCCCGGAAAGGTTGATCGAACGATGATTCAGCAACACGCGCGCCCGTAAGCTCGGGCATAACCGTTGCGACGAACGGTATGTTGAAACCGCTAATCCCGAAAGGAGAGTCACATGAACAAGGACACGACCGAAGGCATCAAGGAACAGGTGAAGGGCTGGGTGGATACGGCCATCGGCACCGTGACCGGCGACGAGGACCGCAAGCTCAAGGGCGACGTCGAAATCACCAACGGCGCGAACCGTAAGGACTACGGCGATCAGAAGGACAACATCGAGAAGGGCGTCGAAGATCCGGGCGAGCCGACCAACACGTAAGCCCGCTCTTTCCCGTCACGCCGCGCGCTTCACATAGCGCGCGATGAAGGTGCGCGTCTCGTCGTCCGGGAAGCGCACCGCCACCCGATCCGCGCTCACCATCTCGACGACGCCATCGCCATAGCGGCGCACACGCACGCGGTCGCCCTGACTGAACGTTGGTGCGCTTCGCTTCGGCTTCGCTTCTTTCTCGTGCTCTTCCGACAGCGCCTGTTCGCGCACTTCGCGCGGGCTCTCCTGCACTTCCGGCGGATGCAGGCAGTTGTCGCAGGAACCGCACGCGCCGCCGCCGAGTTCGTCGTCGGGCGCCCGATAGTTCACTTCCTGCTTTCCCGCGGACGGCTGCGGAGCAGCGTCGTCCACGTCGTCGGCGAAATAGTCGAGCAGCATGCGCCACCGGCACCGCGCGCTCTGCGCATAGGTGATCATGCGTTCGAGCACCGCGCGATCGCGTCCTGCCCGCGCGGCGTAGCCCTGGGCGGCGTCGTCCAGTTGCGCGATGGCCGCGCCGTCGTCGATCAGCTTCATGCCGCCGCGCCGCGTGCGACGCGTCACGCCCATGTCGTTGAGGAGCGTGGCCGCGACGCGCAGCTTGTTCACGCCGACGTGCGGCAACGCTTCGCGCAGTCGTTCCAGCGGCTTTTCGAGCGTCTGGCTCGCGTTCTCGCGCGCGAGGTCGCGCACCGTCTCCGCCACGCGGCGGATCGTCTCCGCGCTCGGATAGCGCCCGCCGAGAAAGAACTGCTGAACCTGCTTGTCCTTCAGTTCGAAGAGCAGGATGCACTTGGCCGGCTCGCCGTCGCGGCCGGCGCGCCCGGCTTCCTGATAGTACGCGTCGAGGCTGCCCGGCACCTGCGCATGCAGCACGAAGCGAATGTCCGGCTTGTCGATGCCCATGCCGAACGCATTGGTCGCGACCATCACGCGTGCTTCGTCGGCCATGAACGCGTCCTGCGCTTCGGACCGCGCGCTCGCCGCCATCTTGCCGTGATAGCGCTGCGCCGCGACGCCCGCCTCGCCGAGCGCGGCGTGCAGCGCATCGCATTCCGCCACCGTCGCGCAATAGATGATGCCGCTGCCATCCAGCGTGCTCGCGAGCTCGATGGCGCGCCGGCGCTTGTCCTCGGGATTCGTCAGTTGCTCGACCGAGAAATGCAGGTTGTCGCGGTACACGCCCGTATGGATCACGTTGGCTTGGCGCATCTGCAATTCGCGCACGATGTCCTCGATGACGGCGGGCGTCGCCGTCGCGGTCAGCGCGAGCACGGGCGGGCGGCCGAGCGTCTTCACGGCGTGGATCAGCTCGACGTAGGCCGGGCGGAAGTCGTGGCCCCACTGCGAGATGCAATGCGCCTCGTCGATGACGACGAGCGGCACCGACGGCATGTCCTTCGAAGTGAGCGTCGCGGTGAATTCCGCGTTCACGAGCCGCTCCGGCGTGACGAAAAGGATGCGGACCTCGCCTTGCGTGACCGCTTGCATGGCTTCGCGCTCTTCTGTCGTGGACAACGTGCTGTTGAGGACCAGCGCTGCTACACCGGCTTCGGTCAGCTTTGCGGCCTGATCGCGCATGAGCGAGATGAGCGGCGAGACGACGACCGTCATGCCGTCCAGCTGCAAGGCCGGCAATTGATAGCACAGAGACTTGCCGGCGCCGGTAGGCATGACGGCGAGCGTGTCGTGGCCGTCGAGAACGCTGCGGATGACTTCGTCCTGGCCCGGCCGCAGATGAGGAAAGCCGAAAACCTTGCGAAGGGCGGTTTCGAGTTCACGGTCGAGCGGTTTGCGCGCGCGGGTGGCGATGCTGCGGGTGGTGTCGTTCATGTCGATGGGTTCGAGTGGCGCGCTGCGCGGTTTGCATCCGGTGGATTCACTAAGAAAGGATGGCACGCGGCGAAGGGAGCAAGCGCCAGACCCACGGCAAACGTTTGAAGAAACCACCATGCCGCGTGTAAAAGTTTTCGCATCGGTCCGTGCGCTAGCCGACGCACGGCTGCATTTGACGTCGGATGTATCGGCCAAATTAAGTCCAGACGAATAAGGGTGAACGCTAATACCGGCGGGCCTGAGCGCACGTCCGTTTCATTTGGAAACACATTTATCGGTGCGAAAAAGCCGCGAAGGTACGCACCTTGCTCATGTAGTTGTTTTCCGAATTCACGCTGGACGCTTCCTTATGACACGAACCCTCGCCGCCGCCCCCGCCTTCCGACAGCGTCGCCCGGCCCAGCTCGCAGAGCGCGAACTCAAACACCTCGAACTGATCCTGGCGAGTTTCGTGGAAGGCAGCGCCGCGCCGGGACGTCTGCCGACGAAGTATTGGGACATGCGCGTGGCGCAACTCGACAGCGACTACGAGCTCGTCCCCTCGCAAAGCCAACGCGTCGCCACGCTGCAACGCAAGCTGGCCTTGCTCGATTCGGCGCTCGGCTCCGCCGCTGCCGATGCTCAAGAGAAGCAGAATCGCCGCGTGGCCGCCTGAGCCGTTTGAGCCGTTCGAGCCTTCCGACGGCCGCAGTTTCCCGCCTAATCGACGCACGCTGTGCCAGCGGGCGTCAGCCAAAACTGAGTGAACCGAGCGGCGCTTACTTAGCCCGCCGGATCAGCGCGCGTGCCACATTGGCCGCGAGATCCGCGCGGAGCTCGGCCCACTTGCCGAGCAGCGACGCATCGTTGGTCAGGAAGTAAGGCGCTTCCGCAAAATTCGTGTTCTTGCCATCCGAGCTCGCGACTTCGAAGACGCGCATGTCCAGGTCATCGCACGTGCCCATGCTCACGAGTTCGCCGAACGAATGCACGCCCGCGATGGCGACATTCTGCACGCCCACGCCATGCACTACCGCGATGACCGTCTTTCCCATGCGCCAGGCGGCTTCGCGGCTGTCGGCCATGACGAACGCGATACCCTCGACAGGCGCTGTCAGCGTCACGCGAAAGAGCCGTGATTTGCATACGTCACTGAGTTGAGTGGTCATGTTGGCCGCCGGCGGAAGAAGGAACTCGATAAGCGCGAAGAGCGACATGTTAGCAAGTCATGCTCCCGGCTAGCCACCGCTTCAAAGGCAATGGCTTTGCGAGTTCCGCCGACACACGAACCTCGATCACAGCTCGGGGCGCGCGAGATCGGCCTGCACGACCTCGTCGCCGCGGCGCTGCGCCGCTTCGATTGCATCCGACTTCGACGCGTAGGGCCCAAGCGTGTCCGCGCCTTCGAACGGAAACAGCAATCGCCCGTCCGTTTTTCGCACGACCTTCAAGGTGCCGTAATAGCCGCTTGCCGCACTACCGCGATACGACGCATAAATCTGGAAGTCACTCTCACTCGCGCCTGGCGTCGGCGCGACGATGCGGGTGGGGAAATAAACCAGCTTGGGGCGTCTGCCACTCGAATACGTCACGAAAATCACCGGTTGAACGCGCGTGAACCTATGCCTTAGTTTCGGACGAGTCAGCCCGGGCGCGGCTCGTCGCATCACGATGCGAACCACGCTGCGCGCCTGCCGTCGGAAAAGAACGTAGGAAAGGAAATTCAGCTGCATTCAGATTGAGCAATTGGCAAGCCGGATCGGCTGTCCAGGACGCGCGCCTCGGCCTATGCGCGCGGATCGTCGCAGAACACGGTCGTCGCGTGCTTTCTTTCCACGGTGAGGTTCACCGAGCGCGCGCCGAGCGGACGCGTGCGATGACGCACGCCCGCCGGAACCGTCAGCAGTTGTCCGGCGTGGACGTGCATCGAGCCGTCTTCGAGGTCGATCACGAGCGTACCTTCGGTGACGATGAACGTCTCGTCCGAATCGGGATGCAGATGCCATTCGTACGGCGAGGTCATCACGCTTATGTGGACTTCGTGGTCGTTGACGGTGGCGACGATGCGATTGAGATAGCCGTCGTTCGGCGTGCGAGCGAGCGTCGTCAGATCGATGGGCGAGATCATTGCGGCTCCTTCCGTGCGATGCGGTTCGTTCACCGAGCCTAGTCGAGCGTGAGCGCGCGGCGCAAACGAATCGTTTTCGCTTCGTTGCGAAGCGGGCTCACACAATTGGTCGCACTCGCCGAAGCCCTCTGCGCTCGTCGCGCTTAAGATGCCCGAGTCAGCCGCAAACTCCGATGAGCAACAGAGGAAACGGAACGAATCGTCACACGCGCCACCCTATGCCGCCGCAATGCAGTTACGATAGCTCGCGAGCACTGCGCGTCCATCGCTGCGTGCGCGAACGTGACGCCGGTCCATGAGGACGCCATCATGTCGATGCGGCTTCTTCACGGCCGACTTTCATACCCAACACTGCGACTCGCCACACCATGCGTCGAATCACTGTCCGAACATCGCCCGTTCATGGCCGGGGCGTCTTCGCCCTCGCGGATCTGCCCGCGGGCGCGCTGCTCTTCGAATACAAAGGCAAGCGTCTTTCGTGGAAGGAAGCGCAACGCATGTACGAGCGTTCCAACGCCGAGGACGGTCATACGTTTCTTTTCGGACTCGACGACGGCCGCGTGATCGACGGTGCGCGCGGCGGCAATTCCGCGCGCTGGCTCAATCACAGTTGCGCGCCGAATTGCGAGGCCGAACAGGACGGGGAGCGCGTCTTCATTCGTTCGCTTCGCCCGATCGGCAAGGGGCAGGAACTGTTCATCGACTACCGGCTCACCGTCGAAGGACGGCGCACGGCGGCGCTCAAGCGCCTCTACGCGTGCCGATGCCTCGCGGCCAATTGCCGGGGCACGATGCTCTCCGACGAACGGTGACCTGCGCCGCACGGCGCGCTTTGAGTCCGCGGGCACGCTTCAATCGCGGCGCATGGCATCGGCCCGATACAGGCGCGCCAGTTCCCGAGCACGCTGCCTGAGCGCCTCGCGATCGGCGCTCGACGCATCGCGCATGGCCGCTTCGAGTTCGTCGATCGACACGGCGCCCGGCGCGTTCGCGTCGTCCCACGTTTGCGCATAGGCGGCCTGCTTGCCGGTTCGCGCCGCTTCGTCCGGATGAAGCATGTTGATGCGAGGCAGTCCATACGCCATCGCGACGATCCGTCCGTGCAGGCTGCTGCCCGCATAGCCCGCGCTCGTCGCGATCAATGCGCAGATGTCCCAAATGTCCAGCGACCGGAAGACGAGCGCACGATGCTGCATGCGTGCCGCAAGCCGCGCGTATGCGTCGATGTCGTCGTGCCACGGCGCCGCGCCCGCGCGAAACAACACGATGCCGAGGCCGGTCGATGCAGCGAGCGCATCGAGTGCGCGCGCCAGCCGGTCGAGCGTCGCGTCGTCGGCGAAGTCGGCGCTGAACTGCACCGCGAGGTGGCCGCGCGGACACGCCCGTCGCACGTCGGCCGACGGGCCGAGGCGGGCGCGCGAGGCGATGCGTGAATCGAAAAGCTCGGCAATCATCGTCACCGGGTCCGGAACGAGCCTCGCTTCGATGCCGGCCGCACGCAGCATCGCTTGCGTGTGCTCATCGCGCACGCTCAGGTCGTCGGCGCTGCGCAATGTGCTCACGACTTCGTAGCGCAGCGCAGGCTCGCGCGTGTCGAGCGACACGCCCCCCACCGCATTGAAGCGAATCGACGACGCCTGCGGCCATGTTTCTCGGCCGACGACATACGGCGCGAGCGCGTCGGAATCCAACAGCGTGCGCGCATACGCCGAGCGCTCCTCGGCCCGCGCGCCGTATCGCGCGATGGTCGCCTGCGCGTCCTCGGGTTCGTTGAGCATCACGGCGGCTTCCCACGCGTCGCAGGTCAAGAGTTCGCCGCCGGCATGCACGAGCGTGACCGGCTTATCGCGCAGATGTCCGGCGAGCGTGCCGAGCGCCGCGACCGCATGGCCGCCGTATCGGCGCAGGTCTCGCGCGGCCAGTCCCGCAAAAAGCGGTTCGGCGTCAGGCAGGCGTTCGAGAAGCAGACGCTGCTCGACATGCGCGAACAACATGTCGCCGAAGTTGTGGCGGTCGAATGCGCCGAAGATCACGACGGTGGCATTGAGCAATGGGCTTCCTCTGTCTATTCGATGCGTGAGCGACAACGAGCCGGCTTCGTTCGCTTGACGCGCCGCAGTCCTGCGCCTATACAGGACGTTCCCGCTTCGAGCACGCGAGGCGGCCGACCGCGACCGGAGCCTTCGATGACGAGCACGACACGCGCCGCGCTATTCCCTGCCTCGCTTGCCCTACCCTTCGTCGTGTTCTTCACCGCCTGTTCGACCAGCCCGCCGCCCGCCCCGCCGGCGCAAGCCATTACGACGACGCTGCCATCCGGCGGCGTCTACAAAGGCACGCTCGGCGACGCGGACGCCACGTTGCTCGTACTCTTCGACGGCACCGCCTACCTCTTCTATGCGAACGGCAGCGCGGGTGTCGGAGGCGTCGTCATCGCGACGAACGGCTCGCAGACGAGCGACGGACGCTTCGCCAGCTCCTCCGCATTAAATTACCGCATCGGCGCAGCGCCGCCGTCGCCGGTGTCGTTCACGGCGGACTTCGCGCATGCGCCGGCCGTCCAAGGGGCGATCACGCGCGGCAACGGCGGCGAGAGCCAGAGCTTCTCCGCGACGGCGGCGCCGTTGCTCGACACCGCGCCCACGCTCGCGAATGCGGGCGGCCTCTACAGCGGACGCGGCATGGCGCTCGGCGGCTCGACGACGACGCGCATCACCATCGCCGCCGATGGCTACGCCGCCGGAACCACCAGCGCCGGCTGCATCTTCAAGGGGACGCTGCGCCCGCGCCCCGGCGTGAACGCCTACGCGGTGTCGGCCACCTTCGGTCCCGCGCCCTGCCCGCTGCCCGACGCGACGGTGGACGGCAGCGCCATCGTCGACGGCGCGCGTCTCCTGGTCGCGCTGCCGAGCCCGGACCGCTCCAACGTCTTCATCTTCGACGGCCGGAAGTAGCGGCGGCATCGACTTTATTCACGCGCCGCTTACATACGGCGTTTCCTGTCCTAACATTGCTTTACCGGGCCAGCGGCGCCGTACCTGCCGGCGCACCGACGCGGAGGGCTCGGCAAAGAAAGTCCTGTGGTCGAACACCATCTTCCGATGCCGTAAATAAAGGAGACAACCGGATGAACGCAACGCTCAAGCTCTTGCCACTGGCCCTCGGCGCAATGCTCGCCTGCATGCCGCCCGCCGACGCAGCGCAGGACAACGTCGGCACCCTGTCCAACTTCCGTCAGACCGGCAATACGCAGCCGCCCGAAACCGTCCCGCAAACCGGTCAGACTGCGGACGCGCTTCGCGAAAACCTCAAGCAGATCAAGCTGCCGCCGGGCTTCAAGATCGACCTGTATGCGGTCGTGCCGGAAGCGCGGCACATGGCGATCGAGCCATCCACGGGCGTGGTGTTCGTCGGCACGCGCAAGAATCGCGTGTGGCAGGTGACGGACAGGACGAAGCAACGCGTCGCGAGCGACGTCGTGCAGTTCGCTTCGTCGGTGACGTTCAAGGTGCCCAACGGCGTGTGCTTCTCGCCGGACGGCGTGCTCTACGTGGCCGAGCAGAACCGCGTGCTCGGTTTTCCGGCCGCGCAGTTCTTCGGCGAAGGCGGACCGGACGTGGCCGCGGCAGTCGTGGTGCCGCAAGGCAAGCTGATTCCGACGCAGTTCGAGAGCTTCAATCACGGCGCGCGCGCGTGCCGCATCGGACCGGACAAGAAGCTGTACATCGCGCTCGGGCAGCCGTGGAACGTGCCGCCTAAGGACAAGCTCGCCGAACTCGACCGCAACGGACTCGCGGGCATCATCCGCATGGACCAGGACGGCAAGAACCGCGAAGTGTATGCGCATGGCGTGCGCAATTCGGTGGGCCTCGACTTCAATCCGAAGGACAAGACCTTGTGGTTCACCGACAACCAGGTGGACGGCATGGGCGACGACATCCCGCCGGGCGAGCTGAATCACGCGACGAAGGCCGGCGAGAACTTCGGCTTTCCGTGGTACGGCGGCGGCAAGGTGCGCACGGTCGAGTACAAGGATCAGAACCCGCCGGCGGGCGTCGTGTTCCCGCAAGTGGAGTTCGCCGCGCATGCCGCCGACCTGGGCATGTCCTTCTACACCGGCAAGATGTTCCCGCAGAAGTATCAGGGCGGCATCTTCGATGCGGAGCACGGCTCCTGGAACCGCACCAAGCCCATTGGCGCGCGCATCATGTACACGCCGATCAAGGACGACGGCACCGCTGGCGAAACGGAAGTCTTCGCCGAAGGCTGGCTCACGCAAAGCGGCGAATACATGGGCCGTCCGGTCGACGTGCAAATGCTGCAGGACGGCTCACTGCTCGTCTCGGACGACTACGCCGGCGCCATTTACCGCATCTCGTACTCGGGGGCCAAATGAGGCGCGTGAAGCAGACGGCGGCGCTCGCGGCGTTGGTGGCGATGCTTGCGGCGATATCGGACGCGTCGCTCGCGGCGGGCGATATCAAGGCGGGACGCGCGAAGGCGGCGCAGTGTCAGGCGTGCCACGGGCTCGACGGCATGTCGAAGCTGCCGGAAGCGCCGAATCTCGCGGGGCAGACGGAGGAATATCTCGTGAAGGCGCTCAACGATTTTCGCTCGGGCGCGCGGCAGAACGAGATGATGTCCGTGGTGGCGAAAGGCTTGTCGGATACGGATGTCGCGAATCTGGCGAGCTATTACCACAGCCTCGGCAAGCAATGAGGGCGTTGGAATTTTTTCGAAATGAACGCTTGACTTGGCGGACTAAGGGTTTATACTAGCCCTTGTCTCCTCCATGTCTCAACCGATGTGGATTCAAGCCCGCTCTCTCGAGCGGGTTTTTTTTTTGGGCTTTCGCGGCGAGACTATCCACAGAAATCGGGGAAAAGGCTGTGGATATCGGGCTGACGAATGGCCTAAGCCGTTGACCCTGAAGCGCTTACTCTCGCCGCTTCACAACGCACCCGCTCACTTCCCGACGCCGACGCACGACAAAACCATCGCGTCCGCGCGGCTCACGTCGGCGGCGAATATCGCTTGCGGCGCAGTCGCGATGCTCAACTCTTCGGCCGCCGACCCCGGCAGCGCGTAAAGGATCGTGCCCGTCGCGACGAGCGCCACGATCATCGATAAGAACCAAGAAAAGACGTACATCGCCGGCACCTCGCCAAAGAACGCTTCGTCTGGACAGGCGCGCCGAACGTCAGCGCCTGACGCGCAGAGTAAAGCGTCGCGGCGGGTCGCACAGCCCCACGGAGGGAGGGACGTGAAGGAGGGAAGCGCTCGGTCAGCGCGTGTCCGGCGCGGGCACCGGCGAGACGCCTTGCGCACGGGCGGCGGCGTCCTGGGCGCGCATCGCGCGGATGAAGCCATCGCGTTCGCGCAGCCGGGCCCAGTAACGCGCGACCGGTTCGGCGAAGCGCGCGCTCAAGTCCAGATGCTCCGCCAGCATCAGCGCATAGCCGACCGAAATGTCCGCCGCCGTGAAGCGGCCCGCGCAGAGAAAGTCCTGGCGTTCCAGAAGCGGCGCGAGGGCGCGCAACCGCGCGTGGAACCATCGCGCGTAGTCTTCCGCGACCTGCGGCTGCCGGCGCTCGGGCGGCTCGAAATGCGTGTAGCGCAGCACGAGCGTCTGCGGAAACGTGAGCGTCGCCTCGCCGAAGTGCAGAAAGTTCAGATAACGGCCAAAGTCGGCCTCGTGCACGGCGACATCCAGTACGCCAGGCGAATAGCGCGCCGCGAGATACTGGCAGACTGCGGCGGATTCGGTCATGAACAGCGCATCGTCGGAAAATGCGGGCACCGTGCCGAGCGGATTCACGTCCATGAAGGCGCGCGCCATCATCCGCGGCGGAAACGGCAGCATCTTCACTTCATACGGCAGGCCGATTTCCTCGAGCGCCCACAGCGGCCTGAACGAGCGCGCGCTGACGCAATGATGGAGCGTGATCATCGCCGTGCGTCTGCGCTCAGGCCAGCCACGACGGCTTGCGCTTTTCGAGGAAACTGCGCACGCCCTCGCGCCCTTCGTCCGATGCGCGTATCCGCGCGATGCGATCCGCCGTGTCCGACATCAGCGTCTCGTCGATAGCGCTGCCCGCGAGATCCGCGACGAGCCGCTTGCATTCGCGCACCGCATTCGGGCTGTTCGCGGCGATGCTCGCGGCGATTCCGTCGACGGCGGCGTCGAGCGCATCGGCTGCGACGACCTGATGCACGAAACCGATGCGCAGCGCCTCGGCCGCGTCGAAGCGCTCGGCCGTCACGAAATAGCGGTGGGCGGCGCGCGCGCCCATTGCGCGGATCACGTACGGCGCGATGGTCGCGGGCATCAGGCCGAGCTTGGCTTCTGACAGGCAGAAGTGCGCCGTGTCCACGGTCACCGCGATATCGCACGCGGCGACGAGGCCCACGCCGCCCGCGTAGGCGTCGCCCTGCACTCGCGCGATGACCGGCTTCGCGCTCGTATAGATGGCGTTCAGCATGGTCGCGAGACCGAGCGCGTCGGCGCGGTTCTCCGCGTCGGTGAAGCCCGCCATGCGTTTCATGTAGTTGAGGTCCGCGCCCGCGCAGAAAGCCGGGCCGTTCGCGGCGAGGATGATCGCGCGCACGTTGGCGTCGTCGTTGAGGGCGCGGAACGCGGCGGTCAGGTCGACGATAGCCGCGTCGTCGAACGCATTGCGCACGTCCGGCCGATCGAGCGTCACGCGGGCGATCGGGCCATCGACGGCGAGTTTCAGGCGTTGCAGGTTCATTGCATCGCTCATGTCTTGTCTCCTCGTTTGCCGCTGCATGTGAGTAGCGCTCATTTCTCGCGGGTGCGAACTCGCGCCATGCGGCACAGTTTCTTCGATAACGGTAATCGCGGTCAATCGCTTCCTGTGAGGCAGGCTCACACGAAGCCGACGCCCGCTGGACCTTCATCATGTCACGAACGCGCGTAATATATTCGGCTATATTACGCTGGCTCGTCCGGCCGAATATGCCGCGACACACCAACACGACGAAGAACAGGAGCAGTTACGTGAAGACCCGTTTCATCCGCACGATGCTTGGCGCGTTGCTTTCGCTCGCAGTCGGCCTGGCCGCGTCCGCTGCGGTCGCCGGCGAGGTGCAGGTCGCGGTCGCCGCCAATTTCACGGCGCCCATGCAGGCCATTGCCGCCGACTTCGAGAAGGACACGGGCAACAAGGTCGTCGCCTCGTACGGCGCGACCGGCCAGTTCTACGCGCAAATCAAGAACGGCGCGCCGTTCGAAGTGTTCCTCGCCGCCGACGACACTACGCCCGCCAAACTCGAAAGCGAAGGTCTGACCGTGCGGGGCAGCCGCTTCACCTACGCGACCGGGGCGCTCGCGCTGTGGTCGGCGAAGGACGGCTACGTTGACGACAAAGGCGAAGTGTTGAGGAAGAACCAGTTCACACACCTCGCGATAGCGAATCCGAAGGCCGCGCCCTACGGGCTCGCCGCGACGCAGGCGCTCGACAAGCTCGGGCTGACGCAGGCCGTCGCGTCGAAGATCGTGGAAGGACAAAACATCTCGCAGGCGCAGCAGTTCGTCGCCACGGGCAACGCCGAGCTCGGCTTCGTCGCGCTGTCGCAGATCTACAAGAACGGCAAGATCACGGGCGGTTCGGCGTGGATCGTGCCCGCCTCGCTGCACGAACCGATCAAGCAGGACGCGGTGATCTTGAGCAAGGGCCGGGACAATACGGTCGCGAAGCAGTTCGCAGACTATCTGAAGGGTCCGAAGGCTGCGGCGGTCATCAAATCGTTCGGTTATCAACTCTGAGCGGACCATGCCGATCGATTCCGCCGACCTTCAGGCCATCGCGCTGACGCTGGAACTCGCGTCGCTCGCGACGGTGCTGCTGCTCGTCATCGGCACGCCGGTCGCGTGGTGGCTCGCGCGCACCGCATCGCGCATGAAGGGCCCGGTCGGCGCCGTCGTCGCGCTGCCGCTCGTGCTGCCGCCGACGGTCATCGGCTTCTATCTGCTCGTGCTGATGGGGCCGAACGGCGTTGTCGGCAAGCTCACGCAGGCGGCGGGCATCGGTCTGTTGCCGTTCACGTTCGCCGGGCTCGTCGTGGGTTCGGTGATCTATTCCCTGCCGTTCGTCGTGCAGCCGCTGCAAAACGCGTTCGAAGCCATCGGCCGCCGTCCGCTCGAAGCCGCCGCGACGCTGCGCGCGGGGCCCTGGGACACGTTTTTCACAGTGGCGTTGCCGCTCGCGCGGCCGGGCATCGTCACGGCGACGATTCTCGGCTTCGCGCATACGGTCGGCGAATTCGGCGTGGTGCTGATGATCGGCGGCAACATTCCGGGGCGCACGCGCGTGGTCTCCGTGCAGATTTTCGATCACGTCGAAGCCCTGGAATACGCGCAGGCGCACTGGCTCGCGGGCGGCATGGTGCTGTTCTCGTTCGTCGTGCTTCTTCTGCTCTATTCGACTCGCCGGAGGGCGGCGGCGTATGTCTGAACGCACGTCACCTTCGCTCATGTTCGACGGCGCGCGCAACAACGCGACGCACGCGGCCATCGAAGCACGCTTCGTGGTTCAACACGGCAGCTTTTCGCTCGATGTCGACCAGAACCTGCCGGGGCGAGGCGTCACCGCGATCTTCGGCCAGTCCGGTTCGGGCAAGACCACGCTGTTGCGCTGCATCGCCGGGCTGGCGCGCCCGACACGGGGGCGGCTCGTCGTGAACGGCGACGTGTGGCTCGACACCGAACGCCGCATTTTCCTGCCGACGCATCGGCGCGCGCTCGGCTACGTCTTCCAGGAAGCGAGCCTTTTTCCTCACCTGAGCGTCGAAGAGAATCTGCGATTCGGGCTCAAGCGCGTGTCGCCCGCCACGCGCCGCGTCGATCTCGCGCACGCTGCGGAATTGCTCGGGATCGCGCATCTGCTCGAACGGATGCCGGCGGGTTTGTCGGGCGGCGAGCGGCAACGCGTGGGCATTGCGCGGGCGCTGCTGACGAGCCCACGTCTGTTGCTGCTCGACGAGCCGCTCGCCTCGCTGGATCACAAGCGCAAGCTCGAAATCCTGCCGTATCTCGAACACCTGCACGACGAGCTCGATATTCCGATGTTTTACGTGAGCCACGCGCCCGAGGAAGTCGCGCGGCTCGCCGATCATCTCGTGCTGCTCGACGCGGGGCGCGCGCTGGCGAGCGGTCCGATCAGCGAGACCCTCGCGCGGCTCGACTTGCCGATCGCCCTCGCCGACGATGCCTCGGTGGTGCTGGAAGGCACGGTCGCTGGCTTCGACGCGCGGTATCGGCTGCTGACGCTCGCGCTGCCGGGAGGACGCGCGACGCTGCGCGTGCTGCACGAGCCGGTCGCGCAAGGCAAGCCGATGCGCGTCGCGGTGAAGGCGCGGGACGTGAGCCTGATCACCGGCGAGCACGACCATACGCTGAGCAGCGTGCTGAACGTGCTGCCCGCGACGGTGAAGGGCATTGCCGAAGACGCGAATCCGTCACAGGCGGTCGTGCGGCTGGACGTGAACGGCTCGCCGCTGCTTGCGCGCGTGACGCGTTACTCGCTGGATCGCTTGCACATCGCGCCCGGCATGCACGTGTGGGCGCAGGTCAAGGCCGTGTCGCTGCTCGCCTGAGCGCGAGATACTGCAACAGCATGATCGTCTTACCGTCCATGATCTCGCCGCGGTCGATCATCGCCATCGCCTCGTGAAGCGGCGGTTCGATCACCTCGATCTCCTCGCCCTCGTCGATCACGCCGCCGCCGTCGCCGACGCGCATCGCGCCGTCGTACTCGCCGATATAGAAGTAAAGCTTCTCCGTCACCGATCCGGGGCTCATGAACGCCTCGAAGATCTTCTCGATGTGTCCCACGCGGTAGCCCGTCTCCTCCTCCACTTCGGCGCGGATGCGGGCATCGGGCGTTGCGTCGTCGAGCAAACCGCCGGGGGCTTCGATCAGCATCCCGTCATGGCCGTTGACGAACGCGGGCATGCGGAACTGGCGCGTCAGAAGAACGGTGCCAGTACGCGGGTTATGCAGGAGGATGGTCGCGCCATTGCCGCGGTCGTACGTCTCGCGGCTTTGCCGCTGCCAGGTGCCGTCGCGGCGCCGGAAATCGAAGATGACTTTTCTGAGCACGTACCAGTCGTCGGACAGCGTGACTGTCTCGACAACGCGAACGCGTTCTTTCGTGCCGCCTGCATCGGTCATGATCGCCTTGGCTTCGAGTGTTCTTGACACGCATTATTACCGGGTAACACGCCGAAAGAATGCGTCGCCGTGCCGTAATTGAAATTCTTCCGCGACTGGAATAGCGTAGAAGAATGCACGCATCGCGGCCATGTGGAAGCCGGAAGTTTCCTGCCGCGACGCAACCAAGCAAGATTTTTTTTGGAGAAAGTCGTGAATCGCCTGAAGGCTCTTATCGCGATGTCGGTGCTCGCTACCGCCGGTGTGGCGACCACCGCGAGCGCGCATGGCGGCCATGTCGGAATCTGGTTCGGCGCGCCGCTGTATTACCCGGTGGCGCCCGTGCCGTACTACTACTATCCGCCGGCGCCGGTAGTCGCGGTGCCCGCTGCGCCGACCACGTATGTCGAACAAGGACAGGCCGCGGCCGCTCCCGCGCAGCCGAGCGGTTCCTGGTACTACTGCGACGGATCGCGCACGTACTACCCGTATGTGAAGGAGTGCCCCGGCGGCTGGCGCGAAGTGCCGGCCCAACCGCCTGCGCCTTCGAACCAATGATGAAGTGCTAAGGAAGTCACGTCCATGAACTACCGAAGGCTCGTATTTCTTCTCGCGCTCACCGGCCTGTCCGCATGCACCGTCATGCCGAGCGGGCCGAGCGTCATGGCGCTTCCCGGCTCCACCAAGACGTTCGACCAGTTCCGGGCCGACGACGCCTCCTGCCGTCAGTTCGCGCTCCAGCAGATCGGCGGCGTCAGCGCCGATCAGGCCGCGACCAACAGCGCGGTCGGAAGCGCGGTCGTGGGCACTGCGATCGGCGCGGCCGCGGGCGCGGCGTTCGGCGGCGGCTCGGGCGCGGCCATTGGCGCGGGCGCGGGCCTGCTGACAGGCAGCGCGTTCGGCGTCGGCGCGGCGCAGTCGTCCGGCTACGGCGTGCAGCGCAGCTACGACTACGCGTATCTCCAGTGCATGTACGCGGCGGGCGACAAAGTGCCCGTCAGTGGCGCCGTGCGAACCGTCCCGCCCACCGGCGCTTACTCGGCCCCGCCGCCCCCGCCACCGCCGCCCGGCATCCAGCCGCCTCCGCCGCCTTCGACCTGAGTCGAATCAACGGCGCCGGCGCCAGCTATCGTCGGCGGGGCGCGCGTGTGGATCGAGCGGAGCAACCAGTCCCGGCGCGACCAGAAGCCCCGTCGCCCAGCCGATGTAGAACCGCAGGTCGCTCCAGAACTCCGCGTTCGTGTAGATGCGAAAGCTCTGCACGTGCGCGAGCCACAACGCGACTTGCAGCACGCCGGTCAACGCGAGCCACGTCGCCGCGACGACAGCCGTCGCGCGGGCGCAGCGGCGAAACGTGGACGGGTCCCACTGGTCGCGCACGACCACGGAACCCGCGATCAGAATCAGCACGGAAGGAATCAGCGTCGTCGCGATGACGCGCCCTCCCCACTCGAAGGCCAGCCCGCATAAGTAGCCGATCACGACCGCGAGCAACGCCGCCGGCCATGCCGTCCAGCGCGGCCCGCGCGCCGCGAGCCACGCGATGGTGATGAAGAAAGGCATCGCCGCCCATTGCAGCGCCTGCGCGACCGCTTTCGCGAGATTCTCGCCGGCCTGCTCGTTCGAATGGCTGGCTGCGACATACACGGTGATCGCCTCGTGCACGCACACGGCCACCACCGCGAAGCTCAGCGCTTCGCACGCGGCGAAGGCGGGCGACTTGTCGGGCCGTCGATGCGTCGCATCCTCGCCGAGCGCGCGCACGCGCTCCAGCACCGGATCGACGAAGAACGCGAGGATCGCGCCGATTAGAAGCGCCGCGGCGGCGTCGGTCAGCGAAAAGTGTCCGACAAGCGAGACGAGTCCTTGCCACAGAAACTCGGGCGCGGCCGCGCAGACGGCGACCCACAGCGCAAAAAAGAAGCCGTTCGATGCACGTCTGAGCGGCATGGCCACCTCGATGCGGTTGAAACGGACAGCGACCAGACGCTCAACCCGTCTCGGGCAGCGAAGCCCGCGCAAGACGCGCGGCGAGCGCATCACACACGCGCGCGCGCAGGTCGGCGGGAATCTCGAAGCATTCGTACGCGAGCGCCTGCGCGACAGTGACGACTTTCATCTCCTGATAGCGGCGTCCGCTGCCGATGAGCGCTTCGAACGCGTTGGCGCGCTCGTTGATCTCGACCGGGTCGGCATCGACCAGCAACACGGCGTGGGCGAGCACGGCGTAGAGCGGCGTGTCGCGCTCATCGGCTGGTTGCGGCGCGCGCCGCCAGTACTGCGCGGTGCCCGCGATCTTGCGCGCATCGTTGCCGGGCCCCCACGCCAGATTGAAGCGTCCATCGCAAAAGGAGCCGTTCACCGCCTGATGATGCGTGAGGACGCCGAGCGTTTGCAGCGCGTCGGCCAGAATGCCGCACAGATGCACATAGACCGTCTCGGCGAGCGCGCCCATCGGCGCACGCACGGGATACGCGAGGCTCAAGTTTACGATGCCCGGTCCTTGCGGCACCAGGCCGCCGCCCGACAGACGCTGCCACACCGGACAGCCGCGCCGCGCGAAGTTCGCCCGGGCATCGGCGAGCGCCGGGTACCGTTGATAGCTGCGCGGCACCGAGAGCGAGACGGGCGCGGTCCAAATGTGCGCGACGGCATCGCCGGACGCGGCGCGCGCAAGAAGTGCTTCCTCGGCGTCGAGCGGATCGCCGGCAAGCATGGCGGGATCGAGCAAAACGAAGGACATGGGATCAGGTGAGGGCCGCGCCGGTATCGACGCCACCGGGAGATGGTAGCGAAGATCGGCGGCGGCGGCCAAATGCGTGCACCCGGCGCAATCTTCACGAGCCGCGAGCATTCCAACCGCGGGTAAACCGCCCCGCGCGCTTCATCGTTCAGGCCATATGATGCTCGAATCAGCACACGAGACATGCGCCGGCTCGCCGAAGCCGGCGACAAGAACATCAAGAAGGAGACGACCGATGACGAAGATCGCCTACGAAGACTTCGAGCGGCAGGTGGTGCAGCATCACCTGATCAAAGGCAACGTGTACGAAAACGGCGCGGCGCTCGTCGAACGCGCGAACCGGTGGATCGCGGAGAATCGCATCGACGTGTTGAACGTGGAAAGTCTCTCCACCTTCGGCGCCGGTGACGATACCAGCGTGAGCCACTGGTACTCAGGCATTCGCGTCTGGTATCGCACCGAATAGCGCGCTCAGCCGCGGCCGACGAACGGCATCTTGGTCGCCATCACGGTGTGGAACAGCACGTTCGCTTCGAGCGGCAAGTTCGCCATGTACAGCACGGACTGGCCGACGATCTTCACGTCCATCATCGGCTCGACGGCGATCTCGCCGTTCGCCTGCGGCACGCCGCGCGACATGCGTTCGGAGAGTTCGGTCAGCGCGTTGCCGATATCGATCTGGCCGACCGCGATGTCGTACTTGCGGCCATCGAGCGATGCGGATTTCGTCAGGCCCGCTACCGCATGTTTCGTGGCGGTGTAGGCAGCCGAATTCGGACGCGGCGCGCTCGCGGAAATGGAACCGTTATTGATGATGCGCCCGCCTCTGGGCGACTGCGCGCGCATGGTGCGAAACGCCTGCTGCAGGCAATAGAACATGCCGTTCAGATTGACGTTGACGACGCCCTGCCACTGATCCGGCGTCCAGTCCTCGAACGGGCCCGGCGGATTGCTCACGCCCGCGTTGTTGAACAGCAAATCGACGCGTCCGAAGCGCTCCACCGCCGCCTGAAAGAGCCGTTCGACCGATTGCGGATCGGCCACGTCGGTCGGCACGGCCAGGCCGCGTTCGCCCGCGCCGGATTCGGCGATGACCGCCTCCAGCGGCGCGGCGCGGCGGCCGGCCAGCACCACCGACCAGCCATCGCTTAGCAGCGCCAGCGCCGCCGCGCGTCCGATGCCGCTTCCCGCTCCAGTGACGACCGCGATCTTCGAATTCGTGTTGGCTGCTTCAGGCATGTCTCCGTTCTCCTGTCGACCGGAGTGGGCGCGCGAGCGTCGTTCTCCGGTTCCATGTGTGGAAGTGTTGGGTGGCGCGCGACAGTGCGCGCGTCGTCGATCAGGCGAACATTATCGGCGAAATGCCTTGCAACGCCGTTTCAATGACTGCTCGTCGTGTCGGTCGCGACCGTGCCGGCCGTGTTGCGCATGGGGCTGCCGTTGCAGAAGATGGCGGTCATCAGCATCGGCACCACTTCATGGACGACGGCCGTGCTGCCTGCGTCGCGCACGCGCGCCTCGACCGACTCCTTCGACCCGACCACGACGACGCCGTACGCCGAATCGTTGATCGGCTCGCCCTTGCCCTGCTTGAAAAGCGCGTCGCCGTGTTCGTAACCCAGCACGGCGTAGACGCGAAAGCCGTACGCGGTGAGGTCGCTGCCGTGCGTCGGCCGGAAAGCGTTGACCGAGTTGGCTTCGACGCGCATCGGGCTGGCGTCGATGTACTGCTCGTCGCGCAGCGGCGCGATGAAGCGATGCGCGCTCGACTTGCAGTCGAGTTGTTGTTCGAGCGGGTAAGCCTGCGTCACGCTGGGCAGCAATCCCCCAGCCACAGCGGCGAGCGCGGTAAGCGTTGCGAGAGGAACGGTTTTCATGGCAGCGGCAAGGCAGCGGTTGAGGAGTCTGGTCGTTGAAATCCCGGCTGTGGGCGCCGGTTTTGTCAGGAAAGCGTGGCGGATGCCGCAATTTCTGAGCCAGCTTTTGCGGGAACGCGGGACGGTGAACGCTGCGGCGGCATGGAGAACGCCATTCACCTGGTCTGCGTCGAGTGGGCGAACTCGTTATATTGAGCGATTCCCATCGAACAGGACCCGCCATGCCCGCGCTCTCCGACTTTCCGATCACCCGCAAATGGCCCGCGCAGCATCCCGACCGTATCCAGCTTTACTCGCTGCCGACGCCGAATGGCGTCAAAGTGTCGATCATGCTCGAAGAAACCGCCCTGCCCTACGAGCCGCATCTGGTGCGCTTCGATACGAACGATCAGATGTCGGCGGAATTCCTGTCGTTGAATCCGAACAACAAGATTCCCGCGATCATCGACCCCAACGGTCCCGGCGGTGAGCCGCTCGCGCTGTTCGAGTCGGGCGCGATTCTGATTTATCTCGCCGACAAGTCCGGCCAGTTGCTGCCCGAAGACCCGGCGCGCCGTTACGAAGCGATTCAATGGCTCATGTTCCAGATGGGCGGCATCGGTCCGATGTTCGGCCAGCTCGGTTTCTTCCACAAATTCGCGGGCAAGGACTACGAGGACAAGCGGCCGCGCGATCGCTACGTGGCGGAGAGCAAGCGCCTCCTCGGCGTGCTCGACGCGCGGCTCGCTGGCCGTGAGTGGATCATGGGCGACGATTACAGCGTCGCGGATATCGCGGTGTTTCCGTGGGTGCGTAATCTGGTCGGCTTCTATGAGGCGCGCGATCTCGTTCAGTTCGACGCCTACGCGCACGTGCAGCGCGCGCTCGATGCGTTCGTCGCGCGGCCGGCGGTGCAACGCGGGCTCGACATACCGAAGCGCGGGTGACGCGAAGTATCGTCGATGCATTGAGACCGTCGCGCGACGCATGATTGCGCGACGTCGGAGGAAATGCGTGAAGCATCAAGCGCTTAGCCGCTCGATGCTCAGGATATCCACATGGTTGATCACTGAAACTGTGGACAACGATACAGCGTTGTCGTGAGAGAGCCGGTCGAAAGACTCGAGAGCGAACGCGCTTTTTGCAACCGGTCCACAATAGGCGTTTCACGCGCGCATTTCGCACGACGGGCGAAACACGTTTCGCATCAACGCGTTGGCTCGGCGATGCTCAGGATATCCACACGCTTGTGCACGGAAACTGTGGACAACGCGGTGCTTTGCGACCGCTATCGATGAGCCCGGCGCGCCATGTCTCGATGCGATGCTTCGTTGGACTGCGACGCCATGAACACTCCTTCCTTCTTTGATCTCCGTAGGCGCAGCGCGCGAACGCTCGCCGCCGCCGCGCTCGTCGGTTCCGTATGCGCGGGCGCGCACGCGCAGGCGGTCGGTCAATGTCCCGGTTACGTCGAAACAGATGGCGGCAGTGCATTCGACGTCGCCGCCATCGTGAAGGACAGTGGCTCGCCACAGTCGGCGCTCGAGCGCGTGCGCCGTGCGGTATCGAAAATAGATGCAGGCGGCGGATGCTCGATCTTTGCCAACGTCCACGCTTGCGAAGAGACGGTGACGCTCGCACGCAAGGCGATCGTCGCGCTTCAGGCGTGCGCGGCGGCATCGGCGCCGAAGGGCACGACGCGCGGCTGAGCGGCGCAGGCAAAAAAAAACGCGTGCCGTCCATTGGACGGCACGCGTTGTGCCCTGCTCGATCTGCTCTATCTGAGCTTAGCGATCCAGGAACGGACGCAGCTTGTCCGCGCGGCTCGGATGCATGAGCTTGCGCATCGCCTTGCTTTCGATCTGGCGAATACGCTCGCGCGTCACATCGAACTGCTTGCCGAGCTCTTCGAGCGTGTAGTCCGACGCCGTGTCGATACCGAAGCGCATGCGCAGCACCTTCGCTTCGCGCGGCGACAGTGCGTTGAGCGCATCGTCGATCGCGGCACGCATGTTCGCGTGCACGGCAGCATCCGCCGGCGACGCGGCGCCCTGATCTTCGATCATGTCGCCGAGCGTTGCATCGGCGTCCTCACCGACCGGCGTTTCCAGTGACACCGGCTGCTTCGCGATCTTGAGAATGCCGCGGATCTTCTCCTCGGGCATTTCCATGCGCTCGGCGAGCACCGACGGATGCGCTTCCTGACCGGTCTGCTGCAGAATCTCGCGCGAGATGCGGTTCAACTTATTGATCGTTTCGATCATGTGAACCGGCACGCGGATCGTGCGCGCTTGATCGGCGAGCGAGCGCGTCACGGCCTGACGAACCCACCACGTCGCATACGTCGAGAACTTCCAGCCACGGCGATATTCGAACTTGTCCACCGCCTTCATCAGACCGATGTTGCCCTCCTGAATCAGATCCAGGAACTGCATGCCACGGTTGACGTACTTCTTCGCGATCGAAATCACGAGACGCAGGTTCGCCTCGATCATCTCGCGCTTTGCCTGACGCATCTTCAACTCGGCAGCCGTCATCTGACGGTTGATCTGCTTGAGTTGCTTGAGCGGCATCGCGACAGCGGCTTCGATGTCGATGAGCTTTTGCTGCTCTGCCTGAATGGCCGGCAAACTGCGCTCGAGCGATGCACCGTAATGCTTGGCGCTCGCCGCCGTGCGCGCCGTCCATTCGAGGTCGGTCTCATGCCCCGGGAACGACTCGACGAACTTCTCGCGCGGCATGCCGCAGCGATCCACGGCGATCTGCAGAATGCGACGTTCGATCTCGCGCACTTGCGCGACTTGCTGCTGAACGTTCGCGCACAGACGGTCGATGGTCTTCGCCGTGAAGCGGATCGATCCCAACTCGCGTTGAATCTCGGCGCGCGCGCGTTCGACCGCCTTCGTCGCTGCGGCACCCGAACCTTTCGGATGACTGGCTTGTTCGGCCAGTTCGCGCACGCGAGCGAAGATCTCGAGGCAGTCGGCCTTCAACTGCTTCAGACGCGCTTCGTTCGATGCACCCGCGTCGCCACCTTCGATGTCGCCGTCGTCGTCTTCGTCGCTATCCGATTCTTCGGCATCCGTATCGATGTCCGTCGAATCCGTCACTTCGGAGGCCGAAATTTCTTCTTCCGCTGCGTCGTCTTCCTTGAGGCCGTCGACGAGTTCGTCGATCTTGAGCTCGCCCGATTCGACTTGCGCGGCGTCCGCCAAAATGCTCGCCACCGTCGACGGGCATGCGGCGATCGCCTGAATCATCTCGTGCAAGCCGTCTTCGATGCGCTTCGCGATAGCGATTTCGCCGGCGCGCGTGAGCAGTTCGGTCGCACCCATTTCGCGCATGTACATGCGAACCGGGTCGGTCGTGCGGCCAAATTCCGAGTCGACGGTCGAAAGCGCGTTTTCGGCTTCCTCTTCCGACTGTTCATCGGTCACCACCGTCGGCGCGTTGTCGCTCAACAGAAGCGTTTCGGCATCCGGTGCTTGCTCGTAGACGGCCACGCCCATGTCGTTGAACGTGCTGACGATGGTTTCCATCGCCGCCGTCTGCGCGAAGTTGTCGGGCAAATGGTCGTTGATTTCGGCATGCGTCAGATAGCCACGCTCCTTGCCCAACTGAATCAACGCGCGCATTTGACGCTGGCGCTCTTCGTCCTGCTCCGCCGTCATCACGACATCGGGCTGCACGTTGCCGGTCTGGCCCTTTGCTTTGCCTGCGCGTCGGCCCGGCGACTTGCGCGCCGGCGCGACGATATCCAGCTCCGAATCTTCCCGATCAAAACTTGCCATACTTTCTCCTCGACAGGTTTGCTCGGCGATGACAGGTCCCCGGAAGCGAGCGTACGGCCCGCATGGATATCGAATGATTTTCGATCACGGACGGCTTGCTGAGAATCGCATCGAGCAAAGCGCGCAAACCGGCTAGTCGCGCAGCTTGCATATTTCAATCGCCTCTACAGGCGGAACCTTAGAGTATATCAGGGTTTGTTGCGACGCAGCAGATTTTTTAAAAGGTCTGCTCGTTGCGGCGAAATGTCAGACCGCATAGGGCGGATGGGCGCGGGGCCTTCCGCCCTTAACGTCTCAGACTTCTCGCTCCCATTCGATCTGGGGGCGAGGCCGACTGTTTTCAACTTGAGCAGTTGTTTGAGGGCATTGACCTGTTCCTTGCTTCGCGAGGCGCGCTTCGCGGCTGCCGACTCGAACTGGTCAGCGGGCAGGCAACGTGGCGATGCGGCCGCGTTGTTGGCAGCGCTAGCCGCAGCGGGCACGATGTGCCCGGCGTCCAAAGCAGCGATGAATTCCTCGGCCCACGATCCAACGCGTACGCGAGGACGCGCTTCATCGCGGTGATGCGCGGTCAGTTCGGTTGCGTTCGCGGAAACGACATAGCGCGTAAGTCCGTCGCGACTCTCAAACGATTTGCCGGCGATGGCGTCTGTGGCCTGCTTCACGTGGGCGTCTTTGGAGGCGCGCGTCTCTTGTTCGGCGAATTCAGCGTGAAGCGTGCGGACTCGATAGGCGTAGTCGACCGGCTTTCGCAGCAGAGCGCGCAAATAGCTGATGGGATGCTGAGCGCGTTTTAGATGTTCCCAGGTCGTCTCTACGACGTCTGAGAGGAGCTTGCCGTGTCGGCGAGCCTCGGCCATGAGTTTGAAGATCAAAAAATCACGAAATCCCAGAAGCCGCAGGCGCATGAGATCGGCAGGGAGGCGGCCCGGTTGTCTCTTTTGATTACTAGGGGATAGATCCTTATATATAGCACCGTCTGCCAGCGTGACAGACGGCGCGATCAAGAACTGGGCCGTTCTGTTGCGCGCAGGCGATCCCTGTGGCTTATGCGCCGAGTCAGTGGCGTGCTCGGAAGTTTCGGTCAATCCCAGCACGTCGGCCGCTTTGGTTGTCAGGTGCAGATAGGCTCGACCGAAAAGACCGGCGCTGCCGTATCGTGTTTGCGGGGGACGCGTAATGAACCCCGCCGCTTCGAGGTCTTCGAGGCTGCGATAGAACGTGCGCATGGACTGAAGTGCTCGGCCGGTCAAGAGTTCGCGTCGGGCGAAGATTGCTGCGAACGGCCGATTTGCATCGACGGTCCGGGCAAGGGCGGCGAGTACGGCGCGGGCGCGAGCAGGTAGCGCTGATAGGTGATTGGCGCGATGCGCCGCGCGAAAGATCACCCACGGAAGATTCGACCGATCACAAGCGTATTCGTCGAGTGCCTGTTGATCGGGTGTGGCAGTGAGTGAATTATGGTTTTGCGGACGAGAATCAACCTCGCCTGCAACGGAAAGTTGCGCGATATGCATGTCAAGTGCGTCCATTTCGAGAAATGGAGGGCAAATGCTTGACTGCCGATCGCGATCCGCTAAACTTCGAGATGTGCACTCGTGACCCGATTGGCGTCGGGAAGCGAACCGGGCGAACAGCAGTTAAGCCCGAATTCAAAAGCCTTCGGTTGGCGCCGAAGGCTTTTGTCTTTCTACAGCGTGTCGATCACATGGTTACCTCGGCCAGTTAATCACTGGTATTGGCCTATAAGGGTGGCTCTCCTGGTCTCAACCTATCAACGCACTAAGTCGTTGATTTTTAATGAGTACCTAGTAGGTCATTCCTCGGGCGCTGCTTCGCTTAGCGATTTGCTGATGAAATCCGCTATGCGCTGGCCCCACTCACTTGCCGCACTGGCGTCTTTCTCGAAGAACCGGACGCCTACCACTCCATTACGCGTTGTGACTTCGCACACCTTTCGACGCCCGGCGCGAACGACCGTCGAGCTGGGAGGAGTTGCCTTCGGTTTCTCAGCAACCAACGCGACTGCCTTGTCTTGCGTGAAGGTGTCGTCGTCGACAAGACGTCGAACCGCCTCGACAACTTTTTCGGACTTTCCGGCTTCTGCAAGCGCGGCGAGCTTCTGGGCAGCATTGCTTCCGAGGCGCTCGGGCTTCATCGCCAGGGCCTCCTTGGCCTCGTCCGGTAGCGCGTCGAACGAGAAAATCCGACTCACGTGACTTTTGCTCAAGCCCGCGCTGTCGGCGATCTCGGTACGCGAAAGTCCACTTAACTCTTGGAGCCGCTTGAAGTTCCAGTACTTCTCGAAGTCGGTCAGTGACGGCGACAGAAGGTTGGAGAAAAAAGCGGCAAACTCGATCTCGCCTTCCTCGATCGATGCGACGTTCGCGCGAATGCTACTGCGCCCCAGTTCGCGGTAAGCCGCGACCCGGTTGTGTCCCGCGACGATCTCGTAACGTCCGTCCGCGATGGACCGGACAAGAATCGGCGTAGCCAGGGCGTGCTGCGCGAGATTGCTCTTCAGTTCCTGAAATTGTTCGGCTGTGAGCTTTCTGCGACGCCCCGGCACCTCAACCAGCGCGTCGAGCGCGACCTCCAGCGCTGCGCGCTCTTCCAGTTGCGATTCAAGTTCCTTGATCCGGGCCTGCGCTGTGTTGATCCGATGCTGCGCGTCCATCAATCTGCCAGGTGACGTGCGCGGCTCGGTGTTCGTCGGTCGCTGAGCCGAATCAGATGGCTTGCTCCCAACGTTCGCAGTCTTTGCGAGGAGCCTGTCCCCAATGCCCATTTATTCCTCCTTCTGGTTCCACGCGCGGACGAACTGCGCGTCGAGATGCTCTGCGAGCCGGTCGAGCGGCTCCTTGAACCGGTTGTATGCGGCCGTGCTTCCGTCCGGTTTCGACAAGTCATACACGGTAGAGAGTTGCGCAGACGCACCCTTCGGCACCGTGGACTCTGGAATCTCGAATGGAAGTACTCGATCGCCATAGGCTTTCTGCAGCCAGCCTCGCACTACCCGGGAGACATCGTCCGACTTGGCTTTGGTCAAGATCACGTTCACGAAGTCGAATCGCTTTTGTTCGAGTACGCCCGGCAGCTTCTTCGCGATGTCCGCGAAGAGGTGCCAGAACTGCGTCGAACTCGCGAAGTCGAGCGCCTCGGGCGGGCAGGGGAGGAGAATGGCGTCGGACGCGAGGAGCGCGTTTATCGTCAGATAGCTGAGGGCAGGGGGCGTGTCGATGACGATCGCGTCGTAATCGTCCGTCAATGGCAGCAAGCCCTTTCGGACGATCTCCCAAAACTCGAAGGTGCTGTCGTTCAGTACTTTCGCCGGGATCTCGAATTCAGCATCGAAAAGCGACGAGGACGCCGGGATCAGATCGAGGTTGTGCCAGTACGTCTCCTGAACGGCATAGCGGAGCGTCTCCTGGTCACCGTAGATGAGCGGCAAGAGCGTCTGATCGTCGGAAATTTCGGCGTCCGGAGCCCAGCCGCACAGTTGCGTCGTCGTGCCCTGGGGATCGCAGTCGATTACCAAGACGCGTCGGCCGAGGAGCGTCAGCGCCTGCGCAGCCGAAACGGCGGTCGTCGTTTTCGCGACGCCGCCCTTGAAGTTCGCCACCGTGACGATTCGTCCGCGTTTGCCCTCGGGACGCCTGACGCGTTCCTTCGTCGCGCGGATCCAGGTCAGCGTTTCCTCCAGCGTGAACTGTTTACTTCGGCCCGCGCCTTTCGACGTACCCGCCGGCAACTCGCCCTTTGTCGTCAGATATTGGAACCGTTGCTTGTCGATGCCGCACAGCGAGGCGACTTGCGCGCTCGTGAAGGTCGGCGCGCTCTTGCGCGGGTACGGCTCCAGCATCGCGTCGCGGATCTGGTTGAGGATGTCAGTGGCTTGAGCGGCCACCCCCAGCAGCGTTTCGATGGAAACGGATTGATCGACTTCGGGAAGCCGGGCGCTTAACATGGAGTTCGCAGTCACTGGCGGGCCTGGGTAAGCAAATAATTCTTCGGTTTGTGGAAAACATGCTGCAAACCGAAGAATAAACGGCCAACCGGTAAACCTCAAGTAAACTCTGAAGTCGTATTCACGCCTTTTCAGGCATTTTTACAACGTCCGAGGCGCCCGCGAGGCTCCGCTAAGCGGATTCTGATGAGGATCCGAGCGAAAAGTCTCTCGTAAAAGCCGCTCGACGCCAAGTAAACGTCGCCAGCCATCGCCCTTTAGGTACAGCGATGTGGTCGAAAAGCTTGCATGCCCGAGGCCCTTGCCAATCTCGACGATGTCCGCGCCGTGCGCAAGCGCATGCGCGGAATGTGTGTGCCGCAGCCAGTGCGTGCTCCCGAGCGCGAGGCGACGCCCCGATCCAGGGACGTTTCTATCTGCAGCAGCAGCGGCGCTCGTGAAAATCGCCTTGAATAGCTTGCCGATGCCGTCGGGCGTGATGGATCCGCCGTTTCGCGACTGAGCAAGCAGCGGCGTGCCTTCCGGGCAGTCGAGCGCGCTGGGAAGTCCCCGAAGCGCGAGGTTTTCTTCTAGTGCCTCGATCACGATTGGCGGCAGAAGCACCGAACGATTTGCACGTCGCCGCGACACATGCCCGATACTCAGCCGCCAAACCGGCGCTTCGACGCCGGGGAGGCGCCCGACTGACAGCATGTCGGTCGTCGCGCTCGCCAACTCGGAACGACGCAGTCCTGTGGCGTACGCAAGCAGCAGCGCGAGGCGGTCGCGATGTTCGACGAAGGTGTACTGAGGCCGGGTTACGGCGTCGAAAACGAGCCTCCACTGTTCAAAATCGAGCGACCGCGTCTCCGCGTCGAAAATTGATGGCGTCGCCGCTCGTTCCATTCCGCTGAACGGATTCGTCGCCAGATAACTTACCTCGACGAGCCACTCGCACATTGCGGTCAATATTGAACGGGCTGTCTCCCGGCTTCGATCGGACAACGGACCGGCGAACGGCCGCCAATCGGCGAGGCACCGCTCGACACGGCTTTTCCCGACCCAACGCCCGCGACTTGGATTCGAAAGAAAAGTATGAACATACTCGCAGCAATCCGGCAAAGTCAGTGACGACAGCGGCTTGCTCTTCTCGATCAGCGCCCAAAGCAGCAGCCGTTCCGCCTCGCGCCGATAGGCCCGCCGCGTGTGCTCGCTTGCCGCGCGCGCGTCGAGCCACGCGTTGATCGCTTCGATATCGGTGCGAAGACGACAGGTTGAGCCACTCGCGCGATTCATCCCGTTCGAGCCGTCGAGCGGGGCAGGGACGCGAATCGCTTCGAGCGGCGCGATAGCAACCGCGTCACCGTTCGCGACAGGGCGCTCAGGCGCCTCCGCCGTCCACTGCCGCCGCGGCACCAGCGCCGACGGCGAAAGCGTGCGCCCGAGCGCGTCCGAGTGCAGTTGCAGCCAGTCGACGATGCGTTGCGCGCCCTTGGGCCCGAGTCGCGGCACTGCGGTGTACCACCGATGTCGGCGGCGCTCGATCAGTGCGATCAAATCCGAGATCGTCCCGATTTGTGCAGCGGCGAGCCGTGCCGCGACTGCCGGTTCGAACCATCCGTCCACCGGATGCTCCGGCCGCGGATCGTGGACGAGCGTCGCTTCCATTCTCGCAAGCGCGTCCGCCTGACGCCGCCGCAGTCGCATGTTGCGCGCGGTTCGCCGGTCCACGGTGGGCGACGCATCCGCGGGATACGCTTCCCGATACAACGCGAGCAGTTCCGCTTCGCCGAATACACCGTCCGGGTCGACGCGCTCGCGGAACGTCTCGAGCGAAGGCGCGCCCCCGGCGAGTTCAGCGGGCGTCGACGGAATACTCCCGGGGCGCAATCGAAGAAGATGGGCGGCTTCGATGTCGTGCGCACGGCGCGCGAGCACAGAAAGCGTGTCGCGCAGGGCAGCGATGAGCCGGCGCGTGCTGCGCATGTCGCTGCCCGAGTCGCCATACGATGCGTGAAGCTGCGCTTCGGACACGCCGTCCAGATAGCCGCGATACAGGGCGAAATGCTGGCGCGTGAGGCGAGGCGTTGCCGAGCCTTCATGCAACGCGCCTTCAGAACGAGAAATTTTGTGTTTGAAATCAGCCATTTGCGGCGAGGTTATCAACTCCGCGTGAAATTGACAACCTAAATCGTTACATCTGATAAGTCGAATTATCAGTGGTCAACGCCGCCGACCCGCCCGGAGCTTGTATCTTTAATCCGCCCGGCGCATATTCGTTCACTGACAAGCGCCTTACCGGAGCCCGTGCCGATGCGCGACCCTCGCCCCGTGTACAAAGATGCTCGACAGGACGATTTGCGCCCGAGTTTGCCGGAGGTCTACGCGTCGGTGCGAGTGCCGGTCGGTGGCAGTTGGTTCCGGCGACTCCTCGCGTTCGCCGGCCCGGGCTACATGATCTCGGTCGGTTACATGGACCCGGGCAATTGGGCGACGGACATTGCCGGCGGCTCGCGTTTCGGCTACACGTTGCTCGCGGTGATCCTCTTGTCGAACCTCATGGCGATCCTGCTGCAGGCACTGGCTGTCCGGCTCGGCGTCGCGACGGGGCGCGACCTCGCGCAGGCATGCCGCGATCATTACTCCCGGCCCGTCAATCTGGCGCTGTGGCTTGCGTGCGAGATGGCGATCATCGCGTGTGATCTCGCCGAGGTTATCGGCACCGCCATCGCGCTGAAGCTGCTGTTCGACATTCCGCTCGTGCTCGGCGCGCTGATCACGGCGCTCGACGCCTTCCTTCTCCTGCTCCTCGTCAACCGAGGCTTCCGTTTCCTCGAAGCATTCGTCATTGCGCTGCTGGCCGTCATCGCGGTCTGCTTTGCGTTGCAGATCGCCGCGGCGGCGCCCCCGGTCGCGCAGGTGCTGCGCGGCTTCGTGCCGTCCCCGCAAATCGTGGCGAACCGCGAGATGCTGTACCTCGCGATCGGCATTCTCGGCGCGACGGTCATGCCGCACAACCTGTATCTGCATTCTTCGGTCGTGCAGACGCGCGCCTATGGCGCCTCGGTGGATGCGCGCCGCGACGCC
Source organism: Caballeronia sp. Sq4a (assembly GCF_023170545.1). Lineage (NCBI taxonomy): Bacteria > Pseudomonadati > Pseudomonadota > Betaproteobacteria > Burkholderiales > Burkholderiaceae > Caballeronia > Caballeronia sp. Sq4a. Next base: position 10,310 of record NZ_CP084253.1, on the reverse strand, counting down.
ATCCGCTGGGCGACGATCGACAGCACCCTCGCGCTGACGCTCGCGTTATTTATCAACGCCGCGATCCTCGTCGTGGCGGCGGCCGTCTTTCATAGCAGCGGTCACGACCAAGTGGCCGAAATCGCCGACGCGTTCCATCTCCTGTCGCCGCTGCTCGGTCTCGGCATCGCGTCGACCTTGTTCGCGGTCGCGCTGCTCGCCTCCGGTTTGAATTCGACGGTGACGGCCACGCTCGCCGGCCAGATCGTGATGGAAGGCTTTCTTCAATTGCGCCTGCCGAACTGGGCGCGCCGCCTTCTGACACGATCGATCGCCATCACGCCCGTGATCGCCGTCACTGCAATTTACGGCGAAAGAGCCACCGGCCAACTCCTCGTCTTGAGCCAGGTAATCCTGTCGATGCAACTGCCGTTCGCCGTCGTGCCGCTCGTGCGCTTCGTGTCCGACCGCCAGAAAATGGGCGTCTTCGTCATCGGTCGATGGCTGGCGGCGCTCGCGTGGCTGGTCGCCGGCGTGATTGTCGTGTTGAATGTGAAGCTGCTTGCCGATACGCTGCTTTCCTGACCGACGACTCCGGAGACGCCTGACATGGCTGGGACTTTCATCGACATCGCCGCCCGCGAAGGCGGCCCGATTCGCGCGTACGTGACACGCCCGGCGCAAGGCTCGGGACCGGGACTGCTGCTCTTGCACGATGCCGCGGGCCTCGACGACTTCGCGCAATCGACCGCCGAGCGTTTCGCCGAGGAGGGGTACGTCGTGCTGGCGCCCGAGTTGGCCGGGCGCGAGCTTCGGGGCGGCGGCGTCTCGATGGAAAACCTGGCGGCAATCATCGAAGCCCTGCGCGCGCTGCCGGAACATGCGGGCAAAGTGGGCGCGGTCGGCTTCGGCGCGGGCGGACGGCTAGCCGTGCAGGCCGCGGCGAACGCGGACATCGACTGCGCGGTGGCCTACTATCCCGACGACCTCGCCGCCTGCCTCGACGACCTGCGCACCATCCGCTGCCCGATGGTTTTCCATTTCGCGGAAACGCAAGCGAGCGACGCCTTCGCCGGCAAGCCACAGATACAGCGCTATATATATAGCGGGTGCGCGCCGGGTTTTGCCGCGCCCGCCGCATCCGCTGACTCGCCATACGACAAACCTGCCGCGCTGATGGCGTACTCGCGTACGCTCGGCTTGCTGCGCGAGGTGCTCGGTCCAGTCTACGACCTCGACCGCTTGTGGGAGCAGCACTGCTATTTCGAATTCGCGACGCGCGACGTCGACGCCGTCATGCCGACCATGGTCGCCGAGCCGTACGTCAACCACGTGCCGACGATGACGGGCGGCGTCGGATACGACGAGCTCAAACGCTTCTACCGATATCACTTCGTCCACTCGAACCCTGCCGACACTAAGCTGATCCCGGTCTCGCGCACGATCGGCGCGGACCGGATCGTCGACGAATTCGTGTTTTGCGCGACGCATGATCGCGAGATCGACTGGCTGCTGCCGGGCCTCGCGCCCACGGGCCGCTATTTCGAAGTGCCGATGCTCGCAGTCGTCCGCTTTCGCGGCGACAAGCTCTATAACGAACACATCTATTGGGATCAGGCGTCGGTGCTGGTGCAGATCGGCGTGCTCGATCCGACCGGCTTGCCTGTCGCCGGTCGCGAAACGGCGCGCAAGATGATCGACGAGACCTTGCCGAGCAACACGCTGATGCGAAACTGGGCATCGAGCGAAGGAAAGCCGGTCTGACACACGAAATATATAAATAAGGAGACGAAGCTCATGGCCGACGCAAACATCGCGACACCCGCGACCCAATGCCCTTTCCATTCGACTGCGCCGAACGGCTGCCCGGTGAGCGCGCGCGCCGCGGATTTCGATCCGTTCAGCGACGGCTATCAGCAAGACCCGCCCGAGTACGTGCGCTGGGCGCGCGAAGAGGAGCCGGTGTTCTACAGCCCGAAGCTCGGTTACTGGGTCGTCACGCGCTACGACGACATCAAGGCGATCTTTCGCGACAACCTGACGTTCAGTCCGTCGATCGCGCTGGAGAAGATCACGCCGACCGGGCCGGAAGCGAACGCGGTGCTCGCGTCGTACGGCTTCGCGCTCAACCGCACGCTCGTCAACGAGGACGAACCGGCGCACATGCCGCGCCGTCGCGCGTTGATGGACCCGTTCACGCCCGAGGCGCTCGCGCATCACGAGCCGATGGTGCGCGCACTCACGCGCGAATATGTCGATCGCTTCATCGACGATGGCCGCGCCGATCTCGTCGATCAGATGCTGTGGGAAGTGCCGCTAACCGTCGCGCTGCACTTTCTCGGCGTGCCCGAGGAGGACATGGACACGCTGCGCGAATACTCCATCGCGCATACGGTGAATACGTGGGGCCGCCCGAAGCCGGAGGAGCAGGTCGCGGTCGCGCATGCCGTCGGCAAGTTCTGGCAGTACGCGGGCAAGGTGCTCGACAAGATGCGCGAGGACCCGTCCGGCCCCGGCTGGATGCAGTACGGCATTCGCAAGCAGCAGACACTGCCCGACGTGGTTACGGACTCCTATCTGCATTCGATGATGATGGCCGGCATCGTCGCGGCGCACGAGACCACGGCCAACGCGGCCGCCAACGCGATCAAGCTGTTGCTGCAACACGGCCAGGCGTGGCGCGCCATCTGCGAAGACCCGAGCCTGATTCCGAACGCGGTCGAAGAATGCCTGCGGCACAACGGATCGGTTGCGGCGTGGCGGCGGCTCGCGACGCGCGACGTGAAGATCGGCGGCATCGACATTCCGGCGGGCGCGAAGCTGTTGATCGTGACGTCATCGGCCAACCATGACCCGCATCAGTTCGCGGACGCCGATCTCTTCGACATCCGCCGCGAAAATGCCAGCGATCAGCTGACGTTCGGCTACGGCGCGCATCAGTGCATGGGCAAGAATCTCGCGCGCATGGAGATGCAGATCTTCCTCGACGAACTGACGCGCCGCCTGCCGCACATGCGCCTCGCCGAGCAGCGCTTCACGTACGTCCCGAACACGTCGTTTCGCGGGCCCGAGCATCTCTACGTCGAATGGGACCCCGCGCTGAACCCCGAGCGCACGAATCCGTCGGTGCGCGAGCCGCGCGCGGCGGTGCGCATCGGCGAGCCGTCGTCGCATGCGGTGAGCCGCGCGGTGATCGTCGAGTCGGTGTCGATGTGCGCCGATCGCATCGCGCGCGTGCGTCTCGTCGCAGCCGATGGTCGCGCGCTGCCGCGCTGGACGCCGGGCTCGCACATCGACGTCATCTGCGGCGACAGCGGCCTCTCACGGCAATATTCGCTCTGCGGCGATCCTGCCGATTCGGCCGCCTACGAGATCGCCGTGTTGCGCGAGACCGCGAGCCGCGGCGGCTCGGCATGGGTCCACGACAACGTGAAGCCAGGCGTGCACTGGCGCATTCGCGGGCCGCGCAATCACTTCCGGCTCGATCCCGCTGCGCGCAGGCTCGTGCTGATTGCCGGCGGCATCGGCATCACGCCGATCAGCGCGATGGCGCGTCACGCGCGCGAGCACGGCATCGACTATGAGATTCACTATAGCGGTCGCAGCCGCGCGTCGATGGCTTTTCTCGACGACCTGCGCGCGCTGCATGGCGAACGGCTGCGCGTGTACGTATCGGAGGAGGGCGCGCGCAACGACTTCACGGCGCTGCGCGTCGAGGCGGGCACGCAAGTCTATGCCTGCGGTCCGGCGCGCATGATGGACGCGCTCTCGACCGCAAGCGCCCGGTGGCCGGAAGGCGCGTTGAAGATCGAGCATTTCGAATCCACGCTGGGCGCGCTGGACCCGTCCAGTGAGCACGCATTCGAAGTCGAACTGCGGGATTCGGGCCTGACGTTGACCGTTCCGCCGGATCAGACGCTCCTCGCTACGCTTAGGCGCGCGAATATCGATATTCTAAGCGATTGCGAAGAAGGACTATGCGGTTCGTGCGAGATTCGCGTGCTCGACGGTGAAGTCGATCATCGCGACGTCGTATTGACTAACGAAGAACGATTAACCAATACGAGAATGATGGCGTGTTGTTCGCGAGCAAAAGGTATCAAACTGGTATTGGCGATTTAATTCAATCGCGGCAAATCGCCGCAATACATCGACATGTCATGAATGCATTCCATGTTAGATAGTCGACGTGGACAAAATCGGCTGATACTAAGCGGATAATGAAAAGGTGGCATTGAAGTGGTCCGATGCCTGACGAAACGGCCGGCGCTGCACGCGCCTGCCGACCGGCCGTTTTGCACCGGCGGGCAGCGAAGCTTTCATGCACCATTCATCAGACTAGCGCACAATTTCCGCTGCTAAACAGCAGATTTATTGCACGGCCGTTCGACGTTAGAGCGAACTACGCGCATCTTTAGTGCGGCATATCTTACCGTACATAGGGTTATTACCTAGGAATATGAAAACTTTTGTCGATGTTTTGCGTTTAGAATGACTTCTGATTGGTGCGGCGCACAAGCGCACGCCCTAACTTACTTCCCCGACCAGATGCGATTAACGCGTGCAACAGTGCATGCGGCGGACTTGCGTTTGCGTATTTTCCGCGCATCGATGCAATCGGGAGAAGGCCGTTGTCGACCTGAGAGTCTAATTAAAAGCCCATGTAAATGGGCTGCGTCGTTTGCATCGAAAGCGCGTGATTGAGTGCGCGAACGAAGCGCATGAAAACCGTGATTCACGAGTTCCGCTGTTCAACGAGGATTGAAGATGAATGACGTAGTGATCGTATCGGCCGCGCGCACCGCGGTCGGCAAATTCGGCGGCTCGCTTGCGAAGATCGCAGCGCCGGAACTGGGCGCCACCGTGATTCGCGCGGTGCTCGAACGCGCGGGTCTGAAGCCCGAGCAAATCAGCGAAGTCATTCTGGGTCAGGTGCTGACCGCGGGCTCGGGCCAGAACCCGGCGCGCCAGTCGGTTATCAAGGCCGGCTTGCCCGAAATGGTCCCCGGCATGACGATCAACAAGGTCTGCGGATCGGGACTCAAGGCAGTGATGCTCGCGGCCAACGCGATCATCGCGGGCGATTCGGAGATCATCGTCGCGGGCGGGCAGGAGAACATGAGCGCCGCGCCGCACGTGCTGCCGGGCTCGCGCGACGGCTTCCGCATGGGCGATGCGAAGCTGATCGACTCGATGATCGTCGATGGCCTGTGGGACGTCTATAACAACTACCACATGGGCACGACGGCCGAGAACGTCGCGAAGGAATACGGCATCACGCGCGAAGCGCAGGACGCGTTCGCGGCCTTGTCGCAGAACAAGGCAGAGGCCGCGCAGAAAGCCGGCCGCTTCAACGACGAAATCGTGCCGGTGTCGATCCCGCAGCGCAAAGGCGAGCCCATCCAGTTCGCCACGGACGAATTCGTGCGCCACGGCGTCACCGCCGAAGCGCTCGCGGGACTGAAGCCCGCGTTCTCGAAGGAAGGCACGGTGACGGCGGCGAACGCATCGGGCATCAATGATGGCGCGGCGGCTGTAGTCGTGATGTCGGCGAAGAAGGCCGAAGCGCTGGGTCTCACGCCGCTCGCGCGCATCAAGGCGTACGCGAGCGCGGGCGTCGATCCGAAGATCATGGGCATGGGTCCGGTGCCGGCATCGAAGCGCTGTCTGGAACGCGCGGGCTGGAGCATCGACGATCTCGATCTGATGGAGATCAACGAGGCGTTCGCCGCGCAGGCGCTGGCGGTGCACAAGCAGATGGGCTGGGATCAGGAAAAGATCAACGTGAACGGCGGGGCCATCGCGATCGGGCATCCGATCGGCGCATCGGGCTGCCGCATTCTGGTCACGCTGCTGCACGAAATGCAGAAGCGCGACGCGAAGAAGGGCCTGGCGTCGCTGTGCATCGGCGGCGGCATGGGCGTCGCGCTGGCGGTCGAGCGGCTGTAGACGTACATCGCCCGCAGAGTTGGCATCGACGGGCATCGACGGGCAACCCATCCCGGCTTCGCGCACCACACCTACACTACAAGCGCCGTCGGGAGGCATTCGAGCACTATAGAACCTGAGAGGACTATTAGCATGACTAAACGTATTGCAGTGGTAACGGGCGGCATGGGCGGCCTCGGTGAAGCTATCAGCATAAAGCTGAACGACGCGGGCTATGCCGTCGTCGTCACGCATTCACCGGGCAACACGATCGTCTCCGACTGGCTCGCCAGCATGGACCGGCAGGGGCGCAACTTCCGCGCGTATCCCGTCGATGTCGCCGACTACGAAGCAAGCCAGCACTGCATCGCGAAGATTCAGCGCGAAGTCGGACCCATCAGCATTCTCGTGAACAACGCGGGCATCACGCAGGACACCACCTTCAAGAAGATGACGAAGGTGAACTGGGACGCCGTCCTGCGCACGAACCTCGATTCCGTGTTCAACATGACGAAGCCCGTGTGCGAGGATATGGTCACGCGCGGCTGGGGCCGCATCATCAATATCTCGTCGGTGAATGGCTCGAAAGGGCAGATCGGGCAGACCAACTACGCGGCGGCGAAAGCGGGCATGCACGGCTTCACGAAGTCACTCGCGCTGGAAGTGGCGAAGAAGGGCGTGACCGTCAACACCATTTCGCCGGGCTATCTCGCGACCAAGATGGTGACCGCCATTCCACAGGACATTCTGGAGTCCAAAATTCTGCCGCAGATTCCAGCAGGCCGTCTCGGCAAGCCCGAGGAAGTCGCGGCGCTCGTCGCGTTCCTGTGTTCGGACGATGCGGGCTTCGTGACTGGCGCAAACATCGCGATCAACGGCGGCCAGCACATGCATTGATCGCCTTCGCGCGACAACGCATACCGCGTTCATCGTCTACGGCGACGCGAAGCAGGCGCTTCGCGTGCGCCTCGTTTATCCAAACCGAACGCCGGGCGTCCCCGCGACGCGCGGCCGGATCTCGCCAATGGAAGACATCCGCCTGGGCCCACGTCCCTACCACGTGAATCATCTCGACGCGGCTATCGCGCATCTCGAACAGGTGCTGAATCTGGACGGCGCGAATTCGCTGTTCTCAAAGACGTATTGGCGTTCGCGCGTCGATCAGGCGCTGTCGACGCCGGGTCTCGCGCCGTGCCAGCATGCGCGGCTGCAACGGCTGCTGGATCGCATCAGCGAGTCTTGAGCGATGAAGAAGGGCGGCTGCTGCGCCGCCTCATCGCTTGAATTGTCTGATCCGTGAAGGATTCGGCGTACGGCGTTACCATGCGTGCCTCATCGAGATCACGACACGACGCGTATGCCTCATTCATCCCACCATTCGTTCGTCGGGCGCGCGGCTGCCGCGCTCAGCGCAGGCTTGCTGCTCGCGCTCGCCGCGTGCGGCACGACTACCGCAGTGACCGCGGGCCCGCAACCCAACGTCTTCACCGTGACGGGCAAGGCCACCGGCACGCGCATGTCCTGGGTCACGGCGCGTAACCGTGCAATGGACGCCGCCGACGACTATTGCAAGCAGCGTTCACAGCGCGTCCTCGTCAGGTCAGAGTCGACGAGCGGCGTGCGATCTCTCGAAGAACAGACCTCCACGGTGACGTTCACCTGCGTCGCGCAGCCGACGCAGGCGGCAAGCGACTGAGGCTGCACGGGCTTAAGCGCGCATGCGTGAGCAGCTCGGCGTCATGTCGAAGAGCTCGCATCATGCGGAGTAGGGCGCGGTCCACCGCGCAAACCGGGAACGCCACGAACTTGATGCCGTATTGCATCGCGTCCACGACGCTCGCGCGGACGCAGCCGCTCGTGACCGCGCCAGCGACGACGAGCGTGCGCACGCCTCGTCAACGTGAGCATGTCGAGCACTTCCAGCGAGAAGACGTGGGCATTCGAGTCTTCGCCCGCATTGAAGAATGCTGCTATGTGCGACCGACCAACGCATCTCGTTGAGCAGGCAGCACGCGTTCCTAGTCGAGCCGGCGCTGCATCGGATTGGTGGTCCGAGCGGCTTATCCGTCAACGCTTCGACTATCGGCGCGAAGGCGAGCGATGGCATCTACACGTCCGCAACGCAGTCGCGTCCATCTTCAATTTGGACCTCTAAGCAATTTGCATAGTCCGAAAGAGGAGCAGAGTTTAACTTGGCATGCATTGCTGCGGCGAGCGCCGCAAAACGGAGCGAAGACAGAAGATGCAACGGAACGACTGAGCACGCCGCGTCCAAACGCGGCGCACCTTCAGCTACGACATCACTGACCGATGCCGGCCTTCTTCTGGGCCTTCTGAATGTCCTGCGGATACGACGCGTCGTCGCGCTGCGCCGGGTTGTATCCCGCGCTTTCGAGCTTCTTCAGCTCGGCGTTCTTTTTCGCGCGCGCTTCCTTGCGCGCGGCCTTGCGCTGGGCTTTGGTCGAAGGCGCGGCATCGGTCGTGCTGCTGTTGTCCTGCGCATACGACACGGCCGCGACGGACACGCCGAAGGCAGCCACGATCGTCGAGACAGCAAGCTTCTTGGCAAGCGTTACGTTCATATCCTCTCCAGGTTTGGATTGCATGGAACATCGGACGATGCGCGGCCTGCCTGATCGACACGGCTGCCGCGCGATGATTGTATGGCGGTTCGCGCGACCGTTCAGCGAACGTGCAACGCGAACCCGGAAACGCGAGCGCAGCTTCGCCGCCCACTCAGATATTGAGCGCGCGCTTGTTCACTGCGAGCGCCGCCTCGCGCATCACTTCCGAGAGCGATGGATGCGGATGCGAAATGATGCCGATATCCTCCGACGCCGCCTTGAACTCCATCGCCACGACCGCTTCGGCGATCAGATCCGACGCGTTCGCCGACACGATGTGCACGCCGAGAATCTCGTCGGTCTTCGCGTCGGCGATCATCTTGATGAAGCCGTCCGTCTCGCCGATGCCGAGCGCGCGGCCGTTCGCCATCATCGGGAACTGACCGGTGCGGTACTCGCGGCCTTCCGCCTTGAGCGCCTGTTCCGTCTGCCCGACCCACGCGATTTCCGGGTGCGTGTAGATCACCCACGGAATGCAGTTGTAGTCGATATGCGGCTTCTGTCCGTCGATGATCTCGGCCACCATCACGCCTTCGTCCTCGGCCTTGTGCGCGAGCATCGGGCCGCGCACGACATCGCCGATCGCGTAGACATTCGGGACCGTCGTCGCGCAATGGCCGTCGACGGGAATGAAGCCGCGCTGATCCGTCGCGAGGCCGATGGAATCGAGCCCGAGATTGTCGGTGTTCGGCACGCGGCCGATGGACACGATCAGTCGGTCCGCGTCGAGCGTCTGCGCGGCGCCGTCCTTGTCGGTGTAGGAGACGGACACGCCCGCATCCGACGACGTCACGTTCTCGATCTTCACGCCGAGGTGAATGGTGAGCCCTTGCTTCTTGAAGAGCTTGGCGGCTTCTTTCTGGATCGCCGTGTCGGTCGAGGCGAGGAATTCGGGCAGCGCTTCGAGAATCGTCACTTCCGCGCCGAGCCTGCGCCACACCGAACCGAGTTCCAGGCCGATCACGCCCGCGCCGATCACGGCGAGCTTCTTCGGCGCTGAGTCGAAGGCGAGCGCGCCTTCGTTGTCGGACACGATGTGGTTGTCCACGGGCACGTTCGGCAGATGCCGCGCTTTCGAACCCGTCGCGATGATTACGTGCTTCGCGGTATGCGTCCCGCCTTGCTCGCCGCCGCTCACTTCGATGCGAAACGCGCCGCCCGCCTTGCCCGCGAGCTTGCCGTGACCCTTGAGCCACGTGATCTTGTTCTTGCGAAACAGGAATTCGACACCGCCCGTGATCTTCTCGACGATGGCTTCCTTGCGTCCGACCATCTTCTTGATGTCGACGTTCAGGTTATCCATCGAGATGCCATGATCGCCGAAATGCAGCTTCGCTTTTTCGAACGCTTCGGACGACGCCAGCAGCGCCTTCGACGGAATGCAGCCGACGTTCAGACACGTGCCGCCGAGCTTCGGCTTGCCGGCCGGGTTGATCCATTCTTCGACGCACGCGACCGACATGCCGAGCTGCGCGGCGCGGATCGCGGCGATGTATCCGCCGGGGCCGGCGCCGATCACGATCACGTCGAAGTCGGCTTTGTCATCCGCAGAGTCTGCCGCGTTTGCCTGTTGCGCCGGAGCAGCGGCGGGCTTTTCAGATGCTGTGGCAGGCGCGGGAGCGGGTGCCGGCGCGGGCGCGGCCGCAGACGGCGCGGCGGCTTTCGCCTCGGTGTCGATGGCGGCGAGCAGTTCGTCTGCGTGGACGATATCGCCTTGCTGTTTGAGCACTGCGGCCAGCACGCCCGATGCAGGCGCGGGCACTTCGAGCACCACCTTGT